>NZ_BAAGXG010000002.1:0-665232 GCF_054779955.1 Spirosoma arcticum
TGGATCGAGACCCAATTAAATGATCGACCCCGCAAAAGTTTGGGCTATCTAAGTCCGGCTGAGTTCGTCAAGAATGAGCTTTATGCACTGCAAATGTAAATGTGCGAATTAATTTCAAAATTTACATTTAACCAAAATGAAATATTATGTTACAAGAAGCGGTTAGAAACGTACAAATTTTAAACACTGAGATGCTCATCTATAAGCCAGTTAGCAAAAAGAGACCAGAAAAAATGATAAATATTTTTTCTGCTTGGAGAGGATTGGAGTTAATAATAGAAGATATAATTATTCAGTTAAACTTAGGTAGAAATTCTTGTATTGAATTTGGGGTTGAATTTGGCTATTCAACAGTGGTTTTATCTAATTATTTTGATAAAGTTACAGGTATAGATACTTTTGAAGGGGATAAACATACCTTTTATAAAGGAGAGCATTTTGAAAAAACCAAAGCACGACTGTCCACCTATGAAAACATAACTTTATTTAAGTCAACCTATCAGAATTGGATACCAAATGATACAAATCATTATGATTTTGCTCATGTTGATATTGTTCATGACTACAAGGAAACCTATGAATGCGGACTTTGGGCGGCTCAAAATAGTGATTGTGTTATTTTTCATGATACAGAAAGTTTTCCAGAGGTTAAACGTGCTGTCATAGATATTGCTAACGCCACAGGTTATAAAATGTATAATTATCCTTATCACTTCGGGCTTGGAATTTTAGTAAATCCCAATATACAAAATTGTGACTAAGACCAATTTTAATTTTAATATCTATGTTTATTTTAAAAAAAAATAGAAATGATTAGTCAATCCACATACTTAATTAAGGAAAATTTCAAAACAATTCCGTTTGTTGAAGTCCTTTTAAGCTATACAGAAGGCTTTACAAATAATTCTGATTTAGAATTATCGCCTTTGGTCAAGAATAAGTTAGAACACAAACTATTGGAAGAGTTAAGTTCTATTGCAGAGGTTACATTGCAAACAGAATTAGACAGTTTTGTTGGAAATGGAAACTCTAATTTTGATGAGTTTAGAGAAAGAACGAGTTTATCGTTAGCCATAAATTACCCTGTTTTAGATAAAATATTAAAGTTAAAAGTCGATAATTTCTCAAACCATATTTGTAATATTATTAATCGTTTTCAAGAAGATATTGGAGATATAAAAACTAAATTTAATTTAGATGATATTAAAATTATAGATATTGATGTAAGTCTTGGTGATGGTCATAATGGTGAAGGTACAGCCTTAGTATATTTGTCAGATGGTACAAAGCTAATATATAAACCAAGAAATATAAGGATAACCAACTCATATAATTCTTTTATCGAGTGGGTTAATTTTAAACTAAAAACAGATTTAAAGACTTTCAAAGTAATAGATTGTGAAAATTATGGTTGGATAGAATTTGTTAATTATGAAGAAGTAAATTCAGAAGAGGATTTGCAAGAATACTATTATAAAGCAGGGGTATTATTATCGATTACTTTACTTTTAGGTAGTAAGGACTGTCATCATGAAAATGTAATTGCATCAGGGAATAACCCTTTCATGATTGATCATGAAACCATTATTCAGCCTTTTTTCAATAACCAATCTTTTCGAACATGGGATTCTCAGCATAAAATACCCCCTTTTTCTGTATTAGAAAGTTTCTTAATCGTAAATCCAAACACTGGATCACCTTTAGATATTGTAGGATATGGAGTGAAAGGAAATATTGAAGTCACAGAATTAGAAAAAAAAGTGATAAATCCTAATACCATAAATTCTAAAAGAACTACTCGCTTTGCTACAAGAAAAATAGTAAATAAAAACATTCCTGCATTCGAAGGTAAATATATTTTTGTAAATGATTATAAAGAACATTTTATTAATGGTTTTTCTGTTGCATATGATATGTTTTCAAGTTCAAAAGAGGAATTAAGATCTAAAAATTCTCCACTTGAATTATTCATAAATAATGAAGTACGTTATGTTTGGCGACCAACCTTTGTATACTTTAAAATCTTAAAATATATGAGGTTAGCATCTTTTATGTCAAGTTATGAAGTATATTATTCTACTCTGTACAATTTATTATCAAAGGCTTTTAAAGGAGAAAATAGGAAAGATTACAGGTTTATACTGAATCTTGAAATAAGTCAAATGCTTAATGGAGATATACCTATTTTTAGTTTATTGAGTATGGATAATTTTATAGAGGATAACGAATCATTAAGAGTATTTAAATACAATTGTTTACAAAATATATTTCACCGGATTAACCTTTTTTCTGACGTTCACAAAAAAGAACAATTAGGATATATTACTAAGTGGTTGAATATTTAGGTGAATATAATGCGTAGTTACTAATAGTTGGTTAGTGTAACATACATACAGTGATTATCAGTACATAAAAATGTGTTGGAAAATCAAGCTTGAAAGCACAGCAAAATGCGTTGCAGTGTGATTTGAACGTTAACTCAACGCAATCAACTCACCGAACCGGGCCGCCGGAGCGGAAGTAGCGTGTCTTTGGAATCCTTGACAATACGTCAAAAAAATTAGTCCGCGCAATGGTTCCGCACCGGCAAATCGGCTCAATCACCCAACCGGTGGTCCACTGGTGCGGCTTGGCAATAGGCGCAAAGCCCTGTGTCGATTCGGGACGAGCAGCCCGCTCGAACCGGGGCGCCGGAGCGATCAATGCTCCAGCCAGCCAAAGTTTTATCAAAAACACCCTTCTATGATCCAACGTCAAATACCTTCTCGCTTGTTATCATCCGAATTCGCTGAAGTAACCGTCATTTTAACGGTATGGAAACGAAATCGTTTGGAGGAACAATTAACCTCTTTGTTTGCTCAAACAGAAAAGCCGTATCAGGTTTGGGTATACCAGTGCGGTAATTACGTTAATATTGAAAGTGTTCTTAAGAGATATCCTGAGATTGAGTTCGTTCACTCAACGGTCAATTTTAAATACTTTGGGCGCTTTTCACTGGCGCAGTTTATAAGATCGAAATATGTCTGGATACTCGATGATGACGTCATTCCTTCCCGTGGTTGGTTGGCTAATAGTCGTTTGAAGTGTGAAGTGGAAAACGCCATCATTAGCAGTGCCGGACGTATCATACCCGACGGTGATTATTTACCCGAACGCATGCAGAATGTAAAGCAGTACTTCTTCGGTGATGTCCCAGCTAACCTTGTTTACAATTTTTGTCGGGAGGACACCGAGGTTGACTTCGGCTGCAATAGCTGGCTCTTTAAGACGGATTGGATAAAAGCCTTCTGGCAAATATCTCCTTACACGTTGGAAACCGCTGAAGATATCCACTTATCCGCTACGTGTAAACTAAAATTAGGCATTCGAACCATTGTGCCCCAACAAACGGATGAGCAAACAACCGGTAATTTAAACGTATTATACGGACGTGATGCGTTTGCATCCTGGATGAAACCTGGTTTCCAAGCAAGTCGAGAAGGTGTTATTCGGTATTTCATCGAACAAATGGGGTGGCAACCTCTACTTTGGAGTAAGAACGTGTTTACGTTTGAGCCGGGCCGCCGTAGCGGGGTAGAAAAGGCAGTATTACAGCCCACTGGTAGTTAGCCAGTTTAGTAACGTGTTTGCCGGGCCGCCGGAGCGGTCATCTCCTTATAGCTTGACGACCACAAAAGTGACACGGCTATCAGCTTTTTTTTTAATTTCTCAACGCGCTATTGACGGGAGTTAAATTTATGAAAAAGAAAGCGTTAATTATACCTGCTCAAATTAGAAGTCATGTATTACCTTCTTTCTTCTTAGCTAATATTCTTTTGAAAGATTACGAAGTAGTCTATGCTGTCACTGACACTATTTTGGCAGAATCTGTACATAAAAACGGATTCAGAGTACACCTTATCTCAAGATATAAAGTAGGATGTAGCCACGAGGCAAGATTTCTTGAAGGTAGTGGACGAAAAGCATCTTTTTTTGCATTGATTAAATCTTATTTACAAAATACTATATACTGGAATCGTAAAAAAGAGATTGAGGGATTGTTAAAAAAGGTTGATCCAGATGTTGTGATTATAGATATCTACAATAGCACTGATTATATATTTCTGCATTCGCATTATAAAAAATTAAAAATACTTTTTTTTAATCCAATGCCTTCAACGTGTAGAACTGAGGGTTATCCTAATATATCCGAAAATAACTGGCTAACAAGCAATGAAGTAAACGTAAAAAAGGACATAGAAGTATTCAATTTTTTTAAATCTTCCAAAGAAAGTTTTTTACAATGGTTATCAGAGAAGCAGTTTCAATACCTTTTAAAGGTAAGTAAGATCCCAAGCAATCATGGTATTGTAAAAAATAAATTTGTTAAGTTATTTAACAATGTTCCTGAGCTGCTTTTATTGCCACTTGAATTTGAGTTTTCGCCCACTGTAAGAAAGGAATATCAATATTACCTTGGTCTTTGTCAGCGTGAAAATAGGATAGACACCGAATTAGACATCACTTTTGAGAACAATTGGCAACAAATTTTAGATGAAAAGCAACAAGGTAAGCGAGTTATTTATTGTAGTTTCGGTACTTTTTTTGAAGTAGCATCTCCTCACTTGGTCGACTTTCTCAACAAACTTTTAGAGTCACTTCAAGCTATTCCGAACACGTTTCTAATTTGCTCGGTCAACAAGTATGTGATTAAGACTATTCTTTTTAATAACCGGGCCTTTGATAATGTAATGTTCTTCTCAAGGGTCCCCCAGTTAAAAGTGTTAGAAATAGCTGATTTATTTATTACACACGGGGGATTGGGCGGTATCAAAGAGAGTATTCACTACAAAGTTCCGATGTTAGTGTATCCGCTTGATCCATACTATGATCAGAGCGGAAATGCCCTGAAAGTCGAGCATCACGGAATTGGCTTACGAGGCAACTTTATTTACGAGCAAGTCCCGTATATGAGTGCAAAAATTAGAAAGTTACTGATTGATAAAAGTTATAAAAATAAAATATCTGATTTCAAAAAGCGTGTAGAAAAAATTTACACGCCAGAATATCATAAAGAAGTGCTAAATCACATATTGACATGACACTTTCGGCTGATGAGAAAAACGCTTTTTTTGTCCTAAAGACAATCTTCAATTTGAAGAAAGTACGCGTGACATCCACAACGTTAAAAAATCAACTATTACAAGAGCCGACTTTTCCAGGCTTAATGGCGCTGAGTAACGTTCTAACAGACTTTAATGTGCATAACGTGCCTGTAGTAATTAAGCCAGAGCAATTATGCAAGATACCTCTCCCCGCCATTGCTCATTTTACAAATGGAATGGGCTACTGCACTATAACCAAAGTTGAAAAGAACCAGGTTGAATATCATCATAGTCATCTTGGAACATTGAGAGAGAGCATATCCGAGTTTGCTCAAAAATGGCAAGGTTTGATTTTGATCGTAAAACCCAACGAAAATTTAAAGGAGACAAGTTTTGAAGACAAACTTAAATTAGAAACTGTCCGAAAATTTAGAATGCCTTTTGTTTATGCCTCTATAATTTTCTTATTTGGATATTTCTTTTTAAAAGGTTTTAATTACATTGACCTACGTTATATTCTTAACTTTTATGAGATCTCATTTATAAAAGTTCTTGGCTTGATCTCATCTGTAATTTTAATACGATCTAATATTTATGCAGATAAAAGTATTATTGAGAATACCAATACATTCGATAAACTGAAAAATGATTTTATCAAAAGCCTGACCTTGGAAAGCAGAAAGATATTTGGATGGCTTACCTGGTCAGAGCTTGGATTAGTATATTTTGTAATTGGATTGTCTTTCTTATTTTTGTTAGACAATGTTAATAAATTAGTTTTTATAAAATGGTTTAATTTAGCAACAACCTTCTATATTCTATGGGCGATATATTATCAGATAGTAGTAATCAGAAAATGGTGCTTTATATGTCTGGCAACAATCTCATTGTTTTGTGCAGAGTTTTTTTCATTAATTAATATTCCCTTATTTATTCAAAAATATGACTCTTTTCCAGCCAATGTATTCCTAATCAATTTACTATTGATTACTGGTTCTTGGGTATTTATCAGACAGCACCTTGTTAATTCTTTTTTAAGCAAAGGCCTCTACATCTCACTTCAAAGAACAAAATTTAGTGCAGATTTTGTGCAAAGTTTATTTAATAAGGAGCCAACTATTCCTCCTTTTTTTGAAGCGATGCAGACTGTGATGATCGGGAATCCTGAGGCACAACATAAATTATTTGCTGTGTTAAACCCAAATTCTATTTTGTGTGCGACTAAATTAGATGAACTAATTTCTTTAATAACATTGAATGAAAAAATTAATTGTAAAGTGATACTCGTACCCGATTCGCCTGAAGACGTGCTGGGAATAAAAACTATAAAAAGTATATTAAACTACTCCAATGAGCAAAGGCTTGTCGCGTTGAAAGAATGTTATAAATACACTAGTTTTAAGAAGTGTAATTTTTCTGATGATATTACTGCAAATGATAAATTAGCTATCAGTGTAAATGAAAATATCAATTGGGCTTTCTTAGCAAGAATACCTCTTACTGTTCCGACGATATATCTTAATAATAATGTTCTATCTTCAATTTATGGCACAAAAGAGGTGCCAATGCTATTTCGGATTTTGAGTAATAAATATTGATGTTTACAAGCTTCATCATCTCAAAGAATAACGTAATAATTGATCGATCACTGTTAGTATTGTTGAATACTTATACAGTGTTGTATACTTCTAACTATATTCTACATGAATACATCCAATAACTCAGGCATTAATTGGAGTTCACCCGATGTGTTGGAACAACTCCTTCTTGGCATTAAAAGCCCGTTAGAAAGCATTATTAAGGCAGGAGAGAATAGTGGTGTGTACGATAAAAGCAAGATAGAGGAGATCATATTTAGAAATAGCAAGGAGATACAAAATATAGTCGAGGAGATCATGGCAAAGGCGCAGGCCAAGTCACTCAGCGTGACGTATCACAGTCGTCCTGAGATATTCGACATTTATGAGTCTAATGAGAATGTCAGAAACTTGTGCGCTGGAGAAGTAATCCCCCAAAAAGTAGCAAAAGTAGATCAGGACTGGCTGGTGGGTCTCGAGAAAGAGGTGTACGGCAACATAGACCAGGATTATTTAGACCTGTACGAATTGTCGTATAAGATGGCGGTAAGCGAGCGGCAACTGCATCGGAAGGTTTTCAACCTCGTATTCCTGACACCCAATAAATACATCCGGGTACTACGTCTGCACAAAGCAAAGCAGATGATTGATAATTACGTACAGCGTTCGGTTCCACAGATTGCTTACGCCGTGGGGTACACGGATGTGCATTATTTCTCGAAGCTGTTCGTGGGACAATACAGTGTTTCGCCAAAGGAATTGTTAGGGGCCTCGCGATAAAGGCGTAACGCGCTCAGCCATTGCGTGTCAGTAATGACAGTGCTTTTGTCATAATTGACCAATCGAGATGTAATAAGTTTGTATAAATAAAAATAGACATACATTATAAATCAATAATTTATGAAACGGGTACTGTTTTTCTTAGGTCAATTGAATGATAGAGATGTAGAATGGATGCTTAATAATGGGAGCAAACTAAGCTTAGACACCGGTGACAGACTGATTAACAAAGGAGAAGCCATTGACAGTTTGTACATTGTTCTATCGGGTCAGTTGGCCGTATGTGCCAACAACAACCACAACGAATGCATTGCCAAACTGGAAACGGGTGAAGTGGTCGGTGAGATGTCGTTCCTGGAATCGCGCCCGCCTTCCGTATCGGTCATCGTTACGGAACCATCAGTTATTTATCAAATCTCCCGCGATAAGATCAATGCCCGGCTTATGACCAACGCGGAGTTTAAAGCCAATTTTTACTACGCCCTGGCCCTGTTCCTGTCGAACCGACTACGTAAAACAACCGATCAACTCGGGTTCGGTAATCCTGAAGAAGAGGACATGGTCGATGCGAACGTACTGGACGGCGTGGCGCAGGCAGGATCACGCTTCGTGAAAATACTACATAAGTTCGCTGAGGCATAATCAATGAAATCATACACGTAATGAAACATTGTCTCTATGCCATCCTGCTACTATCGGTCGCCCTATACGATCACGTATATGGGCAACCGGTAGTCAAAGGCGACTTGATCGAGATTGCTCGGAGAGCGTTTGACAAGAACCCGAACGTAGTAAGGAGCGGTCTGGCCATACGGAGCGCCGAGGGTGATCTGCAAATTCAACGGAGCGCGTTTGACGTTAATTCGTTTTCGGAAGTACTGATTCGAAACAACCAAAATACGCTTTTAGGAGCTGATCCCAGGACTGCTCTCGTTGAAAACAGCATCCTGAAGAACAACGTACTCAATCTGTCGGCAGGGTTACGGAAGCGGCTGCGCACTGGGCAGTTAACGGAGTTCAGCATGAACTACGGCTTTGCAAACAACAACTTGCCGCTCAATAGCTTCAATCAGCCGATAGGTCTTTATTTGGGGAACAATGCCAGTACGCTTAACTTTTCGCTAACCCAACCCCTGTTGAGGGGAAAAGGAAGGCAGATAGCTACTGCATTGGAGCGGGCGAACTATCTCTACGTTCAGAATACAAAGAGTACTAATGAGTTCACCAACTCGTATGAAATCTGGCAGATAGGACTGGCGTATTGGAACTATTACACAGCGTTCAAGAGCCTGGAGATATACAGGCAGAGCGAAAACAGGATCCGAAACGTATTGTCGGTGACGGAAGAGTTGGTAAAGGGTGATAAAAAACCGGCGGGCGATTTAGCACAAATTCGTTCTGATTTGGCCAATCAGGAAAAATTAACCATCATGGCCGAACAGGAATTGTATGCGGCACGCGTCTATCTGGGGAAAGTGATCGGTTTAAGTGGCGAAGAAAGTTTGTTGATTGATGTGCCAGAGAGCGATTTCCCGACAATAGCTCAGTCTGAATTCAAGAAAGGTCTGGATAAGGCTGATTTTATTCGACTTGCCAAAGAAAGGAGAGCGGATTTGAAAGGAGCGCGACACGGCCACGAGGCCCTTGAGCAGCAGTACCAACTGGCTCAGAACAACACAAAACCCCAACTGGACCTGACTGGATTTGTTGCTTATGGAAGCGCAAGTACCGGCAACCGAATGGGTGATGTTTTGTCCTCATTCTCGAATAACGAAGGGCAAAATATTGGCACCGGAGCCAGGTTAACGTTTACCTTTCCAGTCAATAACAACTGGGCAAGAGGGAATCTGCTGAAGAGTCAGATGGCTGTGAGTGACCAGAACGTAGTGGTCAATAATGTTCAGCGAGTTATTGAACTGGACATAAGCAACGACCTTAACTACCTGGATAATAGTGTTTCCAACCTACGAAAATCAGAAGAAGTCCTCAATTATAACAAAGAAGTATTCAAAGACGAGCAGGTCAAATTCCAATCCGGCTTGACGACCCTTTTAAGCTTAATTCTGTTTCAGGAACGCCTGACGACGTCGCAACTACGGTATTTACAGGCTTACCAACAATTTGCCAATGCGATCATAAATCTTAGACATGACACCGGCACGTTGATCGTCCCGGATAGTAAAGGTTTTACGATAGATAGAGATACGTTCTATACAATCCCAGAAACAACTAATAACTAACCGTTAACGTCATGGCAGCAGGTTTTTTTAGAAAGTCAGCTTTAGAAAAGTTGTCAACACCCGAAAAGCTGGATCAACTCATTAAAGTTACCAGCCCAAAAGCATGGATTACGCTTTCGGTTGTTTTTGCCGCCTTGGCTACCGGCATCGGCTGGGCGGTTTTTGGGCGGGTGAGCACAAAGCTCAACGTAACGGGTGTTGTACTGGGTGGCGAAGTGCATGAAGTAGTTGCCACCTCGCAAGGTCAGCTTGTGAAACTACAGGTTAAAATTGGCGACAAAGTAGCGGAAGGAACGGTTATCGCAACGGTTCAACAACCGGATCTTTATCAACAGATCGAACACGCTAAAGCCGTTCTGTCGGAGAAAAAGCTTGACTTAGTCAAACTTACATCCTACGGTAGTAAAGGGACGCTATTGGAAGGTGAGTTAGTCAGTCAGAACAGAGTGAGTATTCAGGGCGAAATTGAAGCAGAGAAGAAGAAGCTGTCCTTTCTCAGTAATCAGTTAGAATCGGAAGTCAACCTGCTCGATAAAGGGCTGATTGTTAAAGCCCAGGTAGCTAATACAAGGCAGCAGATCGACGCGTCGAAGAACACAGTTGAGCGTTTAAAAGGTCAGATGGTAGAAGTCTCCAGTCGGCAGCACGACGTAGGGTATGGAATGCAGCAAAAGGTTACCGTACAAAGACAACAAATTGCTGAAGCTGAACGAAATCTTCAGTTTTTGACCGAGCGCTACGATACCCAATCAAATATTAAAAGTCCTTACAGTGGGGAGGTTGTCGAAGTTTTAACGGACGCTGGCGTCATGGTGGGACCCGGCACCCCGCTGTTCAAGTTGAAAAATCAGCATGATGAGCAATTAGCCAATTTGAGAGGGGTTCTCTACATTCCTTCTCAGGATGGAAAAAAGATAAAAAAAGATATGGAGGCCTTTGTGGTGCCTTCGACGGTACAGCCCCAGGAATATGGATTTATAAAAGGAAAGGTTACCTACGTTTCTGACTTTCCAATCACACAGCAAGGCATGATGACCTCGGTGAAGAACGATCAATTAGCCAAAGGATTATTGGCGTTAGGGCCTCTTTTTGAAGTACATATAGCGTTTGAAAAAGACAGTAAATCATACAGTGGATTCAAGTGGACGTCTGCCAAAGGACCGGATATCGATATAAAAGAAGGGACCTCGTGCATGGGTCAAATTACGGTGAAACAAGAGAATCCAATAACGATAGTTGTGCCCGCATTTAAGAAATTCTTCAATTTATACTGATACTGATTTTTCAAGATGGCAACCAATACAACCTTTCCCATTGGGAAACAGGCGAAGCCTGTCAAAGTGCCTACAGTGCTACAGATGGAGAGTGTAGAATGTGGCGCAGCCGCGCTAAGTATCATTCTGGGCCATTTTGGAAAGTTTGTGCCCTTAGAAAAGCTCAGAATTGCCTGTGGCGTCTCCAGAGACGGATTAAAGGCAACCAATATTATTAAAGCTGCCCGGGAATTTGGATTAGAATCAAAAGGCTACGCAAAGTCCATTGAAAAGCTAATGCAAATCGAAACGCCCGCCATCATTTTCTGGAATTTCAACCACTTTCTGGTTTTAGAGGGATTTTCAAAAAATAAGGTTCACCTCAGCGATCCGGCTCAGGGACGCTATCAGGTCACGTATGATGAATTTGATGAAGCCTACACGGGCGTAGTGCTCACGTTTAAAACGAACGAGCGCTTCGAGAAAGGAAACGAGAAACGTGGCCTAACTGCGTCATTGACTTCCCGAATCGCCAACTCAAAACTGAGCATTACATATATTCTGCTGGCGAGCCTTTTCTTGGTTATTCCGGGTCTGGTGATACCGTCGTTTATCAAAATTTTCATCGACAAGTATCTGGTGAACGGCCATGCCGACTTTGTGATGCCCCTGCTGCTGATTATGGCCGCCGTGTTGGCCATCAATGCCGTATTGGTCTATCTTCAGCAATACTACCTGCTTAAATTAGAAACCAAACTCGCCCTCACTACGTCCAGCAAATTTCTCTGGCACGTGTTTCACTTACCCATCTCGTTTTTCACGCAGCGATACAGCGGTGAGATTGGTAACCGGGTTTCTCTCAACGACAAGGTGGCCAGATTACTCAGTGGAGACCTGGCCAATGCGGTGCTGAACGTCATTATCGTCGTCTTCTACGCCTTCCTGATGTTTTCGTATGACGTTCAGTTGACGCTGATCGGAATATTTATGGCGGGGTTGAATGTTGTGGCCCTTAAATACGTGTCGAGAGCCAGAAAAGACGGGAGCCGTACGTTGAGCAACGAAACCGGCAAACTGCTGGGCACCACTACGTCGGGCATCAGCATGATCGAAACGCTGAAAGCGTCGGGGCGGGAGAATGACTTCTTCACCAACTGGATTGGCTACTTAGCCAAAGTGATGAACGCGCAGCAGCAACTGGGCTGGCTCACGATCCGGCTCAACGTATTGCCCCCGTTGATTTCGTCGCTGACGACAACGCTGATTTTGGGCTTGGGTGCGCTGCGGATCATGGACGGCGAGATGACGCTTGGTGCGCTGGTATCGTTCACCTACCTGATGGGCAACTTCATTGGGCCGGTCAACCAACTCATCGCCGTGGGCACGATGCTGCACGAAACGGAAAGCGACATGGCGCGTATCGACGACGTGATGAACTACGAAACGGATGATCAGTTCAGGGCGGTTGCCGTTACGGGTGATGAGCAGAAAGACGCCGTGCACAATAAGCTAACGGGCTACTTTGAAATGCGAAACGTAACGTTTGGGTATAATACAACGATGCCCGCGTTGGTCGAAAATTTCAACCTGAAATTAAAGCCCGGTAGCCGGGTCGCCTTGGTGGGCGGATCGGGTAGTGGCAAATCAACGGTTGCCAAAATAGCATCCGGGTTATACCCGCTTTGGAGTGGCGAGGTCTTGTTCGACGGCAAACCCAAGAGCGATATTCCCCGACATGTCATCACCAATTCCGTAGCGGTTGTCGATCAGGAAGTGCTGGTATTCAACGGCACGGTGAAAGAAAATATCAGTTTCTGGGATTCGACCATTCCGGATAAGCACATCATACAGTCGGCCCGCGACGCAGCCATTCACGACACGATATCGGTACGTAAAGATGGTTACGACAGTTCGGTCATGGAAGGAGGAGCCAATTTTAGTGGTGGGCAGCGGCAACGCTTAGAAATAGCCAGGGCGTTGGCCACAAATCCGTCTATTCTGATCATGGATGAAGCGACGAGTGCGCTGGACCCTACGGCCGAAAAGATTGTCATGGATAATATTAAAAAGCGGGGCTGTACGTGCCTGATTGTGGCGCATCGGCTCAGTACGATTATTGACTGCGATGAAATAATAGTAATGGAATACGGCAAAGTGGTAGAGCGGGGGACGCACCAGGAATTAATGAAGAAAAACGGAGTCTACGCCCACTTGATCGAAACTAAATAAACTCTATACCGATGTCAGCTATAAAAGAAAAAATATATGTCTGTGCCGAAAGCCCTTTTGTCCTCAATAATACAGACCGATTCTGGATGGTGCTTTCCGGCGAAATAAACGTTTTTTATACGAAGATTGATACCCACGGAAATTATACGAATAGACTAAAACACCTGTACTCGGCGAAAAAAGGGGAAGTACTGTTTAGCTTATTGACCCCGGAGAGCACCGAAACCACCCGGCTTCTTGTTTTTTCCAGTGAAGCTACCTTATTGTCTATTGACAAAGCAAATCTTCTCGAAGTGGATCATTTCTTTTTGAAGAACATGATCGACAAATGGATTCTAAAAACCTCATCGGTTGTCAACACAGTTAATGCCCCCAGAGCGTATAAACCACTCGATGATTACCAGACAGCAACGTTGGAGGCAAACACAATTGCCTTTCCTTCTACGGGTATAAGCTGGATCCAGTTACTCGGAGGGGAGGTTAGCTTGTTTGCCCAAAGCACCGCAGTGAGCCACGCCCAATACCCTGACTTTCTGGCGCCGGTGTCTAACAAACTGTGGTTACAGTCACTGACCAATAACACGACCGTGCGCGTGCTGAGCACCCGCGAGACGCTGCTTCAGGAAGAGGTGTACTTCCTGCTTGCCCTGAGCAAACTGGAAGCCTACTTCTACGGGCAGCTTAATCAGATCATAGACGCTCAGCGGGCAGAGGAGAGCACCTATCTGTCGGAGAAGTGCGTTGTCGATCAACTGGACTTAGAAAGTACGCTTGGTAAAATAAAGTCGGTTGTTGCTGGTAACGGTAGCGGGCGTGTGCCGACGGTAAACGGGAAGCAAAGCGGGCAAAACATTCTTTTTCAGACCTGTCAGGCAATCGGCGACCAGATTGGTTTCAAGCTGGAAGAACCCAAATACGTTGAATCACATCAGAATAATGTCACGAACCAGCTTCACCTGATCGCCAAAAGCTCTAAGCTGCGCATTCGTAAAATCATTCTGAGAGACACTTGGTGGAGGGAAGAAAACGGGCCGCTGCTGGCATTTACGAAGAAAGATAAAACGCCGGTCGCCTTATTACAAAAAACGCCCAACAGTTACGTTATCCGAGATTTGTCGACCGGTAATGAATCGGTAGTCAATCATGAAATTGCGGAGTCGCTGGAGCCGATTGGCTATATGTTCTTCCCGGGTTTCGACGGCAAAATGAGTTCCGTAAAGAAAGTACTCACGTTTGCGATTAAGGGTGTAGAGAAAGACGCGAAATGGTTGATGCTGGCCGCATTGGTGGGTAGCCTGATTGGCTTGCTGGTGCCGGTGCTCTCGGGCGTTATGTACGACGAAGTTATCCCAACCGCCGATAAGTCCCTGCACGTAGAGGTGTTTGCCATCCTCGTTATGATCGCTTTAGTGAATGCGGGCTTGCAGTTGGTTAAGGGTGCGTTACAGCTACGCGTCGAGTCGAGGTCCAGCATCAACCTGCAAGCCGGCATGATGGACCATATGCTCAGGTTGCCGGTAACGTTCTACAAAAAATATACGGCGGGTGATCTGACAAACCGGGTTTTGAGCGTCAACACAATTCGGCAGATAATTTCCAGCACCCTGATGACAGCCGTGTTGAGCGGGGCGTTTTCGGGGGTGAACCTGATCCTGCTTTTTTATTACGACTCTGGTTTGGCCTGGGTAGGTGTGGGTTTGGGACTGATTGCCGCAGCGTTCATGCTCACTATTGGTTTGCTCAAGCTAAAATATGACCGACAGGTTTCTAAATACCAAGGCGAAATTCAGGGCTTTCTCTTCGAGTTTTTATCCGGCATAACCAAAATCAGAATAACCGGTGGGGAACGACGAGTTTTTGCGCTGTGGGCCGATAAATTTTCGACCCTGAAGAGGCTTGGTTTCAACTCGGGCACCTATCAGAATTTTGTGGAAGTGTTCAATGCGTCTTACCCGCTACTGACCAGTATTTTCTTTTTCGCATTCCTCTATTATACGGTATTGAATGCCAACGCGGTAACCGGTATGCTGTCCGTAGGGGTATTTATGGCCTTCATTGTCTCATTCAACCAGTTTCTGAATGACAGCCTGCGGTTAAGTATGGCGTTAATCACCTCGCTGAATGTAATCACCCTTTACGAGCGGGTAAAGCCAATTTTAGAAGAAGAAACCGAATCGGCGGAGCAAAGTGTTGACCCCGGCGAACTGGATGGAGAAATAGAAATGAACTCCGTTTCTTTCCGCTATAAAGAAGACCAGCCCCTTGTCCTGAATAACGTTACGTTCAAGATAAAACCCGGTGAAATGGTCGCGTTTGTGGGTGCTTCGGGGTCGGGAAAATCCACAATCATGCGGTTACTACTGGGTTTCGAGCAGGCGGAAGCCGGGTCCATCTACTACGATGGTAACTCGTTTGACCTTATGAACCGGGAGCTGGTGCGTCGGCAGATTGGTGTTGTCCTGCAAAATGGGGCGCTGATGTCAGGTAGTATTTTTCAGAATATTATCGGCAACTCAGAATTAACCTTGGACGATGCCTGGGAGGCTGCACGCATGGCGGGCATGGAGGAAGACATTAAGCAAATGCCGATGGAGATGCATACCGTTGTGAGTGAAGGAGCGGGCACATTCTCAGGTGGGCAACGGCAGCGGCTCATGATCGCCAGAGCGATTGCTCATAAACCGAGGTTGTTATTTATGGACGAAGCAACCAGTGCGCTCGACAACCGCACGCAGAACACCGTGTCGCAAAGTTTAGATAAACTCCAGGCAACCCGGATCATTATTGCTCATCGGTTGAGTACGATCAAGAACGCCGACCGTATTTACGTAATGGACAAGGGGACTATTGCTGAATGCGGCACGTATGAAGAACTGATGGAAAAAGACTCGCTGTTTGCCCAATTGGCTAAACGTCAAATCGCCTAACTCATGACCGCTATTTCGTCAAATTGGGTTTTAAACAACGAATCAATCCATGTATCGGATGAACTGAAGGGCTACTTTCAGAACAAGTTTTGCGCGAAGGAAACCCGTAGACCGCCGGTGTCTATTGACGAGCCATACCTTGATTCATGGGAGGAATACGTCACGAAAGCCAATGAAGGAGAAGCTTTTCAATTGTTGAGAAAATGCTACCCTCAACTCAACTTTCCTATTGGAGACGGTATTAATAAAACCCAGGGCTACATTGATGCGGTGCTGAAAGGAAAACCGCTGGCCACAAGTGGTAAGGCTTTAGTAGGACTCAATAAACCGGAAGCTATTAGAATCAAACTCCATACCAGTATCGCTGGTAAAGTGCCCGTATTATTCGTGGCTGACGACGAGGACTTTGTTAAGCTCGTTCAATGTTTTTTACACAAGAACAACCCAACACCCGTTCCTCAGTCAATGGGGGCCCTGCTGGCAAACGGAGTCAATAACTGGGATCGAATTCATACGTTGAAGGACAAATGGCTTCTCAATAATCCGGCAGAAACCTGGAATCAAGAGTTTTCGACGAACGTCTTATCAAAGTCTGGTCTGTACAAGGACAAGCTGATTATGCTAAGCACAAAGCCTTATAGCAATGTGCCCGCTGACCGTCTGGGCCTCACGGAAGCAGAATGGGCATCCTATTCGCTTTTCATACGGCTTGAGCATGAATGTACGCACCTGTACACCCTCAACCGGTACGGCTGCGCTTCCAACAATTTGCACGACGAACTCATCGCTGACTACATCGGGATCAGCAAAACGACAGGGACATATTATAAAGAGTGGATGTTGGCTTTTATGGGACTGGAAGACTATCCAGCCTATAGAAAAGGGGCAAGGCTTGAAAATTATCTGGGCGATGCCAACCTGACTGTCGAACAGTTCAAGCAGTTGGTCACCGTGATCAAAAGCGCTATTGAGTCCATTGCCTGTTTCGATGCAGCATTGGGAACAATCCATTCAGCGCATGACCAGGTGTGCAGAATGGATGCTCTATGCGCAACTGATCTGGCAACCATGTCCTCGGCAAACGGATCAACCTCACTTCTTCAGAAATATGAAGAACTGATGAGGTCATAAACTATAACTAAATCGACTGAGCTACAACCGTCTGTTATAGCTTCTGGAATGTAACAGGGCCAACTTTGAATCGTAAATAAACCATAAATTAATAAGCTCGTAGTAATCATGGAAAAACCAATAAACAGCAAGATTGAGGACCTGCGCAACGACGCGGTAAACCAGGAAGAACTGATGAAGTCTTTGGCACAAATTGATGAAGAAGGACAACTAACCGACGACGTACTGGACGCTGTAAGTGGCGGTGCGCTGGGGGATTTCAAATTGGGAAAGATCATTATTGGCGAGCCTATCGGCATCATGCCAATAGGCATTATGCCCATCAATGAGTAGCTTCCTAATATGACCACAATGTAGCTAACTCTAAATCAGGCACCAACAGAAACGGATTTCGCTGGTGCCTGATTTGCTCGACCCTCACTCAGATAATGGCTTCTCTTCTCTGTCCCAGCTCAATTGCTAAGCCCGGTGCTAAACTCTTCGGTGTTCAGAACGCATCGGGCCATGTCGAATACCTCGACGAGCCGATTGTCGTCGACAAAACGTTTGTGGAAACGGCGCGTCAGGGGCGGGCACCCGAAGAGCGATTTCGGTTCGCCAGCAACTGCATCAAAACCGGCTGCGGTCACTGGACTGGCGAAGACACGGGCTGCGGGCTGGTGGGCAAGATTGTCGATGGCATAAACCGCAAGGCCGAAGTGACGCTGGTAACCTGCGCCATCCGCGACCGCTGCCGGTGGTATCATCAGGAAGGCGCATCAGCCTGCGCCAACTGCGATGAGGTGGTGCGGAACCTGCGGGTGCGGGCGTTGGTAGAAGCGTAACGTATGGGAGAATGTAACGAAAAATGACCTGCCAAAACTGGCAGGTCATTTTTCGTTACATCAGATCAGAATCCTTCCTTCTCCGCTTCTTTATCTTTCTTAACCTCCTTTTTTACCTCCTTCACCACTTTCGTGCCCGTCAGCGAGGTCGGGGCCGACGCTACGCCTGTAGTCTTACCCGCTTTACCCGCCTTTTTACCTGGTTTTGCCTTTGTTTCTTCCACTTTCGGCGTCTCCGATTCGGCTGTTTCATCGACCACGTCATCGGCGGGGGCGGCTGCTACCGGGGCGCTCGTGTCAGCCGGTTTGATTTTGGGCTTCGGCGCTGTTCGTGCTTTGGTTTTGTACTGATCTAAATAACGGTCTACGAATAGCGACTTTTCATCGACCGTAGCTGGAACAACCTCGACCGTAGATTTGCCGCTGTTTTTCGATCCCGCCAGCATTCGGTCGTTGATGTCCTGCTCCGACGTGATGATAGCCAATTGCCCCTGCGACCCTGGCCCGTTACCCGGTTTGTAATCGTAGAATACCCACACGTCGGGCGACGACTCGAGGTAAATGGTGGCCTCGTCGCCGTTGCCCGTCTTGCGAATCTCGACAAAGCCATCCATTTGCGCGTTTACATCCGTAGCTGCAATGTTGGAGACACCCAGCCGTCCGGTGCTGTAGAAGGCGTTGAATTTACTGGACCAACGTAGGTTGGCGTTGGCCAGCACGAGCATGGCGTTCAGCTTCGGCGATGCCTGATTAAGCGGCACGTGCTGATTTTGCGCTTTGATCCGATAGGCGTCGACGGCGGGCTGGCCGATCAGCGGCACGAGCTTGTCCGACAGCCGGTTGAGGTCATCATCGGCCGCTTCGTCGTTTTTCTCTTCCTGATTCGTCGCCACAATCTTACCCGCGATAGCCGTGTTAATTAGCTCCGGCACCGGGAAGGTGAAGGCCAGTAGCGTATTGAGCCGGAAGGTCGTGCTGTCGATGTTGACCCGCGCTGACCCCGCCGACAGCAGAAACTCATTGGGTTTGGCCGACAGCAGGTTTAGTTTGCCTTTGTAGGTCATCAGGCCCTTCGCATCATTGAACGTAAATGCATTTTCGACCTCATCCGACTCCGTGCTTGTACTGTCGGTTTGGGCGGCTGGTTCTCCGGTGGGTTCATCACTTGCTTTCGAGACAATGCGGTATACCTTGTCTTTCTCATCATAGCGCATGATACCCGTGGCCGAAAACAGATCATCGTCGCGGGAGTCTTCTTTCGGCGACAAGAACGTTGGGTATAATCCGGCACCGCCACCCCGAACGTGAATCCCGGCTACCAACTGCTGCCCGCCTTCGTTCTTTAAATTCTTGTCGACTTTAATCTCCAGTCGTTCCTCTACTTTCTCCTTGAACGGAATCCAGCCGCCAACCAAGTCCGGGCGTTTCCTGAGGGCCGGTTTAATGAATCCGTCCAGCGCCAGGTCTTTGTCGGGAGCCTGCATGGCGATGGTGCCTTTGTAGAGCATCTTCGGCGCTAACTGCAGGTTGTCGTCTTCCTCAACGTCAGCCCGGGCAACGGTAAAGTAGGTCGTGAGCGGCTTTTGCGATGCGTTTCGTCCCGAACGACGGGTTGGTTTCTTTGTATCGGCGCTCAGCGTTGCTGAAGCTACCGCCGGAGCTTCTTTCAATTCAAAACTGCCCATCTTGATGTTCGCCGTGTCGCCCTTCATGGTGGCAAATTGATAGGTCGCATCGCCCGCGAACCGAGTGCGGGAGATCACCTCAATATTGCCTCCACGTAGCCGGTGAAACAGGCTAATGGTATCTAATTCCAGCCGGGCGTTCTTGAGGGCCAGCATCTCCCCGTTCCGCTTGATCGTCACAACGCCTTTGTCGGGGAAAATACGGGCGTCGGCCGAGGTCAGATACGGCACACCGCTGATGTTGAGCATCATTTTCTCGACATCATAGAGCGCAGCCGAACCCGCAAACGTCAATCCTTCCTGTTCCTCGGCCGTAGCCGTAAACGTTGACGTTTTCACGTCACCTTTCATAGCAATGGTCTTCGCATTGATGTTCCACTGCGCTCGATTGATGCTGGTTTTGTAGGCCGCAAACGGAAACTCCATGCTCGACTGAAGCGTGTCGTCAAGGCTTTGTCCTCGTTTGTTGATCGCCAGACCAACAATGCCTTTCGACTGGTTGAAGTCTACGTCAATGTCATTTCCCACCAGAATTGGCTTGGCCGCTTCCTTATCGGATACGATTTTGAACTGAGCGTTGTCCGCTAAGAAACCCTCTTTGTTGAATTTTATGCTGTTCGAGACGGCTTCCGAATCCTTCCGGCGCAGCGTTCCATTGCCGAACAGACCCGACGAGCGTAAGACCAAACCCCCGTCGAGGTTAGTAGTGGCGTTGTAGAAATTGAAGTTGTTCTTTTGGGTAGCGATGACCATGCTATCCGCTTTGGGCCACCATTTCATACTATAATCATTGAGCTTAACCTGAGGAAAGTAGGCTTTTCCAATTAATCCTTCCTTAATTTCTCCCGTCGGTCCCGATGTCAGCAGCGAGTCAGTCGTGAACAGCATACGCTGTGTGTTCAGGCTGGTTGTCAAGTGGTTAAGGATCCCCTCGGCCTGCAAACCATTTTTGTCCATGGTGATCTCCGTAGTGAGTTTCACACTGGACTTTTTGCCGTAAATTGGATAGCCCGCAGCCGGTGCTTTGTGAACAAACCCGAGGGTGTTGTCGGGCATGGTTTTAAGTTCGGCTTTGAAGGGCGGAAAGATACCGTCGGAATAAAACGTGCCCAAGAATGAGATGTCGCCCTGTCCCAGACTGTCGTTGTCAATGGCCGGGATCTTAAAATACACCTTCTCATTGTACGTCACATTGCCCCGTACCGGCTGGTTAAAGTAAACCGTCATTCCCTGGGGCATTACCAGACGCTGCGTCGTTTTTTTACCCTTAATCTGCCCCGATTTGTTGTCCGATGCGCCAAAGTAAACTGTGCCTGGATTCTCGTACTTAATATCGCCCCCAATCTCGCCTTCCTTACCCTGAGCCGCCAGTTTCTGCGACGAGAAGGTAATGGAGTCGATTTTGTTGAGGTTCATGGCAAACTTGTCGTAGTCGAACTTCAGATCGCGGCCGGCGTAGCGTAGGGTACCCGCCTTCAACTGGCCATTGATGGTGAACGCCCGGCCTTTGCCCACCCGCATCGTCTTGTCGGACGGGATACCGAACACCTTCAGCGAGTCGGACAACGTGAAGCGGTCGACGCCCCGGATGGTCAGGATGTTATCGTCTAAGTTGATGGTGGCGTTTTTGGTACTGTCGTTGGAGGCAAACAGCGACTGCACTTCGAAGTTATCGTAATCGCCCTTTTTGGCGTAGGCCAGCACGTACAGAACACCCTTTCTGCTCAGGCGCATCAGACCCGTGTTGGCGTCGCGGGTGAGGTAGCCTTCCAGTACCATGCGGTTAAGGGCACCGCGCAACGCGACTGGACTCACCTTAACCGTCTGCGTAATGTCGTCGTCGGTGAAGGTCTGCTGTTTTTTGGTCGCCACGTAGTTCGCCACAATTTGCAACGGGTGAAAACCGTAGTCAACCGTCAGGTCGGCGTAGCGCTGGGGCTGGAAATAATCGAACGACTCGAACCGAACCGGCACTTCGCGTTTGGCCCCAACCTGGTAAAAATCAACTTTTCGGCGCGGCAAATCCCAGCGGGTTACTTCGGGCTGGATGTAGAACTTGTGGTAGGAGTCGGCGTAAGGGACGCGGGCGTAATCACTCCGTTCCGGGCGGTTGAACCAGGCGATGCGCTCCGTTTTATCGAATTTGAACTGCACGGCGGGGTGCGTTACAGAGTCCGTATCGACGTAGCCCACAAACGCGGCTAACTGCGCGGTGATGAGCGAATCACGAAATTCGAATTTGCGGCTCCGAACGGCCACTGCCGGTTTGCCCTTGTGTTTTATGGTCAGCAAGGCGGGCTGTCCGCTGGCCGATGCCCCAATCATCTGCACACCCGACAGGGCCAATCCGCCCTGGTAGACGATGTCGGTGCCGAGACCAGGAATTTTCACGTCGTTCTGCCATGACATGAAGCGTGGGTAGGTTACCGGGCCACCTTTTTTTCTGCTGACGTACTCAAACACGCCTTTGATGGGTTTCGAGGGCGGATAGATCAATGCTACATCGTCAGCCGCCAGACGTGGGCTGGCTACCGTCAGGGCGTAGTCGTTCAGAATCACGAAAATATCCGGCCGGTCGACCGATTCCCACGTAAACTGACCGCCTTTGCCAACAAATACGCCATCGGCAAGCAGCAAATCGCCTGTGGTGCCCGCCAGCGTGACTGAATCACCGTTAGCTACTATTGCCAGCGACGTGCCACTGAGCGTGATCACTGCCCCTTTCACCGCTGGAATGGGGCGTCGCTGCGGCACGTATTGAACGCCGAGTTGCCGCACCTGTCCCGAGTCCAGGACGGGGTCGTCCCAGCCATCGAAACGCGATTTTTCTGCTGCCGCTTTGGCGGCCGTAGCCGAGTCTGCTGGTTGCTGCGCTCCGTCCGTTGTTGCCGACGGGGTGCCACCTACGTACCGAAATTCAAACGTGCCGCCGAGAGCATACAGTTTATTATGACTGCTGGCGTAGAGTCCGCGTCGTGCCAGAAACCGCCGGACCGTCTCTACGCTCCGGGTGAAGGTGCGGGTGTCGCTCGTCTCGAACAGCTTTTCGGTTATCAGTAGCAGCCCGTCGATGTTGGCGGGGGTGAGGGTTGGTTGCTGGGCCGTAACGGCCTGGTAAAGCGCGTCGTAGAACGGGGCAAATTGCGCGGCTGGCTGGAGCCGCTTCTGATTCATTTTGCGGCTCAGGGCCATCACCCGCTCCTGTTGCTGCGCTGACAGCCGGTTTTCCGACCAGAGCGTTTGGAGGTTCGTTCCGGCTCGTACGGCTACCGTTCCGCCCGTCGCCATCAGTTTCTGCACGTCGGCCATAAACTGCTCCGGTTTGTCGGAAATACGCACCGCCTGGGCGAAGGTCACCAGCGGTGCAGCAAGTAGCAAAAGAGAGTAGAAGCAGCGTTTCATCAGGTACAGATTCAGCCACAGTAGGGCGGCATTCCGTGTATTATAACGTAAAAAGTGTCGTCATCATCGTTGTCAGTGCGGCCGTGTCATCCGGTTTCTGATAGACAAGCGACGTCCACTGGCGAACGGTCATGCCGCGAATGGGTGTCAAGCCCGCCCCAACGGCGTTACGCTCAATATCCACGGCGTCCTGTTCATAGAAACCGCTGACAACTAAGTAGCCACCCGCTTTTAACAAACTGGTGTAAATAGGAATATCGCGCAGCAACACGTTGCGGTTAATGTTGGCCAGCACTACGTCAAAAACAGGGGGTGTCTGGTCCCAGATGCTGTCGTAGGAGTCAACGTCGTCAATCGTCCCCTGGAAAACGGTGATTTGCGGGCAGTCGTTCAAGTCGGCGTTTTCGCGGGCGTTTTCCACGGCCCACTCCTCAATGTCAAATGCCAGAGCGGCCCGTGCGCCCATTTTTGCCGCCAAAATGGCCAGAATTCCCGTTCCACACCCCACGTCCAGCACGACCTTTCCGCCAAAATCCAAGGCTAACTGGTGTTCCAGCATCATGGCCGTGGTTTCGTGATGACCCGTACCGAACGACATTTTCGGGTTAATGACGATGTCGTACCGAAACTGAGCATTGATCTGGTGAAACGACGCCCGTACCCGGACCTGGTCTGCTACTTCAATTGGCTCATATCCGTTCTCCCATTCGGCGTTCCAGTTCCTCTTTTCTAACGAACTGACCTGATAGGCTATTGCGGTTTGACCGGCGTATTTGGCAATCAGTTCCTGCACCGCCCGCTCCTCAAAATCCGGCTCGCCAATGTAGGCGTTCAGGCCTTCGTCGGTTTCCACGAACGACTCAAAACCGAGTTCGGCGAGTTCAGCGGTGAGAATGTCGGCGTAGTCGGGCGAAACCGTCAGGTGTAATTCGGTATAATTCATGGATCAAAGGTACGGATGTAGCCGCATCGCGCACTGCCTTTGCCCCGGCGCTCATACCCTTGTATTCCTCGCAGCGTCAGGTTGGTTGTGGGAAGAAACCCCTGTACTATGGCTAACTTTACGCAGACCAGTGAGCACCCTGCTGACTGAGATGATTAAGTGATTCACATTCGTACACGACCCTAATGCGCGTTAGACAGTTGCCCATAGTGCTTGGCACCTTATTCTTCGTTGGGTTGCTAATCGCCTGCCGCCCAATAACGCCAGCCCACCCACCGGGTATTGCCCTGTCTTTCGATGACCGGTTCATCAATGAATGGTATCAGCTACGGCCAATCTTTCAGAAATACAACGCCAGGGCTACGTTCTACATTACACAATTTGATAGCCTTACACCAGTAGAGATCGCCCAGTTAAAGACGCTGCAACAGGATGGACACGAAATCGGCTGTCATGGAGCTATTCACACCAATTCGATTAGTTACGTCCGGCAGAACTCAATGTCGCAATACCTGAACGACGAAATTCATCCGGCTCTGCGCTCCATGAAACGGCACGGCTTTCGGCCAACGTCATTCGCGCATCCGGGGGGAGCGCACACCAACGCCATCGACCACGAACTGCTGAAGTATTTCGTGCTGCTGCGCGATGTTGCCCTGATCGAGCGGACTATGTGGGGAGTAACCCTGCGCTGGAACATTCATCTGATGCCCAGTATCTATTACCAGTTCGACGGTGATCCTACGGTTGACGCGCTCCTGTTCGATGAGGGTGCCGGTTTGGGCCTGAGCGACCTGCGGACGGGTATGCGGAAGGCTAAAGAGGATGGCACTGCGCTGATGTTGTTCGGTCACAAACCGTACCAACGGGCTGTTAAAACGGGCGGGTACGGTTTCCTGACGGGACGTTTGGACAGCATACTGGCTGAAAGCAGGCGGCTGGAATTGAAAACCTACACGATGTCGGAGTTAATTCGGCTGAGCAACCGGTAAAACCGGAATTGGTGTATGGGTTGTTTTAACGTATTCAAAGCGCTTCTTGAGCCGCAAAAGCGGTTTTTCGATATATTGGTAGGACAGTGCGGCAACCAGAACCGTGCTTAGGACGGAGCCTGCATAAACCAGCCCATTGAACGCTGAAGCCGGTAAATTGCGGCCAATATAGGTGTGAATGACGTTGACGCACAGCACAATCAGCGCGGTGTGGTAGATATAAATACCGTACGAAATTTTGCCTAAGTAGTTAATAATGGGTTGCTCCAGTTGCACAACCGACGCTGGATTGGCCGCTAAGTTAGTGATGAAGAAGCAGAAAAAAAGACCGTAGAACTCAAGGTTAAAACCCGGTATGGTTACGTTTGTCAGCAGCAAAATCAGCAGTACCGCATACACCAGGTACTGAACAACCGGCCCAAACATAATCTGTAAAACAGCCTTTTTCTGAAAGTAAACCAGGCAGGCCCCCGCTCCACCGATCACCATTGTCAGGATTCTGAACTGACCGAAAAAAAAGAGGAGCGCGTGCTTCGCCGACTGCGTTTCTGCGGGTAAATGTTTACCCACCAGCAGAAGCATTCCATATAGTGCCCCAAACAGGATAACCGCGAAAATAGCTACCGTTAGCAGCATTCCTTTGAGACTCCTGCTTTTGATAACCCACGGCCACAGTAAGTAAAACTGCTCTTCAATACCAATCGACCAGGTTTGAGCGCATAGGTAGGGTGAGCCGTAGACGACCATTGCCATGTTCGGCAACACAACCGAGAACAGTCCAAGTCTACTATAGAAATTAGCGTCGAAATAGTATTGGCCATACGATGAGTCCCGGAATAACGGAATGGTGGGAAACACGAAACAACTCAACAGAATGATCAGGTAGTAGAGTGGCCAGATGCGCAGCACCCGACGCATGTAGAAGTTGCGGATACTGATGTCGTGATACCGGTCTTTTTCGGTTAGCAGCAGGTAGGTAATCAGGAAGCCACTCAGTACAAAGAACAAGCCCACGCCCAGCTTGCCCATATTTCTGATCAGGTAAAAATCGTAGCTGTTGGGCAGTTGAAACGAATACTTTACCTGTTCGATGTGGTGAATTAATACCGAGAAGCAGGCAATGAAGCGGACTCCGTTCAGATTTGGGAAGTATACGGGCGACGTTGATGATCGACCGATGGACGACGGAGACGCGAAATTTAACATAAGTTCAGTGACGGTAGGAATTCAAAGTAACTATTATCTACTTGCTAATCAGCACTATCTTTATTAAGCGGTAGGGTAGGCGCTATCGGATCATCTACTCCCGGAGGAAGAAAAGCACGCGTTATTTGCTGATGCCGGATCGGGTTCTGGGGGCCTATATCAACAAAAACTCTGCTGTCAGTTTCCAACCTTTTAGTCGGTCCGCTGCCCTTTAGCACAACGCATCTGAAAACTCATGCTCCGCTTGGCAACACCGCCCGATATATCTGATCGCGAACTGATCGAACGCTGCCAGTCGGCGTTGGACCACGACCGGTCGGACCGGCGCACCGCCCAACGGCTGCTGTACGAGCGGTATAAGCGAGCTATGTTCTCGACGGCTTACCGGATCACGAACGATTATGACGATGCCAACGACGCCTTGCAGGATGCGTTTGTGGAGGTGTTCCGAAACATCGGCCAGTTCGCCTTTCGCTCAACGCTGGGTGCCTGGATCAAAACCATTGTGGTGCGGCAGGCCATTCGCAAGCAGCAACTCGAAGGCCGGTTTCTGACCCTCGATGAAACCATTCATGACCAGCCCGCGCCGTTTCGCGACACGCTGACCGGGGTTGAACTGGATGCCGCCATCCGAACGCTGCCCGATGGTGCCCGGACGATTTTCCTGCTGGCTGAAGTAGAAGGATACGCCCACAAAGAAATCGCTGAAATGCTCGGCATCTCGGAAGGTACGTCCAAATCGCAGACGAGTTACGCTAAAAAATTACTGAGACAGCGCCTATCATGAACGACTTACTCAACCAACTGCCCGAACACGACCCCCGCCCGGACCTCTGGGCGCGGATCGAAGCCGACCTGACGTCGGACGAGCGGCTGGCCCGTGCCGTGGGCGACCTGCCGACGTTTGAACCGAAAGCCCATTTGTGGGATGATATCCCGACCGACCGCCGGAACACTTTTACGGTCATCCGGCCGCTCTGGGCAGGGTTGGCAGCGGCTGCAGTAGTTGTGCTGGTGGGCGTTTGGCTGTTCCTACGACCCGGAAATGACGAGTCGGTGCGCGTTGAATATGCCGTTGAAACGGGCCAGTCGATACCCTCACCGGATGGTGTCCCATCGACTGCCGACCAGCGGGCCGAGGAGTTTATCCGGCAGCAGTGCGCCCAGCAGACACTGGCCTGTCAGCGGCCCGAGGTTCACGAACTCCGCAATCAACTCACCGATCTGACCGCTGAGCAGGAACGCATTGAGCAGGAACGGCAAACGTTTGGCGACGACCCGCGCTTAGTGCGGGCGCAGGTGCAGATTGAGAACCAGCGGGCCGACGTCACCAAAGAACTCATTACGCTCTTACGCTCATGATAATCGCTTTTTATAATCGCATCGGCCGGTATCGCACCGGCGCACCGGTCGGAGCGGTACCGACGGAGACGCGAAGAGAATCATGGAGAAAACGGAGTTCTTCTTTATGTCGCAGTGGCGTGCCATCTCTGTGGATAGCTCTGTGCGCTCTGTGCTTAAACTTTAGCACTTTCGCCCAGGCACCCGTGCAGGTTGTTACGAAAGTGGTGGAGAAAGAGCTGCCCTACGCCGACGGGCAGCGCATTCGGGTGAACGCTCAGAAAGCCGACGTGACGCTGAAGGGCTGGAACCGCCCGACGGTTTCGGTCCGGCTCCGGCTTGTGGCCAAGCACCGCGACCGGGCCGTGGCCGAGCGCGAAGTGGCCTATCACCAGTACACGCTTCAATCAAACGGTAATGACATTGAACTGGCGAACCGGTTCGTGATTCCACAACGGGCCGGGAAACTGCAAAGTCAGCTCAAGGTCATTTATGACGTTAGCGTTCCAGCGAAGGCGCTTATTCAACTCACCAATACTTTCGGCGATGTGCGGTTGACTAATCTATCCGGCGATGTGACGGTCAAGTTCGAGTTTGGCAAACTGTCGCTCGATGATATTGATGGTAAACTGACAGTCACATCTGAATACGGCGACATCGACGGGCGGGGCGTCGACGCAACCTTCGTCTGCAAAGCTGAGAAAGCAGATATCAGCCTGCGGGAGTTGGGCGGGTCGAACCGGATTACGAGCCGTTACGGAAAATTGTCTATTTGGCCGAATACTCTTACGCTGGACGCCTTACGCGTTGACGCAGCGCGAACAGAGGTGACTTTTGCGCCCCAGCGCGTAACTGATTTTCGGTATGATGTTGTCGCTACGTTCGCTGACATCCGCGTTCCCGAATCGGTGGCAGGCACGCTGGGTATCCACGGCAGTAAGCAAACCTTCACCTACAAGCCGCCGGGGAAAAAAGCGGAGATTATCATTCAGAACACCTATATGCCCGTCACGATTCAGAGCGAGCGATCATTCACCAGCAAGTAGTAAGTACACCTCTCATCGAACCAAAAAATTCATTCGACCATGCGCTGTTTACAGATCACTTTAATTACGCTGCTGATTGCTCTAACGGCTCATGCCCAAACCGAGTCGGTGCGCACGATATATGACGAGGAAACTGCTCGAACTGACACAAATACGCAGAGGTCTGGTTCGCGCTTTTTGAAAGTATACCGCAAGTTCATTCGGGCACAGGTGGAAGAAAAGACGCTAATCAAGATCACGGCTACACCCATACTTGGTTATGCGGGTTACGTTGGGACCAGGTCCGGATTTCGATCAAAACTGGCTGTTGAACGAAAACTGATACCGGCGGTATCCATACAGGGTGCACTGGCTACCGTGTATAGCCAGGTGAGCCGCATCTCGGAAGAGGTTTCGGTAAATGGGCTGCTGAATTTGCGCTGGTACTACGCCCAGAATAACCGCATCCGTAAGGGAAAAAGTGCCAACAACTTTTCGAACCAGTACGTCATGTTCATGGCAAATCAGTCGCTTTTTAATCAGGCCCGGCTAAAAACCACTGGCGAACGATATTCGCGGGTAATGACCAGCGAAATTGGTATCGGCTGGGGTGTCCAGCGCCGGTTAGGTCGATTTGGCTATTTCGACTATAGCATCGGACCGGGAGTGACAACCACTCAGAAACCGCGGTTTACGGTGGTTGGCACGCTGGAAATTGGTATTGGATTTTAATTGGCATATGCCGGATAGCTTTATTGCTAAACCTTGGCTGGTAGTTTGACGCTACTTTGTCCGTACATCGCCAGTTCCACTTCACAAGCCTCGCAGGTAACAACGACTTGCATTCACTTTTGAAACTTTTAATCAACAATACTCATGCGGTACAATTTTATCGTCGTTGCACTAATGCTCTCTGCAACGGTACAAGCCCAATCTGACTCAGTTCGTACGGAATACCATACCGAAGACGAATCAATCTCGAAGAGCGAAATCAAGCGATTCATTCGCTACATCACGCGGGCAAACGTGGAGGAGAAGACGCTGGTGAAAGTAGGGTTCTGGCCAGACGTAGACAGAAGCCCTGCTTTTGAGAATGAGACCCGGACACTCCAGGTAGGAACGGAACTGGACATTTCAATTGAACACAAATTGACGCCTTCTGTATCGGTATTTGCTGGGGTGAGTGGTCACTTTAACTACGAAACGTACGCAAAATTTCCGCTGAATATTCCCATTGGAACAACGATAGACCCTCGCTTGTACGACCAACCCGAGCGGATGACGCGAACAGCGTTCAGTGGAAAAGTTGGTGTACGGTATTACTACGAAATGGCCGACCATATTCGCAGGGGACTTTCTGCTAATAATCTCTCCGGTAATTATGTAATGGCTCAGGTTGCAGAACCATTTATAGGATTCAATGCATATAGATATTATAATCAACTGACCCAGGAAAAATTCAATTACCGATACCGCACTAATTTATTAGTCAATCCTCAGCCACGAGTTTTTGTAGCCTACGGTATTCAACGACGGCTTGGCAGAAGGGGGTATTTTGATATTAATGCTGGCCCAGAGATTCTATTCACAGATGGCTTCGGTACGCGGGATTCATTCCAACTCAACGCCCTAATTGGTGTTGGCTGGTAAGGCACTTTATCTGACTCTTCAGTTCCATTTTACAAACCTTAGAGATTGTCTGGAAACGGTATTTTGGTAAAGCCAGGAGCCAGTAACTTTGTACAGGAGATTATTTTTAGATGGCCTCCGAAAAATGCGGGTATAGATATGTCAGATTTGGGATAACAACGGAGTGACACAGCCACGCGGTCTAAGCTGAAATCATACAAAATCTGTCCTCGCCGTCGTTCTTTCTCAAAGTGCATTACTGTCCCACGCAACCCAATGAGCTTTCCCGGTGCCATAGCCGCCAGCCTGATCTCCTTACTGATTTCGTTCCACTCCAGCGGTCAGTCAGGTAAAGACTCTACCCGAGTCGAAAATCTCGGTAACCAGGTTAATTCGGAGTACAACGAAATTAATCCAATGATCGCGCCCGATGGTCGGACGTTGTATTTCGCCCGTATTAGCCATCCCAACAATACGCACGGTGCTAAGGGAAGCCAGGATATCTGGTATTCGGAGTTTGACGAAGCGGGCAAAAAATGGGGTCCCGCCCGGCGCATGGGTTTTCCGCTCAACAAAGACGAATACAATTGTGCGTATAGCATCACGCCCGACGGACAGTCGATGCTCGTGAAAGGCTCCTACAGCAACGGTAACTATGAAACGCGCGGATTTTCGCTGAGTAAGAAGACCGCCAGCGGTTGGTCGCCCCCGCAGAAGATGGACATCCCGAATTATGTCAGTATGAGCAAAGGCCAGTTCGACTGCGGGTTCATGTCAGCGGACGGGAAGGTGCTGCTGATGGCCTTCAGCGAGAAGAAGAATAGCAAAGAAGATGATATCTACGTCAGTTTCCGGCAGAAAGACGGCTCGTGGAGCAAACCAATGGACCTCGGCGTGGAGGTCAATACGAAATTTACCGAAACAACGCCTTTTTTGGCTCCCGACGGCGCAACGCTCTATTTTTCGAGCAATCGCGATGGCAGCTTAGGCAGTAACGATATTTACGTCTGCAAGCGCGTCGATAAAACATGGAAGCACTGGAGCAAGCCCGTCAACCTCGGCCCGAACGTGAATACCGACGGGTACGATGCGTATTATACCTTGTCCGCGTCGGGTGAGTATGCGTACCTGACTACGTTTAAGAACACGCTCGGCAAGGGCGACATCGTGCGCGTTAAGCTCATTGATGAGCGCCCAACCGACCAGCCGGGCCGGGTAGGTGGTGGGGGAGATGTTGCTGACAATTCCGGCACCCGGCCTGATCCGGTCGCGCTCATTAGCGGCAAAGTAATCGATCAAACGACGGGCAAGCCCATTGAGGCCCGAATCATCTACCAAACGCTTCCCGACGGAGCCGAAGCGGGTGAGGCTACATCGGACCCAATCACGGGTGAGTACAAAATCGTACTGCCCTACGGTCAAAAGTATTCCATGCGGGCTATTGCGAAAGACTTCATTGCTGAGGGAGACAACGTCGATTTGACCCAGACAAAAGGATTTCAGGAAGTAAAGGGTAAGGACCTCAAATTAGTAGCGATTGAGGTTGGGCGGTCGATTCGATTGAATAATATCTTCTTCGACACAGGGAAGGCTGAGTTGCGCCCTGAATCTGGCCCCGAACTCGATAGGTTAGTGATAACGCTCAACGAAACACCCAAGATGGTGATCGAAATGCGCGGTCATACGGATAACACGGGGTCTAACGAAATCAACGCTAAACTTTCACAAGACCGCGCTGACGCTGTCCGGGAGTATTTTATCAGTAAGGGTATTGAGCCGGACCGCGTTGCCAGCAAGGGCTTCGGAGAAACCAAACCCGTCTCAACCAACGATACGGACGAAGGCCGCCAGCAGAACCGACGGGTAGAGTTTGTAATTGTTAAAAAGTGAACGGCTGGGTTTTTACGTTTGCCGTCAATTGGTGCAGATAGCGACCACGTCAGATTTGCCGAATTGAACGTAGATTTGTCTACTCATCACTTGCAACAGTCAATAGCATGCAACTTAACGCCGGGTGTGAACTACTGTTTGAAGCGCAGGGGCCAACGCCATTAATTTTAATGCTGCGCCCCCGCTCCGGGGCGGGGCAGTGGATTATTCGCGAAGAATACCGCATTATGCCTGCTGTCAATATCACTGAATTTACGGACATGTATGGCAACCTCTGCCAGCGGGTCGTAGCGCCCGAAGGGCCGTTCTCCATTCACTTTTCGGCTACTGTCCAAACCGCCGACATTATTGATGTAGCGATCGGTGCACCGTATACGCCCGTTGAAGACCTCCCCGACGATGTGTTGCATTATACGCTACCCAGCCGCTACTGCCAGTCTGACCAATTGGGCGACTTAGCCAATCAGATTACGGAAAACGCCGAACCGGGTTACGACCAAGCCGAAGCTATCCGTTGTTGGATTCACGAGAATATTCGCTATGAATACGGCACCAGCGATGCCAGCACGTCGGCAATTGATACGGCTGATAAACGGGTGGGTGTCTGCCGCGATTTCACGCATCTCGGCATTTCGCTGTGTCGGGCGCTGAACATACCCGCCCGAATGGTGGTTGGTTATCTGCACGAGCTCGATCCGATGGATTTGCATGCCTGGTTTGAGGGGTACGTAGATGGCCGCTGGTTTACCTTCGATGCTACTCAACAACAACCGCGCGGAAATCGAATCACCGTGGCATACGGCCGTGATGCCGCCGATGTAGCCTTTACAACCCAATTTGGACCGATGACGCTTAACGAAATGAAGGTTTGGGTGGAAGCGGCCCAACCCGATGAGGCTGAGCCAGCAATGGATGAGGCCGAAAAAAAATCAACCGACGTGCCAACCCCTGAAGACTCGGTAGGGTCCAATAATCAAACGCAAACCACACGATGATCCAACGACTTCTCCTGTTCGCCCTCCTCGCCATAGCTACGGCCTGTCAGCGCGATACCGATGTCCAACCAAGCCCGCAGACACTGGCGGGTGAGGTTGCTGGCACATACCGCACAAACGCGTACCTCGATCCATCCTGCGTGGCGTTGTCAGCGAATCAAATGCCCTACGCTGAACTACGCGCTGAGTCGGATAGTTCGGTTACGCTGATCTACACAAAATTATACCCGGACAGAAGCAGTCAACGTATTTCAAACATAGGCTTAGGCCGCGCAGAGACCGACGCCATTCAACTACGCTTAGCTGATTCGAGCATCGGCACGCTGCAAACCGACCGCGTTTTCATGAGCAATGGTATGGAGAAAAAAGGAAAGCTATTGCGGATTTCGTTACAGAACAACCCGCAACGTTCATTGTATTTTGCCGGGTTCAAATGAGTGATTTTTGCTCATCAACCAAAAAGCGCAATACCGTCGGGTATCGCGCTTTTTGGTTGATGAGCATTTTTTTCTACCGGACTGCAAACTGACCGGCACCAATGCGGAATCCTTCAGAATACAACTCAACGGTGTATTTACCCGACTTGTAGGGAATGCCACGGGTGTAAAGCAATTCTACGTTCTGACCATTACTGGTGTAATTGACCGTTTGCTTGGTGGTGTAAATGGTTTCGTTACCATCCACGCTAAACGTACCCGAGCCATTCGCCATGTCCGATACAACGGCACCCTGGGGGTCAAGCACCCGAACGAACACGTCTTTGGGTTCTTCACGGGTCAATGGGTTATCCAGCAGCGTATAAACCAATTTGATCTTATCGAGCCGTCTTGCTTTGTAGGCATCATCTTCTTTTACCTTACCTTTCGAGCTAACTGCGAACACCTTCACATTCTGCGCTTTCAGGGCAGCCGCGCGGGTTACTTTCGTGCTCAGTTCTTCGTTCTGTGAAACAACCTGAGAGACCACCGTAGTTACCGAATCACGAAATTGTTGCCCCTTCACTTTGAGACCCGTGTTTTCTTCGTCCAGCACCTTTACGTTGGTCGCCAGCGTCACGTTCTCGCGCTGGAGGTTGGCGATGAGCGTGTCTTTCTCAACTAAGAACGCTTCGTACTGCTTAATTTTAGCGTCGTAGCGGGCCAATGAAATTCGGCTGCCTTTGCGTAGAGAAGCTTTGTCGTTCTCTAACTGCACTTTCATTTTCTCCAACTCGGTAACGTCACCACCTAACTTCTGCACTTCGGCAATCTTCGCATCCAAAGCTGTCGAAATCGAATCCAGTTTAACGCGGGTCGTTGATAGCTCTTCAACGCGCTCGGAGATGGTTACCTCCTGATTTTCTGAAACTTTTTTCTGATCAAAATACAGATAGCCTGCAACGCCGGCCAAACCCGTCATAATAATCAGAGCAGCTAACAGGGCACCATTGGTCTTGGGTCTTTGTGGATTATTCTCCATAGCAAATTTTCAGTTTAACGATTAAACATGCACTTCTTACTCGTGTAGAGGTTGTTACATCTGAACGAATTAATGGTTTAGGATAAGAGCAAATTTGGCTGCAAGATAATTGTCTTCTAACGATAATCGCAGTAATCTAACGCAGGCAGTACAAGCGGTATTGTTCCACACAGCCGGTAGATTGGTGGCAAAGTTCTAAAACAAAACCCTGACAAACAAGCGTATCAGCCATACAATCAATAATTGGACGGGTCAACGACCCCATCATTCTACTTAAACGAGGTCGTGCGTAATTAGTTAACAACGGGCTGTTTTGTCGGTTTAAGTAAGAAACAATTCAGTTTATGCCCGAACTTCCCGAAGTCGAAATCCGCCGTCAGTATCTGGAAACGTCATCTTTATTTCAAGCTATTCAACACGTTGAGGTAGAAGATAAAAAATTGTTGACAACTGACTATACCACGTTGGAAAACACCCTCGCTGGGCGGCAGTTTACGGGTACGCGCCGGGTAGGCAAAAACCTGTTTGTGTTGACCGACGAGCCGAATATAATCGTCAGAATGCACTTCGGCATGACCGGCGATCTGGAGTATTACCACGCATCCCTCGACCGGCCACGCTTTGCCCGGATCGTGTTTGAATTCGGCAATGGCTACAACCTCGGCTTCCTGTGCCCTCGTAAGTTTGAGCGGGTTGGTTTGGTGGGTGACATCGATGCATACTTAGTAGAGAAGAAAATTGGGCAGGATGGACTGGACATTTCGCTGAATGTGCTGACCGACCGGGTACGGCGCAAAAAAGCATTTGTCAAGCCTGTTTTGCTGGATCAAAGTGTGGTAGCCGGGCTGGGCAACTGGATTGTGGACGAAGTGCTGTTTCAGGCATTCGTACATCCCGAACAACGCGCTGACACACTTACCGACGCGCAGATGATTCAACTGCACGATGCTATTCGGTTCGTACTCGAAACGGCCATCCGTCACGAAGCCACCTACCGCGACTTTCCTAACAGTTTCCTGATTCACGTTCGGGAGTGGGACGACTCGCCCTACGATGATGTTGAAGCGCACAAATTCTGCCCCCGTTGCCGCACCCGCATTGAACGCTCTACCGTTGGTGGCCGCACAACATTCTTCTGCCCGAACGAGCAAATAATAACGCGCCGATGATACCACGAGAGGATCATTGTGTGCGCTGAACTCACGCATTAAATTATCAGTTGTTGTATTAAATGTATATACATCAATCATGAAAACTCAGCGTACAGTCGCCGAAATAAGAACAGCTACGCCGAACAGCGTTGGCGATGGATTTATTGGATTAAATGCTTTTCACCCACAGGGGTCGCGACCGTTCAATCCATTTCTACTACTCGACCATCACGGACCAATGCAGGTACAGCCGTCAGAGCGGCCTAAAGGCGTCGATCAACACCCGCACCGGGGATTTGAGACGGTTACGATTGTATATGAAGGCGCACTGGAACACCGCGATTCGGCCGGTAACCGGGGTAAACTCTTCGCAGGTGATGTACAATGGATGACGGCTGCATCGGGGATCATCCACGAAGAGAAACACGAGCAGGAGTTTTCGCGCCGGGGTGGTCAATTAGATTTTGTGCAGTTGTGGGTTAATCTGCCCGCCAAAGATAAAATGAGTCCGCCCCGCTATCAAGACATCGCTTCGTCGCGCATTTCGACGGGTACGCTACCCGGTGGTGGCCAATTGCGCGTCGTTGCGGGCGAGTTCGCTGGATTGCAGGGACCTGCTCACACCTTTAGCCCGGTTGTTGTGGCCGATTTAACGCTGGTTGCCGGGCAAACTGAGATTCTTACCGTCCCATCTGACTATACGCTGATGGTATATGTGCTAAACGGCTCGGCAACTACAAACGGCGATCCGGTTTCCCATGGGCAGGTCGCATTGACTAACCCTAATGGCAATACAATCAGCGTAGCCGCCAATACAGATGCTAAACTGCTCATTCTGGCCGGAGAACCAATCCGTGAGCCATTGGCTGTGTATGGACCATTTGTAATGAACACCCGCGAAGAAATACTGACGGCGTTTGACGACTTTCAGAACGGGCGGATGGGTGTGCTGAATTGAGTGTAGATGTGTTTGGGTGTGTATGTATTTGAGCGTGTGTGTGCGCCGTCTGCAAGCACTCAAACACACCCAAACACTCACAAGTCCTTGATATTCCCAAACCCGATTACATCCCGGTACGCTGGGTTGTCGCGCAGTTCGGTAGCGCGGAGGAGTTTGTCGGCACCGAATTTGGTTTTCATATCGTAGAGCGTTTGGCGCAGCTTATCTTTTTGGGAGTTATCCTCAAACAAATTCAGCGGCACCGAGTCGGCCGGAATGAACCGAAAAATCGTCACACACATACTCCGCAGGTGTTCGTTCAGGACCGGTTCACAACGGTGCGCTTCCTGGAACTTGATCAACCGCTGCACTATAACACGGTATAGTTCGGGGCCGTCCTGCTTCGGTTCGGGAAAGCGCACCTCATAGTTGTACGTTTTGCCGCTGTGATACCGGCAGGAGAACGACATTTCCTGGCAAAATACCCGCTGCCGAACCATACGCCGTTCGAGGGTTAGACACAGCGACAGCAGTAGTTCGTCCAATCGTTCGGGAGTACTGCGCTGCTCGGTCGAGATGGTACGCATCGCCGACATGCTTTTGTACTCGCTGTTCGAGTCCAGATCGACTTCTCCGGCAAAGTTCAGCCGCAAATGCCAGTGCCAGCCCACGATGCTTTTGCAGGTAGCCCGCAAGTGTTCGGGTGAGGCATAGCGCAGGTCCAACGGCGTATGAATACCGCCCTCCTGTAGCCGGGCCGCCATGCCGTGACCAATGCCGGGCAGATCGGTCAGGCGTAGCGAACGCAGTACATCGTCAATGGTGTCGGGAGTAATTACGGTCAGGCCATCGGGTTTTTGAACATCCGACGCCAGTTTAGCTAAGAAAACATTTGGTGCAATACCGATGGAACAGCGTAAGTAATCGCCTACGTCCTGCCGAATAGCCCGCTTTATGTCGAACGCTACCTTTCGCATGTCCTTGTAAACCAACTGATAGTTAGTCAGATCTACAACCGCTTCGTCAATGCTTTTGGGCACAACGTCGTCGGCGAATCGCTTCAGCACGTCCACAATCTTCACGTGGTATTCTCGATACCGGCTGGGATGTGTCTCAACTGGTACTAATTCGGGGCAAAGGACTATCGCTTCATCCAGGCGCATTCCGGTTTTAACGCCCCGTAACTTGGCCTCGATTGAAGGCGCTATAACGCAGCCTTGCTTACCGGTATAAACGCACACTCCCACCGGGCGTCCTCGCAGCCAGAAATTGACCTGTTGTTCGCAGGAGGCAAAGAAGCTGTTCATGTCGATAAACAGCACCGTAGGGAGAACATGTTCGGTAAGCCGATTTCGATTCATGAATTGCTGGATAAGAAAGTGATGAAAGGCATGGCGATTGCTCTGTATTTATAGTATGTTTGCGTAATACAAGCGCAATATATTTTACTTGTATTATAATGTCTATTATTTATACGATAATAATGGAAAAATGTTTGGACAAAATTGACGGTACAATGAGCGTACAGAATCGACTAAAGCAGGTATTCGACGCCTTAGGCATCACTATTTATCAGATTGCCAAGGAATTAGGCGAGAACCCATCGAAATTTTATAACATACTAAATGGCCGGGCTAAACCGTCGTATGATACAATTATGAGTTTGCTGGCTTGCTATCCCCAGATCAGCGCAGACTACCTGATTCGGGGTATCCTGCCCGTGCTCAATTCACCCGAAGCTAACGCAGTGATGGCTACTACCAACGACGACACTATTGAGGTGCCGTTTGTGCCGGTGCGTTTCTACGCTACGTTCGTTGAGAGCTATGCCGATGGCATTGGTACGACGGATGCCGAAATGTTCCGTATCCGAAAGCCCGTCACCAAAGGGTATAAACAGGCTGTTGTGCTGGAAATTTCGGGGAATAGTATGAGTCCGCAGTTGGCACACGGGGCCAAAGTACTGGCGGTGCCCGTCAACGAAAGCGACTGGGAATACCAGTCGGGGGGCGTTTTTGCCGTGATGTACCGGGACTATTTTGTGGTTAAGCGCATCCGCGATAATGAACTGATTACCCGTAAATACCTTACACTCCACTCTGATAACCCTAACGGTGGCAACGTAACGGTTCCCCTCCAAGACATTCGGGGGCTGTGGAAAATCGTAACCATCGTGGAGGCTCCGGTCGAATAATACTACGGTTCCTTTATCGGGCAAGGGGTACACTCAGCAAGGTCATACTGAGTGTACCCCTTTGTTTTAACCGTCGGACGACGGAACTGGTGGACACGCTGGCCCAATATCAGTGGTCGATCAAGGAGTAATGTAGGCCAACAACAGAACTACATAGGGTCTGGTGTCGGTGGTCAATTGTTCAATACCCATTTGTTTTGTGGCTGGCTTTCAGTAATTTTGCGACCTGATTCCCGAAAGGGGGTATTTGCCGAACTTACCGGCCCCTTTCCACTGTTTTAGAATTACATAACTTTCAGTATAACAAGCTAATGGCTCGCGATTTATTATTCACGAGAAACATCGGTATCGCTGCCCACATCGACGCGGGTAAAACGACCACTACCGAACGTATTCTCTATTATTCCGGGGTAAGTCACAAGATCGGTGAAGTCCACGATGGGGCCGCCACCATGGACTGGATGGAACAGGAGCAGGAGCGGGGGATCACGATCACCTCGGCCGCGACAACCGTCGACTGGACCTACCGCGACCAGAAATACCACATTAATATCATCGACACACCGGGCCACGTTGACTTCACCGTTGAAGTGAACCGCTCGTTACGTGTGCTCGATGGGCTGGTGTTCCTTTTCAGTGCCGTTGACGGCGTTGAGCCGCAGTCAGAGACGAACTGGCGTTTGGCGAACAACTACAACGTAGCCCGCATTGGCTTTGTCAACAAAATGGACCGTTCTGGTGCCGACTTCCTCAACGTGTGCAAGCAGGTAAAGGAAATGCTCGGCAGCTACGCGGTTCCTCTTCAGTTACCCATTGGCGAAGAAGAAAACTTCAAAGGCGTAGTTGACCTGGTCAACTTCCGGGGCATTGAATGGAACGAAGACGATAAAGGGATGACGTTCCGCGAAGTGCCCATTCCGGCCGACATGCTGGAGGAAGCCAAAGAGTGGCGTGGGAAACTGCTGGAAGCCGTAGCCGACTTCGACGATACGTTGATGGAGAAGTTCTTCGAGGATGAAACGTCAATCACCGAAGACGAAATTCTGGCGGCACTCCGTAAGGCAACTGTCAGCATGAAAATTGTGCCGATGCTTTGCGGCTCGTCCTTCAAAAATAAAGGTGTGCAAACCATGCTCGATTATGTGATGGCCTTGTTGCCGTCGCCGATGGACAAGGAAAGCATAAAAGGTACGCATCCCGACACGGGTCAGGAAATCTCGCGTAAGCCAGATTCAAAGGAGCCATTTTCGGCCCTGGCGTTTAAAATTGCAACTGATCCTTACGTTGGCCGTTTGTGCTTCGTACGCTCATACTCGGGTGTGCTGGAGTCAGGCTCCTACGTCCTGAACAACCGGTCGGGCAGCAAGGAGCGGATCTCGCGTATTTTTCAGATGCACGCCAACAAGCAAAATCAGATTGATCGGCTGGAAGCGGGCGACATCGGTGCTGTAGTTGGTTTCAAAGACATCAAAACCGGCGATACCTTGTCGGATGAGAAGAACCCAATTGTTCTGGAGTCGATGGTATTCCCCGAACCGGTTATTGGGTACGCTATCGAACCGAAGAAGTCGGCCGACCAGGATAACTTCTCGAAAGCGATTGGTAAGTTGATCGAAGAAGACCCAACCCTCAAAGTTGAGTCGAACGAAGAAACTGGTCAGACGATTATCCGGGGTATGGGTGAGCTTCACCTCGAAATCATCATCGACCGGATGCGTCGCGAATTCAAGGTAGAAGTAAATCAGGGTGCTCCGCAGGTGGCTTACAAAGAGAAGCTGTCCAAGAACGTCGAACACCGCGAAGTGTACAAGAAACAAACGGGTGGTCGCGGTAAGTTTGCCGACATCGTGTTTGAACTTGGACCTCGTGGCGAAGATGAAAACGGCGTTGTGCCGCCGGGCTTAGAGTTTGTGAACGGCATAGTGGGTGGCGTGATTCCCCGCGAATTTATTCCGGCCATCGAAAAAGGATTCAATGAATCGCTGAAAAACGGTCCGTTGGCTGGCTTCCCCCTACAGGGCATGAAAGTGCGGCTGGTACATGGCTCGTTCCACGATGTCGACTCCGATTCGCTATCGTTCGAGATGGCGGCTCGGCTGGGCTTCCGCGATGCGGCCCGGCAGGCTGGTCCGAAACTGCTTGAGCCAATCATGGCCGTTGAAGTGCTAACGCCCGAAGAATACACCGGTCCAATTACGGGTGATCTAAACCGTCGTCGCGGTGTAATGAAAGGTATGGACACGAAAGCTGGATCGCAGGTGATTCGGGCCGACGTTCCCCTGTCGGAACTGTTTGGTTACGTAACCGACCTGCGGACGATGTCGTCGGGTCGTGCTACGGCGAACTTGACATTCGCGCACTATGAAATTGTGCCGAACAACATTGCTGAAGGTGTTGTCGCTAAAGAAAAAGGAACAGTGAAGGCGTAAGCCTGTATTGATATTGGCCAGTGAGTCACGAATGACTTGCTGGCCATTTTTGTGCTGTCGGAGTAAATGGTTCTTTCGGCAAGCATTCTCACATAACGAACCACAACACAATGAGTCAGAAAATTCGCATTAAGCTGAAATCGTTCGACCACATGCTGGTTGATAAGTCGGCTGAGAAGATTGTTAAAGCCGTTAAGTCGACGGGTGCTATTGTCAGCGGGCCGATTCCCCTGCCGACCGACAAGGAAATCTACACCGTGCTGCGGTCGCCCCACGTGAACAAGAAGGCACGGGAGCAATTTCAGCTTTGCACCTACAAACGGTTAGTTGACATCTACAGCAGCAGTGCCAAGACGGTCGATGCGCTGATGAAACTCGAATTGCCGAGTGGAGTTGATGTAGAGATTAAAGTTTAACGATTGGTTGTAGACGTCAGTCGTTTGAAAAGCCACAAAAATGAGACACATCCGTCTCGTTTTTGTGGCTTCTTCGTTCAATTTATAACTCCTGTAGTTTATCTGAATTATACCGCCCGGCTTGCCGTTTTCTTCGTATATTGTAGAACACGGCGAATGGCCGTGATGAAGAGAATTCCTCAGCCATGTTAAACGTAATCCAGCTACTGCCCGATTCGATTGCCAACCAGATTGCCGCCGGTGAGGTGGTGCAGCGGCCAGCGTCGGTTGTGAAAGAGTTGCTCGAAAACTCGGTCGATGCGAAAGCTAAATCCATACAGGTTATCATTCGTGAAGCAGGCCGGAATTTGATTCAGATTGTGGACGATGGGGCCGGTATGACCGAAACCGACGCCCGTATGAGCTTTGAACGCCATGCTACGTCCAAAATTCGCACGTCAGACGATCTGTTCAGAATTCGGACAATGGGGTTCCGGGGAGAAGCACTCGCGTCCATCGCGGCCGTGTCTCAGATTGAGATGCGAACACGCCGGGCAGAGGAGGAGCTCGGTACACTCATCCGCATTGAAGGGTCAGAAATCAAAGCGCAGGAATCAATATCGTGTCTGCCAGGAACGAACTTACTAATAAAGAACCTGTTTTTTAATGTCCCGGCCCGGCGCAACTTTCTGAAATCAAACTCAGTCGAGATGCGCCATGTTCTGGACGAATTTCAACGGGTGGCGCTGGCCAATCCGGAGGTGGCATTTTCACTATTTCACAACGATCAGGAGGTTTATAATTTACCCGCTGGAAAGCTTAGCCGACGCATCATCGACATGTTCGGTAAGAACTACCGCGAGCAGTTGAATCAGTGTGATGAGCAGACGCCCTACGTAACGGTGCATGGATTCATCGGTAAGCCTGAGTCGGCTAAGAAAGCCCGCAACGAGCAGTTCTTTTTTGTCAACAACCGGTTCATCAAGCATAATTACCTGCACCATGCCGTAGTGGGGGCGTACGAAGGTACGTTGCCCGAAGGAAGCCATCCGTTTTATGTCCTCTTCATCGAAATAGATCCATCACACATCGACATCAATATCCATCCGACTAAAACTGAAATTAAATTCGACGATGAGCGTTCCGTGTATGCTATTATGATGGCGGCCGTTCGGAAGGCGGTGGGCGTTTATAACCTGTCGCCGTCGCTCGACTTTGAATCAGATGTTAATTTCCTGTCGGGTGGGCGGGGTAACAGTTCTGGCAAAGCGTCGGGGGCCGAAGGTCGCCCCGATGCCAAGCCCATTACGGCGTCATGGGCGGCAGGCGCATCAGCCAGCGCTCCTCCCGCATCGGCGGACCGATCTACTACAGAACGTCGGTCTACCAGTGCGTCATCTTCCCGGAGTGAATCGTTGGATGGCGCAGCAGGAAGCAGTTTCGATATGGCTAAGCCCCGGCCATCGGTTAACAATTGGCAGGCTTTGTTCGAGGGTGTTGCCGGAACTGAATCACCAACGCATGAGCCCGCCAAACCAGGAGAGGGTGGAGACTGGCTCACTCCGGCCCGATCCGGTTCGATATCCACTGCCCCGGCGTCGCCCGAGAGCGAATCGGTTACGCTGGGAAGCCGGGTCAATCAATTGAAAGAGGCTGTTGATGCACAGGAGCCGATCAGTCAGGTGGTCATTGAGGAAGATAACATCGTGCAGGTACTAAATCGGTATCTGATGTCTCCGGTGAAGTCGGGGATGTTGCTGATTGACCAGCGCCGGGCTTACGAGCGAATTTTATACGATCAGTTCCAGGCATCACTAACCACGCGCAACGGTGCTTCGCAGCAGTTGCTGTTTCCCAAAACAGTTACGCTTAGCCCCGTCGATTTCCAGTTAGCCACCGAACTGCGCGACGACCTGACGAATCTGGGCTTTGAATTTGATGAGTTAGGGCAGAATACGTTTGTGATTAGGGGCGTGCCAACGCTGACGATGGGTGAAAATGAAGAAGAGTTGTTTGCCAACCTGCTGGCCCAATTTCGGTCCGATACCGGTCATTTAAAACTGGACCGGGCTGAGTCGCTGGCCCGGTCGCTGGCCCGGCGGTCATCCATGCGGCACACAACCCGTCTTAGCGCTACTGAGCGCAAGGCACTTATCGATCAATTGTTTGCTTCTACCAATCCTACTTACACCCCAACCGGTGACTTGGTGACGGTTGTGTTGACGTTGGATAAAATTGCGGGACTTTTTCGCTAAAAATTGGGTTAAGCAGTGTAAATTAGTCAAAACAAGATGTTTTCTTTTACCCCGGTTGTTCGTGCTCTGTTGATTATAAACGTACTGGTTTTCCTTATCACGAATGAAAACATAATTCAGCAGTTTGGTCTGCATTCATTCCTGTCGGATGAGTTCAACCCAATTCAGTTGCTTACGCACATGTTTCTGCATGGTGGGTTTAGGCATATTTTGAGCAACATGTTCGGGTTGATTGTGTTTGGGCCAATGCTGGAGCGGTCTTGGGGCCCCAGCCGGTTTACGTTCTTTTACTTTTTCTGTGGAATCGGGGCCGCGCTCCTGTTTTCGGGCATAAACTATTTTGAGATTCGCGACGTATACGATGCGGTTCGGGACTACCGGGCCAACCCAACGCCGGAAGGATTTATTGGGTTCGTCGATACGCAGGCGCAATCGTTCTACGATCAGGTAGCGTCGTTTGTGGAGCGGTACGAGCAGCAGCCAACCAACCCGCAACTGATTGAAGGTAGCCTGCAGATTGTTAACCGCTTGTATCTCGAACAGGTCGATCAGCCGATGGTTGGTGCGTCGGGCGCTATATTTGGGGTAATGATGGGGGTCGCATTGTTGTTTCCGAACACTCAGCTATTTTTATTGTTTCCACCTATACCGATAAAAGTAAAATACTTCGTTATCTTTTACGGAGCAATGGAGGTTTATTCGGGATTATACCAGACGCAAGCCGACAACGTAGCGCATTTTGCCCATATCGGTGGCATGTTGTTTGCATTTATATTAATTAAGTACTGGGGTTCACAACGGAAAACATTTTATTAGTGATGAGCGGGTTGTTTGATGATTTTCGGAGCGAATTCAGCAAGCCCAACAACACGTTGGTGCAATTGATATTGGTGAATACGGTGGTGTTCCTGGTGTTGTTACTGACGAAAGTCGGTTTAACAATGGCTGGGCAACTGCCTAATTACTACCTTATTCAGAATCAACTGTTGATTCCGGCCGGAATCATGAGCTTTTTGCATAAGCCTTGGACGCTGTTCACGTACTTCTTTACGCATGAAGATATTTTCCACATCCTGTACAACATGCTGTTTCTGTACTGGTTTGGTCGGCTGATCGACGAGTACCTAGGAAATCGTCGGCTGGTTGGTCTGTACATCATGGGTGGCGTAGCCGGTGGATTGCTTTATTTGCTGATGTTCAACACGGTTCCGTACTTTCAGAACACGTCCGATGCGGCTGCCCGAATGCTGGGTGCGTCGGCGGCTGCTTTTTCAGTCGCTGTGGGCGCGGCCACGCTATTGCCGAATTATACGTTTCACCTGCTGTTTTTCGGACCCGTTCGAATTAAATACATTGTTTTCTTCTTCATCGTTTTGTCCATCGCTCAGTCGGCAGGGTCAAATGCTGGTGGAAACCTGGCGCATCTTGGTGGCGCCATCATGGGCTTTTTCTATGTAAAATTCCTCCAGAGCGGTACTGATCTCGGCCGACCGATTTATTGGCTCATGGAGGGATGGAGTAGTATGCTGCGGCCAAAACCCGCCGTGAAAGTATCGTACCGGCAGCGGAGTGGTGCCAGTCCTCAAGTCAGTCCATTCGCGTCGACTGGAGGACAGCCGTCTACCTCGGCAACGCCCGACCAGGACGAGGTGGACATGATTCTGGATAAAATTTCGCGATCTGGCTACGAAAGTCTAACCCGCGAAGAAAAACAGAAGTTGTTCCGGGCCAGTCAGCGAAATTAAAACTTAGTTTGCATATTCCCTGCCATCCGATGGCCACAGACCGTCTGATAATTTATTTCTGTATCCTCAAAAAATAATAGCCCTTATTGCATTTGAACGTATTCAGGCAATGTTGGGCTTTGTTTTTTTATAATCGAATCTAAAATTAAGGTACTTTCGTAGTATAAACTCCTGGACTGACCGCTCAGGGAAACATTGTAATCTGTACGTTTGTTGTTGTTACACAGACGCATACCTGTCACCAATATGCTGATTACCCCCGGCAACTTACTGGCCACCATCAACACGCCCGATGACCTTCGTAAACTCGATAAATCCCGCTTACCTCAGGTTGCCGACGAACTTCGACAGTTTATCATCGATGATGTATCGGTTTATGGTGGGCATTTTGGTGCCAGTCTTGGCGTAGTTGAGCTAACGGTTGCGTTGCATTATGTGTTTAACACGCCCGACGACCAATTGGTCTGGGACGTGGGCCATCAGGCTTACGGACACAAGATTCTTACGGGTCGGCGCGACCGGTTTCACACCAACCGCTTTTACAAGGGCTTATCTGGCTTTCCGAAACGGAAGGAAAGCGAATACGATTCGTTCGGGGTTGGTCACTCATCCACGTCCATCTCGGCGGCTTTAGGCATGGCTATGGCTTCGCAGTTGCAGGGCAATACAACGCGCAACCACATTGCGGTTATTGGTGATGGCGCTCTGACCGCTGGCGAAGCCTTTGAAGGTATGAACCACGCAGGCGCTACTGACAGCAATCTGCTCATCGTACTGAATGATAACTGCATGAGCATTGACCCAAACGTGGGTGCCCTGCGCGAATACCTGACTGATATTACAACGTCGCAAACCTATAACCGGGTAAAAGACGAGGTTTGGAACCTGCTGGGTAAAATGAATAAACTCGGCAAAACGGCTCAGGAACTGGTGTCGCAGGTGCAGTCGGGTGTTAAAAGCTCGCTGTTGGAGCAAAGTAACCTGTTCGAGTCCTTACACCTGCGGTATTTTGGTCCCATCGACGGTCATGACATAGACCATTTGGTGAGCGTTCTGGATGATCTGAAGAATATTCCCGGCCCGAAACTGCTCCACGTGCTTACCGTTAAAGGTAAAGGCTATGCGTTGGCGGAGAAAGATCAGACTAAATGGCACGCGCCCGGTTTGTTCGACAAGGTGACGGGCGAGATCAAAAAGAAAGTGTATGATACTCCCCAGCCGCCTAAATACCAGGATGTGTTCGGGCATACACTGGTCGAGTTGGCTGCGGAAAACCCTCGCATTGTGGGCGTCACGCCAGCCATGCCTTCGGGTTCATCGATGAATATTATGATGAAAGCCATGCCGACACGGGCGTTTGATGTGGGCATTGCTGAGCAACACGCGGTGACCTTCTCGGCCGGTATGGCTACGCAGGGCGAAGTGGTGTTCTGCAATATTTACTCCACGTTTATGCAGCGGGCCTACGATCAGGTCATTCACGACGTGTGCATTCAGGAGCTACCCGTTATTTTCTGTCTCGACCGAGCCGGATTTGCCGGGGCGGATGGGCCAACGCATCACGGGGCTTATGATTTGGCTTATATGCGCTGCATTCCGAACATGATTGTGGCCGCGCCGATGAACGAGCAGGAATTGCGGAACATGATGTTCACGGCTCAGTCCGACGAGGTGCAACAGGGAAAACGGGCGTTCACTATTCGCTACCCACGGGGTGAAGGTGTGATGCCCAACTGGAAGACCCCGCTCGAAAAGCAGGTTATTGGCCGGGGCCGACTGGTTAGTGATGGCGAGGACGTGGCAATATTAACCATTGGTCATATTGGCAACTACGCCGTTGACGCTACCCGGATGCTGGCCAAAGAAGGCATTCGCCCCGCGCATTTCGATATGCGGTACGTGAAGCCATTGGACGAAACGTTGCTGCACCAAATCTTCAGCCGGTTCGACCGAGTGCTGACCGTTGAGGATGGCTGCGTAATGGGGGGCTTTGGCAGCGCGGTACTGGAGTTCATGGCCAATCATGGTTACATGGCCCGCGTCAAACGGCTGGGTATTCCCGATGCCGTTATTGAACATGGTGAGCAAATCGAGTTGCATCACGAGTGCGGTTTCGACCCCCAGGGCATTGCGGACGCCGTTCGGGAGTTGCTTTTCACTGGCCGGGCTGTTGCAGTTTAATCAATGGATAGTGCTTAATGAAGAATGGATAATGGCTGACTGTCTCATTATCTGTTCTTCGTTAAGCATTATCCATTTTACATTGTTCATTCTATTTTGAGAAGGGTTTTCAAGTTTGGTGGGGCGTCGGTAAAAGACGCGGTCGGGGTGCGCAACCTGGCAGAAATCCTTCGAACGCAGGGAAAAGGGGCGGTGGTCGTTGTTTCGGCAATGGGCAAAACGACAAATGCGCTGGAACGACTGGTCCGGGCTTATGTGGACCAGCAGACCGGTGACGTCCAACGCGAGCTACAAACGCTGCGATCTTACCATGAAGGTATCATGCGTGAGTTGCCGGGTGATTTTGCGGCTGTTTACCAAACGATGGAGGGTCTTGAGACTTATCTGACGCAACCCACTACCAGTTCTTACGACGAAACGTATGATCAGATCGTTTCGCTTGGCGAAGTTATATCCACCCAGATCGTAGCCGCTTATCTGACGCAGACCGGCATTCCAACGCGCTGGACCGACGCCCGGCTGCTTGTGCGTACCGATTCCACATTTCGCGAAGGGCGCGTGAATTGGGATGAAACCAGTCGGCAAATAAACACAGCCGTATCGGCCGATGTCGTCACCGTGACCCAGGGATTTATTGGGCAAGCCGAACCGGGGCGGACCACAACCCTTGGTCGCGAAGGTTCCGACTACACAGCCGCTATCTTCGCCTACTGCTTAAACGCCGAGAGTGTCACGATCTGGAAAGACGTGCCGGGGGTGCTGAATGCAGACCCGAAATGGTTCGACGAGACGGTGCTGCTGGAGCAATTGACCTACCAGGATGCTATTGAACTGGCGTACTACGGTGCAACGGTCATTCACCCGAAAACCATTAAGCCGTTACAAAATAAGGGCATCCCGCTCTACGTCCGCTCGTTTGTGCAGCCCGACGCACCCGGAACGGTCATTGGCAAATTTGAGCAGCATTTGGCCATTCCGTCGTTCATCTTCAAAATCAATCAAGTGCTGATTTCGCTGCATCCAAACGATTTTTCGTTTATCGCGGAGGATAATCTAAGTCGGATCTTCGGCCGATTTGCACAAATGGGCGTTAAAATCAATCTGATGCAGAATACCGCAATCAGCTTCTCGGTCGTGGTCGATAGCGATTCTGAACGGGTTCCGGCATTGCTGGAGCAACTGAAGCAGGATTTCCGGGTGAGCTACAACGACGGTCTGGAACTTATCACCATCCGTTATTACGATCAGGCAACCATCGACCGGGTGCTGATAAATAAGAAGCTGTTAGTAGAGCAGAAGAGCCGCTACACGGTGCAATTGGTCGTCCGTCCGTGATACCTTAGAATTTCGGACACGGCAAAGCACGGTTCTTTCTTCTGGGACCTCCCCGTCGACCTTCGGGCCTGTCGAAAATGTACGATAGGGATAGTTCGTGGGAACCACCGCTGTTGCCGAGTGTCGAAACAGTAACGTCGTAGCTGTAGCCAATCGAAAACTTGTCGACCCGGTAACCCGCTAGCAGCGCAACCGCGTCGTGGTTATTGATGGTCTGGTTGTATTTCTTGAACGGAATACCCCGGTAATATGCGCCGAGGGTAATGGGCGAATAGGTCAGGTATGCCCCCAAATCCAACTGATCGTATTTACCCTGAAATTTGTACAGAATGACCGGCGAGAAGCTGATTTCTCGGTCCTGCTCATCGGCTAAACCCGTGTAGCCCGCCAGTGGAATTCGCAGTCCGGCATGAATACTGCCCTTGACGGGTAACCTATTATTTGCACTAACCACAAAATCCTGATTGGGCCGATTGATGTGGTGCGCCGAAGCGCCCACCCAAAACCAGTCGGAGTAGAACAGCCCACCCGTTGAAAAGTCAAGATATCTATTGCGGGGCGAACCGCCCAAAAGCCCGGCATCGCCACTCACGCTGCCCTGAATGAAGCCCCGGTCGGTGTATTGATCGCCAAATGTCAGGCCGAAGTAATTGATGTTTCGGGTCACATACGAGCCTTGCAATCCCAATCGCACAAACGACGACTCACTGACCTGAAACTGGTAAGCGTATTGCAGACCAATTTCCGTTGATCGAATGTTGCCCTGTCCCTGATTGTCGTTCATGAGCAGTAATCCAACGCCACTGTTAAATTTATCAATGTAATGATCAACGCCAACCATCGATGTCACGTAATTGGTGATGGCGGGCCATTGATTACGGTAGTTTGCCGTGATGCGCGGAGCTAATGCCGAACCAGCGAAAGCCGGATTCAGGTATTGGGGGGCCGCATAAAACTGCGTGAACTGCGGGTCTTGCGCTAAGGCCAGGCGACTCAGTGCAACGATCAGAATCGCCAGTGCGTATTGCTTACTCATAATGACAAAGTGGGGCAAAGATTAAGCCAACTAATCAGGTACGTTGACAGACGAAAAACAGATTAGATCGTAGGCCTAAGCTACCCTTAAAGTTAGGTGGTTTTATAGCCGTTTTCCGGTTGTAGAGCGATAAAATTTTAACGCAGCCGCTTCGTTTATACTAACGTAATGCCCCCGTTGTCTGTTATGTCGAGGGATGAATTTGAGTAGGTGGGCACTGTCAGCATTTCTTCATGTTTAGGTCTAATAGTCATTCACGTTTCGTCGGACTTTGGGTGCTGCTGCTTTCGCTGGCGGGGCTAAGTGCGGCTTTTGCTCAGTCATCGGCTCCTGCTTTCCGCATCAGTGGCAAAGCCTGCGTTCCTGACCAGGAATGTAATGCCGACTCCATCACATTCAACGATAGTGCACTGACTGGCGTTACGACGCGGGTGTGGGATTTTGGTGACGGTGGTACCGTCACGAAGCAGCAAGACTCGGTGGCGCGGCACGTTTATCAGCAGCCCGGCACGTACACGGTTCGCCTGACCCGAACGGTCAATGGGGTGACGCAGACAGTGGAGAGGAGGGTTACGATCTATAACCGGCCGCAACCGTTTCCACAGTGGAAGACTGATACCACCATTTGTACAGGCGAGAAAATAACTCTCGATCCATACGCGGGCGGTCAGACTCCGCCGGGAGTTCGATTTTTATGGTATCCCAAGGGCGATACGACCCAAAGTATTCAGGTTGATAGCTCAGGTTGTTACTCGGTCGAAGCCATTGACGTTAATGGGTGTACCTATCAGGATCGCATCAACGTGGATGTGTGCGGAGAGAAGAAAGAATCGCAGGGCGTGAAATGGTATTTCGGGCAGAATGCCGGGCTGGATTTCAGCGGGGGCGGCACGCCAAAACCGATCACCGATGGCAATTTGAGCACAATCGAAGGGTCATCGTCCATTGCCAACACAAAGGGCATACTGCTATTTTACACGGATGGCGTCATAATTTTTGATAAAGATGGTAAGCCGCTGAAGTCACTCGTGCCGGGTGATACCAGCACGGTGCAGCAGCCGCTGGGTGGCAACTCCCGCTCGACTCAATCTGCCCTTATCGTGCCCAAACCTACCTGCCGGGGGTGCGAATATTTATACTACGTGTACACGACGTCCGAGATTCGGGGTCGGAAACTGCTGACCTATAGCGTAGTCGACATGCGCCAAAACGGCGGCAAGGGTGCTATTGTCGAGAAGAACGTTCCCGTATCGAGCCAAGGTACTGAGCAGTCGGCGTCGGTTCAAAACGAGCGCGACTCAACGTATTGGGTCATCACACGCGTTTTCGGAACGAACCGGTTTGAAATTCGGCACCTGACCCGCGCCGAAACGCCTACCCTCACCACGTACGAAGGAGGCCAGAAGATTGACTCGCTGGGACAAGCCGAAGGCTACATCAAGATTGGACCGGCCGATACCACCGGCGGCAACGAAGGCAACCGGCCAATGGCCGTCGTTATTCCGGGACCGCCCCAGAACTCGGTTGATCTCTACACCTTTAACGACTCGACGGGTAATATGACCTTTAACCGAACGCTTCAGTTAGGCCCCGCGCCCCCCAAAGCGTATGGCGTCGAGTTTTCGCCTGATGGTAAGACTCTATATGTGACGATGCTGGCCGATACGAATACCGACGGTAGCCAGAAAGGAGCGTCCTACATTGTAAAGTATGACCTGAATCAGAAGGATTCGCTCCTAACCGGTTCCCGAACGGTGGTCGATAGCAGTACCACGCGGCAGTACGGCTCCATTCAGGTTGGGCCGGACGGGCGGCTCTACGTAGCCATTCAGGGTAGTAGTTCGCTCGGAACCATCGAAAATCCGAACGGCGGATTACTGGATAGCCTGATCTTTAATCCAAACGGGCAAACACTGGGCGGCAAAAATAGTCAACTGGGCTTGCCGAACTTGGTTGCCAATTTCAACGACAACTCCAGCGGACCAGGCTTTACTTACGCCGACACGTGCGCCAGGCAACCGACTATTTTCCAGGCCAGTCCCAACTGCCCTAAGCTAAAAGAAACCTACACTTGGACATTTGGCGATGGTAGCCGCCCTGTTTCAACGACGGCTCTACAACCCCAGGTACATACATACGCGCAGGTAGGTGACTACACGGTCAGTCTGCGGATTGTGACGCAACTGAGCAACGGCAGGGGCATTTGTAAAGACACCACAATCACCGATACGATCACCATTGTTGAAACACCACCCGACATTAATCTGGGGGCCGACACCGCCATTTGTAATAAAAAGGGAATTACGCTCGACCTCAAAGTTGAGGCTAAAGTGTATGTTTGGCTTGTCAGTGGCCGGGTAGTCAGCCGGGAAAAGACCTTAAAACTCGACCGGCCGGGCTACTATTTGGTAGTGGGCATAGCCGCTAACGGTGGCTGTTTCAAGAGCGACACCATTGAAGTGCAGATAAAGCCCGTGCCTTCGCTCGATCTGGGACCGGACACCGTCTTTTGTTATAGGTCGGCGGTCACGTTGCGAGTACCCCAGCAGACCTGGAACCAGTTTGCGTGGAGCAATGGAGGTACAGAACGAACCACGAGCGTGTCGAAGGCTGGTACGTACACGGTTACGGCTACGAACCCGTCCGGTTGCGAAAATTCCGATACAATTCGGGTAAACGAACTGCCTAAACTCACGTTGCGGGCCGCGCTGACCGCACCGAAGGCGTGTACGTCGGCCGATGGCGTTATTGAGTTGACTCCCAGCCCGGCCGGTACGTATTTGTACACCTGGGGTGGGGGGGATAGCACAGCGTTAGTCCAGAACACCAACCGGCAGGTTAACTTGCCCGAAGGCACCTACACAATCAGCGCTACCGACTCCGTATACGCCTGTAAAGCAGATACCGCTTTCACGCTGAAATCGTCGGCTAACACGCTGTCATTAACGCCGGTGGTGAAAGATGCGCTGTGCAGCGTACCCAATAGTGGGACAATCAGCCTGACTGTGTCGGGTGGAACGGCCGCCGTTTATACCTGGCTTAATCCGGCCAATAGCCCGCTGGCAACGACGCCGGTATTTGACAAAGCAGCACCGGGCTTATACAATGTACAGGTTACCGACGCAAATGGCTGCAAAGTGTTGCTCGACAGTATCCGGGTGGGGTTGGATAGTACTGGCTTTGCCCGGCTCGTTCCCGATACACTCAAGTGCTTAGGTAATCCTGTTACGCTCGCCACCCGCGACGGCGACCTGCCGGGTAACATCTATCAATGGAGTACCGGCGCAACTTCGCCAACAATCTCTGTTACACAGCCGGGTGCTTACAGCATTGTTGTCCGGAACACCCAGAACGGATGCGTTGGCCGTAGCAGTGTGCGGGTAAACGACCGTGCGGCACCGGCGTTCGCGCTCACGCGGGAGGCTGCGCTCTGCGAAGGCGACCGGGGCAACGTGCAGCTCTCGGCCAGTGGAGCCGCTGGTTTGCGCTATCTGTGGCTTGCGAGCAATGATACCACCCGAATCATTACGGTTAACCAGGCGGGGCAGTACGGCGTTCTTGTAACTGACCCGCAGGGATGCACCGCCACGGCCGTCGCCCGCGTCCTGAACCAGTGCGAACCGAGGGCGAGTGTCCCCGACGCGTTTACGCCAAACGATGATGGCCTGAACGATGTATTGCAGGTATTCACTGCTTACGTATCCGATTATGAGTTTCGGGTGTACAACCGCTGGGGTGAGGTGATTTTTGTAAGCAACAATCCTGAGCAGAAATGGGATGGTATGTACAAAGGAACGGCCTATCCTCCCATGTTATATCCGTACGTGCTTAGCTACAAAAGCGAGTCGTTTCCCGAGCGAAAACGGGTGGTAAAACAGGGCTCTGTCCTCTTAATTCGGTAGTGTTTTTCTGTGGTTTTTTTTGTAAATTTGACGTAAACGATATGACCTGATTCGCTGGTTTTTGGGGAATCAGGCCCAATTTTGCATCAACCACAACTTATGCGAAACGAATTTTTGAAAGGCTCCGGCGAAGGAATGACGGCCACTGACAAAGAGATCGAACGGGCACTCCGGCCGCTCTCGTTCGCCGATTTTACGGGGCAGGCCAAGGTGCTCGACAACCTCGAAGTGTTTGTTCGGGCGGCCATGCAGCGGGGCGACGCGCTGGACCATGTGCTGCTCCACGGCCCCCCTGGTCTGGGCAAAACGACTCTGTCGCACATCATTTCCAACGAGCTTAATGCCAATATCAAAATGACGTCCGGGCCGGTTCTGGACAAACCCAGCGACCTGGCCGGGCTGCTCACCAATCTCCAGCCCAACGACGTTCTGTTCATCGACGAGATTCACCGGCTCAATCCCATTGTGGAGGAGTACCTGTACTCGGCTATGGAGGACTACAAAATCGACATCATGCTCGATTCGGGCCCTAACGCCCGCACCGTCCAGATCAAGCTGAACCCGTTTACGCTGATTGGTGCCACCACCCGCGCTGGTATGCTTACATCGCCCTTGCGGGCGCGGTTTGGCATCAGTTGCCGGTTAGAGTATTACGATGCTGAACTGCTGACGAGTATTGTAATGCGATCATCGGCGATTCTGGGTACGGCCATCGACGAAATGGGCGCTTACGAAATTGCCCGACGCAGCCGGGGAACACCACGTATTGCCAATAATCTCCTGCGCCGTACCCGCGACTTCGCGCAGGTGAAAGGAAACGGCTACATCAACGTCGACATTGCCGAAATTGCGCTGAGCGCTCTGGAGGTTGACCAGAACGGTCTGGACGATATGGACAACCGTATATTGTCTACCATTATAGAGAAGTTCAAAGGCGGTCCGGTTGGTTTGACAACCATTGCAACGGCCTGTGGCGAGGAGTCGGAGACGATTGAGGAAGTGTATGAGCCGTTCCTTATTAAGGAAGGTTTCCTGAAGCGTACGTCACGCGGCCGGGAAGCAACCGAGAAAGCGTATCTGCACTTAGGTATTGTACCGCCTTTTAAGGCAGGCGAATTGTTTGGGTAGTTTCCACCGTAGATTAACACGCAAAAACGCGGGTTGATGGACCTATACGTAAATAGGCCATTAACCCGCGTTTTTGTTGGCTGGTCGTAATCCGGTACTAATTCAGAATTTTGCTCTTATAGATGCACTCGATAACCTCTGATACGGCGCTATCCACCAGAAAATAATAGATGTTCTTGCCACTACGCCGAATGTCCAAAATGCCCTTATCGCGCATATTAATAAGGTGATGAGAGATTAGGGACTGCTCGGCATTTAGATTCTTGTAAATCGCCGACACGTTGAGTTCCTTGTTCTCATTCAGCATCTGAATAATTTTAATACGCAATGGGTGCGCTATAGCTTTCAGCACATAAGCTGCTTTATCAATGCGTTTATCGTCGGTTGTAACATTGTTAGTAGTCATGGTAGTGGAGTCCATCAGACGCGTGTAATGAATAAATTTATATTAATATAGCGCATATATAGCGGATAACTGATTGAATGTGAGCTACAATTTATTTAAAGGTCGTTGAAATCCTATAATACAATGAGAACGCATTGATTCGTATGAATATTCATAAGTAAATGGCCTCGATAGCTTCAGATGAGCTGTAATCAGTAGCTAATTAATCGTTAAGTGCCGAAACAGGTCTGGCCTGCCGGTTTCCCCGCCAGCCGATCAGAAGTACGCCCGCTAACACGAATAATGTACCGATTATCTGTTTCCAGCTAACTGTCTCGTTCAGAACCGTTGCTGATAGAATAATGGTGAAAACCGGTCCGACGCTGCCAATGATCGATGCATTGCCCGACCCGACATGCTTAATGCCCTCTGCGAGTAAGAGAGTAGGAACAACCGTCACAAAAACCCCCATGCTTAACCCCAGCGCATAAACAGGCATTGGGTAGTTGCCGAGTTGTAATCCATTCTGAATGGCGCAGTGCAGCACCGTTGGAACGGTGGCTGCCATCATGGCATAACATGTAAATCGCTGCGATCCAACGCGGGCAATCATCCGGTCGCTGCCAACTAAGTAGATCGCGTAGACCAGTCCGCTCAGAACAACCCAAAACGCACCCAGTACAACGTTTCTCTGAACTGTCGCATCGATGTTACCCACAAATGCGAACAAGATGCCCGCGTAGGTCAGGCCAAGCGCCAGTAGTTGCAATCGTGAAACCCGTCGCCCAAATCCGATGGCATTCAACAGCAAAACGAATGTTGGGTAAGTGAACAGCAAGACCCGCTCCAAACTGGCGGTGATGTAAATCAACCCTAAAAAGTCAAAGAAACTGGCGGCATAATAGCCAGTAATGCCCAGCACAAACAGCGTTGTCCATTGTTTGGCTGTTAGGTGCATTGGTGGTCCCTGTCGCGCCAGATTGAGCGCAATACCCACGTAAAATGGCAATGCGAACAACATCCGCAACGTGAGCAGCGAGATCGAGTCAATTGGGTACGCATACGCCAGCTTAATCAGAATGCCCTTCGTGGCAAAACAAAAAGCCGCCAGAAATACCAGAAAAGTGCCAATCCAGTAGCGGGAGCGAATGATTTGTTGCATTAAAACAAGCCACGTGCAGATGTTTAGTTACAGTTGCCCCGAAAACTAAACACCTGCACGCTAATAAACCCAAACATCAGTCGTTACTTCTGCCGGAAAAACACGGTTATCGGCACGCCCTCGAAGTCGAAATGTTCCCGAAGTTTATTTTCCAAAAAGCGCTGGTACGCTTCCGGCACGTACTGCGGCAGGTTACAGAAGAATACGAACGTCGGCGAGGGCGTTGGGACCTGCACCATATATTTAATTTTGACGAATTTGCCTTTAAGTGATGGAGGTGGGTATTTTTCAATCTCCGCCTGCATGGCTTCGTTTAACTTGGAGGTCGTAACCTTCTTACTCTTATTTTCGTACACCTGCATGGCTTTTTCCATCACCTGGAAAATGCGCTGCTTCTCATGCACCGATGCAAAAATGATCGGCAGGTAGTCGATGGGCATCAGGCGCTGAATCATCTCCTTCCGCAGCACATCGGCGGTTCGCTGATCTTTTTCAACGGCGTCCCACTTATTCACCATGATGACGACTCCTTTCTTTGCCTTAATGGCTTGCCCAATGATGTTCATGTCCTGGGCTTCCATCCCGCGCGTGGCGTCGAGCATGACAATGCACACGTCCGAGTCCTCCATTGCCTTCAATGCCCGCAGAGTCGAGTAGAATTCAATGTTTGAGTCGACGCGGGATTTGCGCCGGATTCCGGCCGTATCGGTCAGGATGAAATCCTTGCCATACGCCTTGTATCGGGTATTGATGGCGTCGCGGGTAGTGCCCGCTATACTGGTGACAATGCTGCGCTCCTGCCCCGTCAGCACGTTCAGATACGACGATTTGCCCACGTTTGGCCGCCCCAAAATCGCAATCTTTGGAATGCCCGCGTCAGGGTTTTCAATGCCTTCACTCGGGAAGTGTTTGATTACTTCGTCGAGCAAATCGCCCGTGCCGGTGCCGGTCATAGACGAGATAGGGTAGGGGTCTCCCAAACCAAGCCCGTAGAATTCGGCCGCGCTGTGTGACCGTTCGGCCGTCTCAGCTTTGTTGGCTACCACAAACACCGGCTTGTTGGACCGGCGCAGGACATTAGCAAAGTCCTCATCCAAGCCCATGATGCCGGTCTGCGTGTCGACCACGAACAGCAGTACGGTCGATTCCTGAATGGCAATTTCAACCTGATCGCGGATCGATTCCTCAAACACGTCTTCGGACCCGACGACGTAACCGCCCGTGTCGATGACGGTAAAATAATGCGTGTTCCACTCGGCAGTGCCGTAATGCCGGTCGCGCGTAACGCCGGACTGATTATCCATAATGGCCTGCCGCTGTTCCGTCAACCGGTTAAACAGCGTGGATTTGCCCACATTCGGGCGGCCAACGATTGCAACTATGTTTGCCATTTTATAAAGTCGGTGAGTTGGTTAGTTAATCAGTCGGTGAGTTAGTACCGCATCAGCAAACTGACTGATTGGCTGACTCAACGACTTGCCAACTATTATTCGTCATACCCCAGCCGTTTGAGCATCCGCTCTTTCTGGCGCCAGTCGGGTTCTACTTTGACGAATTGTTCGAGATATACTTTTTTGCCGAAGAACCGTTCGAGTTCCATGCGAGCCATAATGCCCGTTTTTTTAATCATTTTGCCGCCTTCGCCGAGCAGAATCGCCCGCTGCGTTGGCCGCTCGACCAGAATTTCGGCCTGAATAACGATGATGTCGTCCTTCTCCTTAAATCCCGTTACCACAACTTCGCTGCTATACGGCACTTCGGCTTTATAATTCAGAAAAATTTTCTCCCGGATAATTTCAGACGCGAAAAACCGCTCGGGTTTGTCAGTCAGTTCATCTTTGGGGAAATAAGGCGGGTGCTGCGGCAGACGGCTGATGAGTTCCTCGAATACCCGGTCTATGTTGAAGCCGTTCAGCGCCGAGATGGGTATGATTTCTTGTGCGTTAAACTTCTCCTTCCAGTAGGCCATTTTCTCCTCAACCTGCTCCTGTGTGGCCTGGTCAATCTTATTAATAAGCAACAAAACCGGCACTTCGGATTTTTGCAGCCGCTCGATCACGTCGTTTTCGTCGTGTTGCTCAAAAATATCCGTCACAAACAGCACTACGTCGGCGTCTTCGATGGAGCCGCGCACAAAGCTCATCATCGACTCATGGAGCTTATAAACGGGCTTTATGATGCCGGGCGTGTCGGAGTAAACGAGTTGAAATTCCTGGCCGTTATGGGTTCCGTTCAGAATACCCATAATGCGGTGACGGGTAGTCTGGGCTTTGGCCGTGATAATGGACAGCCGCTCGCCCACGAGCTGGTTCATCAGGGTGGATTTGCCGACGTTGGGCTTACCAACAATACTGACGAAGCCGGCCTTATGATCGGCCGGAAATTCGATGCTTCCTTCTGTAGTCATACGTAGGTGATCCCACTGGCTGATTGCCAGTGGCTTTCAAAACAACCGGCGCGTTTGTGAAAACGTTTCCATCGTCTCCTAAAACTTTTTCGCATCCGTGTTTGCATTTCTAAAAAGTCGCCGTACTTTTGCAGTCCAAACACCGCGGGATGGAGCAGTTGGTAGCTCGTTGGGCTCATAACCCAAAGGTCGCTGGTTCGAGTCCAGCTCCCGCTACTAAGTCAAGAAGGCCACTGAGATTAGTCTCAGTGGCCTTCTTGGTTCGATAGGTTCTGTTTAATCAGTCACCGGTTCAAAAGTAGAAACTTGGTTGGGTTGCCGCAGCGTGTACTCAGTGGGGTTCACGCGTCGGGTGGCTCGGCGGTAGGTAACCGTCAGGCCCGGCCAGAGGGTAGTGTTGCGGCCTTCGGCGTTCTGATACCAACTCTGGCAACCCGATGCCCAGACGGTGGTCTGTAGTTTTTGCTGAATGTCCTCGTTGTAAGTTTGCTGGGCTTCAGGTTTGAGGTCGATGTAAGCGTTCGGGCTGGCCCGCTTGAGCCAGTCGAGGTAGCTCATCACGTATGTCAACTGCGACTCAATCATGTGGATAATGGAGTTGTGGCCCAGACCCGAGTTTGGCCCCAGCAGAAACAACAAATTGGGGTAACCCGAAACTGTCATGCCATAGTGAGCTTGAGCGCCCGTCACGCGCCACTCCGCTAATAGGTCGCGGCCCCCCAAACCCACAATATTCAGTTCCCGAAAGATATCGGCCGCCACGAAACCGGTGCCGAAAATAAGGGCGTCCACCGGCCGCTCAACCCCCGTCTTGTCTACGATACTATGCTCCTTGACTTCGGCAATGCCATCGGTCACTAACGCCACATTGGGTTGGGTTAGCGCCGGGTAATAATCGTCCGACACTAAAACGCGCTTGCAGCCAAGTTTGTAGTCTGGTGTTACCTTACGCCGGAGTTCGGGATCCTGAATTTGCGTGTTGATATGCCGCAGCGATACCTGAGTGCCAAATTTATTGAGTGTCTCGTTACCAAAGAAAGATAGCCCTTTGAATTCGTTCAGCCAGTAGATGAACGACCGGTAAGCCCGGCGCAGCAGGGGCACCCGCCGAAACAGCCGTTGCCGCCGGGGCGACATGGCGAAATCGAGCCGGGGAGCCACCCAGGGAGCCGTGCGCTGAAACACGGTGAGTTGTTGCACGACCGGGGCAATGGCGGGTACGATTTGAATGGCCGAAGCACCCGTACCAATAATGGCCACGCGCTTGCCCATCAGGTCATAGCTGCTGTCCCAGTTACCCGAATGGAACTGCCGCCCCCCGAACCGCTCCAGCCCGGCGATTTTTGGTAAGCTTGGGTGGTTGAGCGGGCCAATGCCCGCCAACACCACGCGGGCTGTGGTTTGTCGGTCGGTCCGGTCGGTGAGCGTCCAGTAGCCGTGTTGCTCCGAAAACTCAACCCGTATAATCTCCGAATTGTAGCGGATGTGATCGTTCAAACTGCGCGTTTCGACGACGTTTTTCAAATACGCCAGAATTTCAGGCTGCGCCGAATACATGCGCGACCAGTTCGCATTGGGCGCAAAGGAGAGCGAATACAGGTGAGAGGGAACGTCGCAGGCGCAGCCGGGATACACATTATCGCGCCACGTGCCACCCACTTCGGCGGCCCGCTCAAAAACAACAAACGAGGTGTCGCCCCGCTGCTGTAGCCGCACGGCCGCGCCTAGTCCAGCGAATCCGGCACCGATAATTGCTACGTCAACCATTGGTTTCATACTTGATTCAGCGTCAGGTTCCCGTTTTTGTTGTACTTGATTTCTTCCTCGGCCAGCATTTGCTTCACGGTCTGAGCAAGTGCATCGGCGTCGGTTTGGGCGAAGTGGTAGGATAGTTGCTTGGGCGATACGCCGGGGCCGTTAGCCAGAGCCACATAGTCGCGTACCTGCTCCCGCACTTCGGGCGAAGGCATCGATCCTTCAGCAGCCTTCTTTTTTTTGAGGCAGTTGTCGCAGATGCCGCAACGATCACCGGGCTTTTCTCCGAAATAAGCCTGCAACAGGCGGGTTCGGCACTGCGTTGGGTGTTCAGTGTACAGAGTGGCGGCCTGCACCTTGCGCATCGCCAGTTCCTTGCGCCGGTTCAGTTCGGCGACGTTGATGGGCAGTGAGGGAGCGTCGTGGCGGGGCGTCAGATAGGTAAGCTGGGGTTTGTCTTTCTGCTTTTCGTAGATGATGACCGTCCGCTGATGCAACTGCTCCAGCAGCGTCACCACCTCGCTCTGGTCGATCTTAAAAGCCCGCGCCAGCGCCGTTTCCGAAATGGTGATAAACTCGCTGAACACCTCACCCCCATACATCCGAAGAATCAGCTTAAGGAACGAATCGAAGCGCGGATTCAGCACCTGAAACTCGTACAGTTGCCGATTGTCCATCGTCAGTGTCAGTTTAGATGGGCTGTAATAGTTCTCGCTCAGTTGAATGAAGGCCTCTAATTGCAGTTGCTTCAGCGCGTAATGCGTTTCCTGCGGGGGCAAACTAAACGTCGTCGTAAACGCGCTCAGGTCGAAGTCGTAGCTGCTGAATTCGCCCCCGCCCAGCGGCACGGCCGTGTAGTTGGCAATGGCCTGATACACCCGGCGCAGCATGGCCACGGGTTGGTAAAGCTGCTCGGTACGGAACCGCAGATTCTCCAGATCACCGGTCGTGTAGAGCATTACGGCGTACGCTTTCTGCCCGTCGCGCCCGGCCCGGCCTGCTTCCTGGTAATAGGCTTCCAATGAATCGGGTACGTCGAGGTGAACTACCACGCGGACGTCGGGTTTGTCGATACCCATCCCAAAGGCGTTTGTCGCCACCACTACCCGCGTTTTATTCTGAATCCAGGCGTCCTGTTTGGCGGATCGTTGCTCATTCGTCAGGCCCGCGTGGTAAAAATCGGCGGAAATATTCTGCCGGATGAGCATCTGCGCTACCTGTTGCGTTTGTTTGCGGCTTCGGACGTAAACGATGGCAGAACCCGGCACGCGCTCCAAAATACGCAATAGCCGGTCTTCTTTATTTTCGTCCAGCCTGACCGAATACGACAGGTTCGGGCGGGCGAATGTCTGCCGAAACACCTCAGGCGAACGCATCGCCAGTTTGTCCAGAATATCGGTCTGCACCTCGGGCGTGGCCGAAGCCGTCAGGGCAATAACCGGCGTTTCGGGAATTAGAGCGCGGAACTCAGCAATTTGCAGGTAAGGCGGTCGGAAATCATAACCCCAGGCCGAAACGCAGTGCGCTTCGTCCACGGCCAGCAGACAAACGGTCATTAACTTGGCGCGTTCGATAACAAGTTCGGTGCGGAGCCGTTCGGGTGAGAGATACAGGAATTTAGTATTGCCGTAGATGCAGTTGTCGAGCGTGGTGTCGATCTCGCGGTAGTTCATGCCCGAGTAGATGGCCGCTGCCGGAATGCCCCGCCGACGCAGTTGCTCAACCTGATCCTTCATGAGCGCAATGAGGGGCGTAACAACGATGCAAACGCCTTTCATGGCCAGAGCGGGTATCTGGAAACAGATGGATTTACCCCCGCCGGTGGGCATCAGCACGAGCGCATCCTGCCGGGCCAGCACAGTATTGACCACGTCTTCCTGCATGGGCCGGAAGGCGTCATATCCCCAAAACTGCTGTAAAATCTGGCGGACGGTCAAAGGGTCTTTTCAGTTAGTGATTTTTAGTTTGTGCGGTTCCCCGCCGGGATTTGTAGTTGGCTGACGCAAGAGCAAAAGAATGGGTCAGCCAACTACAAATCCCGGCGGGGAACCGCACAAACTAAAAACTCATTTCTTTGTGCGAATTTACAACTCGAAAAACACAAATCGGGCGACTATCCGTTTTACGTTTATAGTGTTGCATCCAACAATTATCCGAATGAGTATGATTCAGAAAGTTATTAAAACCGATGAGGAGTGGCGGCAGCAGTTGACGCCGGAACAATACAGGGTGGCTCGTGGTAAAGGCACGGAGCGGGCTTTTTCAGGCGAGTACTGCGAAGCGCACGATCCCGGTTTATACGCCTGCGTGTGCTGCGGCACTGAGCTGTTCGAGTCGACAACTAAGTTCGAGTCGGGAACGGGCTGGCCCAGTTTCACCGAACCCCTTGAGGAAGATCGCATTCGCCAGGAGAAAGATTACAGCCACGGCATGTTTCGTGTTGAAGTACTGTGCAATGTCTGCGACGCGCACCTTGGTCATGTGTTCAATGATGGGCCGAAGCCAACCGGAATGCGGTACTGCCTGAACTCTGTGTCGTTGGTGCTGAAACGCACCGAAGAACCGGCCTGAGCGACGCCCACACGGGAGGTAACTAATTGAAATTAACCACTTGTTATCGTTCAGTTGCCTGCAACGCCCCGCCCCAACTAAACGTACGTTAAGTATTGACCCAAGTTTACGAAATCTACATGCTTTATCGGAATTTATCGGCCCGGCCCGGATTGGACCGGCCTGGACTGACCCGGCCAATCCGGGCCGGGCTTGCGCTGGTGTGGCGTATCGCAGCCGGACTTACGCTGCCCCTGCTGGTGCAGGGCCAACCTATTTCCCCAACTGGAACGGTTAAATCGACGCCATCGGCTCCCACGGGGGCTTACGGCCAACTGGCCCGGCAACTGCACGCGGTTCTGCCTCCTCAAAAAACCATATGCTACAAGACTGAGCGGGACGTGTTCACCCGGATTCTGCCGCCCGACGCTTTTTTGAGGGGACGCCAAAATCCCAGGGCGCGGCAAGCGCCTACAGCGCAGATTGTTGTCACTTATTCCGGTTTTTCGCCCGAGGCACAAACCGCTTTTCAATACGCCGTCGACATCTGGGCAAACATCATTGTGTCGTCGGTGCCCATCCGCATTCAGGCCAACTGGAGTCAGCAGGACCGGGGTGTTCTGGGTTCCGCCGGACCGACCACGATAGAGGTCGGCTCCGATGGCACTCAGAAAGCAAACGGCATTTATCCGATTGCGCTGGCCGAAAAAATTGCCCGGCGGCAGCTCAACAATCCGGGCGAACCAGATATAGAGGCTGATTTTAATCGTAACAACAATTGGTATTACGGCTTAGATGCCAATCCACCCGCCGGACAAACGGACCTGGTTTCCGTTGTGTTGCACGAGATATGCCACGGCCTGGGCTTCATCGGGTACTTCACTGCGCCCGAAAACGGGAACGTCGGCCAATACCTGTCGAATGGTTTCCCGGGGGTGTACGACCATTTCATTGAGAATAATCAGGGGCAGCGCTTAGTGTCGTCGACGGACGCTTTTCCCGACAACTCGACGCTCCTGTTTCGGCAATTCACGGGCAATAACCTGTTCTTCAACGGGCCGATCCTGAGACGCAATACGGGTCAACGCGCCAAGCTCTACGCGCCATCCACCTTTGACCGGGGATCGAGTCTGTATCACCTTGACGAAAATACCTACCCCGCCCGAGACCCTAATTCACTGATGACGCCCCAGTTGGCCAATGCCGAAGCTATTCACTCGCCGGGGCCGCTGGTATTGAACGCGCTGCTGGACATGGAATGGAAAACAACGTCGGTGCTGCACGAGCCGCTGGAAAGCAGCGAAGATATCAGGGATTTGGTGTTCAGTACCCACGTCATCAGCGACACAACCATCGCGAATGGGTCGGTGCGGCTGTTCTACCGCAAAGGTCCGCCCATGGCCACCGATTCGACGGTTACGGCGGTTACGCCCGCCCGGGTTGGCACCACCGACGAGTACCGATACACACTCCCGGCTGCTCAGGCGCAGGGCGACATCTGGTATTATTTTCAGGCGCAGGATGCGTCGGGCCGGGCGTTTACGAACCCCGGTAAACTGCCCGCCGGTCAGCAGTCTTATCACCGCGTTCTGGTTGGACCGGACAACGTCCCACCAACCGTTCGCTACAGCCCGCCGAAGAACTTCATTTTCACGACCGCCGTGGCTGATAGTTTGCCGATTTACGTCCGTATTTCGGACAACCGGCCAACGGGTATCGACACGGCCTATGTAGAGTATCAACTTAACGGACAAGCTCAGCCCGCCTTGCCGCTGCGCTACAGCCGGAGTCCCATTGACGGTATTTTGTACGATAGTGTGTATGTGAACCAGATTATTCTCCCGGCGAACTCGCTCAAAGTGGGTGACAAACTGACATACCGAATTGTGGCGCGGGATTCGTCGCGGGCCAGAAACCAAACCGTTAACCCCGCAACGGGCTTTTATGACTTAACGGTCGTGGCCCCGCAAGCCCCGCGCAACCAGTATGCTAATAACTTTCAGGGTACCACAGCCTCCACTGATTTTGTTAGTTACGGTTTCAGCGTAACCACACCGGCCAGTTTTTCTAATCCGGCGGTCCATTCAGAGCACCCCTATCGCAGTGGCAGCAGCTACCAGTTTCAAAGCAACTATGAATACGTGCTGCTGGCGCCAATCACGCTCAAGGCTGATCCCGACAGTGCAGTCATGCGCTACGATGAGATTGTGCTGGTGGAGCCGAATGAGCAGGGAAGCCGGTTTGGTGATGAAGGTTTCTTTGATTACGTGATTGTAGAAGGCTCCAGCAACAACGGGCGAACCTGGCGGCCACTGCTCGACGGTTACAGTTCCAGCGCTCAAAGCGACTGGCTGACGACGTTCAACCGTAGTTTTGCGCCGGGCCAGTCGAACGAGCAGAATTCAACGGCGGTGGGAACGCCATCGCTCTACAAACGGCGGACCGTATCGTTGTTAGAAACGGGAAATTTTCGGGCGGGGCAAACGATCTTGATTCGGTTCCGGCTCTTTGCCGATCAATTAGTGAATGGTTGGGGCTGGGCCATTGATAACCTGGAAATACAGGTGCCACCCCCACCGCCAATACTCGCCAGCGAACCAGTGAGCGCCGGTCGATTCACGGTCTATCCAAATCCGGTTAGTACGGGCCTGATTCGAGTTGAAGCCGATCTCAACAGACCGATTGCCGAAGCGGCATTAACCGTCACCGGACCCACCGGTCAGGCGCTCCGGCAATCGACCGTTAAAGTGGGCGGTACGACGTTTAGCCAGCAACTTGACCTGAGTCAGCTACCGGCGGGTTTGTATTTCGTCCGGCTGAAAGCGGGTGATGCTGTGATGACGCAAAAGATCGTTATTGCGCGGTGAGTATGGGTGGGTGTTCGAGTGCGTGAGTGACTAAGTGTGTAAGTTTATAGGGTACTTACGCACTTAGTCACTCACGTACTTAAACACCTTCTTCGTGAAACACCTCTTTCTTGCTGTTGTAGTCGGGTGCTTATTAGTTAGTTGTTCGCCAGCCCGGCGCATTGCCCGCGACCTGCGCACGAATTCCATCTATGCCAACCATGCTGCCGGGGTTGCACTGTATGATCCGGCCACAGGCAAATACCTAATTCAGCACAACGCCAACCGGCCGTTCACCCCGGCGTCGAACACAAAACTGTTTACGTTTTACGCCGGTCTACTGACCCTGCCCGACTCGCTGCCGACGTTGCTTTATATCGTCCGGCCAGGCGTGGCTCAGCCCGATTCGCTGATTTTCTGGGGAACGGGTAACCCGCTCCTGCTCCATCCCGACCTGCCCGACACAAGCGCACTATCTTTTCTGCGCAGCCGACCTGAACGATTGTTTTTCTCCCCGGCTAATTACGATGGCCCGCGCTATGGGCCGGGCTGGGCGTGGGACGATTATAATGATGACTACTCATCTGAATTAGCGCCGATGCCGATTTATGGGAACGTTGTCCGGTTTACGGATGGACACAGTAGCCCGTATCGGTTCAAGGACAGCCTACAAACAGCGCCCGATGCGGAGCCAGTGAAGGATATTCGTCGTGCCGAATTCAGTAATCAGTTTGTGCGCCCCGCCCGTGGCACAATTACCCGTCAGGACGTGCCGTTCCGATGGTCAGCCCACCTAACGGCTCAGTTGCTGGCCGATACGTTGCACCGTCCCGTCGAAATTATCAACCAGTCCACCCCCACGTCGGTCCGGGTGTTGCGCGGTTCGCCAACCGACTCGCTTTATAAACGGATGTTGCACGTGAGCGATAACCAGTTTGCCGAGCAGGTTCTGTTCATGGTGTCGGCTGAGCGCGGTCTGATATCGCCCGGCTCGGCTCGGCTTCATCCGGTGGCCGAGTTACGTCGGATGGCCGACTCGGTGCTGCGCTACCCGGCCGCTTCGGCAAAATGGGTGGACGGGTCGGGGTTATCGCGGTACAATCTCTTCACGCCCAACGTCCTGATCGACCTGTTAACGAAGATTGCGGCTATTGTGCCGCAGCAACGGCTGTTTGCGTTGCTCCCGGCGGCTGGTCAGTCAGGTACGTTACGGGGACTGGCGATGACAGGTAAGCCTTATATTTTCGCCAAATCCGGTTCGCTAAGTGGGGTCTACAACCTGAGCGGCTATATCGTGACTAAACGGGGTAAAACGCTCTATTTCAGCGTTATGAACAATAATTTTACGGGGTCAGTGGCCGCCGTGCGTCGGCAGACGACGGAGTTGCTCCGGCAAATTCATGAGCGGTTCTAAACGAGAAGACCCCACTATCTTCTAATCATCGGATTAGAAGATAGTGGGGTCTTCGGTAAACGACGAGCAGCTAAGGGCTATTAGTACGCCGGTGGCCGTTCGTTTTCAGGTTTTGGTTTACTCTGTTTTCAGCACTTTCACCGTCTGCACCTGAGTCGGGGTACTGGCCCGCAGCAACAGTATTCCCGCCGACTGTCGGCCAATCTGGAAGCTATGCCGCTCAACCGACGTTGCCTGCTCCACCTGATGCGAGCCGATGACTTGCCCACGCAAGTCGGTCAGGGTCAGCCGCAACGGCTGACCGGCCGTGCCCGTTACCTCTACGGATAGCTGCCCGTTTTGAGTCGGGTTACCCAGCACGCGAACGCTTAGTGTAGCCACTGGCTCAACCCCGACCCTCGCTCCACTGCCGCTGTTGCAGGCTGTCAGCCAGTTGTAGGCAAAACTAACTTCACCGGCTGTCCCGCTCTGCGTCGCTTTGAGGTTGATGACCGGATTGTCGGTATAGAGCCGTAGCGTGTAAGGTCCCGGTGCCGTTGTTGGCGACAATTCGTTGACCACCGAGAAACTGATCGGCTGGCCCGTAGTGCCCGCGTATTGGGGCGTAAAGCTCACCTGCCGCTGCCCCGCGCTAATCACCGTGCAACTCACTGTCGCTACGCCCGTGATAGCGAAGGGAGCGGTGCTGGTCATGGAGGTTCCTGGACTCACCGTGATGGCAAAGCTTGTGGCTACCGACAAACTGCCCGGATCAGTGGCCGTTACCGTCACCGAGAAAGACGATCCCACCGTTGTCGAGGGCGTCCCGCTGATGGTGCTGCCGCTGAAGGTCAGGCCCGGCGGCAACCCGTTGGCCGATAAGGTCAACTGGTTAGGCGTTTCGGCATCGGTGAAAGTGTTGGCCGGAATGGGGTAGCTGAAGCCTTGGCCTACCGTTGCACTCTGGGGCGGGATGGCGTTGGCCACCGTCGGGGCCGTGTTGTTGGGCGTCACCATGCTTAGGCTGTTGCAGGCCGCTAACCAGTTATAGCTAAAGCTGGCTTCCCCTACCGTACCGCTCTGAACCGCTTTGAGGGTAATAACCGGGTTATCGGGGTACAGGCTGAGCGAGTAAGGACCCGGAGCCGTCGTCGGCGACAACTCGTTGACTACCGAGAAGCTGATCGGCTGACCATTCAGACCCGCATACCGGGGGGTGAAGTTGATGTTGATACGATTAGCCACCGGTGTACAGTCGATGGTCGTTACGCCTGTGATACTGAAGGCTCCCGTGGGGGTCATTGAGGCCGCTGGACTCACCGTAATGGTGAAGCTCGTAGCGACCGACAAACTGCCCGGATCAGTGGCCGTTATCGTCACCGAGAAAGGCGATCCCACCGTTGTCGAGGGCGTCCCGCTGATGGTGCTGCCACTGAAAGTCAGGCCCGGCGGCAACCCGTTGGCCGATAAGGTCAACTGATTGGGCGTTTCGGCATCGGTAAAGGTGTTGGCCGGGACGGGGTAGCTAAAGCCTTGCCCCACGGTTGCACTCTGGGGCGGGATGGCATTTGCTACCGTAGGAGCCGTGTTGTTGGGGGTCACCATGCTCAGACTGTTGCAGGCCGCTAACCAGTTATAGCTAAAGCTGGTTTCCCCTGCCGTCCCGCTCTGAACCGCCTTCAGGATAATGGTCGGGTTGTCAGAGTAAAGCTGCAGCGTATAGGGTCCGGGAGCCGTCGTCGGTGACAATTCATTGACCACCGAGAAGCTGATCGGCTGCCCATTCAGGCCTGCATAGCGGGGGTTAAAATTGATGTTGATCCGATTGGCCACCGGCGTACAGTCGATGGTCGTCACGCCCGTGATGGCGAAGGGGGCCGTAGGTGTCACCACTGCCGGATTCACCGTGATGGTAAATGTCGTACTGGCCGACAGACTGCCCGGATCGGTGGCCGTCACCGTTACACTCGATACCCCCGACATACTGGGTGTACCGGATATGATACGCGTAGCCGGATCGAAGTTGAAGCCGTTCGTGGGACTGATGCTGGCGGTGTAGCTCAGCGAGTTGGGCGTCTCGTCGGAGAAGGCGTTGACGGTGTACGTGAAGGCCACGCCCACCGTAGCCGTTTGGTTGGCATTGGACGTGGCAACGGGTGGCTGGTTAGCCGGGCTGACTGTTGTCACCGTGACGCTGGTGGTGCTGGTGCAGCCACTGCTGTTGGCAACGGTCACCGAGTAGGGACCCGCCGTGGCCGAGATACTGGCCGTTGTCTCGCCCGTTGACCAGGTGAAACTGGTTCCCCCCGATGCGGTCAGTGTTGTGCTGCCGCCCGGAGAAACGGTCAGGGTGCCAACGATGGTGGCAATGGGATTGGCGACACCCGTCACAGTGGCCGTAGCCGTAGCCGAGCAACTGCCCGAACTCACCGTCACCGAGTAAGTACCCGCCGTGGCCGAGATGGTGGCCGTCGTTTCGCCCGTGCTCCACAGGAAGCTGCTGCCGCCCGATGCGGTGAGCACCGTGGACTGGCCTGAACACACCGTTGAGGCTCCGCTGATAGTGGCTGTGATTAAGGCATCAACCGTGACGACGGCAGTACCCGAATTGGCAACGCTGCACGCGCCACTTTTGACCACGGCGCGGTAGTACGTGGTTTGGGATAAGTTACTTAACGTCAGGCTCGTAGTGGTGTTGGCAATGTCGGTCGGGCTACTGAAATCAGCGCTGGGTGCCGACTGCCACTTCTGAACGGTTCCTACATTGCCCGATAGGGTCAGCGTGGTGCTGTTGGTTCCCGCGCATACGGTCGTGCTGCCCGCGACGGTGCCGCCTACGGTTTGGGGATCAACGGTAATAGTGGTCTGAACGAAAGGACTCAGACACGACGGTCCATTCTCACACCGAACGTTGTAGATGGTGTTGGCCGTGAGCGCAGTCGTCGTAAAGGGCGAGCCGGTAAACAGCAACCCAGTGCCCGCAGCATCATACCAGTTCACCGTTCCCACGCTGCACGTGGCCGACAGCGATGTGACACTACCCGTGCAGATTGTCGTTTGATTCGTTGCGGCTAATACCGGAACAGTGGGTGTGGTGCAGGCTGCGTATATAGCGACGTCGTCAATAGCAACTCCTGCCAGTTGAACGCTATTGTCGGAGCGGAGTCTTATCTTGATTCTGACGGTTTTTCCTTTGAACGCACTGATGTCCGCGAAATAAGTCCCCCAACCCGATGCCATCCCCACGTTTACGGTCGGATTGCCCAGCACTACGTTTTGGGTGGCACCTAACCAAGTGAATACGTTTTGTGTCGTACCGCTGCCGCCCACTTCCTCAACGTACACATCCAGATTGTCGAAAGTGGCACTCTCCATCTGGTACTTCATAGCCCAGCTCAACGTAATGGTATTGGACGTTACACCGGTCAGGTCAATGTCTGCTGATTCCAACAGTTGATTACTGTTTATCTCGTACGTCCCGGTCAAATCAGTTTTCCAGCAGTTCACCCCACTGTTAGCCGTTGTAAAAGCTGCAATCCCAGGAGTCGCCGGGGTATTAGGCGTTCCCCGCGCCCACTCGTCGGCCGCGCCGGAGTGCGTAAAACCACCGTCACTGCTTTCAAAATTCTGGCTGTAGATGGTTGTGGCGGTAGACAGGCTTGCCGGGGTCGTATCTTCCAGCACGTCCAGCGACCAGGCGGTAAGTGTTCCACCGGACGCATTGGCCCCATCATCGTACAGGGTCAATGTCCAGGTTCCGTTGGTTTTCATGCCTTTCAACTGGTCCAGTTTAGAACCAAGCTCCGGCATTAGTCCAACGGGTTTTAACACCACGAAACTCGGTGGTATCGCATTATAATCATCAAACCGTACATCCATCTGGATTTCCCCACCGGCTGCCGTAGCGCCTATATCGGTAAACAAGGCAATCTGGTTCCCTTCCGGCGTGGTGAGCATCGCGTCTATATCCGCCATCAGGGCATGATTGAGCGTAATGCGTACGGCTAAGTCTTTGATTAGTTTGGTGTCAGGAATCGTGATGGTCGACGTTACACTACCCGTGCCTGGACCGATTGTTTTTGGGACATCTGCCGATGCGTAATTCGCGTAGCCGGGAATGGCATCGAGTTTGGCAGCCGAAAGCGTGTAGGTGGCCGTTGGCCCGCCGGTGGCTGGGGTGGCTGAATCGACAAACAGGTAATACGTTCCGGTTTCTTTAACGGTAAAAAAGAAGGCTTCCGACGGGATGGTCGGATTAGGTGTTTCAGTAGCTCCGGCATCATTCACGACCACTATCTGATTAGCAGCATCGCCAAACTGGGCAAACCCCAAGCGGCCGTTCCAGGTAACGCCATCCCGCTCCGGGTCTAAATCCAGACTCAGGAACACCGTCTCGCCAGCCACTAAGTTTAAGGCAAACCAGTCCTGTTCGGTGGCTGCGGCCGGGTTCCTCGACCCGCTGATCCAGCCACTGGCCGGTGCATCATTAGCCGTTGCGGGGGTATCGTTGCCTTCCACTTCAGGCGTAGGGCTACCACTTTGCACCTTCAGGTACAGATCATACGACCGTATGCTGGTTGTCGCGGCCGTAAAGTCATTTATTTTCAGGTAGTACGTACCCGACGCAGGAATAATAGCCCCGGCAATGGATGATGAAAGCGCGGCAAACGAACCATTATCGTCATCAAATTCAAGCACCGTGGTGCCATCTGACGCAATCAGACTGAGCTGGCTATCGGTCGAACTACCCGCACTGAACGCCGTCATCACAGCCGCATGAACGCGATCACCCGCGTTTGCCGTAAACGAATAGAAATCAATATCGCCATTTGGAAAAAGATTCCCACGTAGCCTCACCGAAGTAGAACCCAGTGGCATGGCCGTAGCCGCTGTGTTATTCGACTCATTAAGGCCTTCTTCCTTGGCAATCATTGAACTACCCAACGGAATGGCTTTTGTAGAGTTACCGGCAGGAATAAACCCGGCAGGCATTGACAATACACGTATATCTGTTGTGTCGGCTTGGGGTGGTTCTTTGGAACCTGGTTCGTTGGAAGGTGCCTTTTGGCTGAAAGCCGAAATAAGAGACAGAAAGAACAGCAGGGTGGTAAAAATCTTTTTCATGAGAGAGGTGGAATAAGGGTGAATTGTGGAGGAGCTATACGCTTGATATATAGCCTTTTCCGCTGATAGGTATATTTTATCAGTAGATAAGTCAAATGAAAGTTATTTTTCTGAAATAAAGAAATAATTGAAATTAATTGGGACGATTGCATGAACTAAATCTTGACTTTCCAGTAGTCGCTACTCACTTTTTTATGAGCAAATACACCGGGTAACTCACCGCAATGAATCCAATGGCGTAAAGGCTGCTCGAAAAGTCACCGATGACAACGCCCGCTAAAAATGCCAGCGATATCAGTAGTAACGTCCAGGTGGTAAATGGATAGCCCCACGCCCGCACCGGCCGGGGGAGGTCAGGTTCAGTTTGGCGAAGCCGGATCAGGGCTGCGAAACTCGCTGCGTAGCAGAGCACGAAGAAAAACGTGGCGATGTCGGAGAGTTGGCTGTACGTATTGGTCAGAATCATACCAATAGACGCAACCGCCGTCAGCAAGGTGGCATAGGCGGGGGTGCCGCCCGCGTTGACTACCGTAGCGAACTTGAAAAACAGCCCGTCGCGGGCCATCGCGAAGATTACGCGGGGATTGAACATGATCTGGGCGTTGATGATGCCCATGATCGAAATCATCAGCAGAAACGTCACAATCTGTGCCCCGCGCGCCCCGAAGAGCAACTGCACGGCATCGGAGGCCGGAAGTTTGGAACCCGCCAGCGTCTGCACGGGCAGGACGTAGAGCAACGCCAGGTTAACCAGGATATAAATGCCGATGATCAGCGAAACACCGCTAATCATGGAGCGGGGCAGGTTGCGGCTTGGGTCAACGTCCTCTTCGGTAAAGTAAGCTGCCGTTTGCCAGCCGTCATACGTATAAAAGACAGATTGCAGCGCGGCTAATATACCCAGCCACATGCCTCCCTCGGCCAACGGACGGACGTCGGCGGGCGACACCAACGCTGTTTTCTCGGGTGATGCCGTGAAGCAAACAAGGACAAACGCCAGCAGCCCCACGGCTTTCAGCACACTCATTATCTCCTGCGCCCGGCTGGCCGAGCGAACGCCAAGCCAGTGGAAACCCACAAATGCCAGCAGAATGCTGATGGCAACCCCCTTTTGATAGTCGATCAGGGCAGGAACCAGCAAGCCGATGTATTCGCTCATAACGGCAGCTCCAAAAGCCATAGCCGACACGCTGCCGAGCCAACTGCTGATGCCGATGATGAAGCCCACGTAGTTACCAAACGCTCGCCGGACATACACGTACCACGCTCCAACCGTGGGTAACATGGTCCCTAACTCAATTACCGAGAGTGCCCCCACCAGCGCATACAGCCCAACGGCTAACCAAACGGCGATGATGAGCACCGGGTTGCCCAGGTCCTGCGCAATGGGGCCGGGTTTTCGCAAAATGCCGGTGCCGATGGTGCCGCCAATGGTGACCGCCACGCCGAAGCCAACGCCCAACAGTTTCTTAAGTTGATTTTGAGCCATGGAGCTGGAATAATATACTGGTTTTGCTTCTTTATACCATCGAATCAATGGCTGTTTGGCAATGATAGCGAAAAAGACAGCACCCCGGCCGAACAGGAGCGACCAACGGCTCTGTAGTACCGTCTTTTTCGCTATTATTGCCCGCATGAAAGCGTATCTGCTGGTTTTTATGGGTGGGGGCGTGGGCAGTTTGCTGCGTTATCACATCGGACGGTTTCTGCCCGCTACACTTATAAGGACGCCATTTCCGACCGCTATTCTGCTCGTCAATGTGGCAGCCAGCGCCTTGCTGGGCGTTGTGATGGGGTGGGCACTGGGCAGGACAATGGGCGAGGAAACGCGGTTACTGATGGGGGTGGGTTTTTGTGGTGGACTAAGCACGTTTTCCAGCTTTAGCTATGACACGCTTGCGTTGCTGCAAAACGGCCACACCGGAGCCGCACTTCTCAACATTGGCCTGAACGTAGTATTGTGCTTACTCGCTTCGGCAGTTGGGTTAATTCTTGGACAAAAAATGTAAGCAGATGAAAACACGAATCGGGCAACTTGCATCAATAGTATTCGTGTCTCTCTTTTTTTCGATGACTCAGGCACAGGAGATGGCGCGTCGGCTGCACGATGCGCACCGTACGTATGAAGAGCAGGCGTTTACGCACCGCCGGTTCAAGCACCGCGACATTGTTCCGCTATTGGACAGCCTGAACGGGCAGGGACCGCTGTCCGTCAGTCAGGTGGGCGAGTCGCAGGAAAAGCGGGCTATTTATCAGGTGACAGCCGGAACAGGACCGGCCAAAATTCTGCTCTGGAGCCAGATGCACGGTAACGAAGCGACCGCCACAATGGCGCTGTTCGACCTATTCAACTTTCTGAAAACCGAAAACGACGGGTTCGACAGCCTGCGGCAGGTGATTCTGGCCAGTACAACGCTCTACGCTGTGCCGATGCTCAACCCCGACGGGGCCGAGCGGTTTCAGCGCCGAACCGCCACCGACATCGACATGAACCGCGATGCCCTCCGGCTCCAAACCCCCGAAGGTCGATTGCTCAAAAACCTACAGCAGACGCTAAAACCACTCGTGGGTTTCAACCTGCACGACCAAAATCCACTTTATAACGTAGGCAGAACTAGTAAACAGGCAGTAATTTCGTTTTTAGCCACGGCCTATGACCCCGCCCGGAGCGTGAACGAGGTGCGGCAGCGGTCCATGCAGCTTATAGTGGGCATGAACCGGGTGCTGCAACAGTTCGTGCCGGGGCAAATAGCCCGCTATGACGACGAGTTTGAACCACGGGCCTTTGGCGACAACATTCAGAAGTGGGGAACCACGCTGATTCTGATCGAATCGGGTGGCTACGCGGGCGACGCAGAGAAAATGACAATCCGTCGGCTGAATTTCGTCGCCATTCTAACCGCTCTGATCGCTCTTGCCGATGAATCGTATAAACAGGAGCGTATTGCCGAGTATCAGGCTATTCCCGAAAATGGCCGCGCTCTGTTCGACGTGCTGATTCGGAACGCGACGGTTGTGCGGAACGGCAAGCCCGTTGTGCTGGACATTGGTATTAACCGGCAGGAGGTCAACACAGACTCGGCCCGGACGTTCCGGTATAAAAGTGTCGTCGAAGACATTGGCGACCTATCAACGTTTCACGGTCTGGAAGAAATCGACGCCACCGGTTTGACCTTATCCGCTGCCCGCGTTCACACTACTATGATCGACTCGGTGGCAGACCTGCGCCGGTTGGATTTAGCGGCTCTACGCAACGAAGGAGTAACAGTATTCAAGGTCAAAAGATCTAAAAAAGAGAGCTACCCTTCGCAACCGGTACATCTGCTTTACGATGGTAAACTTCCCGCCCGTCCCCTGCTTCTGGGCCAGATTCCTACCTTCCTCCTGAAGCGGGGAAACCAGATTCTGTACAATTTCGTCAATGGTTTCTGGCAGGAAGACCCGATAAGTGCAATTGGAACCTCAAATGGCATTACCGAATAAAGTAGCTGCAAGCGCTAATTAAACGGTAGAAAAAGTAGATACATAAGTTATGCACAGAATTATCATTGGCATTTATTTAGTAGAGTTAACATATTGATTTATAGGATGTTATCGTTGTGTCTAAATATAATCCAGGCGTAACACTTGGGTAACGTTGGCGTAATATTGGGCTGGTAGCTTTGCGGTGCGAAAGCGATACCAACTAATCCAATATGAAACGGAACGTATTACTTACTCTATTCTCTCTGCTTCCCTTTGCCCTTCTGGCACAAACCGGCACCGTCCGGGGCATTATCAAAGACGGTAAAACCAAAGAGGCTCTCATCGGTTGCACCGTCCAGATAGGCGGTACTCAACTCGGTACCACCACCGACATTGAAGGCGCTTTCACGCTCGCCAACGTACCCGCCGGAACACAGAACGTCGTTATCTCCTACGTTTCTTACCAGACGAAGACCATTCCAAACGTTCGGGTCGAGTCGGGCAACACGACCGCCATTGATACCGAGCTGGACGAAGAAGGCAAGTCCTTGCAAGAAGTGGTTGTGCGGGCTAACCGGGCGACTAATACTGAAATTGCCGTAATCACCGAGATCAAGCAGCTCAAACCCATGGCGGTGGGTATTTCAGCCCAGCAAATTCAGAAATCCCAAGACCGCGATGCCGCAGCGGCCATCCGCCGGGTACCGGGTATTAGTATTGTGGATAACCGCTTTGTATTGATTCGGGGACTGGGTACGCGTTACAACTCTGTATTGATTAATGACGTCATTACACCATCAACAGAAGTAGAATCCCGCTCATTCTCGTTCGACATTGTGCCAAGTAACATACTCGACCGGATGATTGTCTTCAAATCTGGCTCGGCTGAGCTACCGGGTGATTTTGCGGGTGGTGTTATCAAGATCTACACGAAACGTCGGCCTGAGCAGAATTTTACTGATGCCGGTTTCACAATCGGCTACCGGCCCAACACGACCTTTCGTAGTGTACAGACTCACGACCGGGGCGGTTTGAGTGCGGTAGGTTTGTGGAACAAAGATCAGCAAATTCCAACCAGCTTCCCCGCCCGAGCCAACGATTTTAACGCGCTGAGTGCAGCCCAACGGGCCGCTTACGCCCGTCAACTGCCAAATTCGTGGGGACTTCGCCAGATATCGGTTGCCCCCGATCTGCGTTTAGCCGTCAACCTCGGTCGTCGGTTCGATGTAGGTAATACACGTGTTAGCAACCTCACCAGTATCAATTACAGCCTGACGAATCAATACGCTGATGTCGACCTCAGTATTTACCAGAACGGAGCATTAGCCAACGACGTGTTCGAGCGGTATGACGACGCCAACTATCAACGTCAGACGCGTTTGGGCGTTTTGCATAACTGGACGCTGCGTTTCACCCCCCGCTTTACGCTGGAATGGAAAACGCTGTTTAACCTCCTGAGCACGACTGAAACGCTCAACCGGTTAGGTCAGCGTGTGGTTGATGGCGTTGACGTTCAGGCGTTTTCGGAGCGGTTTGAAAACCGTAGTATTGTCAGTACGCAGGTATCAGGCGAACATTCGTTCAGCGAACTGTCCAAATTCAACTGGATTGGTGCTTACAGTTATTCGGGTCGTTGGGAGCCAGACTGGAAGCGGGCACGGTTCCAGCGTGTGAGCGGGTCAACCGGACCGGACGGACAATTGGCCCCGTTCTCGGCAGTTATCCCAAACCAGCCTAATCCAATTGACAATGGCCGGTTCTACTCGACCCTTAACGAGAACGTAGTGTCGCTGATCGGTAACTACGAGCACACGTTTGGTAACCCAACTGATCGTGAGCCAAATCGGGTCAAAGCAGGTTTTTATGGTGAGCAACGTAACCGGGGGTATTCGGCGCGTTTCTACGGCTACGAGCGGGTTGGTAATGTACAAGCTTCTATCACGGGTCAACCGATCAACACCATCTTCAGCCTGGGGAACATAACGGGTCAGCCCGGTGGTTTCTCACTGCTCGACGGAACGAAAGACTTAGATTCATATCGGGGTATTAACACATACGGAGCCGCTTATGTGCAGGGCGACGTTAATCTTGGTTCCCGCGTAAACGTGACGCTGGGTTTCCGGGGAGAGTTCAACAACCAAACGCTGCGTTCTGACATTAATTTGGTGCCGACAGATTTGGTGGACCGGAGCTTGTTCAGCCCATTGCCATCACTTAACCTTATTTACAAACTGAATGAGCGGCAAAACATCCGGTTAGCTTACTCTGCCACCGTGAACCGGCCAGAACTTCGGGAGTTAGCCCCGTTTACCTACTTTGACTTTAACCTACTGGCCGACGTGCGTGGTAATCCGTCCCTGACAACCGCAACCATTCAAAACATAGATGCCAAATACGAGTTTTACCCGACTCCTAATGAAGTAATTTCAGTGACGGGCTTTTTCAAGCAATTTAAGAATCCAATCGAAACATTCCTGTTGCCGACTGCTAATGGCTTGGGGTACACGTTTATTAATGCACAGTCGGCCCGTAACTATGGGGTGGAAATTGAATTCCGTAAAAGCTTCGCTACGTCGTCCAGCATCTTCCTGCAAAATTTACAGTTAGTCGGTAACGCGTCAATTATCAACAGTCGGATCAATTTAGGCCAGTCTGTTACTGGACCGGATTTGAGCGGACGGATCGGCCAGTATGACCTGACTAACATTCAGGCCTCGGAGCGGGCATTAGCCAGTCAGTCGCCCTACCTGATCAACGCCGGTGCTTACTACGCAAACTTGGAGTCGGGTTGGCAGGCTAACATTCTCTACAATGTTGCTGGGCCGCGCATCTTTGCCGTGGGTAATCAGAACCAGCCTACCGTGTATGAGCTGCCTCGAAACGTGATTGACTTGAACGTTGCCCGGACCTTCAAAAAGCAATTTGAGGTTCGATTGGGCATCCAGGATATTTTGAACGCGCCGGTTCGCTTCGCGCAGGATTACAATGACGACAGCAAAATTGGTAGCGATGTTACGTCGCAAAACGCCACCGCTGACCAGAATGTGCGGGTGTTCCGGCGAGGTCAATATATTACTTTGACTGGCGTGTATACCTTCGGCCGACGCATCATAGTTCCTTAATTAATAATACCCTGATAAGTTAAATAAGCTAATAAACGTTAAACCAAATCCAATCTGTTTATGAATTTCATCAAACGCTGGCCTTATCTCCTGCTTCTCATAGTGGGTCTGTTCGCAGTCGTATCGGCTTGTAAAAACGAAACTGAACAACCTGCCCCGGTAACGACAATTACAAGCATCAACCCGACATCGGCACCGGTCGGCTCAACGATTGTTATCACGGGTACCAACTTTAACACAACCCCCGCCAGCAACAGTGTCACCTTTGGTACGGTGCCTGCACAGGTTGTTTCTGCAACGTCGACGCAATTAGTAGTAACAGTGCCACAAAACCCCGGTACTACCATTTCAGTTGTTGCCAATGGCCAAACGGCTCAGTTTAGTGGCTCGTTCAGCGCGGCTGACAAGCCGATTGAGGAGGTAGTTACCAGTATTACAGCAAACACCAATTGGACAGCTGACAAAGTTTATCTGATTCGTGGGTTCATCTACGTGCGTACGGGAGCGGTGTTGACTATTCAGCCTGGCACAGTAATCAGGGGTGGCGCGGCTGGTACGGACCCATCCGGCCAGGCTCGTGGCGGTACGCTGATCGTTCAACCGGGTGCCCGGATTGAAGCTCGGGGCACGGCAACTCAGCCGATTGTCTTTACGTCAAACGCGGCCGCTGGTCAGCGAGCATACGGCAACTGGGGTGGTCTTGTGCTGATCGGCAGAGCACCAACCAACCGGCCCAGTGCAACACCGATTGAGGGTGGTATTGAAGGTACGTATGGTACATTTAATGAGCCAACTGATAATTCGGGTGTGTTGCAGTACGTACGTATCGAGTTTGCAGGTATTGCCCTGAGTGCGATGGCTAACAGCGAGGTCAACGGCTTAACGTTATACGGCGTTGGCTCGGGTACGACAATCGACCACATTCAAGTGTCGTACAGTGGTGACGATTCGTACGAGTGGTTTGGGGGCACGGTGAATGCTAAATACTTAGTAGCTTACCGTGGTTTCGACGATGATTTTGATACGGACCACGGTTTTATCGGTAAAGTTCAGTTTGCGGTTTCGCTTCGTGATCCAAACGCGGCTGACCAATCGAGATCAAACTGTTTCGAGTCAGATAACTTCAATTCGGGCGAAAATACGGCCGCTCAAGGACCATTGGCCGCTAACAACGGTTTGCCTTACACGCAGCCTATTTTCGCCAACGTAAGTGGTTTTGCCTTCCAAAGCGCACCAAATACCACCAACACGACAGGTGGTAGCGGTGCGTATCAGTCGGCGATGCACCTGCGTCGGAATACCGCCATTAGCATCTACAATTCGGTGTTCAGCGGCTGGCCGGAAGGTCTTCGTTTGGAAGGTCCGGCTACAGGTACGCTGGCGCAGACAACGGCCGGTCGGCTTGACCTGGGTGGTATCACAGTTGCTAACTCACTGACCGCCGTTTTGGGGACAAGTGGTATCACCAACGAACAGGCTACGGCGTTCTTCAACACGGCTGGAAAGAACAATACGGTTGTGGCTTCTGGGGATGTAGCGGCTCTGCTCAATGCACAAACGTTTAACCTGGCAACTCCTAATTTCTTGCCGCCTACGGGTTCGTCGCTGCTGGTTGCTACCGGCGCAATTACGGGTGGTAAATTAGCTGATCCATTCTTCACGGCTGCTCCCTACCGGGGGGCGTTCAACGGAACGGATAACTGGCTGGCGGGTTGGACCAACTTTGATCCGCAGAATACCAATTACAGCCGTTAATTCGGTTGTCTGAAAGAGAATACAATTAAATTTCATATTGGTGTCGCACGAAAGGGCCGGAGCTTTGCTCCGGCTTTTTTCTTGCTCAATAATCAACCTACGTACGTAGCTAATTAAGAGCAGCGAAACGTGCTTAATGTGGTTAGCCAAATTATCAGCAGAAAATGCCGCCTGACGCCCGGCTGCAACTAACAACTCCGCTCAACACAGGAAGCGATAAAGAGCTGATCGCGCGTTACAACGAGAACGCTCATCATATGTACAAGTTTCTTCTTCTCCACACAAGCAAAACAGCGAGCGCGAAACATGCCGAAGTCGGGCATGAACATTGCTATAAAATAAATTGTGTTACTTAATATAAAAACCAGCGTCTAATACGGAAGTAAGTCTATGAACTTTAATCATACATAGCCTTATCCACTGGTAACCCGTAAAGCAACTTGGGTTTCATGAATCAAACGTATGCAACCGTTTATCGTATTTCGGGTGAAATATTTTTGGAAATTTTGCTGATTATCAGGAGATCAGTAATTTAGTTCCTTTAGTATGCGTATAGCCTGCCTGAAGTTTTCTCAACTATACTAATCTAAATCACTACACTAATCTAAATCCCAATTCACCGTAATAATGATCTCCAAAAAAGCAAAATACGCCATCAAAGCCCTGAAGGTTCTAACCGAAGAGTACGGAAAGGGTCCTGTGCTGATTTCTTACATCTCGGCAAAAGAAAATATTCCAAAGAAATTTTTGGAGGCTATTCTGCTGGAGCTTCGCAACCACGGTATTCTACAAAGCCAAAAGGGGAAAGGTGGGGGATACTTACTACGGGTCGATCCGGGCCGGGTCAATTTGGCGCAGGTATTACGGGTCATCGACGGTCCAATTGCACCAACGCCCTGCGTGTCATTCAACTTTTATGTCAAGTGCGACGATTGCAACGACGAGGTTACCTGTATGCTGAAACCCATCATGGAACGCGTACGGGACGCGAACCTCGGCGTCTACGAAAATACGACCCTGCTGACCTTCCAGAATCCATCGTCGCTCGAAACGAAGGAAATCCCCATCGGCTCCAAAGCTGCCGAATTGGTGGAGTCGACGGTGAGCCGCATGACGGCGTAAAAAAGAGTCGGAGAGTCAGTAAGTCGAAGAGTCGGTAAGTGGCTGACGCGAGAGCACCACTCGCGTCAGCCACTTACCGACTCTTCGACTTACTGACTCTCCGACTGACTTATTCCGGTTGATGTTCCTTTCGTAGCAAATCGTTTACCGTTTTGACCGGGTTGAACGTAATCAGCGGGACCTCAACAAAAATTGTGTTCCAGTCGGCCATGGCACCATTCCAGAGGCCCGGCAACTCCTGCGCTTTCAAGTCTTTGCCATCCTTCGATTTAGCTGTGATGAAGCCCGTTTGCGGATCGCGAAAAGTGGGTAGGTCGTATTTGCGCCCGTGGCGATCTTTCAGTCCACAGACCAGATCCACCGGGTTGAAGTGCGTAGCCTCGTCGAAAATAGCTTTTTGTGCTTGGTTCGTTAAATCAATCTGAGCCGACTCCACCACTTGCAACGATACGGATCCATCCTGATTTCTGGCCCAAAACGGACCGCCCCCCGGCTCGCCAACGTTTGGTACCATGCCGCAAGCCCGCACCGGCCGGTCTAATTTCCGACGGAAATACGCCAGCCTTTCGCCCTTCGATAGGTTTTCAAAGCCATCGGGTGGCAGCGTAAACAGCGTCCGGCGCATCAGCTCGTCCGCTTCGGTCAGATACCCATCGCTCACATCGTCCGATTGTCCCTCCAGCAAACCCTGCAACCGTGTTATCTGCTGCTGCGCGTCGAGCAGCACGGCAGCCAGCACTTTCTTGTAGGTGACGGTTGTTTCCTTAATTTCATCGGGTACAACGTTGTCAATATTTTTGATAAAGACAAGGTCCGCGTCGATGTCATTCAGGTTTTCGATGAGTGCCCCGTGCCCGGCCGGGCGGAATAATAGCGATCCACCGTCGGTGTTACGGAAGGGTGCGTTGTTCATATCTACCGAGATGGTATCGGTAGATTTCTTCTGCTCCGAAAAGCTTACGTCGAACGTAACGCCGAGCCACGCTTCATAATCGGCTTTTTCGTGCTCAATCAAGGCTTCAAACCGCTCCCGATGTTCCGGCGACACCGTGAAATGAATGCGCACGGTGCCGTCGGAGTTGGCGTAGGCGGCTCCTTCCACCAAATGCTCTTCAACGGGCGTCCGGGGGCCATCAACGTAGCGGTGAAATTTGAGCAATCCTTTGGGCAAACTCCCGTAATCAAGACCATCTTCCGTCAGCAAGAACCGGAGCACCGTGGCGCGGTCATTAGCTGCTATGGCCGCGTCGAGGTCCGCGTCTTTTGCCGCCATTGCCGCCTTTAAATCATCGTAGAAAGCAAAATCGGTCAGACGGGCGAACACGTCGTCGGTACTTTTGTCGAATTTGCCGTCGAGCGCGGCAAACAGCGATTTAAACATCCGGGTAGCGGCTCCCGACGCCGGTACGAATTTGACCAAGTCGCGCTCGTGAGCCGCTTCATCGAACCGGCGTATGTAGTTCACTAACTGCTCGTCGGGAACGCGCACAATGCCATCGCCAATGGTGGCTGCTTTGATGACATTGAGGTACGGAAACCCCTGTACGAAATGCTTTATCTGCTGGTCGATCTGATCGGGAGAAATGCCCTGTGCCAGAATCTGAGCCTGGTCCTGCTCGGTAAATTGCATGGGTAGAACGGGGGTGAATCGTTAGGAACGGGCGGCAAATTGCGGATTTCAACAACAGGACGCAAATGAAATTATCGTAGGCTACCAGACTACGTAATTGTGAATTCGTCGGCGTCTAAATTCGCCGGAAACCGCTCCCGAAAAGCCCGTAAGTCGTCTAACGATAGTGTTTGCTGATGCACCATCTCCGCGTCGGCCTGCCGAAACAGAACGTCGCCTTTATAGTCAATCACGGCAGAATCGCCACTGTATGCGTTTTGGTTGCTATCTTCCCCAACCCGATTCACACCCACCACATAACTCAAATTTTCTATGGCGCGGGCTTGCAACAGTATGTTCCACGCGTTACGCCGGGGCGCGGGCCAGTTGGCAACGTAGAGCAGCAAATCATAGTCAAAATTGGAGGGATTGGTCTGGCCGTTTCTGCTCCAGACGGGGAAACGAAGGTCGTAGCAGGTAAGCGGGCAAACGCGCCAGCCTTTCCATGCTTTAACGATCCGGCGCGTTCCAGCCGTGTAAACAGCGTCTTCGCCCGCCATGCGGAACAGGTGCCGTTTGTCGTACACGTCGAATTCGCCGTCGGGCTGCATCCATATCAGCCGGTTGTAAAACGCGTTGCCTTCCCGCACGACGTAGCTGCCCGTGACAACGGCTTTTGTCTGGGCCGCCATCTGTTTCAGCCACCGGAATGTGGTCAGGTTCATGGGTTCGGCTACGGCGGGGGCATCCATCGTGAAACCCGTCGTAAACATTTCGGGCAGCACAATCAGATCTGTTGGTTCAGGCACGGCAAAGATGCGTTCCTCCAGCATGGCCCGGTTCGCTACGGGGTCGTGCCAGTACAGCCTGGGTTGGATGAGGGTGAGGTGCATTACTTCGCGTGAAACTTCATCCGATACTCGGCATCGGTTTTGCCCTTGGTAATGTCGGACAGCTTCTTTTTGATGAGCTGACGGCGGAGAGTGGGGAGGTAGTCGGTGAAGAGTTTACCGTCGAGGTGATCGTATTCGTGCTGGATAATGCGGGCGGCCATTCCTTCGTACTCTTCCTGGTGCTCAACCCAGTCGGTGTCGAAATAGCGAATGACAATGATTTCGGGCCGGACTACCTCGCCCCGGATGCCCGGAATGCTCAGGCATCCTTCTTCAAAGCCCCAGTCGTCGCCCGCTTCTTCAATGATTTCAGGATTGATAAATACCTTTTTAAAGCCAACCAGACCGGGATCTATGTCTTCCTCGGGTTCGTCTTCGTTGAGTGGCTCGCCATCGACTACAAACATTCGGATGCTCTGACCAATCTGCGGAGCCGCCAGCCCCACACCCGATGCGGCATACATCGTCTCGTACATGCTTTCGCTCAACGCTCTTACGTCGATGCTGCCGGGTTCAATGTCTTTGGCCCGCTTTCGCAGAACCGGGTCGCCGTAGGCAATAATTGGGAGAATCATAATTTGAATGATGAACGATGAATGATGAATAATGAATGATCTGGTCTGAAATCATTTATCATTCATCGTTCATCATTCTCTTCTGCTTTCCATGTATGACTGTAAAATAATGGCGGCACTGACTTTGTCGATATTGCCCTTCACCCGCCGGTCTTTCTTGGTGCTGCCATTTGCGATCATCGCTTGCAGCGCCATTACGGACGTGAAGCGTTCGTCATGCCAGTAAACCGGAATATCGGGTAAAGCGTTCTGCAAATGGGTTACGAACTTGCGGACGCGGGGCGTGTTGTCGGTGTCGTTTCCATCTAATCCCTTCGGCAGTCCAACAATAAACGCTTCGACCGGTTCCCGCGCTACGTAGGCTTTCAAAAACTTCAGCATCTCGTGGGAAGCAACCGTTTCCAGCGCCGTCGCAATCAGTTGAAGTGGGTCGGTAACGGCAACGCCCGTGCGCTTCGCTCCGTAATCAATTGCTACCAATCTGGCCATGCCACAAAGGTACGTAACAGTCAGCAGCGAACAGCCAACAGTAAGCAGCGCGTGGCCCAGCTATTAGCCCACGGATTTATCCGGGGGGACGCGAACGGGTCGATAATTGCCACTGCTCAACATCGTGCGGAGTGTCCAGATCGACAGCGCCCAGTGGAAAGGCCACCTCAGTGCAGTCGTCAGGGTATTGGCGAATTAACTTCCGGGCACCAACATCACCGGTGAACGCCATAAATTCAGTTTTGTAGCGAATGGCAAACAGAGCTGGTACCCCCAGATGAGCCGGTTCGTCTGGTCGGACTGCCCGCTCCGGCCGGTGCGCCGGAGCGATACCGGCACGGTATCGGCTGGCCACGATGCCCCGTCCGCTTTCCTGCGCTGTGTCGACGAGTTGCCGGAGTAACTCAGCCGTTACGTGGGGCTGGTCGGTCAGGAGAATCAGGAACGCGTTGATGGGTTCGTTGGGAAGAGCGGCCAAACCAACCCGCAACGAAGACGCGAGACCTTCCTTCCAATCGGTGTTCACCGGCATAATCACGGGCAAACCAACTAATTCCGTCTCCACTTTCTCTTGGTTCGCGCCCAGCACGACAACAACCGGCCCGGCCCGCAGCGACAACGCGATATCGGTCATGCGTCGGACTAAGGTTGTGCCATTCTGACGTAATAACTGCTTTGGTTCACCCAGGCGGGTGGAACTACCAGCGGCCAGAATAATCGTGGCTACACGCATGGATCAGACGCCGGTATCGACCGGATCGGGTTGATGTAGTGTGTTCCGCCCGGGAAGCCGCTCATGAATGGGACCGGACTTGTCTTTCAAAAAGCCGCCGGAGCGTTTAGTGAAAAATGTTTTCACCTCGGCGATGATCGACAGGGCAATTTCGTCGGGTGTTTCGGCCCCGAGGTCTAAGCCAATGGGCGAGTGAACGCGGTTGAAGGTAGCGTCGGGGAAGAAATGACCCGTTTTCTCAAACTCATCCCGCATCCTATCGAAACGTTTGCGCGGACCGAGCATGCCAATGTAGGGTACATCGGTAGCGAGCAGCGCCTGTAGCACCGCCCGGTCGTAGTTGAAATTGTGCGACATCAGCACGGCGGATGTGCGTTCGGTGATTGTGAGTTGGTCGATTACGGCGGCCCGGTCGGCGAACAGTACGCATGTGGCTGCCGGAAAGCGTTTGGGCGAGAGATGCGCCACGCAATCGTCCGTTACGGTCACCTGCCAGCCAAGTTCACGGGCTAATTTCGCCACCGGCACAACGTCATAACCCGCCCCAAAAATAATTAGCTCAATACCGGGGTCGATGCGTTCGAGGAATACATCCGCAGTGCCAGTTGCCGATAAAAACGATTTTGTCGCCGGATTGCCCGTGTTGAGTACAGCCTGCATCTCGTTAAAAAGCCAATCCGGTGCATTGTTGCCCTGTTCGGTCAGCACGAACCGGGTGCCGGGTGTCAGGCGAGTGGAATCGTCGGCTTTCAAAACGGTGGCCAGCACCCGCACATCACGCTGCTGCACGAATTCGCGCAACAGCTCAACTGGGTTTTGTACGTCAGCGGGGTCGATGGGTTCAATCAATACGTCGATGATGCCGTTGCAGCCCAGGCCTACGCCGAAACTGTTGGCGTCGTCGTCCATCGTATCGTACGTGACCACAATTGGCGAGCGGTCACGCATTACCTGCCGGGCCTTGCGCAGCGCGTCGCCTTCCAGACAGCCGCCACTAATGGCACCTTCCCAGCGGCCATCGTCGGTGATGAGCATCCGTGCGCCCGGCCGCCGATACGACGACCCTTCAACCCAAACGACGGTAGCCAGCGCGGCTTTGCGTTCGGCGAAGTCAACCTGTTCGTAAACCTCCAGAATGCGGGTAATCTCTTTCATGAATGAAGGCCCTTATCAGTGGCTGTAATAACGATAAAGACGGGAATGTATTAGTAAATCAATGCAACAGTCCTATTAGTTTCAGGAGCATAATAATGTACCTGCCGGTTAGACGCGGAGTACACAGGGGAAAGTTAGGCGGTTAAAACGAAAAATCACAAACGCCCGCGCACTACCTTCGGAACATAAAACGTAGTATCGGCCATGCCCCAAATGAATTTTTGTCCACAATGCGCCAGTCCGTTAGTACCCGGCAAAGCCAGCGGCCGCGAGCGGCTTATTTGCTCAAAGCCCTGTGGCTACATTTTCTACGATAATCCGCTGCCGGTGGTGGGGGCCATTGTGGAGTATGACGATGATACGGTCGTATTAACCCAGAATATTGGCTGGCCCGCGGACTGGTTTGGCATCGTGACGGGCTTCTTGGAAAAAGACGAAGAACCCGCCGACGCCATCCTGCGCGAAATCCACGAGGAAATCGGCCTGACCGACGCCCGCATTGTGGAGTTTCTGGGCATATATACGTTCTACCAGCGCAACGAGATTATTTTCACCTACCACGTTCGGGCGTCGGGTACGATTGTTATGGACGAAACCGAGTTGCAGGCCATCAAAATTGAGCCGGTCAGTAAGCTAAAGCCGTGGCCGTTCGGAACGGGTCCCGCCGTGGCGGAGTGGCTGAAAAAGCGGGGATACTGAGCGGACAAGGACTCGCCAGCTAACATAATCGATTGCCGCACGGTTGTTCCATTGACTACTACACACAAAATATGGAAACAACCGGAACGACGGACCGCGTAACGACTGACCGCTCAGCGGCAGAACACACACCAAAAGAACGCGAACTTGGGATTGGGGTTATCGGCATGGGCGGCTTTGGGCTGTTTGCCGTTCAACAATTTGTTCAGCACCCAAACGTAAAATTAGTGGCCATTGCGGGGTCAAGCCGCGACGAAGCCCACCGCACGGCCAAACGATTCGGAGCTGACATTCTTGGTAGTCTCGACGAACTGGTCAACCATCCCGACGTCGATATTATCTACATTGCCACGCCCCCCTTCATGCACTACGAGCAGTCGATGCTGGCGCTGAATGCGGGCAAACACGTGATCTGCGAAAAACCGCTGGCCATGAACCCCGACGAAGGGGCAGAAATGCTGGCGTTGGCGAAGGAAAAGGGCCTGCTGATGGTGACGAACCTGATGCAGCGGTACAATCCGATGTTCGCTCGTATCAAACACCTCATTGACAAAAACTTGCTTGGCGATTTCCTACACGGTTATTTCGAGAATTACGCTGGTGACGAAGGCCTTTCGCCCGAACACTGGTTTTGGGACCGAACTAAAAGCGGGGGTATTTTCATTGAACACGGTGTTCACTTCTTCGATATGTTCGCGGGCTGGTTTGGCGACGGCACGGTAAAAGCGGCTCAACTCAGTAAGCGTCCGAACAGCAACGATGTGGAAGATCAGGTGCAGGCGACGGTCGAATACGGTGATGATGAAACTGGTCGTAAACTCGTCAACTTCTATCACGGCTTCACCCAAACCGGGCGTATGGACCGGCAGGAAATGCGCTTAGTCTTCGAGCGGGGCGATGTCACGCTTCACGAATGGGTACCGACGCGAATGGTGCTCCGGTGCGTGGCTGACGAGGAAACGACCCGCGAACTCATGACGCTATTTCCGGGTGCACAGTTAAACGTAACGGCCAATATTTCGGGCAAGGACCTGCCCCTGCGCGGTCGTCACAAAGAATTTAATGCCTACCAGCAACTTGAAATCAAGTTTGGATTTGAGCAGGAGAAGCAGCATTTGTACAGCGAACTGCTGCGGCTGATGTTCCGCGATCAGGTCAGCGCCATTAAATACCCCGATACGCACCGGATTATTACGGAAGAAAACGGGTTGCGCTCGCTCGAAACGGCCACCGAAGCCGACCGGATGGCGAGAAGGTAGTTTATAAGTGTGTTGGAGTATAAGTGTGCAGGTGTGCCCTACGATCAACGAAAACACCGACACACATATGCCTTTACTTTCCTAAAATCTTTTAAAAACTCCGATATTTGCGCTGTCTTACCAACTCTCCGCACAACGCATGATTACGGAGTCTCCACTACTCGATAACCCGGACGGGCAGGTGCCAGGCGCACCAACCATGGGTGGCCCCATTCAGTCGGCCATCACGTATGAAAAAATTCCGACGCACATTTACGCCGATGCCAAAGATGCGTCGCGGGCTGTGGCGCACGAAATTGCCGACCTGATCCGGCAAAAGCAAAGCGAGGGTAAACCCTGCATATTAGGCCTGGCTACGGGTTCGTCGCCCAAAACAGTGTATGCCGAACTGATTCGAATGCACCGCGAAGAGGATCTGAGTTTCCGAAATGTTGTTTCGTTCAACTTAGACGAATATTACCCCATGGAATCGGACTCGTTACAGAGTTACTGGCGGTTTATGCGGGAGCAGTTGTTCGATCATGTAGATATTCTGGCGGGTAATTACCACGTGCCCGACGGCACCGTTCGGGTGGACAAAGTAGGCGAGTTTTCGAAACAGTACGAAGCCGAAATCGAAGCAGCCGGTGGACTGGATTTCCAATTGCTGGGCATCGGCGGTAATGGGCACATTGGCTTCAATGAGCCGGGTTCGCTCATTAACTCGCATACCCGCCTGATGATGCTCGACAACTCCACGCGGGCGGCTGCGTCGGTCGACTTTGGCGGACTTCCCAAAACCCCGCGTAAAGCGATCACGATGGGCGTTTCCAGTATTTTGGGTGCCCGGCGCGTGGTGCTGCTGGCCTGGGGAGAGCGAAAAGCCCCCGTTATTCGCGGAGCGGTGGAGGGGCTGGTGACAGAATTAAATCCCGCTTCGTATCTGCAAACCCATCCGAATGCGCTCTTCGTGATCGACGAAGCGGCTGCCTCCGAGTTGACCCGCATGAAAACGCCCTGGCTGGTGGATTCGGTGGTGTGGGACAATAAAATGAAGAAGAAGGCCGTCACCTATCTGTCACTGACGCTGGGTAAGCCAATTCTGAAACTGACCGACCGCGACTACAACGATAATGGAATGAGCGACCTGCTGGCACAGTACGGTCAGGCCTACGACATCAACATCGACGTATTCAACCAGCTACAGCATACGATCACGGGCTGGCCAGGGGGCAAACCCAACGCCGACGACACTAATCGGCCCGAACGCGCCCTGCCTGCCCAGAAACGCTGCCTGATTTTCAGTCCGCACCCCGATGATGACATCATTTCGATGGGGGGCACGTTCCAGCGGCTTCGCGATCAGGGGCACGAGGTTCACGTTGGCTACCAGACATCCGGCAACATTGCCGTAGCCGATGACGAAGCGCTGCGGTTTGCGGATTACGTTGTGGATTTCAACACGAAGTTTGGCATCGAAAGCCCCGAAGCGACCCGAATTTTCCGGGATGCGGCCGTATCCTTGCGCGAGAAGAAAGACTCCGAAATGGATACCGCCGAGGTGCGCTACGTGAAGGGCCTGATTCGGATGGGTGAAGCCAAATCGACCTGTCGGTTTGTGGGCGTTCCCGTCGATCACGCGCACTTCCTGAACATGCCGTTTTACGAAACGGGTACGGTTGCCAAAAAACCGCTGAGTGAGGCCGACATCAAGATCACGATGGCGCTGATTGAAGAAGTTAAGCCGCACCAGATTTATGCCGCCGGTGATCTGGCTGACCCACACGGTACGCACAAGGTATGTTTAGACGCCGTGCTTGAAGCCGTTCGGCGCTTGCGTCACAAAAACTTTATGAAAGATTGCTGGGTATGGCTTTACCGGGGTGCCTGGGCCGAGTGGGACATTCACGAAATTGAAATGGCCGTGCCGATGTCACCCGATCAGGTAATGAAAAAGCGGCTGGGAATCTTCAAACACCAGTCACAGAAGGACGGAGTTGTGTACCAGGGAACCGATTCGCGGGAGTTTTGGCAACGGGCCGAAGAGCGTAACCGGGCTACGGCCGCTCTTTATAACCGGCTCGGCTTAGCTGAGTACGAAGCGATGGAAGCCTTCGTCCGGTGGAAGGGGTAAAGAATGTAGAATGGTTAATGCAGAATGAATAATGGCGCTGCCGGACTCGTTTGCGAGTTGGCAGCGCCATTATTCATTCTGCATTCTTTAAGAGAGTGGCTGGGCAAAGCTGATTAGAGCCGTGGCCAGATTGGTCAGGTCCTTGCTGAAGGGTCCCTCAGAGTTGTTGGCGTAATCCTGCGCCTGCCCGGCCAAATCGCGCATGAGCCGCTCGGTCGTGCGCATATCACCTACGTTTAGCGCGTCGCGGAGCTGCGTCAGTGGAGCCTCAATCCACTGTGTACTCGGGTCAGAACGAACGACCGTAATCCAGTCTTCTACCATAAGTACGCCCGCTTCGGGCGTTGTCAGGGCTGCGCCACCACCAAGAACTTCCAATGTATCATTGAACATTACCTGTGCTCGGTCTCCGACGTTAGCGTATATCGGTGTGCTGTCGGGTTGGTTTGCGGTCAGGTCATCGTCACTGCTGCCCCGGTCAAGATCGGTAGCAAACGAGCGTAGCGAATCGGCTAATTGCCCAAGGTCGTCAGCCGCCGTTCCGTCGAGGCTGCGGCTCAGGGTTTGCGTGTGACCAGCAATGGTGTTGAGGAGTTGTTTCACGCGAACGGCGTCGGGCTGAGGATTTATCAATTCGTCGTATAAAGCGCTCAACTGCTTAGCCACCGGCTCCGCTTCATCGACGTTCTTGAGGGCCGAAATCCAGTCTTTTATTACGTCAGTGCCAGTAGCAAACGCGACGTCACGTTGTGCCATTGTTTGGAGGGTGCTTTGCAGCATTGCTTGCGGATGGGCGTGTGCCATATTCGTTAGGATCGTTGAATCAATAACTTTATTGTGTATAGCAAGAACCGCTCGCACGGGCTAATGTTTCGGCCTATGCCCATTGACAGACGGAGAAGATGAGCAACGAAGTTTACAAAAGAGCGTATCAATAAATTTTAGCAACCCTATTTATTATAATATAAAATATGAATATAATTGTGTCGCTATATGATACTTATACTATAAAGCGACACAAGCGCTTTTCCAGCATCACCTCGTCAACGGAATGACTAAACAGGATAAACTACGAACTGCCCGGCTTTTTCTCCTCCACGAATTCGTCCGGGAGCATTTTACCAAGTCCGATTGGATCAAGATTGGCTACTTAACCGACAGTCTTGAGCTAATTGAGGATCATCCCCGCCTGTTGCGCAGTCTGGACTTCGACGATGATGACTACGAAGGCAACAGCCTGCAGGTGTTGTCGAAGTTAATCAGCGAAAGCAACAGTAATCTGCTTGAAATCGAGCGTTTTGTCGAAGCAAAGAAGGCGAACCCGATCAAGCCGATTCGGGAGTTTATCTCAACTGTGCAGACCCGGCAGCCCGAACGCGTCGTTACGTTCGCGCCCGACGTGTTCCGGGTGCCCGATAAGCCGGTCGAAACCAACGTGCTGTCGGTAATGATGCCGTTCGAGAGCAAGTTTTCGGGTACGTACGCGGCCATCCGAACAGTGTGTGCCAAATTGCGGATCGAGTGCCGCCGGGCCGATGACATCTGGGATAACAGCATTTTGATTCAGGACGTGTTTGAGCTGATTTTCACGTCCCGCGCCGTTATCACCGACTTCACCGACCGGAATCCAAACGTGTTTTACGAAACGGGTGTAGCCCATACTCTCGGCAAACTCGTTATTCCAATTACGCAGTCGGTGAACGATATTCCGTTCGATCTGCGCCATCACCGGGCGTTGACGTACCTGCCGAACGCCGAGGGTTTAGCCAAACTGGAGAAGGATCTGGAGAAAAAGCTGGTGAAAGTGTTTGGATGAGCGTGAGTTCGAGTAGGGAGAAAAGATTATTGTACCTTCGCGATTGCTCAATCTCAATTGTATGCAATCTGTTTCTGCTCCTGCTCAGGACGGACTGAAGCCCTTGATGCCCGGTCGACTGCTTTCCCTCGATGCCTTTCGCGGCCTGACCGTGGCGGGTATGATACTGGTCAATAACCCCGGCGACTGGGGCCATATCTACGCGCCCCTCGAACACGCACCCTGGAACGGCTGGACACCCACCGACCTGATTTTCCCGTCCTTCCTGTTCATCGTTGGCGTTTCCATCACGTTCGCGCTGGGTGCAGGAACTCAGCAAGGCGCTATCGGTAAAATTCTTAAGCGTAGCCTGACGCTGTTTCTGCTGGGACTGTTCCTGAATCTCTTTCCCAAATTTGACATCGGCATAGTGCGGATTCAGGGTGTGTTGCAACGCATTGCACTGGTGTATCTGGCCTGTTCGCTGCTTTTTCTAAAAACGACACCCCGTCAGCAACTCTACATCCTATCCGGGCTGCTGGTGGGTTATTGGTTATTGATGACGGTCGTACCGGTGCCGGGCGTCGGCTACGCGAATCTCGAACCAACCACCAACTTCGCAGCCTGGCTCGACCGAACAATTTTGACGCCCGCGCACGTCTACAAACCGGCTAAAGTGTGGGACCCCGAAGGATTGCTCAGCACACTTCCGGCCATTGGTACGGGCATGCTGGGACTACTAACCGGAACGTGGCTGCGGAGCAACCGACCTGGTGCGGATAAAGCGGCCTGGCTGTTCACGGTGGGTTGCCTGCTGGTGTTCGGTGGATTGATCTGGAACGGATTCTTCCCAATCAACAAAGCCCTTTGGACCTCGTCATACGTCCTGCTGGCGGGCGGCTTAGCCATGCTCGGACTGGCCCTTTGCTACTGGCTCATTGATGTGCGCCACTACCGGCGTGGTGTACTACCGTTCGTGGCATTTGGCGTAAATGCCATTACGGTTTTTTTTCTGTCGGGATTGATTCCCCGTGTGATGAGTTTGCTGAAAGTGGCCGGGGCTGGGGGGTCGCCGGTGGGGTTGAAAGAATATTTGTATCAGACGCTCATTGCCCCGCCCTTCACCGATCCCCGAAACGCGTCGCTCGCCGGGGCGCTGACGTTCGTACTGATCTGGTTTGTGGTTTTGTGGCTCATGTACCGGAAGAACGTTATCATTAAGGTGTAACGTTTACCGGTTTCTGTCTTCCAGCGCCATCCGAATTAGATCAACCGTGTTTTTTACGCCTGCTTTGCGGATAATGCTCGCTCGTTGATTGGCTACGGTATTGGGACTGATTCCGAACTGGCTGGCGATTTCGGCACTGCTCATGCCCTCGATCAGGCAGGTCAGGATCTGGGTCTCCCGCGCGGTTATTCGGTTCCAGATCGATACCGGTGCTTTGGGGCCGGGTGCTGGCTCGGCCTTCTGCTGGTTGGTGTTGGATGAAACGAAATGCCGGATAATAACCGAAGAAACAGTGGGCGGGTAGTACAATTCTCCGCTGGCCACGGCCCGTACCGCCCGTAGTATTTCTTCCTGGTTGGTATCCTTCAGCAAGTATCCGGCAGCCCCGTTCTGCACGGCTTTCAGGATGTAGTCCGGGTTGTTGTGCATACTGAACATCAGCGTATGTACCGATGGGTATTGTTCCGACACTACTTTCAGCGCGTCAATCCCCGACATACGGGGCATGGTTATGTCCAGTAGCAAAACGTCGGGCTGCAGGTTGGAAAGCAACGCAATCGCTTCGTCACCATCAGCGGCTTCACCCATGATGTGCATATCGGCTTCATCCTCCAGCAACATCCGAATTCCTTTTCTCACCACAGAATGGTCGTCGGCAACAAGAATCTGTATTGACATGGCTATTGCGCGTTATCTGACAACTGGATACTTACCTGAATGGTTGTGCCTTTCGTGGGTTTCGACCGAATCGTTAGGCGACCGTTGAGCAACCGCGCACGGGTCCGCATGTTGTCGAGACCACTTACTACCGGCAACGGATTCTGATTGTGGTGGGTGGTTTTCAGCGAGAAACCTTTCCCATCATCGTCTACTGACAGCGATAGTTTATGGCTACTCTGCTTTAGGGTAATGCTTATGGCCTGAGCATCGGCGTATTTGACGGCGTTATGGAGCGCTTCCTGCGCAATACGGTACAAGCCAATTTCCATGGCGGGGCTTAATCGCTGGGCTTCGCGGGGACCGCTAAAAACAACTGGAATACCCGCCGACCGGGTCGTCTGCTCGGCCAGTAACTGGAGGGTAGCGCCCAGGCCAAAATCACTCAGCGTCGACGGCATAAGGTTGTAGGCTACCTGCCGGGTCGTTTGAATGGTGTCGGCAATCAGGTCGCAGAGTTCAGCAAACCGCAGCCGTTGTTTCTCATCGGCAAACGAGCCGGATTTTAACTTCTCAGCGTGTAGTTTCAGTCCGGTCAGCATCTGGCCGATGCCATCGTGCAGCTCACGGGCAAACCGTCGCCGTTCTTCTTCCTGCCCTTCCAGCAACGCTGCCGACCGTACGTTGTCTTCCGTTAGTTGGAGTTGATACTTTTCTTCGGTTGTTTGGAGCAAATCCTGCTGGGTGTCAACAAGTTTTCGATTCGATGCGGCTAAGTTCTCATTGGTGGCTTCCAACTCCCGGTTGGCAATTTCCTGGTGGTTGTTCGCCAGTTGCAGGGCCTTTTGTGACCGGGCCAGCCTGCGAATCACCTGCTTCGTATGCCTGACCACGGGCCGGAAGATGAACAACCCCTCAATGAGCACCGTAAAAAGCGTTGCCAGCGTGAGCAACCATTCGATGCGTTCCAGCGATTTTACCCGTTCAAAGCTCTCCGTATCAACCTGAAAGACAATGTCATTCATCTGCTGGAGATACGAAAACTCATTCCGAAGAATATCTTGAAGCGCGTCTTTCTTGTCGGCAAGCGTCGTTTCCTGCCTATTTACGCGCGTAAAACCGGTATAAATAGATTGGAACACGGGTTCAATGCGGGTAAACATGCTATCTAACCGACTACTTTTCCGAACGGTATATACTTTTTCCATCCGCAACGTGCCATTTCGGAACTGAATATGGCTCTGGCTCCAGGAATGCAGCAATGAGTCGAATGAAACCGTATCGGCTGCCGATAGCCCCCCAATGCGCAGCAGGGCCAGCTTCGTCAGTCGCTGACTGAGCATCCGCTGCCGCCCCGCCACATTAACCACCCGGCTGTCGTCGTAGTGCGTACTGATGGTTTGCCGGATGAGAAGCAGCCCACTGATCGACAATACGGCAATGACCGTGAGGGCCATTACGTAAAATCGGGTTAATCGGCGGGCTACCTGCTCATCAAGTTGGTTCATCATACTCCAATGTACACCATTCCGTCTGCTATTTTAATGGGGAAAGTAGTAATCTGGTATCCGTCGTCGTTCAGACACTGCCCGGTTTTGAGCGAGAATGTTTTTTTATGAAACGGGCAGGCCACCTTTGGCTCATCGCCCTGGCTGCCAATCATACCCCGCGCGAGGGCCATCTGCTGGCGGTGCGGGCACTGGTTGTCCGTTGCGTACCACTCACCCCGGCGGGCAAAATTGAAAATAGCGATCTGCCGTCCGTCAATCAGGGCACAGGCACCACCGTCTTCGGGAATATCATCGACCCGGCAGGCTGCGCGCCAGGTCATGTTTTGGTGTTCTACGAGTATAGATTCCATTGGTTGTATTGCGTTAATTGGTTATTATTCTACCCCACCCCCTCCCCTTAAAGAAAGGGGAGGGGCTAAGACTCGGCGCACGCCGTTGTGGGGCTAAAGAACGGCCCCACCCGCTCCCCTCCCTTTTCTTCAACGGCGGACCGCCCTTGAAGAAAAGGGAGGGGAGCGGGTGGGGTAGCCGTAGACTGTCTCAAACCCATTCCTTCGCGCGGACCTGATCGCGCAGGGGTTCAAACTGGACGGTGGGGTCTTTGATTTCGGGCGCATTCACGAAGTGTGTGAACCGCTTGCGGAGTTCGGGGTTATCCACAACTTCTTTCCACTCGCAGGCGTAGGTGTCGACAATGAGCTGCATTTCTCGTTCCAGTTCAGCGCCAATTCCCAGCACGTCGTCAATAACAACGGCCTTGAGGTAGGTCATGCCGCCTTCCATCTTGTTCAGCCAGGTTGCCGTGCGGGTTAGTGGATCGGCGGTTTTAACGTAGAACATCAGGAACCGGTCGAGCAATTTGACGCAGGTTTCTTTGTCGACATCGGCCGCTAATAGCTGAGCATGCTGGGGTTTGGTGCCGCCGTTGCCGCACACGTACACGTTCCAGCCCTTCTCGGTGGCGATAATACCAAAATCCTTACTCTGCGCTTCGGCGCATTCGCGTGTACAACCCGACACGCCCGATTTGAGCTTGTGGGGCGACCGCAGCCCTTTGTAGCGGTTTTCCAACTCAATCGCGAACGTGACGGAGTCTTGCACCCCATACCGGCACCAGGTTGTGCCGACGCAGCTTTTCACCGTCCGCAGCGATTTGCCGTAGGCATGACCACTCTCGAAACCAGCGTCGATCAACTCCTCCCAAATTTTGGGTAAATCACCGACGTGCGCACCAAACAGATCAATCCGCTGGCCACCCGTAATCTTGGTGTATAGCCCATATTTTTGGGCTACCTGACCCAGCACGATCAGTTTGGCAGGCGATATTTCGCCACCAGCCACGCGCGGCATCACCGAATACGTACCACCCCGCTGAATGTTGGCCAGAAAGCGGTCGTTCGAGTCCTGAATTGGTGCCCGGTCTTTGGCCAGAATATTCTCGTTCCAAAGGCCGGCGAGAATCGACGCTACCGCCGGTTTACATACTTCGCAGCCATCGCCGTGCCCGAACTGATTCAGCACGAGGCCGTACGTTTTCAGGCCGTTAATTTTGACTAAGTCAAACAGTTCCTGACGGGTGTAATCGAAATGTTCGCAGAGAATGTTGCGCACGTACACGCCCTGTTGCTTCTGAACGGCCTGAATCAGGTCTTTCACCATCGGCGTACAACCCCCGCAGCCCGTGCAGGCCTTAGTTGCTTTCTTGAGCGCATCGACCGTCGTATGCCCGTTTTCGCCGATCTCGTGGCAGAGCATAGCTTTGGTAATGGCTTCGCAGGAGCAGATCAGCGCGTCGTCGGGCAGGCTCATAATGCCAGCACCGGCTTCTTCGCCCCCGCGCGACCCTAAGATAAGGTCTTCGGGGTCGGGGGGCAGAATAGTCTTATTCTTGCAGGTTTGCAGCAGCATGTTGTACTGATCCGCATCGCCCACCAGTATCCCGCCCAGCAGTTCTTTACCATCCGCCGACACGTTGATTCGCTTGTAAACGCCCTTGGCCCGGTTCTCATACACGATAGTCCGACAAGCTGGGGTGCGGTCATCCGCTTCACTGGCAAACGGATCGCCGAAAGAGCCAACGTCGGTGCCAATCAGTTTGAGCTTTGTGGACATGTCGTAGGGTTTAAACTCCTTCTCGTCGCCCATCAGGCGGGAGGCCACGACGTCGGCCATTTCGTAGCCGGGAGCCACCAGCCCATAAATCATGTGGTGGGCCACGGCACACTCGCCAATGGCAAAAATGGCCGGGTCGGAGGTTTGCAGGGAATTGTCAACGAGAATGCCCCCGCGCGGGTGCGTGTCCAGACCAGACGATTTGGCCAACTCATCGCGCGGGCGAATCCCGGCTGAAATCACCAGCATGTCCACATCCAGCCGCGAGCCATCGGCAAACTGCATCCCGGTAATTGCTTCGTCGCCGGTGATTTCTTGGGTGCTTTTGGACAGGTGAATGTTCAGCCCCAGCGACTCTAACTGGCGTTGCAACACACCCGAACCCGCGTCGTCAATTTGCCGGGGCATCAGCCGGGGGGCAAACTCCACGACGTGCGCTTCGTCCAACCCCAGGTCGAGCAGCGCTTTGGCGGCTTCCAGGCCCAGCAGACCCCCACCCAGTACGGCTCCCCGTGATTTGGAACCGTTCCGGATTTTACGCGCGTACGATAGAATCAGGTCAAGGTCTTCGATGGTGCGGTAAACGAACACCCCGTCTTTTTCGACACCAGCCACCGGCGGCACGAACGCGCCCGACCCCGTAGCCAATACTAAATAATCGTAAGGCACAACGATTCCATGATGCGAACGAACTTGTTTTCGCTCGCGGTCAATGTCCACCACCGGATCGGTGAGGTACAGGTCAATGCCGTTGTCGGCATACCATTCAACGGGAGCCAGCGTCAGGTCGTCGGCAGTTTTGCCGTCGAAATAAGAACTTAGGTGAACGCGGTCGTAGGCTACGCGCGGCTCTTCCCCAAAAACCGTAAGCGTGAATCGTCGTTCACTCTTTTCTTTCGCTATCAATTTCTCACAGAACTTGTAGCCTACCATGCCGTTGCCAATGACGACGACACGTTGATTTGTGTTTGTATTCATAGTTAATTGTAACTATAGCATTATGAAAACCCTGTTTAATCATTGTATTAATTCAAGAAATTAGCCTTATTCCTCCCATATAAGACTTGTCAAAAATAAGAGGTGATTCTGTAAATTACTATCTTAATATTCTGTAATAAGCATAATTTGAAAGATATATTTTCGAAAAATGCTTGTTTGTACGAATATAGTCTATACTTTTGAAGCAAGATAGCAAAATGCGGTATGTAGCTATAAATAGTACAATACCACTATTTAATTATTAACCGAATAGTCCGATGAAGCCAAAGCTAACACTCGTGGGGGCGGGTCCCGGCGACGACGAATTGATTACCTTAAAAGGAATCAGGGCGCTTCAGCAGGCCGCCGTTGTTTTGTACGACGACCTTGCCAATCATACCTTATTGGAGTTTGCACCCGAGCGTGCGCTAAAAATGTATGTGGGTAAACGGGCAGGACAACCGTCGTTTCCGCAACAGGAGATCAACGCCCTGATCGTTCAACTGGCGCAGGGACACGGCCACGTAGTTCGGCTCAAAGGAGGTGACCCCTATGTGTTTGGGCGTGGGTTTGAGGAGTGTACGTACGTTCGGCAATACGGCATTCGGTGCGAGGTTGTTCCGGGCGTGTCGAGCAGCATCGCCGTACCGGCGTCGCAGGGAATTCCAGTTACGTGCCGGGGCGTCAGCGAGAGCTTCTGGGTGATTACCGGCACCACCCGCACGGGCGAACTCTCCGACGATCTGCGGCTGGCAGTTCAGTCGAAGGCGACCGTGGTGGTACTGATGGGTTTGAATAAAGTGAGCGAGATATGCGCGTTATATAGTCAGGCCGGGCGGAGCCACGTACCGATGGCCGTCGTGCAGAACGGGACGCGGGCCGATGAGCAGTGTGTAGTTGGTCAGGTCTGGAATATACCGCAGTTGGTGGCCGAGCAGGGCGTGGGGGCGCCCGCTGTGCTGATTATCGGCGAGGTCGTTGCCCTGCACCCGTCCTACGTGGCGGAGTGCCTGCGCAGTGTGTCAATGGCTTGCTGATCTCCCCGTCAGGGGTAGGGGGCACAAAAAAGCCGATCCGGTGTGGGGGCACCTTTGGATCGGCTAAACAGGGTTTGTTTATGCGAAAAACACAAACGATTCAAAGAAAATGAAAAAAAACAGATAAAGCAAATCTGCTGTCTCTCCTTCGGGTGGTAGTGGGTCGCTCGGACCCACGCTAACCACGCCTGACATTCGTCTCCTTCAGGTTGTTACTTCCCATTTACCCGCTGCCGGGTAAAACAGGCTTCCTGTGCCGAAGCCACTCATTTTCCACCCTATTGATCACTTAACTGATGAAAGTATATGCTAAATATCTCCTGCTCACAGGTGGTTTACTGATAGTAACGTATTGCTCAGTGCGGGCACAATTTTCATTGACCGGCCAGTTACGCACCCGCACTGAGCTGCGCAATGGACATGGTAACCTGGCTCCGAAAGGAGCGCCAGCCGCGTTCTTCACGTCGCAGCGCACCCGACTCACGTTCGGCTACAAGTGGGACCGCATCATGTTCCAAACGGCCATTCAGGACGTGCGCGTGTGGGGGCAGGATGCGGCTACTATCAATAATGCCGATGGGGCTAAGCTCATGGTTCACGAAGCCTGGGCCGACATTACGCTCGCCAACCGGGCCGACACGACTCTTAAATTCAAACCAATTCAGAATCTATCGCTCAAAATCGGGCGGCAGGAATTGGTTTACGATGATGTCCGGCTGCTGGGAAACCTCGACTGGCTTCAGCAGGGCCGCCGGTTCGATGCCGCTCTGCTCAAAGGGCAGCATATGGGCTGGGCACTCGATTTGGGTGTGGGCTTCAACCAAAACACCGACGCATTTGGCGTGGTAGGTGATAATTACACGCCCGGCAACGCACCCGCATCGGCCCTTTCGACCAGGAACGTGACGCTGGCGGTGCCGGGTGGTTTTCTGCCGACGGTCGGCAAAGGCGGTGCGCCAATCCTGGCCACTCCACTGGGTACGAATGGTCAGAATCAGCAGTTTAAATCGTTTCAGATGGCATATTTGGCCCACAAATTTGGCCAGACTAAATTCTCGGCGCTGTTCTTCAAGGACGATTTTCAGAAATACCGGAGTGACTCGCTCGGTAGCACTACGGCGGGTTACGTATATGGGAGACGTTACGATGTTGCCGGTACAAATTCCCGCAAAACGTATGGTGCCATGCTGGTGGGTCAGATTGGTAATGGTTCGGCTAAATTGGGTAAAGTACAGTGGCAGGCTTTCGCTTACGGGCAGGGCGGTAAAGACCGGGACGGGCTGGCCATCAAAAAGGCGTACCACTACGGCGGTAACGTTATGTTCCAGAAAGGGTTGCTGAGCGTTGGTCCTGGCTACGAGGTGCTATCGGGCAATGATGCAACGACCATCAAGGCGGGCGAAACCAACCGGTTCGATCCGCTCTATGGCACACCACACCGGCATTGGGGCTACATGGATTATTTCTACGTCGGAACGGGGTCACCTGCCGGGGGCCTGCGGGATGCGTTTCTGAAATTCAAATACGCCCGAACGCGCCTGACTACCACCTTCGATATTCATTATTTCGCCCTCGCTGCACCAACCTATAACCGGATGCCCGATGCACCGGCTGGGGCGCGGTTAAATGCCAAACTGGGAATGGAATATGACTTCATCGCCACATACGCGCTCAACAAATTTACCAGCGTTGAATTTGGCTATGCCATCATGAACGGCACGAACAGCTTAGAATACGCCAAACAGGGCACCATGAATCAGCGGGATAAAATTGGTACCTGGTCTTACCTCATGATTAACATCCGTCCTGATTTCTTCGCTGCTAAATAGCCCTAACTGACTATCCTGTCTCTTTACTCATTTTTAAACGCGTACAACCATGAACTTAACCGCCAATAAACCACTCGAACGTCTTAACGTACTCAGCTTTAAGGGTATTCAGATGCGGACGTTTCACATCACCTGGCTCACTTTTTTCGTTTGCTTTTTCGGCTGGTTCGGGCTGGCTCCGCTCATGCCCGCCATTCGTGCCGACCTTGGCCTGAGCAAATCAGAGGTTGGAAACACCATCATTGCGGCTGTTTCGGCCACCATTCTGGCCCGGCTGATTATCGGTCGGCTGTGCGACACGTGGGGACCGCGCAAAACCTACACGGCCCTGCTGGCGATTGGTTCGCTGCCGGTAATGCTCGTTGGGCTGGCCCACGACTACACCACGTTTCTGCTGTTTCGGCTGGCCATTGGCATTATCGGGGCGTCGTTCGTGATTACCCAGTTTCACACGTCGATTATGTTTGCGCCGAAAATCAAAGGTACTGCCAACGCTGTAGCTGGTGGCTGGGGCAATCTTGGCGGTGGCATTACGCAGTTGGCCATGCCGCTCATTATGGCGGCTATCGTGGGTTTCGGCTACACGAAACCCGAAGCCTGGCGGATGGCTATGGTGGTGCCGGGTGTGCTGATGCTTATTATGGCGTACGTCTATTTTCGCTTTACGAAAGACACCCCAACCGGCAACTACGACACCGAACGTTCGGTGGTGACGGGGGAGAAAGTAAGTTTTTGGAAAGCCTGCGCCGATATTCGGGTGTGGGCATTAGCACTCGCCTATGCCTGCTGCTTCGGAATGGAAATCACCTTCGATGGCGTGGCTGCGTTATATTTCTTCGATAACTTCAAAATGGAGCAGACCGAAGCAGGCTTCTGGGCGATGCTGTTTGGTTTCATGAACATTTTTGCCCGTGCACTCGGCGGTATCGTGGCCGACAAAGTGGGTAATAAGTACGGAATGCGGGGCAAAGGCATTCTGCTGGCGGGTATGCTGTTGATGGAAGGTTTTGGTATCATGCTGTTTGCGCAGGCGGGTAGTCTGCCAATGGCCATTATGTCGATGCTGGTCTTTGCGCTGTTCCTGAAAATGTCGAACGGTACTACGTATGCGATCACGCCGTTTGTCAATCCTAAAGCGGTGGGCGTCATTTCGGGCGTTGTGGGGGCGGGCGGTAACGTCGGCGGCATGTTGATGGGCTTCCTCTTTAAAGCAGAGTCGATCAGCTACAGTCAGGCCTTTTTCTACATCGGCGGTATCGTGGCGGTTGTTGCCGTGCTGCTGTTCCTGGTAAATTTCAACAGGGCCGTTGTCATAGAAGCCAGCGAAGCCGAATTGCAAACCGCGTAATTAATTATGAATGATAAATGATGAATATACAACGCAACTCATTCATCATTTATCATTCATAATTCCCTTCAACTTATGACTCATCAAACGACTTGCTGTTATTGTGGTGTTGGCTGTGGAATCGTGGTCAAACAGGAGCCGAATGGTCGATTGACCGTTGCCGGTGACACGCAGCATCCGTCGAGTCGGGGAATGCTTTGCTCAAAGGGGATGAATCTGCATTATACAGTCATGGATCAGTCGGACCGGCTGCTCTACCCGCAGATGCGGCTCAACCGGAACATGCCCATGCAGCGGGTTAGTTGGGATGCTGCGCTGGAGCGCACAGCCGCCGTTTTCAAGACGTTTATTCAAAAGTACGGTCCCGATTCGGTTGCGTTTTACGTGTCGGGGCAGTGCCTGACCGAAGAATATTATTTGGTCAATAAGCTGATCAAAGGGTTTATCGGCTCCAATAACATCGACACCAACTCCCGACTGTGCATGAGTTCGGCGGTGGTGGGCTACAAACTCTCGCTGGGGGAGGATTCAGTACCGGTTTGTTACGACGACATTGAGGAAGCCGACGTTTTTCTGGTGCAGGGTGCCAACCCGGCCTGGTGCCATCCTATTCTCTGGCGACGGATCGAAGCGCACAAAGCGGCTAACCCGCACGTTAAAATCATTTGTGTTGATCCCCGCCGGACCGATACCGCCCGCTCCTCAGACTTGCATTTGCCCATCCGGCCCGGCACCGACATTGTACTCAATAACGCCATTGGTCGACTGCTGATCGAGAACGGCGCCATCGACGTTGCCTTCATCACAAACCACGCTGACGGATTCACGGCTTACTGCGAGCAGGTGATGCAGCGCACGATTGCCGAAGCCGCCGACCTATGTGGCATCCCGCCGGAGGACATTCGGCAAACGGCCGATTGGATTGGCCGCGCGAAAGGGTTTCTGTCCCTCTGGACGATGGGCCTGAATCAGTCGGCGATTGGCGTCAATAAAAACCTGTCGCTGATTAACCTACACTTGATTACGGGGCAAATTGGTAAACCGGGTAGTGGCCCGTTTTCGCTCACGGGGCAACCCAACGCGATGGGTGGCCGCGAGGTGGGCGGATTAGCCAACGCGCTGCCCGCCCACCGCGACGTGACCAATGCGACTCACCGTGCCGAAGTTGAAGCGTTCTGGAACGGCCCGGTCAAGATTGCCCATAAACCCGGCCTGACCGCTACCGAAATGTTCGATGCGCTGGCCGATGACCGTTTGAAAGCCATCTGGATTATCAACACCAATCCGCTGGTGAGTATGCCGGATGTTAACGCGACCGAAAAAGCGTTGAAAAACGCCCGGTTTGTGGTTGTGCAGGATGTATCGAACCGGGCCGACACGGTGCAATTTGCCGATGTGGTGCTGCCCGCTGCTGCCTGGCTCGAAAAAGAGGGGACCATGACCAACGCCGAACGCCGGATTGCATACTTGCCCAACGTGCTCGAAGCCCCCGGCGAGGCCCTGCCCGACGTGGAAATTATCTGGCGATTTGCGCAGAAGATGGGTTTCGGTGACGCGTTCAACTACACCAATGCCTCACAGATTTACGATGAATACGCCCAAACTACGGCTGGAACGAACGTCGATATTACGGGCGTAAGCTATGAACTGCTGAAAAGAAATCGAACGATACAGTGGCCATTTGCAGCGAACAGGGAGCCGTTAACAGCCAGCAGTGACGGATCTGTAATGGGAACAAAGCGGCTATTTACGGATCATCGGTTTTACACGCCCAATGGCCGCGCTCAGATTCACGCGCTGCCGGACGAAAACACGTCTGAACCAACCGACGCTGACTTTCCGCTGGTACTGACCACCGGCCGCATCCGTGACCAATGGCACACCATGACCAAAACGGGTCGGGTTGCCAAACTCAATCAGCACAGCCCGCAGCCATTTCTGCAAATTCACCCCGACGATGCCCGCGCCCGCAGTATTCAGGATGGGCAATTAGTCGAAGTACGCGGTCGGCGGGGAGAGGTACGCGTGAAAGCACAACTCACCACCGATGTGAGGCCCGGTTTGTGCTTTCTGCCAATGCACTGGGGAAAAATTCTGACCAGCAGCCTAAACCGGGCCAACAACCTGACCAACGCCCTCGTTGACCCGCGCTCCAAGGAACCGGATTTCAAGTTTTCGGCGGTTGAGGTTCTACCCTACCGCAAACCGGTCGAGAAAATCATTATCATCGGCGCTGGTTCGGCAGGGTTAGGCTTTATTAACGCCTATCGCGTTTTAAATGCCGATGATGAGATTCATGTTTTTTCCAAAGAAATTTATCCATTCTACAATCGGGTGCTGCTGCCTGATTACATCAGCGGGGCGCAGTCGTGGGAGCAACTGGTAAAGCTGCGCGAAGAACAATTTGAAGAAGCCAATATTCTCGTTCACAAAGGGATAGGTATCGCGCATATCGACCGCAGGGCGAAGGTGGTGACGGATACCAACGGGGTTGAACACGGCTACGATAAAATTCTGCTTGGCACGGGGAGCCGGGCATTTATGCCCAAAGGCATACCTCAGTTGCCGGGTATATTCAACATGCGGTCACGGCTCGATGCCGATTCGCTCCTGCCGTTTCTTCAGCACGATGCCCCACACGCCGTACTTGTTGGTGGGGGTTTGTTGGGACTGGAACTGGCGGCATCCTTACGGCAAATTGGCGTTCGGGTAACGGTCATTCAGCGGGTGGGCCGGTTCATGGAACGCCAACTCGACCCGTTAGCCAGCGAACTATTGTACCTGGAACTACTGGACCGGGGTATTGAAGTGTATTTTAATGAGGAGGTGCAAACCTTCATAGGCACCAACCGGATTGAGGGCGTTCAGTTGAATTCAGGACAAAAAATCGCCTGCCAGGCCGTCGTTATTGCCATCGGTACCGTGCCCAACGTTGAACTTGCTCACGACGCCGGGCTTACCTGCAATCGGGGCGTGGTGGTAAATGACTACCTGCAAACCTCCGACCCTGCCATTTTTGCGGCTGGCGAAGTGGCCCAGTGGAACGGTCAGATGTGGGGCATTACGCTGGCCGCTGAGCAACAGGCCGAAGTGGCCGCCCATTTCATGGCTGGTGACATCTCCGGGCCGTACCGGGGTAGTTTAGCCATCAGTCTCCTTAAAATGGAAGGCCTGCACCTGTGCAGCATGGGCCTGACTGAAGTTCCCGCCAACGACGGCAGTGACTACGAGGAGATCATCTTTGTCGATAAGTCGAAACGGTATTACAAAAAGTGTATCGTGCAGGGCGACAAACTCGTGGGGGCTATCTTAATTGGCGATAAGAACGAATTTGCGGAGTTCCGCGACCTGATTGCCAATGGCACTGAGCTATCCGAAAAGCGGCTTCAGCTCCTGCGGGCCAGCAAAACGGTTGATCCCTTAGAAGGTAAGTTGGTCTGCTCGTGTAACACCGTTGGTCAGGGGAACTTAGAGCGGGCCATTCAGGCCGGATGCACTGATTTTAAACAACTTTGCGAGAAAACCGGGGCCGGAACGGGTTGTGGTTCGTGCCGCCCCGAAGTACGGAGTATTCTTGAAAGCGTGAAAGAGCGAATGAGCGAAAGAGTCGCCCAGTAAACTGCTTTTTCACTCCAATCCGCTGGTGCGATTCACTCTTTCACTCATTCGCCCTTTCACTCTTTAAGTCATGCGCGACTATTATACCCTGAAAGTCAATCTGCCCGGCGGTATTGTAGCGCCCGGCGCGTTGCAGATGGTGCTGGAACTGGCCCATAAAGCGCGTGTTCGGTACGTTCGGTTTGGATCGCGGCAGCAGTTACTGATGACAGTGCATTATGAGGAGATGCGGTTTTTGGAGAAGGACCTTAAACAGCAGTCAATTGCCTACGAGGTTAACACGGAGCAGTACCCGAACATTATCAGTTCGTATGGCGGTGAAGACGTGTTTCGGACGGGGGCGTGGCTGCGCGAAAGCGAGTACCACACCGTTCTCGACCAGTTCGATTATGAACCCCGGTTGAAGGTTAATCTGTCCGATTCAAACCAGAGTTTCACGCCGTTTTTCACCGGAAACCTCAACTTCATTGCCTCGCCCGAGCCGCACTTCTGGTATTTGTACGTTCGCCCAAAACAAACGAATACGCTGTTCCGGTGGCCCGTGTTAATTTATACCAACGATGTTGGCCGACTTGCCAAAGCTGTTGAAGAGGCTATGCTGGAACACCGTGGCGACGGCCCCCGTGGATACGGCCGAGACCCTCACGACGACGAATCGCTGTACAGAGCCGTTACGTCGGGCCAGACGTTCATTACGCAACCCGCTGCACAGGAAGTCGACCTGCCCGAATTTTCGTTGCCCTACTACGAAGGGTTTAACCGGTATGGACAGCGGTCGTGGCTGGGTCTTTATCGCCGGGACGAACAATTTTCAATAGCATTTCTGCTGGATGTTTGCGCCCTGTGTCTGAAAACCCGCATTGGTGAGTTGTGCGTTACCGCCTGGAAGTCGCTCATCATCAAAGGTATTGAGGAAAAAGACCGGGCGGCCTGGTCGTATGTGCTGGGCAAGCATAACATCAACGTTCGCCACGCGGCTAACGAATTAGCCTGGCAAACTGAAGACAACAACGACGACGGAACGCACCTTAAAAACTACGTCCTGCGGTATTTCGAGAAAAACGATACCCGCACGTTCGGCTTGTGTTTCGGCATTCAGACGCGCCCTGAATCGGAGCGGTCCGGCGATCCGGTGTTTTGCTCGGTACTGGTCCGGCAACGCCCGTTGCTCAGGATTGGTCAGTTAGCGTTGTTTAGCGTCTACGATATTTTCTTCACCGAAAATTTCAATCCAAACAGCCGCTCGTATCACCTGTTCGAAAAAGGGTTATTTAAATTGCACTTGCCCAATCAATTGAATCGGCTGTGCCGCAAATTTAACGCCCGGCGGCTGCTGGAACGTGTCGAAACCGTTCGGGTGGAGACCGAAAAACCGGAGTCGACTCCGAGCGAACTGGGTACGGTGCACCAGTGCCCGCATTGCTTTACGGTTTATGACGAGCAATACGGCGATGCCCGGCACGGTGTTGCGGCAGGAACCGCGTTTGCCGATCTGCCGATAGACTACACGTGCTCCACCTGCGATGCCCCGAAGCATGAACTACGGGTCGCTCAACTGGACGAGACGGGTGTTCAATAGACGGCTCACTGCTTGCGCGATATGGGGGAAAATTGGTATATTGGGGTGTGACCCAATATACCAGCGACCTCAAACAGCAAATCGAACGTATCCTGAACTGGGGGCCGTCGAAACACTGGCGGCTGCGGGATTTTGCTGATTTAAGTCAGCACGTACTGGTGCACACCGGTGAGCGCATAGACGCCTGTGACCTGCAAACGTTCTGGCATTTGTCGGTTGCCCCATCGCCGTATGTACTGGATTGTCTCGCCCGCTTTGCTGACTACGACGGCTGGACTGATTTCTGCACCCGAAATTTTTATGGCGTTGTCGAAGCCGATGACGAAACAAAAACGCTCCAAGCGCCCATGTGGGAGATCCCGATGCGGTGGGTTACTGTGATTTGCTGGCTGTCGGTGCTGGCGTCGGTAATCGTGGGCGTGTTGCTGGTCTGGAAGCGGTGAATGTACTGGCGGGTTCGCGTCAAACGTTTCGGCCCAACACGGCGTTATTATCGGGATAGTACGTTGCGAAACTGTAATCCAAACGACCGAATGTCACGTTTCCCCCTCGCGCTGAGTTTGCTGCTCAGTACTTCGCTGGCGCTGGCGCAACCCGCTGCCACTCCTAAACAAACAAAAAATGGCCCGTCTAAGCCAACGCCCCGATCTGTGTCTTCACAGACTGCTCCGGTTAATCTCAGCCAACCTATTCCGCTCGACCCCGACGTGAAAGTGGGTAAGTTGGCTAACGGCCTGACGTACTACATTCGCAAGAATACGGAGCCGAAGAATCGCGCCGAACTGCGCTTAGTAATCCGGGCGGGGTCGGTGTTGGAAACCGACAAACAGCAGGGACTGGCCCACTTCATGGAGCACATGGAATTTAATGGCACGAAGAATTTCCCCAAAAACGAACTTGTCAACTTCCTGCAATCGGCGGGGGTTCGCTTCGGGGCTGACCTGAACGCCTATACGGGTTTCGATGAGACAGTGTATCAACTCCCCGTCCCGACGGATTCGGCTCGGCTATTTGAGCGGTCGTTTCAAATTCTGGAAGACTGGGCGCACAACGCGACCATCGACCCGGCCGAGATTGAGAAGGAGCGGGGCGTTGTGCTGGAAGAACGGCGGCTGGGACGCGGAGCCGGTCAGAGGATGCGGGATGCCTACTTTCCGGTGCTGCTGAACAATTCGACCTACGCCAGCCGCCTGCCCATCGGCACGGAGGACGTACTGAAAACCTTTACGCCCGAAACGTTGCGGCAGTTTTACAAAGACTGGTATCGGCCCGACCTGATGGCGGTAATTGCCGTTGGCGATTTTAACGTAAACGCGGTAGAAAGCACGATCCGCGAAAAATTCGGACGCATTCCAGCCGTAAAAAACGCAAAGCCCCGTGCGGAGTTCGATATTCCAGCCCATAAAGACACTAAAGTCATTATCGTGACCGATCCTGAGCAGCCCAACACGGTAGTGCAGGTGATTTACAAGCGTCCCGAAATAAAGGAGCGAACGCTGAACGACCTGCGTGAGAGCATCAAGCGCGGTCTGTTCAACACAATGCTTGGCAACCGGATTCAGGAACTGACGCAGCAGGCTAATCCGCCGTTTTTAGGAGGTTACAGCAACTACAGCGATTTTCTGGGTAATCTGGATGCCTTCACGTCCATTGCCGTAGCCAAAGAAGGCAATGTGGAGCGGGCCATTCGGGCCGTGCTGGACGAGAATGCCCGCGTAAAGCAATTCGGCTTCACACCCACCGAACTGGCCCGCGCCAAGCAGGAGTTTTACACGAATGTGGAGCAGAGCTACAGTGAGCGCGACAAAACCCGGTCGGCCAACTTCGTGAACGAGTATGTGCAGAACTTCACCGACAAAGACCCGTACACGAGCATCGACTTTTACTTCGACTTTCTGAAAAAACAGCAGGCGGGCATCACGCTGGAAGAGGTAAACGCGCTCGTAGATCAGTTCATTCGCAACGAAAACCGGGCGGTAATTGTGATGGCTCCCGAAAAAGACAAAGCCAAACTGCCGACTGTCGAGCAGATTATTGGCTACGTAGACAATACGGGAAAAGGCCTGACCGCTTACGAAGATAAAACCCTCGATGCGCCTTTAGTGTCAACCCCGCCAACGCCGTCGCCGGTGGCTAATGAGCGGGAGATCAAAGAAATAGGCGTAACGGAATGGACGCTTCGTAATGGCGTTCGAGTGGTGCTGAAGCCAACCAATTTCAAGAACGACCAGATTCTGTTCGCGGGCAGTAGCTTCGGCGGCACGTCGCTCTATAACTTGAAAGACTTTCAGTCGGCACGGTTTTCGTCATCGCTGGTCGCATTGGGGGGCACTGGCGCTTACAGCCAGGTTCAGCTCGGCAAATTTTTGTCGGGTAAGCAGGTGAACGTGAATCCGTACGTAAGCGAGTTAAGCGAAGGCATCAACGGCAGCGCGGCTCCCAAGGATCTCGAAACGGCCCTGCAACTGCTTTACAGCTATTTCACGCAGCCCCGCAAAGACGCCGACGTGGTGGCCGGTGCGCTCTCGAATCAGCGGAGCGCGTTGCAGAACCAGATTGACACGCCGACGCCCCAGCGCGTGTTTCAGGACACGGTCGCCGTAACGCTCGGCAATAACAACCCACGTCGGCAGCCTCTCAAACCCGCTGATCTGGACAAGATCGACTTAGACCGGGCGGTGGCCATTTACCAGGAACGGTTTGCCAACGCGGGCGATTTTACGTTTTATTTCGTTGGCAATTTCACGGAGGCAACGCTGAAGCCGCTGGCCGAAAAGTATCTTGGTGGGTTGCCCGCGACGGATAAGAAAGAGAAGTTCGTTGACCTCGGTATCCGTGCCCCAACGGGCCAGGTGAGCAAGACGGTGTACCGGGGGCTTGATCCGAAGGCATCAGTGCAATTAGTGTACAGTGGCGATCTGAAGTGGTCGCCCGAAACGACGACCCAAATCGACGCGCTGTCCGAAGTGCTCGAAATTAAGCTCATTGAGAAACTGCGTGAGGAAGAAAGCAGTGTTTATGGCGTGTCGGCCAGCGGGGCATACAGCAAATTTCCCGTGCCGCGCTACACCTTCCGCATCGGCTTTGGCTGTGCGCCCGAGAACGTCGAAAAACTCATTGCCAAAACGCAGGAGTTAATCGGTGATCTCAAACAAAAGGGAGCCTTGCCGGGCGACATCGCCAAGTTCAAAGCCGAAACCGGACGCGAAACCGAACTGCAACTCAAAGATAATCAGTTCTGGCTCGGCTACCTGCAAAGTCAGTACTACAACGGCGACGACCCAACCGAGGTCCTGCGCGAAGCCGACTTGCTAAAGAAAGTAACCCCGGAGAGTACGAAGGAAGCGGCTAATACGTATTTCGGCAGCAACTACATCCGGTTAGTGCTGCTACCGGAGAAGAAGCAATGACGTAGCTGAGGCATTGAATACGTTAGTAATGGAGTTTATGTAGAAAGAGGCCCGTGTAACCATTGTTGCGCGGGCCTTTGCACACTATACGTTCAAGGCGTAGCTGCCCACTGTGAAAATTTATACCGATAACTAAAGCAATGAAAGACCGCTCTAAGCAGTCTTGTAGATTTAACCATTGACTTTAAAATCTTTAAACAACCATGCAACGACGCTCATTTTTACAGCTACCCATTGTTGCCCCCCTGTTCGCTTTTGCCCTGCCACCACTGACTGACGGCCGTTCACCAGATCAGAAAATTCCTAAAAAAGGAATTCTGGTTCGGGCTGGCCAGGATCGTACTAATCAGCCTTTCCAACTTCCGGATGCTACCTTTCAGGTGAAGGTGTCGGGCAAAGATACGGAGGGGCGTTGCGTCATTTTTGATACAACCCGGTCCCTCAAAGCTGGCCCGCCCCTGCACCTTCACACGGACACCGACGAATGGTTCTTTGTGAGAGAGGGTGAATTCAAATTTCAGGCGGGCGACGAAACCATGCGGCTGAAAGCGGGCGACTCACTGCTGGTGCCTCAGGGCACTCCCCACGCCTTCGTGAAAACCAGCGAGGGTACCGCCCACCTGACGATTATGCACCAGCCCGCCAGAACAATAGAGGAGTACTTACGTGCATTTGGCCAATTAACCGATCAGAGTATAGAAAGCCTGCGAACCCTGGCTGAAAAACACGGAACGCGGGTCGTAGGCCCGCCCCTTAAACCTGATTGATAATAGCCTTCCTAAATTGCTTTTAATTAACGTATTGTCAGTAGTTTATGAAAAAATTAGTAGCCATCTCCCTTCTGTCAGTAGTCTGGCTGGCAAATGTCAATGCCCAAACGCCAACCGATGAAGCCGCTGTTCGGGGCGTAATCACCGCGTTTAACAAGGCTTTCAACGCGCATGATGCAAAGGCGTTTGGGGCTGTGTTCGCCGAGGATGCCGACTTCACCAATTGGCGCGGTACATCGGCACATGGTCGGGCGAAAATTGAAGAATTTCATGTGCCGGTGCTAACGGTCATGTACAAAAATGGCGTTCAGGAAATAGTGGACAGCACCGTTCGTTTCATCAAACCTGATGTGGCTGTCGTGGATGTGCGGTCGGAAGTTACGGGCGGTGTAACCCCCGATGGTAAAGCGTCTCCGTTGCTGAAATTTTTGCTGAACTGGACGGTGACGAAAGAGACTAATGGTCAGTGGCTTATCAAAGTAATGCACAACGCCCGACTGCCCGAACTGGAAGCGACTCCTCCCAATCAAAAACCCTGATTGCCCATTAGAAACGTGTTTAAGCTGATTACGCCGGTATTTTATGCTGGTGTAATCAGCTTACTTGTTTCTTGATACATTTGCCGCTCAATCTGACGGTGCGTTTCATGAATAATTATATCCTATTGTTGCTGACTGTTGCCAGCGTATCATTGGCTGTTGCTCAGCCAAAAACGAATGACAGGCACATTGCCATTGAAACTAAGAAAACGGCATTGGTCATCCGGGTAGACAGCGATCAGAATCCAACCATCGTCCACTTTGGGCAACGGCTCGGTCGCCCGGATGAGTATGCCCGGATTCCGGGCAATGGCAAACGGGGCGAAGATTACACCGGCATTTACAATTCCGTCTATACGCCCGCCGGAAGCCGCAACCTGCTGGAACCCGCCATTCAGGTCACCCACGCCGATGGGAACCCGTCGCTCGACCTCCGGTATGTGCGGCATGAGGCTAAACCGGCAGGGGAGGGGGCAGTGCTGACAACGGTTTACCTGAAAGACCCGCAGTACCCATTTGAGGTGACGCTGTATTACAAAGCCTATCAAAACGAAGATGTTATTGAGCAGTGGTCGACCATTCGGCATACCGAAAAAAAGAACGTTACGCTGCACAAGTACGCATCGGCTAACTTGTACATACCAGCCCAGAATTACTACCTGACGCACTTCCACGGTGACTGGGCCAACGAAATGAACCCCAGCGCAGTACCGCTTACGGAGGGAATCAAGATACTGGATACGAAGCTGGGGACCCGCGCCGATCTGTTTCAGCCCCCGTCGTTTCTGGTGGCGCTGAATCAACCCGCGCAGGAGACTCAGGGCGAGGTGATGGCGGGTACGCTGGCCTGGTCGGGTAATTATCAGATTGCTTTCGAGGTAGATCCGCTTCATAACCTGCGCATGACGGCGGGTATCAATCCGTATGCCTCAGCCTATACACTGGCACCGGGGAAAGAATTTACAACGCCCGCCTTTCTGTTCACGTACTCGAATACCGGCACCGGAACGGCCAGCCGCAGTCTGCACCGCTGGGCGCGTAAGTACCGTATTCCGCAGGGCGAGGGGAACCGTCTGACGCTGTTGAACAACTGGGAAGCAACGTATTTTGACTTTGACGAAGAAAAACTCAGTGCACTTTTCAAAGACGGCAAAAAATTAGGCGTTGATTTATTCCTGCTCGACGACGGCTGGTTCGGCAACAAATACCCGCGCAACAGCGACCGCGCCGGACTGGGCGACTGGCAGGAGAACGTCAAAAAGTTACCTCACGGACTGGGGCATTTGGTGAAGGACGCCGAGAGTGCCGGTATAAAATTTGGTATCTGGCTGGAGCCGGAGATGGTTAACCCCAAGAGTGAACTGTACGAAAAGCATCCCGATTGGGTGTTGAAATTACCGAACCGTCAGGAGTACTACTATCGCAATCAATTGGTTCTCGATTTGACCAACCCGAAGGTGCAGGAATTTGTGTACGGTGTCGTGGATGACGTCATGACGAAAAATCCAACGCTGGGCTACATCAAATGGGACTGCAACGCGGTGATCTACAACGCTTTTTCGGCTACTAACCCGAACCCATCACACTTGTATGTCGAGTACGTGCAGGGATTATACAAAGTGGTGGAGCGGCTGCGTACCAAGTACCCAACCCTGCCCATGATGCTCTGTTCGGGCGGTGGGGGCCGCGTTGATTATGGGGCGTTGCGGTATTTTACGGAGTTCTGGCCCAGCGATAATACGGATGGATTGGAGCGGATTTTCATTCAATGGAATTATTCGTACTTCTTCCCGTCAATTGCCACCTGCGACCACGTGACGGACTGGGGCAAACAACCCATCAAGTTCCGCACGGACGTAGCCATGATGGGTAAGTTAGGATACGATATCGTGGTCAGTAAATTGGATGAGAAAGAGTTGCAATTCAGCCAGGAAGCTCTGAAAACTTACGAGCGAATCAAAAACGTCGTCTGGCAGGGAAATCAGTACCGACTATCTTCGCCCTACACAGGCGACGTAGCGTCGTTAATGTACGTAAGTGAAGCAGGGGACCGGGCCGTCTGGTTCACGTATCTGACCAGCAATCGGCACAAGGCGGGCAGCGCAGCATCCATCCGGTTGCAGGGGCTTGACCCGGCCAAAAACTACGCCGTTCGGGAGTTGAATGTTTACCCCGGTGCGCGATCAGCCGTCAACAATGATACGGCCGTGTACTCAGGTAATTACCTGATGGCTATTGGATTTAACCCAGGCGTTGATGCCCGCCGGACCAGCGTCGTGCTTGAGTTGTCAGAAGTAAAATAAATCAGTTTCCGTTTAATGGGGTGTTGCTGTTAGGGGTGTTGAATCCGATTGCTTTATGTTATCCAGACTAAAATGCAATCCCGTGTTCTCCCGACGGGCCATTGCCATTTTGATGACTAAATACGCCACCTCAATCATGTTACGAAGTTCGCAGACAGGAACCGACACTTTCGACTGCCGGTAGAGTTCTTCGTGTTCCAGATAGATCAGTTCGAGCCGGTCCATTGCCCGCTTGAGTCGGCGGTTCGAGCGCACAATGCCGACGTAGTTGGACATGATTGACTCCAGCTCCTTTTTCATCTCGGTTACTAAAACCAACTCTTCAGGGTGGGTTGTCCCGGTATCGTTCCAGGGGGGGATATTTCCGGGCAATACAGCCTGGCTGAGCAGTTCAACGGTTTTTTGGTAAGCCCGGTGACCGAATACGACCGCTTCGAGCAACGAATTGCTGGCTAACCGATTAGCGCCGTGCAGGCCCGTGCAGGCGCATTCGCCAACGGCATACAAAAACTGAATGTTGGTCTGCCCCCATTCATTGACCCGTATGCCCCCGCACAGGTAGTGCTGCGCTGGAACAACCGGAATGTAGTCTTTTCGCAAATCCAGTCCCAGGTTGTCGCGGCAGTAGGCGGTGATGTTGGGAAAATGCTCAATAAATTTCTCATAATCGCAGTGGGTCACGTCTAAATAAACGTGCGGGTCACCGGCTTTTTTCATTTCGGAGTCGATGGCGCGGGCTACAATATCGCGCGGAGCCAGTGACAGGCGCGGGTCGTAGTGCTCCATGAACGTTTCGCCTTTCCGCGTCCGCAGGATACCCCCAAAACCGCGCACCGCTTCCGAAATCAGGAAGTTGGGTTTCTTGCCTGGCTCATAGAGAGCCGTTGGGTGAAACTGGATAAACTCCATGTCCTTGCCAATGCCCTTTGCACGGTAGGCCATCGCAATACCGTCGCCGGTCGCGATGCTGGGATTCGTTGTGTTCTGGTAGATGTTGCCAATGCCACCTGTGGCCAGCAAGGTCGTTTTCGCTAAGAACCGTTCGACTTTCCCCGTCTGCGTGTTCAGCACGTAGGCTCCGAAGCATTTGTTATCGGTATCGTAGCGATGAACGGTTTCACCGAGTTGGTGGCGCGTGATGAGTTCAACGGCGTAATAGTGCGTGAATATCTCGATGGACTTGAGCGACTGGGCTTTTTCGAGCAAAGCCCGTTCGATTTCGGCTCCCGTAATGTCTTTGAAGTGCAGAATCCGGTAGTCGGAGTGTCCCCCTTCTTTGGCAAGGTCGTAATCGGGGCTGTCGTGTTCTTTATCGAATCGGGTGCCGTAGTCGATGAGTTCCTGAATCCGGCCGGGACCTTCATTGACCACGATTTCGACAATGTGGCGGTCGCTCAGGAAATCACCCGCGATCATGGTATCGTCGATGTGTTTGGCGAACGAATCGTCTTCCGACCACACGGCTGCAATGCCACCCTGCGCGTATTTGGTGTTTGTTTCGTCGGCTCGCACTTTCGTAATCACGCCCACCCGGACCGGCTGGTTCAGGCGCTCGAAGTGCATAGCTAATTTGGTGGCGTAACTCAGGCCCGCAATACCGGAGCCGATAACGAGAAAGTCAAATTGGTGGGGCATTGGTGTCTTTATTTGGTGGGTCTGATCCGCAACTGCTCGTTGCTTAGTACCGAGAAACTATTGATCAATTCGATTCCCTGCTTTTCAATGACTTCACAAACCCGTTTTGATTTTTCCTGGCTACTTATTTTTAGTAGTCTAATCAATAGTATGCCACAATGAGGCATACGTAGTCGGTGGACGAGTTCACCAAAATCTTTGTCTTCAGTAAGCAAAACGGCATTTCGGTCCACTGCAATTTGCAATACTTGTGGATCGGCTATGCTGAAAAAAGATTCAGCTATAGCAAGAACGGAAAAACCGTTCTCTCGTAACTGCTTAACGACAGTGAAGTCAAAATTTTCATCAGCTACGAAGGAGGGATTATCCGACTTGGGCATAAACCACTTCGTTTTTCACCGTTTCGGAAGCAAATAACAAACAGGCATGGAGTGCTGCTTCCGTGGTTCTTGGATATGATTCTAATAATTGTGGTATCGTTTCGCCGTTGCCCATTTTCTCTAAGATCAGGTCAACCGGAATTCGTGTGCCCTTAATGACGGGTTTCCCGAACATGATGGTTGGGTCTGAAGCAATATAATCTCGCCAGTTCATATGTCTTCTATTCTATTTTGACAATTCCAACATCCGTAATACTGAAGCTTCAGCTTTCACCCGCACAGCTTCCGGCACGATGATCTCCGGCTGCTCATACAACATACAATTGTACAACTTTTCGAGCGTATTCATCTTCATGTACGGACACTCCGAACAGGCACACGTGTTGTTGGCCGTAGCCGGGGCCGGAATGATTTTCTTATGCGGTGCGGCCTGCTTCATCTTGTGCAAAATACCCGCTTCCGTGCCCACAATAAACGTTTGCTCCGGGCTGTCGACTACGTACTTGAGCAGCGCCGTTGTTGATCCCACGAAGTCAGCGTGAATCAGAATATGCTCCTGACACTCCGGGTGAGCAATGAATTTTGCTGCTGGATACTGCTGGCGCAGGGCCGTTAGTTTTTCGAGCGAAATGTCGATGTGAACAATGCAGGCCCCGTCCCAAAGCACCATGTCGCGGCCGGTTTTCTTCGACACAAACCGACCGAGGTTAGCATCCGGCGCGAAAATAATCTTCTGATCTTTCGGCAAACTTTCCACGATTTTCAGCGCGTTGGACGACGTTACGATGATGTCGGACAGGGCTTTGATTTCGGCCGAGCAGTTGATGTACGATAGCACAATGTGGTCGGGATACCGCGACTTGAATTCGGCAAACTTGTCGGCCGGGGCCGAGTCAGCAAGGGAGCAGCCGGCGTTCAGGTCGGGAATGACGACTTTCTTATGTGGGGAAAGTACTTTGGCCGTTTCACCCATGAAGTGAACACCACAAAACACAATCATGTCGGCCTCGGTACTGGCAGCCTGCTGACTCAAACCCAGGCTGTCGCCGATGTAGTCGGCTAAGTCCTGAATGGCACCATCGACGTAGTAATGTGCGAGGATGACCGCGTTTTTTTCTTTTTTCAGCCGCTTAATTTCGGCTACCAAATCTATATCGTCAGCAACGGGCTGGTTGACGTAACCCACGCGCTGCACTTCGTCCAATAATGCGTTCATAGTTAATTTAGCTGGCGGTTTGTTGGATAACAACGGCGAATACCGAAATGTCACAAGTCTCACTCCTGTCGGGCGAATATCTCGATTCAATTCGGGCTTTCAAACAATAGGCGGTAACTGACTCATTGTGCCGCCATAACCGACCTGCTCTTCATAACCCTACCTTTACGGTTTATGAACCTATCCGAATCATGACTGATGAAGAACTTAAGCAAATAGCCGCGCAGTTGCGTTCTCCACATGGAGAGAGTGGCATTGGCGTGGCTGAGCGCATGAATGTGAATAATGGGCTGATGAATCGCTGGGCTATTGAACAACTCGCCGTGCAGCTGGATGACCGGATTCTGGAAGTTGGTCCCGGTAATGGTCGTTTCGTGCCCGAAATCGTTGGTAAACATCTGTCTGTCAGCTACACTGGCTACGATCATTCAGAACTGATGGTGAGCGAGGCTAAACAATACAACCCGGCGTTGGTGGAGTCAGGTCCGGTTCGTGTTGCGCAACGGCCCAACGATGCCGTTTGCGGATGGGACGTTTACGAAAGCGTTTGCCGTCAACGTCATTTATTTCTGGGAAGATCCAGCCGCCGAACTTGCCCAGTTACATCGGGTACTGGCTCCGTCGGGAATGTTACTGCTCGTTATTCGGCCCAAATCAATCATGGAAAACCTCCCGTTCGTGCAACACGGTTTTCATCTCTTCGAACCAGCCGACGTGGCTCGTATGCTCGAAGCAAACCGCTTTCGTGTAATGAACACGGCTGTACTGGATGAACCCCTACAGCAAATCAACGGTGCAAGGCTGCCTCTATCAAGCGCACTAATACTGGGCGAACGGGTGTAAAACGGCTCTTCGGGTTGTTAAACCTTCGTTTTTAAGAACGAAATCACAACGTCCAGCCCTTTCTGATAATGCACATTGTTAGGAATGACAATGTCAGCTTCGGCCCGATACGGTTTGATAAACTGCTTGTAGGTCGGTTTAACGTGATATTTCCAGCGATACATTACGTCGTCGAGGTCGTAGCCGCGTTCTTCGGCATCACGCTTCACGCGTCGTTCAAGTTTGATACTGTTTTTGGCGTCGATGAAGATTTTTAGGTCCATCTGATCGGCCAGTTCGCGGAAGTGGAACACGAAAATACCCTCGACTACAATGATTGGCGCGGGCCGGAACGTGAGTAACTGGGGCACGGCGTCCGGGTTGTTGAAAACGTATTCTTTCTGGTAAACGACCTGACCAACGCGGAGTTGACCGATGTGCTGGGCGTACAAATGGTGGTCGATTGTTTCGGGCAGATCGAAGTTATGGATGCCCTGATTATCCACGGCAATCTCGTCGAGGCTGCGGTAATAATTATCCTGCGAGATCAAACAAATATGGTCGTCGGGAAAAGCATTCAGAACACCTTTTAAAAATGATGTTTTGCCCGAAGCACTGCCGCCGGTAATGCCAACGATGAACGGTTTAGTGGTCATAATGGTCGCGAGAATACGGACGATCAACAAAGCGGGCCACCCAGATTGAGCGGCCCGCTTTACTCACTGCATGAGAACTAATTTCGTTACACGATCACTGCTTCAGCCAAAACCAATACCTTATTTTGAAGCACTTCGACCACACCCCCGTCAACGGTAAACGTCTGCTGACCAGCCGCCGTCTGAACAACGATTGGTCCCTGAGCCAATGTGCTCACCAAAGGCGCGTGATCGTTCAGCACCTGAAACTGCCCTTCGCTGCCCGGAAACGTAACGGCGGTGGCCTCGCCGGAATAGACCTTACGGTCGGGAGTAATAATGTCTAACGTCATACGAAAAAGATGTATAATGTATGATATAAGATATATGACAAGTTGAAAAGCTACATCATATATCCTATACCATACATCTTTTATAAGGCTCCTTTTACAAAATTAAGTACGCTGCCGATTTGGCTTTTTACGGCTGGCTCGGCTGCTTTCGCCACTGCCCCACCGCCCGATAGTCTGCCTACGCCCGCCATCGCTGTGGAAATGAGCGACTTCCCCGTCGATTGAGTACCACCGCCCAACACCGACATCGCGCTGCCAATGCCCGACAGACCACTGGTTAATTTACCGGCGTTGCCAATCAGCGACCCGGCCGATAACAGACCTTCCAGCCGGTTAGCACCCGATGCCAATTTGGTGAGACCAACGGCTTTCTGTAGAACATTGCCACTCAAACCACCTCCTGTGATTAGCGGTAGGAGTGTCTTAAGTTTGCCAACCTGCGACAATAGTTTGTTCTTGAACGATGTCGGCTTTTGCTGCACTTCAGCTTCTAATCCGGCAATGCCCGCTTGTAACGCCTGCGCCGACGCAGCTTTGTCGCCCTTGTTGAGCGCTTCAACCGCCCTGTCCAACTGCGCGTCCGGCAAACTGTCAGTTGAAGCGGTTGACCCGGCCGTGAACACCGAATCTCGCATCATTCCCGGCGGAGTTTGAACTGGGTCTTTAATCGCCCCAGAACTTGGCGAACTCATTGTTGGGGGCGTACCACCACCGGGAATTGTAGGCACCGTTGGTACTTGCGCCAGCGATAGTGTCGTGATTAAAAGACCGAATGGAATCAGGACCATTCCCTGCGTCAATCGAATCGCTTTCATAAAAACAAGACGTTTTGTTGGCAAGACACGAATGGTCCGACTGGTACATTCAATTATTGACCGGCTTCTTTCAGCAGCCGCTCACCTTTCACAACGGCATCTTCAATGGTACCAACGAGGTTGAAAGCAGCTTCGGGCAGGTGGTCGTACTTGCCATCAATGATTTCGTTGAACCCTTTGATGGCATCCTCAATCGGTACCAGTACACCTTTCAGACCCGTGAACTGCTCGGCCACGAAGAACGGCTGCGACAGGAACCGCTGCACCCGGCGGGCACGGCTAACAACAAGTTTGTCGTCCTCCGAGAGTTCCTCCAACCCCAGAATGGCGATAATGTCCTGCAATTCTTTGTAGCGCTGTAGAATTTCTTTTACGCGCTGGGCGGTGTTATAATGCTCATCGCCGAGGACTTCAGCACTCAGGATTCGTGAGGTTGAGTCGAGCGGGTCAACGGCCGGGTAGATACCTAACTCGGCAATCTTCCGGCTTAAGTTGGTGGTAGCGTCCAAGTGAGCAAACGTCGTAGCCGGGGCCGGGTCGGTCAAGTCATCGGCAGGTACATAAACGGCCTGAATCGACGTAATCGACCCTCGTTTGGTCGACGTGATCCGCTCCTGCATAATACCCATTTCGGTAGCCAGCGTCGGCTGGTAACCCACGGCCGATGGCATCCGGCCCAGCAAAGCCGACACCTCGGAACCCGCCTGCGTAAAGCGGAAAATATTGTCGATAAAGAATAGAATGTCGCGACCGGCTCCTTCGCCGTCGCCGTCGCGGAAGTGCTCGGCGATGGTCAGACCCGACAGCGCAACGCGGGCGCGGGCACCGGGCGGCTCGTTCATCTGACCGAACACGAACGTAGCCTGACTTTCGGTCAGCTCGGCCATGTCGACTTTGGTCAGATCCCAGCCACCTTCTTCCATCGAGTGCTTGAAGGCATCGCCGTAGCGGATAATACCGGCTTCGATCATCTCGCGAAGCAGGTCATTGCCCTCACGGGTACGCTCACCTACCCCGGCAAATACCGACAGACCGGCGTATGCTTTGGCAATATTGTTGATTAGCTCCTGAATCAGTACGGTTTTGCCCACACCGGCACCACCAAACAAGCCTATTTTACCGCCTTTAATGTAAGGAGCCAGCAGGTCGATTACTTTAATGCCGGTATAAAGAACCTCGGTGGAGGTAGCCAGGTCCTCAAAACGGGGGGAACTACGGTGAATGGGCAAGCCGACCCCCGTGGTTTTGGGCTGGGGAATACCGTCAATCGCTTCGCCGATGACATTAAACAGCCGTCCTTTGATGCTTTCGCCCGTTGGCATCGTGATTTGGTGGCCGAGGTCAACCACATCAATGCCCCGGTACAGGCCGTCGGTCGAGTCCATAGCAATGGTCCGAACGCGGTCTTCGCCGAGGTGTTGCTGCACTTCTAATATCACCTGCTGCCCGTTGGCTTTGGTTACTTTGAGGGCGTCCAGGATGGCGGGAATCCGGGTGCCTTCGCCCTCGAAACTCACGTCCACCACCGGCCCGATTATCTGCGTAATCTTACCCGTATTGACTGCCGTTGCCGTAATCATTTGTATGTGAAGTATCTTATTAAACTATTGCCCATTGTTTGGGACTGCAAAAGTAGGCCAAAAACTGCGTAAGGGCAAGAAGCGGGTTACTCATTTTTGGGGTACCCGATCCCTGATTGGTTTGGCAGAGAGGTTTTTAGGTAGTATAATCGATGAAATCAGGTCGTAACGAATTTGTACTAAAACAAGGCAGAAGCTTGTACGCTGTGGTGGGCGCCGGGTAGCAAAAACCGGACAGTTCATAGCAGACTTCAAGGTTTTGAAAACAGGCACTAACCCGTCGTCTGTTACGTTTTCCGTTTATGTCATCTTTGTTTTTCTGGAACCAGTGGAGCCGCACCGAGCGGCTTACATACATAGTCAGTTTTGTCTCGTTCATTGTCAGTTTATTTTTATTCAGTATTGTCTGGATGCGGGGTCTCGGCAACGTGGTCCGGTGGGACGTACTGAGCGAACTAAATGAACTCCCTATCACGCTTCATGCCTTCACCGACGGCCTGCTCGATTACGCCGTGAGCGGAAAAGCGTACGCCGTTTCGGAGCAGTTCGTGGTCTCGGCTATGCAGGTGCAGCCGGGCGTGGCTACGGCCTTTTTAACTGGTATTGGTGTGGCGTTCGTGTTACTACTGAGCGCCGTTACGCGGTTCGACCGAATCCGGTATTTAGTCAGCATGGCCGTTATCATACTCGGACTGGCCTTTTTTCGGTGGGAAATGCTCGAAGTACCGGGCCTGAGCGGCAACTACCTATTTTTGCTTCTCGCATTCCTGTTCGGCTCGCTGAGTTATTACTTCCATGCGTTCCGCTCCGATTATTCCATACCGGTGCGGCTCGGCGCGTTTGGCAGTTTGACGATACTCATTGCGCTCCTGCTTGGCCGCCTGTCGCCGGTTGCGTATCCAGCTTTGGCGATTGTTGGCTATGGAATGCCGGTACTGTTGGCGTTCAGCGCCGGGTTTGTATTCTTCATTGCCACCGAAATAGTTGCTGGATTGGTCTGGCTCACATCAGCGGGTCGGCCGGACGGAAACAGCCCGCAGGTCAGCCCGCGCCGAACATTGGGATTGACTAACTTTATGTTCATCAGTCTTTTGTACTTAGTCAATCTGACGCTGATCTGGCTTAAAAATACGAGGTCGATTGATTGGGACGTACTGGCAATTAGTCCTTTTCTGATCTACCTGATTTCGGTAACGATTGGTGTATGGGGTTTTCGGCGACTGACTGAACAGCAGGCAGTCGTCTCGTTTCGGGATGGCGGGGCTTACCTGTACGCGGGCTTTGCCCTGCTTACGACGCTCACGATGGCCTACGCGTTTGCTACGGCGAATGATCCTTTAGTCGAAGCATTCGAGGACATCATTGTCTATACGCATTTAGCGATGGGCGTATTTTTTGTCGGTTACGTGTTAATCAATTTCCGGGCTATTTACAAACAAAACCTGCCCGTTTACCGGGTTCTGTATAAGCCAAAACGGTTGGAGTTAAGCTTGTTTCGGGTAGCGGGTGTATTTGGTGTGCTGGTGTTGCTGGCATCGGGTGGGCTGATTACATTGCGCCAGAGTACGGCCGGTTACTATAATGGTTTGGGTGATCTGTACGTGGTCAGTAACGAACCGAACTCCGCCAATGCATTTTACCAGCTCGCGCTGGAGCAGGAGTTCCAGAACCATAAGTCCAACTATTCGCTGGCGTCGCTGGCTCTGGCGCAGAACAACCAAACGGCGGCTGCTTTCTTTTTCCAGCAAGCTTTGCTTAAACAGCCCAGCCCGCAGGATTACGCCGGACTGAGCCAGACCTATTTACAAACAGATCTGTTTTTTGAAGCCGTTAAAACGCTACAGCGGGGCATTCGGGCGTTTCCCACGAGTGGTGAACTACAAAACAACCTGGGCTTTCTCTATGCTCGTACAAGCGTGGCCGACTCGGCTTACTATTACCTGAAATCGGCAACGGGCAATGCCAAGCGCGACGACGTACCGATGGCGAACCTACTGGCCTTTTACGCCCGCAACCCGAAGATTCTATTAGCTGATTCGAGTCTCGCCACAAACTTGACCGAGTCGACTTATGAATCATACCAGGCCAATGCGCTGGCGCTTCGGTTGGTATCGCGAACCGATACCACATCGCCTGCCCAACCCGACTGGTTAACGAGTGGAGAAGCCAACAAAGGACTGAGCGTTGGTCGATTTGCGAGCTTATATAATTACACGTTAGCCAATCAACGTCCAGATACGATTTTGAATGCCACGCTTCAACGCCGGTCAGTAGATCCGGTCAATCAGGATTTTACCGACGACTTGCTACTGGCTCGCGCTGTAGCCGAATACAATCGGCACAACCATGCGGCCGCGTTTAGTTTGATGAGTCAGTTAGCCGAAGGCGATCAGCGCAGTGGTTCCGCTTACCGTTCCATTACGGGGCTGTGGCTATTGGAGCAGGGTCTATACAGGAAAGCGGCCGAAACGTTCGCCCAGAATGATGATACCACCTCGATCTATTACCGCGCCGTTGTCCTCACCAAAGCGAATGATCCGGTGTTGGCACAGTCGCTGTGGGAAACGGCCGCCAAGAAAGACCCGGCCGTGGCTGCGCTGAAACAAGTGTTGTATGATGAGCGAAAGCCGGAAACTGATTTGGAGAAAGCATTTTATGTAAGCTATCGCCCGGACGACCCAAACCGGGGACGTTACTGGGAAACGATTCGGGATGTGAACTTGAAAACCGTTGCCGGAGCCAGCCTTGTCGACGAATACCTTGCGACGCGGCAACCATTTTATGCCCAGATGATTGTGAGTCAGATGGGAGATCCGAAGCAATTGAACGCATTCGCCCGCTCGACCGAAAACCTGAGTACGTTGCGCGTTGTTGTTTCTAAGAACAAATTAGCGGCTGCCGATTCAATGAGCCGGGCGTTCTTCCTGCCGCAGCACGAAGCCAACCGACTATTCTTGTTGGGACAGGTATATGCCCAGAATCGGCAGCCAGCCAAGGCTCAGCAACTGTATCGGCAGGCGTTACAACGGTCGCCCCTAACGGCTTGGATCGTAGCCCCGGCGGCTGAACTATTGCGACAGCAAAAGCAACCTAACCGAGCGTATGATCTGGTGCTGACGGCGTTGCCGTTCAACGAAGACAATGCTGAGTTGCTCAAGACTTACGTAACGCTTTGTCTGGACTTGCACTTGCGCGATTACGCCGATGAGGGATTAGCGCGGTTACAAACCGTTACTCCACCCGCCGATTATCAGGCGTTTGTGGGGGCTTATCAGGAAAAATTGGCATCAATCGAAAAGGACCGGCAAAAGTTTATAGATTAGCTTAGTTTTGATGCATCCTACTGCGCAACCAACCGATTATGAACATCATTGAAACCCGTGAAATTGCCAAACGCTACGTGATGGGCAGCGAAGTCATTGAAGCGCTGAAGTCAGTAACGATCACCATTCAAAAGGGTGAATACGTGGCGTTTATGGGACCGTCGGGATCGGGTAAGTCGACGTTGATGAACATCGTCGGCTGTTTGGATACGCCTACCTCGGGCCAGTACATCCTGAACAATCAGGATGTGAGCGGTATGGGTGAGAACGAGCTGGCCGAAGTACGGAACAAAGAAATTGGGTTTGTTTTCCAGACATTCAACCTACTGCCGCGTCAGTCGTCGCTGGAAAACGTGGCCCTGCCGCTTATCTATGCAGGCTTCAGCAAAGCTGACCGTACCGAAAAGGCCATGCTTTCCCTCCGAAACGTTGGGCTGGAAAATCGGGCCGGGCACAAGCCCAACGAACTGTCTGGTGGTCAGCGGCAGCGCGTAGCCATTGCCCGTGCGCTGGTCAACGATCCCAGTATTCTACTTGCCGATGAACCAACCGGTAACCTCGACAGCAAAACGTCCTACGAAATCATGGACCTGTTCGACCAGATTCACAGTAAAGGCAATACCGTAATTATGGTGACCCACGAGGAGGACATTGCCGAATACGCCCACCGCATTGTCCGGCTCCGCGATGGACTGGTCGAAAGCGACCGGGCTAATGCCAACATCCGCAAAGCAAAAGCGCTGATGCAGGCGGTGTAGGTATCACGGGCTTCAGCCCGTACTGCATAAACTCTTACGGCCTGAAGCCCGTGATACCTACGCTTTCAGGTCAATCTTCCGGCCGGTTTCGGCAGCCCGATAAATGGCCTGCAACAGCCGGACGTCGCGGAGACCTTCGGCACCGGTGACATGATCCGGGAGCTTTTTGCCGTCGAGCAAGTCCTTACAAACGCCATCCATGTGGGCGGCCTGATGGTTCACAATCGGCTGTTCGATAGGCCCTTTGCTGGTGCGGCCCTTCAGTGGCCCATAACCGAAGGCGGGTGATAATTCGAACCAGCCGTTCTGACACGATGCGTAGAGCCGCTCAACGCCCGCCGTGTAGCTGGTGGTGGAATTACAAACGGCCCCACTTGGAAACAGGAACTGCCAGAACAGTGTTTCCTCCACATCTTTGAATTTCTGTGGCTCGGTTTTAGGCGAAAACTGGGCTGTCACCGATATTGGTTCTTCGCCCGTTACATAACGGGCACCCTGCACAGCATAGATGCCTACGTCCATGAGCGCCCCGCCCCCGGCCATGTCTTTTTTCATGCGCCACTGGTTGGGATCACCGATGCGGAAAGCGTCGCTGCTTTCCATAAACTTAATGGGGCCAAACACCTTTTGCTGACCCAACCGCATTACCTCCTGCGTGAACGGCTCATAATGAAGACGGTAACCGATCGCGAGTTGCTTGCCCGCCTTTTGGCAGGCGTCGATCATATTCTGACAGGCTTTGGGGGTAATCGCCATCGGCTTTTCGCAAATGACGTGCTTGCCCGCTTGTGCTGCCCGCACCACAAACTCCTCGTGCATGGAGTTCGGTAGCACGACGTAGATTACATCGATGTCTTTGTTATCGGCAATGCGGTCGAAGGTTTTATAATCATAGACGTTGGCCTTCGGGATGTCGTATTTTTTCATCCACTCCTCCGCTTTGGCGGGGGTACCCGTCACAATGCCCGCTAAGCGGCAGTTTTGCGTTTGTTGCAGGGCCGGAGCGAGTTGATTCTTGCTGTAGCTGCCTAAGCCAACGAGCGCAATGCCTAATTTACGAGCTGGCTGCTCTGACCGAACCGGAATGGGTTCACCAAAAGCATTGGTCAAAACCGGCAGGGCAAGGGCTGATGCGCCGAGTCCGGTTAAAAATCGGCGACGCGATTGCGTGTACGAGTCGGTCATAAAAATATCGTTCAGGTCTTTGGTAATTCGTTCAGGATAAAAAGCGTCGGGCGCAGCGGCTTTACCCGTGCGCCCGACGCTTTTTATAGATGCTGTTTGTCGTCAGCGGGCAATTTAATCAATACCAATTTGGATTTCAGTTACGCAGTTCGCTGGATTTTCGCTATCAATAACCAGGTAAGCCTCACGAATGCGGCCGTTATTCTGATAACCATACCCATAGAATTGAGCAAATAACGCGTCGTATAACTCAGGAAAGCTGTCCCAGGAGCTGGTATGTATGTACGATGCGCAGTGAAAGGCGGGAAACAGTTGATAACTGAGTCCGTCGGGCTGTTCGCCCGGCTGTTGAATGGGTAAGGCAATCGCCAGTTGAAATGTGTTTGTTTCATCACCATTGACGCCGGTATACACGTACTGAACTGGGCCGGTGGGCGTCAGGCTGAGCCGGTTAGCTTCCAGGTATAAGTTTTCAGGCACATAGCTGTGTTCATTAATCGTCTGAAGCGTGGTTTGGGTAGAAAAGACGAGCGCGTTGAAAGGCTCAGTCTCTTTCACGAGCAGGGCGTTTTCTTGGATTGTTTGTTGCGTTGTCATAGCCTGTCGGGGTTTTGGTGAGTGGCCTTAACAAAGGTCGTTGACGACAGTGACAGCCCTATGTCAGTATGGTTTACAAAACTCTTCCGGATTCGACAGGTTACTCTACAAAATCAGTTGCCGATGAAAAAGAACCAGATTATTCGCATAAGTGGCCAGTTGGGTGGGACGCTATTCCGGCAGGAAGCCCGTCAAAAAGGAGAGAAACTTGGCTTAATGGGCCATGCAAAAATAGACCCGGATGGGGATCTTCACGTCGAGGCAGAAGGCGAACCTGGTGCCCTCGACGACTTCATCGCCTGGTGTAAAATTGGTCCTGAGGGCACTGAAGTGCAAAGCGTTCACGTTACTGACGGTGAATTACAGGGCTTCGACCGGTTCACCGAAATGCGCTAAAAAAGAAAAGCCAGCCCCGAAGCGAGACTGGCTTTTTGCTGATGAAGTTGATTCGAATCAAAAAATATACTTGTTCTCCGCAATCATCGCGTCGGCGATTTCCCGGCGGGCGTTTTTAAGGTTAATTGGCTCAATTTTGGTGAACCGTTTCAGACCCATCAGCATTCCTCGCAGTTCGTCGCCTTCGGCAAATGAGGTGATGGCAGCCCGGCCCGCATTGTTCACTTTCTCAACGGCTTCGTGCAGATAGACCAGGGCCATCTGCTGTTGCAACGCTACGGCGGCTTCGCCTTTAATGCCGATTAGTTTTTCAACCCGTAACAGAACTGACTCGGCTACGTAGATTTCGATGGCCATGTCGGCAATGTTCATCAGGATTTCCTGCTCACTCGACAAATTCATCGTGAACTTCTGAACGGCAGCACCCGCCACCATCAGCGCGGTCTTTTTCAGGTTACGAAGTACTTTCTTCTCGGCGACAAACAGGCCTTCCTCTTCGTCGGTGTTGAAGTCCGGGATCGACATGATTTCTTTGGCAACCGCCATTGCTGGACCCATTAGGTCCAGTTCGCCTTTCATGGCCCGCTTCAGCAACATGTCAACGACCAGCATCCGGTTGATCTCATTCGTGCCTTCGAACAGCCGGTTAATCCGGGCGTCGCGGTAGGAGCGATCCATTGGCGCATCGGCCGAGTAGCCCATACCACCGTACACCTGAACGCCTTCATCGACCACATAATCAAGTACTTCCGAGCCGTGAACCTTCATAATAGCGCACTCGATGGCAAACTGCTCCAGCGCTTTGAGTTTAGCTTCGGCGTCACCCATGCCCTGCTCTTTAAGGTCCTCAATCAGGTCGTCGATGTTCTGACCCGCACGATATGAAGCCGTTTCCGATGCGTATACCTTCAGCGCCATCTCGGCTAATTTGTGTTTAATGGCCCCAAACTGCGCGATGGGCGTTTTGAACTGCTTCCGCTCATTAGCGTACCGAATGGCTTGGTTAATCACTTCTTTCGATCCACCAATGGTAGCTGCCCCTAACTTAATGCGGCCAATGTTAAGGATGTTAACGGCAATTTTAAAGCCGTTGCCCCGGTCAGACAGCATATTCTCAACGGGTACTTTGGTATCGTTAAAGAAAACTTGACGCGTATCGGAGCCTTTGATACCCATTTTGTGCTCCGGCTCGTTCATCGTGATACCTTCGTACGAACGCTCGACAATGAACGCCGACAGGTTTTTGTCCGTCTGCCCATTTTCATCTACTTTGGCGAACACGATGTACAGGTCAGCAAAGCCGCCGTTCGTGATCCACATTTTCTGACCGTTCAGAACGTAATGCTTTCCATCTTCCGTCAGAACGGCTTTGGTCTTGCCCGAATTAGCGTCCGAACCCGAATCCGGCTCGGTCAGGCAATAGGCGGCTTTCCACTCGCCAGAGGCTAATTTGGGCAGGTATTTTGCTTTTTGGTCACTGTTGCCGTAGTAGACGATGGGTAAGGTGCCGATACCCGTGTGAGCCGACAGCGCCACCGAGAAGGAATGTCCGCCCCCGGTTGCCTCCGCTACCAGCATAGACGTGTTGAAGTTGGTGCCGAACCCGCCGTACTCTTCCGGAACGGAGGTGCCCAGCAAACCCAGCTCGCCCGCTTTGTCCATCAGCGACGACATTAGGTCAGGTGACTTAGCCGCGTCGATTTCGTCCAACCGGGGCCATATCTCGCGTTCCAGAAACTCACGGCAGGTGGCCGCAATCATCTGCTGCTCTTCGGTGAATTCTTCGGGTATAAATACTTGTGCAGCCTCGGTTTCTTTAATTAGAAATTCGCCCCCTTTAATAGAAGCTTTGTGTTGTGTAGCAATCATGTCGTCAGGAGTTTGTTATGCACGCATACTATTTATGGTGCAAAGTAAAGCGGTACATAAATGGTATGCAAGCATACTAATAACAAAAATTTTCCCCAAATAATCTAATCACCAGTCAATGAAAATTTAGTGGCCTGAATTTTGTGGGACTACAGATTACCCTAAATAAATTGCCATAGATACGCATAGGCCCAATGAGCGTAAACCGTATTTTTGACGAGTATGTGCACATCTAAGCGGTATTCTGCTCATGATTTGACTGGGAGGCAACAAGAAAGCTCATGAATACTTTGAAAACATTAAGTTGGGCATTCGTCATTGGCATCAATGTTTTTTTATTGACTTATCAACTCCTGGCTCAGTCTATACCTGAGACGCCATTCGACGTTGACTTTGCTGGGGTAACCGTGCATTTGAATGAGCAGGGTAAGGTGAAACTCCAGCGCGAAATTGAACAATTATATGCTGACCGGGCCGGACTTAAACGCGACGTAGAATCACTGCGTCAACTGACACCGTTGCTGGAGCCGATCTTTAAGGCGGGTCGGCTTCCAATGGACTATCGCTACGCCGTTTTGCCGGTTGCCAACGATGAACCAACAACTGGTTATTGGGGCCTTACTTCAAGCCGCGCTCAGTCGCTGAACATGGTGGTGAGCGATGCCGTGGACGAGCGGTACCACCCAATTATAGCAACGCAAACCGTAGTTGCTCACTTGGGTAGGCTGCACGTGATGTCGGATAACTACGTGTTGACTCTACTGCGGTATCTGCAGAATGACACGTTCGCCAATCGGTCTATCGATCAGGTAAATTCGACTTACTTAGTTCTCAATGCACAGAGTCCGTCGCTCATCTGGAAAATTTTGGCTCGTAAAATCGTGTTTGAGCGTGAAGAGCCGATTCTTCACGCCACGAAGACGTATCTGCTGTACGAGCATCGCACAAGCGTTGGTTACTCGCTGCAAACGATCAGTCAGCAGTTGCAACTCGATGAGGAGCGTTTAAAACCGTTTAATAGCTGGATAAAAGCGGGTACAATCCCTGACAAAAGAGACTATCCGGTTCTGATTCGGGTAACCGCCGACGAGTTTCCGGTAATGAAGAGTCGGGAAGAAGTCCACTTAAAGTCGACCGTACCCAAGCATACGGATTTAGGTTTTCCCACACTTGCCCGGTTACCTAAGTCAACCGTGGTTACGTATGAGTCGGCCGTGTTCTACTCCATAAATGATCGATTAGGCGTTCAGGCGCAACCCTGTGATAATGTTATTACGCTGGCTTACTATGGCAAAATCACCATTAAAACGCTTTTGTCTTATAACGAGTTGTCTGAAAAGGACGTAGTACAACCAGGCCATATCTACTACCTTGAACGGAAAGCTAAACGGGCTAAAGTTCCTTTTCATGTGGTTGAGAAAAATCAGACGCTGCATGAAATCGCCGATGTGTACGGTGTGCGGTTAAAATCGCTCCTGCATTTCAATCGGTTTCAACCCAACCAGCGGATACAAACTGGACGAATTGTATGGCTCCGCAACAGACGGCCCCGACAACAGCCGATAGAGTACAGACAACAACCAGTTGATAAGTCAAAACCGGTACCGGTTATCGAAGAAGCGCCCATTGTTGTGCCACCGAACCCGGTAGATTCGTTACTCCTTCAAATTACCTCCCTCCCTGCTCACGTAACGACCGATAAAGAAGCACCAGCCGAGCTTTCTCCGCCGAACAAGATCATTATACCAAAGGATGTATCTGAGAAGCCCGTGCAACCCGTTGAGCCAACGGAGAGGTGGAAAGAAGAACTGAAACTGCACGTCGTTCGGCCTGGACAGACGTACTACAGTGTTTCGCAACTGTACGGCGTTTCCCTCAAACAACTATACGCCTGGAACAACCTGTCGGAGCGGATCCCGTTGAAAGTTGGGCACGAGTTGGTTGTAAATGTGACAAAAAAGCGTTTGCCTGTATTGCCAGAACCAACGGGTATCGCCACAGTTAAAGCACCGGCCAAACCGGCCGCGCTGGTTACTACATCCGTTAGTAGACCCGCCGAGCAGTTTAACCTCACGTACTACGTCGTGCAGGCCGGGCAAACGGTGTATCGCGTAGCCCTTATCAACAAAGTGAGTGTGCCAGACCTGATGCGCTGGAACAACCTGACGAACTACACAATTGAGGTTGGTCAAAAGTTGCTGATCCGCAGGCCGAAGTAAGGTAGTTTTGCCGAAACGGAGATAATTCACGGTCCGCCGTTGCGGTCGTTTGCCTCAAGCAGTGTGAACAGCGGTCGCAAGAAAAGAGAGTTATGCGAGAACGAGTTAATCTGCACTTACAACCTCACTTTGAGCAGGAGTAGAGGTTAGACCATGACAGACTTCATACGCATCACCCTTTACTTAAGCAGTGCCGCCAAGTCATCCTTGCCTTTTATCGCTGACAGCCGCGTGATAGCCCCTGGCTTATAGACCCCCTTTTGATCGATGAAGGCATAGCCTGGGTAACCACTGAACGAGAACAACTGTCCCAGTTTCGCATCCAACGCTTCATCAATGAAAAAGTGAATACCAGGCAGCTCTAACTCAGCTATTTTTCGTTTCCACTTGCCCTCGTCGGAACCTTGGGCTGTGCAGACATAGACAAATACCACCGACAGGTCTTTGGCCTCCTGCTGCAATTTTTTACTGTGCGGCATTTCTTGTAAGCAGGGCGCACACCAAGTAGCCCATCTGTCAAGTACGATGGCTTTACCTACGAAACTCTGCTTAAGCTTGTTCAGGAAATCTGCTCCGCTCATATCGGAGAGCTTATATAACGTTGCCCCAAAATCAGTTTGCTGTAAGGGTCTGCCAAAATCGGCTGCGGTTGGCGAATTTCCGGAACCGGCTAATGCTTTATTAACCGAGGCTATTTGATCAATAGTACGAGCGTATTCTTTTTTGGCTATCACCTTACACCAGCTCGTGGTCATACTGGGCAGGATCTGTTCTAAGGCTGCTTTCTGTTCGGCAATATCCTTACTGGTATTCAGATTCAACTTCATGATGTCGGCCCTTGCGGGTGAGTAGAGACTATCCAGCCAACGAATACCTTGGGCAATCATCCGATCCTGTCGCAATTTTCGCATTCTTGGCCCCAACTGTTCGTTCCACTGGTCCCGATGGGCAGGAGCGGGCGAAAGCGTGGCCGTACTCCGTAAGGAATCAATGGCGGCCTTTTCCGGCTCGGTCAGATCAGACAAGCGGGCCACGTCCTGCCAATTGACCGTCACTAGATTGGATAGAAGTTGGCGAAAATAACCGGACAGGTATAGGTGAAAGACCATGCTGCTATTGGCTAACAGATAGGTCTTATGCGCCTTAATTTGATCGAAAAGAGCAGGTTCCATCGGATGCCCCCAGTAATGAAGGCAAATCTGACTATAAAACTCCGACAGGCGATCATTCTCTAATAGCCAGGCATAGGGAGATGGATGAGTAGCTACAAACTCAGCCTGAATTGTTTTCAAAGAGTCGAAAATAGGGTTGAAGGAGGCTAACACCTCGTTAGCCACTGGGTGTTGAGACCGGCGAATCTGCTGCATGCGAGCAGAAAGGGCCAGTTGGTCCGCCCGTTTGAAGAGCATATACTCATTCATATACTCGTTTAGTGGCCCATCTTCGCCTAAGTACCGAACGCCGTCTGTTTTGAAAGCAACCTCCTTTCCGGCTACTTTTAGTTTGGGTACGTCTAACTCGACATAGAGCTGTTTATTGGCGTAGAGACCGGTATAAAACAGCTCGCCGAAATGTACCCAAATCTGCTGGTAGGGCAGCGGATAGTCTAATTCCAATTGGAAGCTTCCGTCCGCTGCTAAGTGAGCGGTTTTTGTTTTCTGTCCCGCCAAAGTAACGAGCGTATAAGTGATGGTCGTTTCCTTCATTTCCTGTGGACTTACGTGAAGGAGTTTACCGGTGACTTGGGGTATTGTGCGTTGGGCAAACTGGGCATCGAATTGGGGGTCTTCGATAGCGACAACGCCAGCCGGTTGTGCAAGGCTATTAACAACGGTGGTGAGTAAAACCCAAATTGTGATAGAGGCTTTCATAGTTCGTTTATGGCGTTCAATGAATGAGATTAGGATTATTAAATATAGGAAAAATTAGTGCAACCCTAAGTACACAATCCATCTCACGAAACGCCCTTTTAGAACGAGGGTCGCCGAACTTATACAGATTGCGTCAAATTATAGCTGCGCTCTATCTCAAATTATTATCTCACGAATGAAAGCCTAATTTTTAGCGGTTCACCTGAGTTTGTGACCGGGCTGCCGGAGCAGACTAATTTTTCTCCCAAATGACGAATTATCCCGTTTCGGCAGAACTACCCCAAGTAAGGCATCCTCTAAACTAAGACAGGCCGTTAGGCTTCCTGCGCAGGAAGCCTAACGGCCTGTCTTAGTTTAGAGGATAAATCAGTTAGTTCAGTCGCTCAAAAATTCCGGCGACACCCTGTCCGCCACCGACGCAGGCCGATACCATACCGTATTTCTGATTCTGACGGCGCATTTCATTCAGCAATTGAACCGACAGACGTGCTCCTGTGGAGCCTAATGCGTGTCCCAGGGCAATGGCTCCACCGTTGGGGTTGATCTTGCTCCGGTCAAGTCCCAACTCCTGAATTACGGCCAGCGACTGGGCGGCAAAAGCCTCATTGAGTTCGATCAGTTCAATATCATCCTGCTTCATGCCCGCCTTTTTGAGGGCAATGGGAATAGCCGCTACTGGACCAATACCCATAATCTTCGGCTCAACCCCAGCCGAGGCATACGACATCATCCGGGCCACGGGTTGCAGGTTCAATTCGTTGACCAACTGCTCCGACATTACAATTACGAACGCAGCACCGTCCGAGGTTTGTGACGAATTGCCCGCCGTTACCGAGCCACCCGCCGTGAAAACTGGCTTCAGTTTAGCCAATCCTTCGGCGCTGGTGTCTTTGCGCGGTCCCTCATCCTGAGCTACGGTCCAGTCGCGGGTTTTCTTCTTGCCACTCTCCGCATCGAAATACGTCTCGCTGACCTTAATGGGTACAATCTCATCCGTGAATTTACCAGCCGCCTGAGCCGCTAAGGCTTTCTGGTGAGACTCATAGGCAAATTCGTCCTGTGCGTCGCGGCTAATGTTAAACTGCTGCGCGACCTGCTCGGCTGTTAGACCCATGCCAATGTAGTAGTCGGGATGAGTTTTGGCGATTTCGTAGTTCAGTGCCGTCTTCCAGCCCATTACAGGCACCAACGACATCGACTCGGTGCCGCCCGCTATGATGCAGTCGGCCATTCCGGCGTGAATTTTTGCCGAAGCAATGGCAATAGCTTCCAAACCAGAACCACAATACCGGTTGATAGTAAAACCCGGTACACTATTAGGCAATGACAGCAGCGCGATATAGCGGGCAATCTGCATACCTTGCTCGGCTTCGGGCACGGCGTTACCAACGATAAGGTCTTCGACGCGGGCAGGATCAAGGTCGGGGACCTGGCTCAATAAATGTTTAATAACGTCGGCCGCCATGTCGTCGGGGCGGGTGAAACGGAGACCACCCCGTGGGGCTTTGCCAACGGCGGTGCGGTATCCGGCTACAATGTATGCGTCCATAATTTTATGATTTCTGGTTAGGCAGGAACCTTGGTAATTAAACAGATTTGATGCGGTTATAATTACAAACATACATAAAATTGGTATGCGTGCATACTGTTTTTGCGGTGTAGATTAGAGAGAGTTCAGTCATGAAAAAGCCGCCCTTGTCAATAAGGGCGGCTAACACCGTAAACTATAGTTGACATGTGCTGTTAAAAATGCCGGTCGCCAACTTCGCGTTTGCCCAGCATAACTGCCCCAACCATAGCGACCAGGAAAAGTACCGAAGCCAATTCAAACGGCAGAATATAGTCGTTGTAAAGTAGATTGCCTAGATTCTCAACCAGACCTGTTTTGGGGTCAAAAGCCGTTGGGCTGAAGGTGGGCACTTGAGCGCTCTTGGCCCGGAAGATGGTAATGAGCATCACCATTAGCGTACCACCCACTATCACCGACGCCATTTTGGTCAGGTTCGTTTTGGACTCCTCATCATCCTGGCGCAGATTAAGAAACATAATCGTAAAGAGGAATAAAACCATGATGGCTCCCGCATAGACGATGATATTTACGGCCGCCAGAAATTGCGCGTTAAGGAGTATATAGTGGCCCGACAGGCAGAAAAACGTGGCAATAAGCGCCAGGACACTGTAGATTGGGTTCCGGGCCGTAACCACGCCGATGGCGCTGAACAACGTCGCAACGGTCAGAATCAGGAACAGATACCCAGTTGGCGTCAGCGATTTGAAAAAATCTATAAACTCAGTCATCATCAGGTCGGAAAAGGATGGGTAAAGAAATAGCCGTTGTTCGTTACGTAGCGGCCCGCGTGAGACTTGGCTCGGTTGGTGTCGTTTTCACTTCGGAGTTGGCGATCCGGATGTAGCGGTCGTCCATTTTTTCAACCAGACGGTCTTTGCCGTAAATCACCTCGTCACGCTCCATAAATACCGGCACCATTCGGTCGTGACGCAGGTAAACAGCCTGCTTGGGGCAAGCCTCCTCGCACAAGCCGCAAAAAATGCAGCGCAACATATTTATTTCATAAACGGCTGCGTACTTCTCTTCCCGGTATAATTTCTCCTCGCCCTTTTGACGTTCGGCTGCCACCATAGAAATAGCTTCGGCCGGGCAGGCCACTGCACATAAGCCACAGGCCGTACACCGTTCACGGCCCTGCTCGTCGCGCTTCAGTATGTGATGCCCTCGATAAATTGGTCCGAGGTACTTTTTTACCTCCGGGTACTGGATTGTCGGCTTTTTACGAAAGAAGTGGCGAATTGTAATACCCAAACCGCTCAAAACAGCGGGCAGATACATTTTCTCCGCCATCGTCATTTCCTTATTGCTGACTTGAACAGATCGATTGGTCAGTTGCATATCTTTCAATTTAGAGCGTGTGGTTCATAGTCTGCCATGTTGATTGAAACCTTCATGACCATAAACCACGCACTGATACTAAACTATGTCCGTTGTGGAACAATTTGTGGCTGCTGGGCGACACGTGGTTTCGGAGCGCGGACCGTCGACAGGACAGCCATGACGATCATGACGATGGCAATCAGCCAGGTTGCGTATTTGAAGTTGTAGAGCAAGCCAGCCCCCGTGAGCACCACATTCAGAATAGAAAGGGGTATGAATGTTTTCCAGCCCAGATTCATCAACTGATCGTAGCGGAACCGGGGAACCGTCCACCGAACCCACATAAAGAAGAAAATGAAAAAGAAGATTTTGCTAAACATCACCACAACACCAATGAGCGTGGCAACATTATGTCCGGCGACGGCACCCAGCGAGCTTTCCAGCGCCCGATTAACTTCGTTGAAAAATGGATAGTGGAAGCCGCCGAAGTATAAACACGAAATGAACGCCGATGAAACGAACATGTTAATGTACTCTGAGAACAGATAGAACCCAAGTTTCATCGAACTGTACTCCGTATGGTAACCACCAACAAGTTCAGTTTCGCACTCCGGCAGGTCGAAGGGAGTACGGTTGCACTCGGCAAACGAACACGTCAGAAAAATGATAAAGCCCAGCGGCTGCGTGAACACGTTCCACTCGAAGAACGTAGCCTGCTCATCAATGATCGAGCGCAACGATAACGATCCCGTCATCATCAGAATGGTGATCAGTGACAGGCCTAATGCAATTTCATAACTAATATTCTGCGAGGCCGCACGGATGGCTCCCAGCAACGAAAATTTGTTGTTCGAAGCCCAGCCACCCACCATAACGCCGTACACACCGAGCGAAACAACCCCAAAAATGTACAGCACGCCAATGTTGATTTCGATGCCCTGCACCGCTACGTCGTAGCTGACCTTATCCCAAACAAATCGAATACTATCGCCAAAAGGAATTACCGCACTCGACATCAAAGCCGTGAGCATGGCCAAACAGGGGCCGAGAATAAACAGCCATTTACTGGCCTGTGAGGGAATGAAATCTTCCTTAAAAAACATTTTACCGGCGTCGGCAATGGGCTGTAACAGGCCCCACGGTCCGGCCCGGTTTGGACCCAGCCGATCCTGTAGAAACGCAGCTACCTTACGTTCGGCGTAGGTAGAGTACGTTGCAATCAGGAGCGTTATCCCGAATATGGCGAGGATAATAAGCCCTTTGACTGTTAATATGGGTAGTGCCATTGTTGATCAATAGTTGTTGTTTATAATTCCGGTTCCATCGCCGACGGCAACGTTCTGGCAAACCGTTCGGGAGGAAGTTGCTGAATGGCTAACTGCGAGGTATCGCGTTCGTCGTGAATAGGCTTGTAATCAGCAGCCGCCAATCGCTTCCCAAAACTTGGCTTAGCCGTATCTGATCGGTACTTATTGGCCGATATGACCGATGCCCGTGATACTTTGGTTGGCCCTTCTATCGTCCAGTCGCTGGTGTTTTTCGTCTCGAAGCGGCAGGTGTTGCAGATGAACTCAATGGCTTCGCCCCATTCGTTTTGCCGCGACGTTACCCGGATCACTTCCTCCCCCCGGTACCAGAGCGTCACCTTGCCCGTGCAGGTTGGACAGTCACGGTGGGCATCGACGGGCTTGGTAAACCACACCCGATTTTTGAACCGGTACGTTTTGTCGGTCAAGGCACCTACGGGGCAGACATCAATTACGTTACCCGAAAAATCGTTGTCAATGGCTTTCTCGATGTACGTTCCAATTTCGGAGGCATCGCCCCGGCCCAACACACCATGAACGCGCTTATTGGTGATCTGATCCGCCGTCTGTACGCAACGATAGCACAGAATACAGCGCGTCATGTGCAACTGCACATAGGGACCAATGTCATGCTTTTCAAACGTCCGCCGGTCCTCTTCGTAGCGCGTTGTCGCTTTACCGTGGTCGAAGGCAAAGTTTTGCAGGTCGCACTCGCCCGCCTGATCGCAAACGGGGCAGTCGAGGGGGTGATTGAGGAGCAAAAACTCAACCACGCCGTTGCGGGCGTCGATCACGGCTGGGTTGGTTTTGTTTTCAACAACCATACCATCCTGCACGGCGGTCAGGCAGGAGGCTACTAACTTCGGCATCGGTCGCGGGTCTTTTTCCGACCCGGCAGCTACCCGCACTAAGCAGGCCCGGCATTTGCCACCGCTGCCCTTAAGGGGCTGGTAATAGCACATGGCCGGAGGGGCCACCTCCGGGCCAATTTTGCGGGCAGCCTGCAAAATAGTCGTTCCCGGCTCCACCTCAACCTGAATACCGTCGATGGTGACCTTTATCAATTGCGGCTTTATATCTTCCATGTATCGTAACTACTCAGGGATTATAATTTACAATGCGGTCAAAAGCGTCCTGCTTAATCTGACCAGCATCAATCATTGTCGCTAATTGCTCTGCACTATACACGCCACCAAAAGCTTCTTCGGCTGCTTCCCGTAACGAGAAAGAAAACGATTCGTCAATAGCTTGCTGCAACTCGTCTGGTTTAAGATAAAACCCTCCGGCATTACGACGTTTATTCGCTTTGAAAATACCGAATAAGGCATGATTAACCGAACGCTGCCATGAATTTGTCAGGCGATTTTCAGCTTTTTGTTTGATCAGATGAATTAATAAAATGGTCAGGAAACTTTCAATCTTTGCTATTTTGTCGTCCTTGGCCATTTCATCCATTTCATCAATCAGAGTCAGGGCATTTGTGTAGTCCTGCTCCTCAATCAGCCGCCGTAAGGTCTCCAACTCTTCCATAGTCGTGCTTATAGTTGCGTCGCCTACACCAAGGCCATCTCACCCCGATAAACTGCGCCCGACTGCGTGGCTTCGGTGGGGTGGTCGATGTGCCACTGAAACTCGTCGCGGAAGTGACGAATTGCGCTCGCTACGGGCCAGGCAGCCGCATCGCCCAAGGGGCAAATGGTGTTGCCTTCAATTTTTTTGGCTACGTCAACCAATAGGTCGATGTCCTGCTGATGCCCATGCCCGTGTTCGATGCGGTGCAGGACTTTCTCCATCCAACCCGTTCCTTCACGGCAGGGACTGCATTGTCCGCAGGACTCGTGGTGGTAAAACCGGGCGAAATTCCACGTGTTCCGGACAATGCAGGCTGTTTCGTCGAAAACAATGAACCCGCCCGAACCGAGCATGGTGCCGGTCTGGAACCCGCCATCCGACAGCGACTCATAGCTCATCAGCCGCTTCTCACCGTTGGCTAACGTCAGCGCCAGGTTAGCCGGTAAAATGGGAACCGACGAACCACCGGCCACAAGCGCCTTTAGTTTGTGACCCGGCCGGATGCCACCACACCACTCATCGGCGTAAATGAAATCCTCAACCGGAACGCCCAGTTCAATCTCATACACGCCCGGTTTGTTAATATGCCCCGACGCCGAAATTAATTTTGTTCCCGTGCTGCGGCCGATACCAACACCTGCGTAGGCATCGCCCCCATTCGTAATGATCCACGGCGTTGTGGCGATGGACTCCACATTGTTAACGACCGTTGGGCACTGATATAATCCCTTCACAGCGGGGAATGGCGGTTTATTTCGGGGGTTGCCGCGCTTGCCCTCGAGCGATTCGAGCAGGGCCGTTTCTTCACCGCAGATGTAAGCGCCCCCGCCCGGCTGAACGACTAATTCGAGGTCATAGCCGCTACCGAGAATATTTTTACCGAGAAATCCCTTTGCTTTCGCTTCGGCAATGGCTTTTTCAAGGATATTTATCACGTACATTAACTCACCACGCACGTAGATGTAGGAAGTATTCGCCCCCAGCGCAAACGACGAAATAATCATTCCCTCAATAAGCAGGTGAGGAATGTTCTTCATCAGGTAATGATCTTTGAACGTACCCGGTTCCGACTCGTCGGCGTTACAAACTAAGTAGCGGGGAACACCCTCCGGCTTTGCCAGAAAGCTCCACTTCATACCCATTGGGAAGCCAGCCCCGCCCCGTCCCCGGACGCCCGCCTTTTTTACTTCCTCAACAATGCTTTCGGGCGTCATTGTCTTCACAGCCTTCTCGACCGCTGTGTAACCACCCTGTTTTCGGTACACGTCAAACGTCTCAATGCCAGGAACGTTGACGTGCTCAGTTAATATTTTCGTTGCCACGTGCGGGTTAGTTTGACAGTTCGTCGATGATCTCGTCTACGCGATCATTCGTCAGGTTCATATAATATTTCTCACGGACCTGAAACACAGGTCCCATGCCACAGGCTGCTAAGCATTCCACTTCTTTCAGCGTAAACCGACCGTCGACGGTCGTTTGGCCAGTGTCAATACCTAACCGTTGCTTCAGGTAGGCGTATACCTCTTCGCCCCCCATCAGGCAGCATGGTCCCGTGCGGCAGTACTCAATTACGTGCTTGCCGACCGGTTTGATGTGGTACATTGTGTAGAACGTGGCTACTTCAAACACCTCAATCGGTTCGATGCCTAATAGCTGACCTACGTATTCCATCCCTTCGGGACTGGTCCAGCCTTCCTGCTCCTGCAACAGATGTAGAAGAGGTAGTAGCGCCGATTTCTGCTTGCCTTCGGGGTAGTGAGCAATGATTTCCTGCACCTTCGCCAGCCGCTCCGGTGTAAACTGTATGGTGGGTTTGGTTTCGGTTGTCATTAGTTACACCAGATATTCATCGTCAAAAACTTCTTCCCATGTTAATGCGACAGGCTCAAAATTATCTTTGCGGGACAAATTCATTTCGGCCTTTGCTTCAGCAATAGCATCCTCAAATGTTTCAGTCCAAATACTGTCTATGTATTCTCGCGTGAAAGAGGGCATATACTTCCGTAAATTCCGAATTTCCCGACGAACACTAATTATCGTCCGTACCCAACTGGTAGATCGTTTATCCGCCTGATAGCGCCACTTTAAGATGTGCATCATCAACCGGGTCAATTGACTATTCAGTGCTCTGCGTTCTGCATTAGCCATTGCGTTTTCCAGTTCATCCAACGCTTCCTGAGCTTCATCATACTCTTTTTGCTCAAGCAGCCTGCGTACGGCGACCACCGTGTCTAAATGAGACGTAGCCACCATTTCCTGCCAGTCTATCGTCTTCATACGACAGTTTGTTTTGAGTGGTCAAGCGTCTAACTCGCCCGCAATTACGTTCATGCTGCTCATGATCACAATGGCGTCGGAAAGCGTCAGGCCGGTACACATTTCAGGGTAGGCCTGGTAATAAATGAAGCAGGGCCGACGGAAGTGAAGCCGGTATGGGGTCCGACCGCCATCGCTGATGAGGTAGAAACCCAACTCGCCGTTGCCACCCTCCACCGCATGATACACTTCGCCAACGGGTGCGTCAATCTCACCCATCACAATTTTGAAGTGATAAATCAGCGCTTCCATGTTTTTATACACTTCCTGCTTTGGCGGCAGGTAATACTGGGGCGCATCTGCATAATGGGGACCTTCGGGCAGGTTATTGATGGCCTGCTCAATAATACGCAGGCTCTGCCACATTTCGCCGTTGCGGACCATGAACCGGTCGTAGGTGTCGCCACTTTGCCCAACGGGAATATCGAACTCAAAATCCTGATACGACGAGTAGGGGTTCATTACTCGAACGTCATAATCGACGCCCGCAGCCCGCAGGTTGGGGCCTGTGAAACCGTAGCTCAATGCCCGCTCGGCCGAAATGCCGCCCACGTTCACGACGCGGTCCATGAAAATCCGGTTGCGATTAAAGAGGTTTTCAAACTCAGTCAGCACTTTTGGAAAGCGCACCAGTAATTCCTTTATTTTGCGAATGGCCGTGGGCGAAAGGTCACGTTCCATGCCGCCAATCCGGCCCATGTTGGTGGTCAGCCGCGCTCCACACACCTCTTCGTAAATGTCGTAGATATGCTCCCGCTCCTGATAAATGTATAGAAAGCCCGTAAACGCACCCGTATCGACGCCTAAAATGCCATTGCAGATAAGGTGGTCCGACAAGCGAGCCAGCTCCATCAGGATAACGCGAATGTATTGCGCCCGCTTGGGCACCTCCACACCAAGCAACTTCTCCACCGTCATGTGCCAGCCCATATTATTGATCGGCGACGAACAGTAGTTCATGCGGTCAGTCAGGGTGGTAATCTGGTAAAAGGGCCGACGCTCGGCAATTTTTTCGAACGCCCGGTGGATGTAACCGATGGTTTGCTCGCTCGATACGATCTTCTCGCCGTCCATTTGCAGAACGTTCTGAAAGATACCGTGCGTGGCGGGGTGAGTTGGTCCGAGGTTGAGTGTTGTCAGTTCGTTAACGTACTGAACAGGGCCATTGTCGTTCCGGGCGGGAACATTTTTTTGCGCTATATCGAGTTCTTCAGAAACCATAATTAATTAATGAATGAGTGAATGAGCGGATGAGTGAACACTTGCTGAACCGCCGATGCAGTATTAGCTAATCCACTCATTTGCTCATTCACTAATTAGTCATCGTCCAAACAAGGCGTCAATTTTGTCTTTCCGGGTATCATCTTCAAGCGGGTACTGCTTCAGCATTGGATGGTAATCCATCTCTTCCATGTTCAGAATCCGGCGCAGGTCAGGATGCCCGTCGAATAGAATGCCGAACAGGTCAAACGTTTCACGTTCCATCCAGTTGGCCCCGGCAAACAGCGGAATCACCGTCGGAATATGAATATCGTCGCCCGCAAGATACACCTTGATGCGTAGCCGGAAGTTCTTAGTCAGGCTGTGCAGATGATACACCACACAAAATTCCTTGCCTTCGGAGTCGGGGTAATGCACCGCCGTAATGTCGGTCAGAAAGCCAATCTGATACACTGGATGATTCTTCAGATACTGGATAACCGGGTAGATGGACTCGCGGCTGGTTGAAAAAGTCAGCAGGTCATACGGATCATCGAAGTCGCCAACGATCTCGCCAAATTGATTGATAAGGGTCTGCGCAACTTCCTCGTTGGTCAGCATAGTGGGAGATTAATGTTCAATAAGCCGCATGGCTCCGGCAATAAGACTGTTTTTATCGATTTTAGCTAATAACTCCTGATCTGAATAAACACCACCGAATGCTTCCAGCGCAGCTTGTGGCAGTGCCAGCGTGAATGATTCGTGAAGCGTCTCCAGCAACTCCTCATTCGACATGTAACGTCCACCAGCCTTCCGGCGTTTATTAACCCGACTAATTTGATGGATCGAATGCTGGATCGAAGCATCCCACAACCGGGTCGTCCGCTGCTCGGTTTTCTGCTTAATTAAATGGATAAGCAAAATCTGCATGTAGCTGAATACCTTGTCGGTCTTATCTTCTTTGGCCATTTCGTCCAATTCATCAACGATCTGTAGCGCATCCGAATAGAAACCGTCGGTAATGGCCCGGCGAAGTTCCATCAGTTCATCCATGTCAGGGAATCATTACTATTGAATACTGTAAGAATTCAATAATTTCGTATACTCATCGGTATTACGCCGACGCAATGATTCATTCTTGGCTAATTCCTGCACCTGCATAACACCTTCGAGAATCTGCTCGGGGCGGGGCGGGCAACCGGGTACGTACACATCCACCGGGATGATCCGGTCGATACCCTGTAGCACGCTGTAGGTATCAAATATGCCACCGCTCGATGCACACGCACCAATGGCAATTACCCAGCGGGGTTCTGCCATTTGTAGGTAAACCTGTTTCAAAACAGGCCCCATCTTCTTGGCAATGGTACCCGCAACAAGCAGCATGTCGGCCTGACGCGGGGAGAAGCTTGGCCGCTCAGACCCAAACCGTGCCAGGTCATAATGCGAAGCCATGGTAGACATGAACTCAATGCCGCAGCAAGACGTAGCGAAGGGCAGGGGCCAAAGCGAATTTGCCCGGGCCAGACCAATCAGCTTATCGAATGAAGTGGCTTGAAAACCGGGCCCTTCGTAAGCCGGAGGACCGTCGACTATTTTGATGTCAGTTGCCATATATGACGTTGTAGTTGCCTGCTAATACAACGAATTGAAAGTGGTTAAAATTCATTAATTGAGGCTATTCCCACTTCAAAACGCCCTTACGAATGATATAATAAAAACCGGCCAGCAACAAGCCCATGAACAAAACCATTTCGATGAAACCCGTCATGCCCAGGCCTTTGAAATTGACGGCCCACGGGTACAGAAAAATCACTTCTACATCGAAAAGAACGAACAGAATGGCAATCAGAAAGTATTTAATCGAGATTGGAGTGCGGGCATCGCCCTGAACGGGAATACCGCACTCGAACGGATCGTCTTTTTTCAGGCTGTTGCGTTTGGGTCCAATGTTATGCGTAACCAGCATGGTTGTTACAATGAAACCCAAGGCGAGGCCCAACTGAATCAGGACGGGTAAGTAATCGGCGGGAACGTAGGTTGCGTTCATAAACGGGATTGAAAATATGATACAAAGGTAGCGATAAAACCAATTGGGACATGAGCTTTGGTCGACCGGCGAACTCGATAAACAGTCGCTCAGAACAGCTAAAACGGCATCTCGGACTACTGTTGGCCACCCTCGAAGCACGAGTGTGTTTTGTGCGTTATAATGCTCAAAGCCTCTCTGATAGAAAGGCTCTGAGCTATACAAACTAATGAAGAATGAGTTACCGGTTGATGATAACACGCCGGGATACGTTGAATCCCGACGAACGCACCCGGATAATGTACACCCCCTGAGCCAGACCCGACAAATTAACACTTTTGCGTTCGTCGAGCAGTGGGACCTGTTGTGCAAATAACTGCTGGCCAGTAAGGGTGAAAACCCCAATGCTGGCATCTTTGAGGTTTTCGATGGTCTCAAGAACAACGACCCCATCGCTGGATGGGTTTGGGTATACGCTTAAACCACCCGTCGACTGATCGAAGGTAAATGCCTTTGGCGTACTATACTCTGAGTAACACGTCAGACTGTTGCCCCCATTAACCGCGTACGTCGATTTGGCGCGGGCCACGTAGTTGGCCGTCACAACAACCTTCACAACGGCGCTCGTCTGGGGCAGAACTTCGCCCGCCCGTCGCCAGTCATACAGATCCGTCTGCCCACCCGACGGAGTCGGTAATAGTGCCTGCAAGGTATATGTGCCAATCTGTTCAACGGTTGGTGTCGAAATTTTAGGACGTACCGTTAAACTGATCGCCGACGACTGCGCCGATTTACAACCATAGATATTAACGGCCTGGGTTGTGTAATTACCCGATTGAGCTACTGTTATGGTCCTGCCAACGCTGCCATTGCTCCAAATGGCTGAACTATTTGCGGCTGTGTTAGTCACAAGAGCCAGCGAAGAATCCGCACAAATCTGTTGCTGCCCATTGGCCACCCGACTGGGATCACTCGCCAGTGAAACGGTTGGATTGACTGGCTGGATAGGCCCCTGTACATCTATAGTTGGCGACAGATAGGTATTCCCGTTTGCATCTTTCAGAACGGCCCGGTAAACACCTGGCCGATCAACGGTAATTGATTGGGTAGTCTGTCCTGAACTCCACGCGTAGGATTTGTAGGCATTGGGTAGCCTAAGCGTAAGTGTATTGTTCGATGACGCACAGGCAACTGCAACCGTTGGCGGGGGCAGTGGAGGCAGTGGTCGCGAGCTGGAAAAGAAGGTGGCATTCAGGCTTTCAAACCAGGCCTGACCAAGTTGCTTCAGGCCTTCGCCACCGAAATGAACTTCGCCCTCGAAACGGGGTATCTGAATATTATCGGTGAAAGGACCGGCAAAAACGTTGTTGTTGTACGTGTTAATGACGTCGTTCTGAGCCTGAATAATGTCTTGGCTTACCCGCCCGGTATTGTACGAGGAACGAGCCAACACCCAGGCGGGATACCGGTCTGTGTCGGCTCTGGTTTTGTTGACAATGTACTGCATATCGTTGCTGTACGACTGCCGACTTGAGTTCAGCGGGTAGTTGTCATTCTCCCCCTGCTGCCACAATACAGCCCTAAGCCCTTGCAGGGAGCAATAGTAACGCAGTGCAATCACTAGATTCGCATAAGGCATGCCTGGTGGATACGGCTGGCTATTAAACCACTTCAGGGTAGGAAGCCCATCCGCGCTTTCTTTCCAGTTGCGAATGATGGTGGCTTCCCAACCGGTATTGATGAACAAAACCGGAACCTGATACCGAGCGGCAATCAGATCTCCCAGTATGCCCCAGCACCAGGCGCTCTGTCCACGCGGGCCGATCAGGGAATTGGCACCCAGTTGCTGAAAAGAAGGTTTCGGCGGATCGGCCGGAGAGTTTGCCGTAGTATTGTCATACGTTACACAGTTGACCCGGTCGTCGGCCGCACCTGCCGCGCCAAAATTCTGAAACCCCTGTGCGTTCGATTGGCCCGTAATGATAAAGACTTCACCAATGCCCACTTTGCGAACCACGTCACTACCCACAATGGCTCCGCCAGCAAATGCCTGCACTTCGAGCCGGTACCAGCCACCTTTTGCCCGCAATGGCCCCTGAAACACTCCCCCCTGCGGGTTTCGCTGGATAGTTACCCAGTCCGTATTGAGTCCCTGACCGGCTGCTTCGGCCTGCACACGTGCCTGCACACTGTCGATGGGCTGGTAGCAACTCCCCGACAAATAGATGGTGCTTGTATTATCGTTCTCGCGCTGGAAGACCGCCCGGCTCTCAGGGTAAGTAATTTTAATGGCCTGTTCGGTCGATTGAGCTAATGCGGGAAAAACAGAAATTAGCAGGCCAAGGATAAATAGTTGTCGTAAGAAATAGTGGTTGTTCATCCGTTGTTTATTAATAGCTGTTTTCTGCCGGGTCACAACGTCGCCTTGAAAAAGCTTATCAGTAACTCGTGCAAAAATCAGACCTTGTTCAATCAGCGTGTCGCTCTGTACTGCCGGTTTCCCGGTAAAATACAAATTTAATGCTTCTGTCCATGATTGAACGGTCTGTTTCGTATTAATATTACAAACCGAGGAGAATTCGTTTTGAAACGTCAAAGCCAGTTGCCTGAACACGCAACAGGTATTGGCCCGCTGGCAGGCTCGTTAACACCAACTGCTTTCGCTCATCAAAAACAGGAATGGCAACCGTCTGAACAACCTGACCGGTGAGGGTGTAAATGGTAAGGGTAGCATTAGTGAGATTTTCCTGCGTTTCAACCCGCACGATTTTGTCGGGGTTGGGATTGGGATAAATGCTCAGCCCCTGGTTGTTTGGATCAACCGTGAATGCGTAGATGGCTGATGGGTTCGAGAAGCAGGTAAGCGTTGGCGAGTAGATGATTGACGCACGAGCGGTATAGTTACCTGATTGATTGGCCTTAATTACACCTGTTTGAACGGCTAACGAATCACTGTCCCGACGCCAGCGAAATTGGGTGCCATTCGTCGAACTGATCGCTTCGAGGGTGTACGTGCCAATCATGTTGATGCTCGGCGCGGGCGGCAGGGGGCGGAGTTCGACCGTTGTATTGCGGGACTGCGCCGATACGCATCCATTTACGTCCCGCACTTTAGCCGAATAATTGCCCGCCAGAGTTGTGCTGATCGTTTGGGTTGAGTCACCCGTACTCCAGAAAACGGTAAAAGGCCCTTCTACCCGAAACGTGATGCGGTCCCCCTCGCAAATGGTTGGCTCCTTGTTCGACAAGATGGTTGGGGCGGCTGGCAACGGATTCACTTTCACAGCAATCACTGGCGAATAGAGTGACAGGCAACCGTTCTGATCGCGGGATTGAACGGCAAAGTTGCCAGTCGCTGTAACGGAGATTGCCTTGTCCGTCCGTCCATCCGACCAAAGCACGTTTAGATTAGTACTGGCGTTCAGCGTGACCCGATTGCCATCACAAAAGGTGGTAGCACCTGCGGCAGAAATCCCAGGCGCCGGTGGCAATGGGTTTACACTAATTTTGACAACGTCGGACTGTATGGAGTTACAGCCGAACTGATTTTGAGTCCGTACCGAATAGTCACCTCCCTGATTGATGGTTATGGCGCGGGTAGTGAGACCACCCGTCCATTGGTACGTCAGCCCATCCGGTGCCGTCAGTGTCACGTTGCGGTCGGCGCAGAACGTAGTAGGTCCGTTTACTGCAATAACTGGCTTTGCCGGTACAGGATTGGCCGTTACGACAATTGTATTTGATCGTTCTGACGTACAGTTGTTCTGGTCGGTTACCGTGGCGAAATAGGAGCCTGACGTGCCTACCGTGACCGCCTTGGCTTGTTGCCCGTCGCTCCAGTTATACCGGACGTTGTCGCTACTGGCGCGAAGAACGGTATTATCGCCCTGGCAGAAGGTATTTGGTTTTTCGCTGGCAATAGTTGGCGTAGCTGGTAATGGGTTGAGGGTGAGGGTCAGGACATTTGATGTGAAGTCGCAGCCACTAACATCCCGATACCTGACAAAATAAGCACCCGCTGCTGTTGCGTTGAAGGCGCGGCCCGTGGTTACGGTTGTGTTCGTCTGCTGACTAATCCACGATACGTTGTCGTAATTTGTTGTCAGCCCCAGACTATTGCCAACACACACCGCTGGCGGTCCGTTGCCCACCACGGCCGCGATGGGGGCGTCCGACACCCGTAACAGGCTGGTGAAATGCGTATTACCCTGACTGTCTTTCACGCGTGCCCGTACTTGCACACCAGGTCCTTTGGTGATGGATGGTCCTGACTCACCCGATTCCCACTGGATGGTCGCGTAGTTACCGTTGACCGTGTAGGTTACATTATTACTTCCGGCGCAGGCTGCCGATATGGTAGGTGGTGGCGATGCGCTCGCTGGCGTTGATCCCTGAAAAAAGGCATCACTCAGGCTGCCATTCCACGCGTTTGCCAAGTCTATGAGACCGTTCAGGTCGAAGTGCAGCCCCTCATTCTCAAGGGGTGGGCGGTTGCGTGGAATTTGAATATTGTCGGTTTCGGGTCCTGCAAATACACTGGGTGTGGAGGAAATCACCTGGTTCTGAGCGGCAATAATAGCGGGGTCTGGGCCACCAATGAAATCACCATACGTTGCTCTGGCTACTACCCAGGGTACCGGTCTGCCAAAGTCCTGTCGGCTTTGATTGATTACAAACTTTAACTCATCCACATACCGGTTCGTTTCCGTGTTGACGAGGTTATCGGTCTCTCCCTGATGCCACAACACGGCCCGGACACCCAGCATATTTGCATAAAACTGAAGCGCTATCTTCAGGTTGATGTATGGTTGACGGCCAGCGTAGGGGAGTCCGTTGATGATACCGTACGCAATACCGCCATCGGGGGCGCTTTCCCGCCAGTTTCTGACTGCTGTACCCGAAAAAGCTGCATTAAAAAACAGTACGGGTACATTCAGCCGCTTCACCAACAGATCGCCCAGTTGTCCCCAACACCAGCTACCAACGCCCCTGGGCGCAATGGTAAAGCCGGGGCTGTTTTCTAACTGGCTGAATGTTGGAATGGGGGGTTCGTTCGGAAACCCTTCATCCGGATACCGGTAGTTCACGCAGTTCACGCGGTCATTCTGTGGATTAGGAGCGGACTGATGAACACCCTGTGCGTTGGACTGACCCGCAATAACGAATACTTCACCAATTCCCACGCGCTCAACGGGGGCTGTGTTGCCCACTTGTTGGTCACCGTTCATGCCCCGCACGTCAAGGTTATACCAGCCGCCTTGTCCCGTAACGTCGCCACTGTATGTACCACCCGTTGGATTAGCCTGAATTAGTTGCCAGTCGGTCGATGTCCCCTGACCGTCACGAGCAATCAGCCGGGCTTCAATGCGGGTAACGGCGGTTGTGTAAATACCAGTGACGCGAATAGTGGCCTGATTGGCCCCATTACGTTGGAATACGGCCCGGCTGGTTGGGAATGAAACCTGAACTTGCGCGACGGTCAGGACAGGTAATAACAGGAAAACAGTTGCACAGAAAATTACGGAAACGTGTTTCATAAAAGTCAAAAAATGCGGCAGTTACGGCAGCGTCAGCCGCTTATGTACGAATGGATATAAAACGTAGATGTTCAAGCCGGTTCATTGGCTACTGTCAGGCTCTGCCAAATGGTGTCTTTTAGTTCGTCTAAACCCTGCTGATTAACGGACGAGATGAAGGCAACAGGTACATTTTTAGGTAGATTCTCTTTTAAACGGTCCAATGCATCCTGATCGACAAGATCAATTTTAGAAATTGCCAGCAACCGTACTTTATCCATCAACTCAGGGTTATACTCCCGTAATTCATTTAGTAGCGTGTTGTACTCATGCCGTATATCTTCGGAATTAGCCGGTATCAGAAACAGTAATACTGAGTTACGCTCAATGTGCCGCAGAAAACGCAGTCCCAATCCCTTACCCTGCGAAGCTCCCTCAATAATTCCTGGAATGTCAGCCATTACAAATGATTTGTAATCCCTATACGCTACGACCCCTAAATTAGGCACGAGGGTTGTAAAGGCGTAGTCAGCAATTTCGGGCCGGGCCGCCGAAACAACCGATAGCAAAGTAGATTTGCCCGCGTTTGGGAAGCCAACTAAACCGACATCGGCCAATAGTTTCAACTCCAGCACGACCCACTCTTCCTGGCCTGCTTCGCCTGGTTGAGCATAGTCGGGTGCCTGCTGGGTTGGCGTCTTGAAATGGTCGTTGCCTAAGCCGCCCCGGCCGCCGGGGAACAGAATAATATCCTGACCGTTTTCAGTTATTTCTGCCAGCACCTCCCCCGTTTCCGGGTTGCGTGCAATGGTGCCAAGGGGCACTTCTAGAATAACGTCAGACCCTTGCGCTCCAGAGCGTCGGCCGCCTTCGCCCGCTACGCCGTTTTCGGCTTTAACGTGTTTGCGGTATTTGAGGTGTAGCAAGGTCCACATCTGCGCGTCGCCCCGTAGGATTATGTGTCCTCCGCGCCCGCCATCGCCCCCATCAGGGCCTCCTTTTGGGGTGTGTTTCTCACGCCGGAAATGCACTGATCCAGCGCCACCCGCGCCCGAGCGGCAATTTATTTTTACGTAATCAATAAAATTTGATGAAGCCATAATTGTTGTTTACTCCGCACCCTGTCAAACCAGTTGGTTCGACGGTCACACGCGTCAGTCGGCGCTTACGTCTTCTTTTTCAATCTCTCTGCAAATAGCTTCGAAGATGGACTCGATATCACCGATACCATCAATCGCTACGTATTTTCCCTGCTGACTGTAATAGTCGGCAACGGGTTTTGTCTTATTGTTATATTCTCCAACGCGCCGACGGATTAGTTCTTCATTCTGATCGTCGGGCCGCCCCGACGTCGCACCCCGGTTCAATAATCGTCGGGTGAGTTCCTCGTCGTCGACCACTAACGCTACCATTGTTGAAATTCGTGTATGATACTGAGCCAACAATTGGTCAAGTGCTTCAGCCTGCGGTACAGTGCGTGGGAAACCGTCAAAAATGAATCCCCCAATGGAACGGTCCGCCGATGCGGTTGCCCCAACGGTATCAGCAGTTGATGTTGCAATGGACTGAGTTTCGCGCAGTTTATAGTCGATCATACCAATCACTACCTCATCCGGCACCAGCAATCCCTGATCCATCAGTTTTTTGGCCGTTAAGCCTAATTCGGAGCCTGCCGTAATTTGCGACCTCAACAAATCGCCGGTAGACAGATGAATCAGATTATACTTTTTGATCAACTTCTCACTCTGGGTTCCTTTTCCGGCACCTGGTGGGCCAAACAGTACAAGGTTAAGCATACGGATTAGTAGGGTCGAACCGTCAAAGCGGTGGTGTCGTTCAGGCAAAAAATTGCGCCCGCAAAGTTACGATTCACTCTGAAAAATAATAGCTGCTCTTACTGACTGTCAATGGTATTTGTTCGGTGACCAACAACAAAAAAGCGCGGACGGACTGCCCACGCTTTTTTGTTGTAAATTTTGCTTACCGTCTATTTAGTGGCCGCAGGCTTTTTCACAGGAGCCTTCGTGCCCGGTTTCGCAGTCGGTTTTGGGGTTGCCTTAACTGGATTCAGCGCCTTTTGCACATCAGCATCGTTCGGGTCCAGTTCCAGCACCTTATTGAAGTACTCTTTAGCCTTCGCTTCATCCTTCTTAGCCAGATTATACGATGCCAGGAATTTGTACGACGTAATCAGGTTCTTCTGATACGACTGCTTCTTCGTTGAGTCAGTCTCGGCTGTTGCCAACTCAATGAACTTTTCGTAATAGGGAACAGCAGCACCCGTCGAGAGTGACACGGCAGAGGGATATGCATAGTATGTCGACTGACCCCGATAATAATATGCTAAGGGGTATGTCTCACCGGCTGTTTTTTCAACTTGCTGCGCCATCTGAGCAAATGATGAGTCAGCCCGCAGGAAGTACATCTGCTTAGCTTGCCGAATCTGAGCCGTATCCATAGGTGCCATTGTTGAATCACGACCTACCCGGAATGCATATTGATAATTAGCCAATGCGTTAAACAGGTAATCGTTGTTCAGCGGTTTCTTATCCTTCTGGATCGTTTGGGAGTAATAATTAGCCGCTTTATCATATCGCTTCGTCTCATAGTACTTCTGAGCGATCTCACGATATAGATTTTCCGTTGTGTCCAGAGGAGCCGCTTTCTCCAGGTTAACGATGCTCAACGAGTCTGCCTCAGGCGTGCCAACTTTGCTATACGCTCGTCCCAGATACTTGTAATCGTCGTAGATTACCTTTTGAGGAGCCGTCGAAATGAATTTATTCAGTGACTCAACCGCTTCGGCGTTTTTACCCAAAGCTGTGTTAGCCCAACCGTACATCCGGTCAATGATTGGGTTGTTGATCTTCCCTTTCAACTGATCCAGAAAGGTGATAGCCCCTTGATAATCTTCTGCCAAGAACTTGTAACGAGCTACGTCGAGCAATAGCTCAGGGTCGGTCGTGCCGCTCTTCTGAATGTACAGTTCGTAGTTCTGAGCTGCACTCTTGTACGCACGTGAGTTGGCCAAAGCGTCGGCGTAAGCGCGGTACGTTGGTGCGAACTCAGGATCGTTCTGAATGGCTAATTTAAAGAACTCCTGCGCTTTCACGTAGTTTTTGCCCCGCAGGTATAACTGACCGATCTTGAAATTAGCTTCGGCGAGGTTTGGACTGATTGCTAACCCGTTCTCATACTTGGTGATGGCGTTGCCACCGTCGTTTTTGAGAAAATAGGCATCACCCATCGTCATCTCGATGTCGGCCCGCTCGTTTTTCTTGTCCTTTTCATCGGCAATCGTGAGCAAACGCAGGGCTTCGGCCGGGTCGTTTGTCTGTTCCGACAACGTGTACATTTCAGCAGCCCGAATCAAAACGTCCTGATTCTTGCTTTTTGTTTGACCAACGGCGTTGTCGATCAACGTTTTAGCCGTAGCGCGGTCTTTCTTTGCTAAAGCTACACCGGCTAAACCGATGTTGTTCAACTGGTTTTTGCCGTCGGCAGCGGCTCCCTTCTCAAACGCAGCCTTAGCCTGATCGACCTGACCACTTTTGAGGTAGTAATAACCAAGATAAAAATGATTATCGGCGGACGGCGAACTGGAAGCCAACTGGGTTAATGTCTGCCCTGCTTTGGTGAACCGTTCAGCGTCGATGTCTTTCAGGGCCGTTTGCACGTCCTGAGCCAGTGCCGGAATCGTTAACGACGCTCCTACAAGCAGTGTGGTTAACAGCGACTTTTTCTGGTTGTTCATCATGTATTTCACGTTGGGAATGGGTAAAAGTTAGTTGTGTCTTATAAACAGTTGGCAAATCTAAAAAATTGCGGCTAAACGAAAAAACTTAATCACTTTGTCAGATTAACCTCTCTATTATATCGTACGGCGGGCCATAAACCTAATTTATGAACGATGAGAGAGCCAGCGTCACGAGCTATGTAATTAATTAGCCCACCCCCCAAGCCAGGATGAGTTTCTCGACTGAGGATATAAACAGGCCGACGTAATGGGTATCGCTGCATGCCCAGATCTTCCTGAAAGGGTTGAAAATAATCGTTTCGCCCCGTAGGATTCACTTTGTTGGAAACACCCACAACGCGCAAGTCACTGGCCAGCTCAACCGACAACAGCTCGTCACTGTCGCTGATCCAGTTGACGCCTATAAATCCTAATGCCGACGGATTTTTGCGGACGAACTCGATAACTTCCCGGTTAGACTTAGTCGTGAAAATACGCAGCCCTTTCACGTCGGTTATTTTGAGCGTGTCCAGTATAAAGCCCAGATTACTGGAATTGTTATTATCAAAGACTAAGGTAATCGGCCCCGTCTGGTTACCATCTTTCAGTTGCGACCATTGTTTCGTTCGGCCACTGAAAATAGCTCGTAACTCATTCATTGTGATTAAGCTATCCGTGTTAGCCCGATTAATAATGAGCGCTACGCCATCGGTGGCTATTTTTTCAGCTGCTCCCTTCACCTTCTGTTGATCAAGCCCTAATCGTTCATTCTTGGTTAGCTGGCGGGTTGCAAATACCAAACGGGCGCTGTCCCGAAGCATCATGTTGATGGCTTCCTGTTCAGGCCTGTAAACGATGTTGAAATGTACGTTGGGGTAGATACCCGCATAGGCCGATGTCAATTGAGTAACCAACGGCACGAATGACTCATCGGCGGCTATCGTGATCGTTCCTCGGGATGGGTTGTCCAACGGTGGTTTATCACTGCCACAGCCGATTAGGATTATCAGCAAACCAACCGGCAGAATAAGTCTGCTAATAACATAGTTAATCATCTTCCTGAAAACGTTGATACGCTCGATAGATCCGGAAACTTCCATAAATTAATAGCAACGCTCCCATTCCATACCGAAGTAAGCCTGGCTCTGGAAACACGCCAAAAGACTGAGAGGAGGCAATCAGTGCGATGCCTCCTCCCAGGTACGCCAGCGAAGCCAGCACTGCAACATACAGCGTCAGCCGCGCCGGTCCTTCATTCCGTCTGCGCATGGGCACTTATTCCAGCGTAAAGTTGATGGGTAAGTTGTATTTTACCCGAACCGGCCGACCCGATTGCTTACCCGGTCGCCATTTCGGCATACTTTTTACTACGCGCTGCGCTTCTTCGTCGGTGCCAAATCCTAATCCTTTCAGCACTTGCACGTCCTGGATGCTACCATCCGTGTTTACCACGAAGCTCACAAACACACGACCTGCCACGTTTGCCCGCTGAGCCGCTGCCGGATACCGGAGGTTCTTTTGCAGGTACTGACCTAAGGCCGCCATACCACCAGTGAATTCTGGCTGTTGCTCCACTACCGTAAAGATTTGTTCTTCTTTAGGAGCTGCCTCAACGGCCACTTCAACTTTTGTTGGTGCTGCCGTAGCTTCAGGAGCCGCAATAACTTCTTCTGCATTCGGGTCGCCTTCCTGCGTTACCTCAGCCGCAACCGCTTCCTTTAACTCTTCCACGGCGGGTGGCGGTGTTTCTTCAGGCACTTCCTCGTCCGGCTTTACTTCGGGCGGAAGGAATTTTACCGTGTTCACCTTGGGCAACTCAACCGGTGGTGGTGGTGGTGGTGGCGGTTCGTTTGGGTCGATGGGTGGCGGTGGCAACTTCATCAAGTCCACCTCAACCATCGCCTGCTCCTCAACCTCCGGCGTCAGCGCCGTGATGATCGTTGGGGCAAGTACACCAAGTGTAAACAGGATGCCGCCAATGATGAGGGCACGCGTTACAGTTTTAGGATACCCTTTCCGCAAGGAATAAGCACCGTACGCCTGATTCCGATTCGCAAACACGATATCATCGAGTGTTACGTTTTGGGTGTTTTCTGCCATGGCGTTATGCGTCTATTTTAGCTTTGTCCTTGAGAATCTTTTTCTCATCCGGGGTCAATTGATCCACCAAAGCGTACCGCTTTGTTTTCGTAATTGCCATTTCGTCCAGCACGTCAACCATGTTCTTATAAGTTGACTGTTTAGTCGGCTTGATAACGACTACAAATTTATCGCCACCCACTTTCCGGGCGTTCTCCTGAAGAGCCTGACGAAATTCATAACCATAACCAATGGTCTTTACTTCGGGGTCTTCGTTAGCTGCTTTACCAAAGATATAATGCGCCTTGTTGTCTTTGCCGAGGAAAACGGTCATTACGTTAGAGGCTTTGATCGGCTCCGTTTCTTCTTTTTTGGTTTTGTCCGGCACGTTAAGCGTCATCGAAGACGGCTTACTGAGTGTGGTAGCCAGAATGAAGAAGGTAATCAGGAGGAATCCCAGGTCAACCATCGGCGTCATGTCGACACGAGTTGATTGTTTCTTGGACCTTACCTTACCGTCATGCTTGCCACCACCACCGCCAGTGTTAATTTCTGCCATGATTTGGTTCGTTTGTAAGTTGTAGTTTATGATTCACAAGTACCACTCATGAACCATAAACTACGACCTAAGTTAGTTTGCTTTCCAGCCTGCCGGGGGAGCTTCCGTACCGGTGATCAGGTTGAATTTATTGATGTTCTGCGCCTGAAGTGTAGCCAACACATTCTTGAACTCTGGAAACTTGGCAAGGTTATCTCCCTTCACCGCAATCCGCAGTTTGTTGTTAGCCTTCCGGGCGTTATAAACCCATTCCTTCAACTCATTCGCTGGAGCTGTACCGGTCGAGTCGGTCGGAATGCCCGCTTGCTTAACCTTAGCCTTCTGCTCCTTTTCGAGGTTCAGATACGATTTCAACTGGTTGATGGGTATTCCAAAGTTCGACATCAGCGAAAACTCCTTCTTTTCATTGTTGGAGAACGTGATTCCCTTCGCGGCAGCAATGTTATCAAGCATGGCAATGCGGTTTTGCGCGTTGTCAATACCAAAATATACCTTGCCATCCCTGCCCAGACCAATGGTCATAATGTCGCTATCCGGTACTTTAATGCCAGAGATGGACGAAGGCGTTTCAATGCTGGCGGCATCCTGCGACCGGAACTGGGCCGTCAGAATGAAGAAAGTCAGCAACAGGAACGCTACATCGGTCATCGCCGTCATATCTACCGAAGAACTGGCGCGTTTTATTTTAACTGCGGGCATAATAGAGTCTTGTTTCTGCCTACCCGGCTTAGCCGGGTAGGTTGGTTAATTACACAACTGTGATCCGTCGGCGACGCAACCTTAGTTGTGAGCCGCGAAGTTCTGCTGAATGCTCAAACCGATTTCGTCGATGTTGTAAGTCAACGTGTCGATTCGACTCGTGAAATAGCTGTACATAATGGTTGCAATAGCCGCCGTACCGATACCCAGAGCCGTGTTTACGAGGGCTTCAGAGATACCCGTTGACAGCGCACCCGTGTCGGGCTGACCTGTAGCACCCATAGCTGCGAAGGCCCGGATCATACCAAGTACCGTACCAAGCAGGGCAATCAGCGTTGATACCGAAGCCAGCGTTGCAATGATCGTCAGGTTCTTTTCCAGCATGGGCAGTTCCAGCGTCGTCGCTTCTTCTACTTCCTTCTGAAGGGCGGCTAATTTCTGCTCTTTCGTCAACTCAGTGTCGGTCGACAGTTGCTGATACTTCACCAGAGCGGTTTTAACAACGTTACCAATTGAACCTTTCTGCCGGTCGCACTCCTGAATGGCACCACTAACGTCGTTCCGGTCGAGCTGGCTTTTCACCTTCCGAACGAAATCGTCAATTGAACCGGAGCCATTTGCCCGGCCAATCGTGATGAATCGCTCAATGGAGAATACCAGTACCGTCAGGAAGCAGGTAAACAGGATGGGTACGATGAATCCACCTTTGTAAACGGTGCCGAAGTAATCACCGGGTAGGGGCTCTTTCGTGTTGTCGCCTTCCTGGAAATGGCTCCCGTCGCCAAAAACGAAGATGTACGTCAGGATACCGATCAGCAACAGGACCGGGATAACGAACGCGGGATTCAGGCCGCCCGACGACGTCTTTTTGGGTGCCGATGCCTTGGCTGGTGCTGGAGAGGGAGTTTGTGTTTTCATTGGAACTGGACTGTAGGGTTAAATTGAAAGTTGGTTTGCCCGGTAAAAAAAGTGAAAAATTTAGACTCTTTCGGTTTGTCCAGCTAAAAATTTGATGGAAAGGCCTTCAAACCTCTACAAAACTATGGCTTTTCTAACTAAAACCACACAATCATGTTTGTCAAATGTTTCACTTTTATGGCAATCAAGCAACAATTACTTGGACATATCTGACTTTGAGGGGCAACCTCTTTCCAATTAGAACTTCAGATAAATCCTTGTTTGTCAAGTGTCCCAATCATTTCTACCAGTGAGCTTTGGCAATGTTGAGGGATTCATGGAGGGGCGTTGCTCATAAAATAATTATTAAGGTTAAAGATATGTCTCAAGCGGGGCTACAAACACCCTTTTAGAAGTGGATGCACGACGCGGTGCGATTCCATAAAAGAAATCAAAAAAGAATTGTATGAGTAGCGGTTGAAGAGAACTGACCAGCAGGTGTTAATATACTTTTCATTCGTCAGGCAAACAACCTGAATGGAGTGGTGTAAACCAATCCATTAGTTGTTAATAGACTACAAAGGTTACGATTTGGTAATAATCAGGTAATAGCAACTTAACACAACTGCGCTCTCTTTGTAGCGGGAAATCTAACTAACCTGTGTATGAAAAAACAGCTATTTTTTATCGTTTTAGCGCTACTTTCTACTTGTTTTATCAGTAAAGTAGTAGCGCAAACCACTCAGGCCTCCATTGCGGGAATCATCTCAGACAATCAGAAATCGCCACTCCCTGGTGCCACCGTTCAGGTCCGTAACGAGTCGACTGGGTTTACTACCGGAACAATTACTACGGCTCAGGGCGACTACCTCTTTAAAGAACTGCCCTTGGGCGGTCCGTACACCATCCGCGTTACATTCATCGGCTTTGGTGAACAGAAACGGACGGGTTATACGCTGAACCAAGGGGACGCTATTCGGATAAATATAACCATGCAGGAAGACGGCCAGGCGCTGGAAGTAGTACAGGTGGTAGCGTCGGGTCTGAAAAACAAGATTGAAAATATAGGAGCGGCAACGGCCGTCACGGCCCGGTCAATTGCGTCGCTGCCGGTTAATGGTCGCAACTTTACAACCTTGCTGGACCTCTCGCCCCTGAGCAGAGGAGGCAGTATCTCGGGGCAGCTTGGTTCGTCGACCAACTTTACCATTGACGGTATGACGGCTAAAAACCCAACCTCAGCGGGGTCAACTACCAGCCGAAGCGGGGCGCCTTATTCTATTTCTATCGAAGCTGTTCGAGAATTTAAGGTGATTACTAACCAGTACGACGTTGTTTACGGACGTAGTGGCGGGGGTATCGTGAGCGCGGTCACTAAGGCTGGTACCAACAAATTGAGCGGCAGTATCTTTAATTACACGCGGGCTAACTGGCTGTCCAGTCAATATGACATTCGGGGGAATCAACGCAATATCAGTTTCTCGACGAATCAGTACGGTTTTTCGCTGGGTGGTCCGATTATCAAGGACAAATTGCACTTTTTCGTCGTCTGGGATCATCAGCAGGATACCCGTCCGCTGATTATTGCCGACGTGCAAACACCCGCTGACGAAAATCGCTTCAACGTGACCAGAACCACGCTCGACCGATACGTTGATATCGCCCGGAGCAAATATGGCGTTGCCAACACTCCTCAATACGGCTCGTTCGATAAGCCCCGCAGTTCCGATGCCGCCTTTGCCCGGATCGACTGGCAGATTAACAGTAAAAACCTGCTTACCGTACGTAACAATTACACCCGAGACCTGAATAAGCTCGGCTTAACCGATAACACGTCCATCAATATCTACGAGTCGACGGGTAACGATTTCAACTGGGACAACAGCTTCCTGGCTACCTTACGTACGTCATTAAATCCCCGAATCACGAACGAATTAAAATTACAGCACCTCTACACGTACCAAAAAAGCAGTCCTGGCGATCAGTTACCGGCTGCCAACATTCCCCGGAATCTGGTCGAAAACATTGCCTCAACTGTTGCGGGCGGCACCCGATCCACGAACATCCAAATGGGCGGGCATCGTTTTGCCCAGGAGGGGTTCAAGAACAACGTACTTCAATTGGTCAATAACCTATACTACACTACCGACAAGATTCAGTACACGTTTGGTCTCGACCTGATGTATACGCGGGCTAACTCGGTGTATGGCAGTGAGGTGAATGGCCGTTTCCATTACACCGCAGAGGGGGGCGTTACCGCCCTGGATAAGTTCGACCGGTTGCAACCTTACCGTTATTTTCGGGAGGTGCCCTTGGTCAATGACCTGACGGTGATCGGCAATACGCTGAATGCTGGTATATACGGCCAACTGACAACCCGGCTGGCACCGGGTATGGAATTAACCGCTGGTATGCGGTTCGATTATGCTCGTTACCCGTCGGCCCCGCTGAATCAATTGGTTCTTGACGAACTCAATCTACGCACCGACAATAAGTTCAAGTCCTTTATTGCTCAGCCCCGGTTACAGTTGACCTGGGATGTCAATGACCGGCATACGGATTTTGTCCGTTTGGGTGGGGGCGTTTTTGCGTCCGACATTAACAACTACGCCGTCATCAATAACCTCACGTTTGACGGTAAGCACTTAGCTACGGTAGACGTTCGGGCACCCAATGTGCCAACGCCGGATTTTGCCGCTTACCGGAACAATTATGCCAGCATTCCAACCTTAGCCGCTTTTCAACTCCCAACCATTAACCTAACGGGGCCTGACGCGCAAGTACCGGTTATCTACAAAGCGAACGCGTCATACAGTCGCTTCCTGACCAGTAAGTTGCGGGTAGGCCTTGCCGGTTTTGCCACGCTCGGCCGCAACAACTACGTGTACGTGGACCGGAACATGGTGGCTGACCCGTTCTTCCGGTTAGCCAACGAAGCCAATCGGGGCGTATACGTACCCCTTGACAGGATGCCTGCCAACGGCGCTGGCGACTGGCAACTGGGGCGCATCAGCCAGAAATTAGGGCGGGTGCTGGAACTGAACAGTGAAGGAAAAGTAAATCAGTTTGCGATTGTTGCCGACGCTACCTTTCAATATTTCAGAGATGGTGAAATTTCGGCCAGCTATACCTGGAACGATACCCGCGACAACACCTCCTACAATGGTAACGTAGCAAACACGGCCACATTGGTACTGCCCGTGAAGGACGATCCGCGCAACCTGAGTCAGCTAACGTATTCTGATAACCATTTCCGGAATAAGGTCGTCGTGTACGGTACGCTGCCTACTTTCTTTGGTGTTACGGTGGGCGTTCGCTATTCAGGCATTGGCGGCACCCGATATACGCTGCTCTCAGGTGCTAACAGCAACGCTGACTTTGTGGCGGGAACGAACGACCTGGCTTATATTTTTGACCGAAACGGCGAGAGTGTACCCCAGAATGTACGGGCGGGCCTACAGGCAATTCTGGACAATCCGAACGCAAGCCAGAGTATAAAGGACTATATCACGACGTATTCGGGCCAGATAGCCGAGCGCAATGGCGGTATTAACGGCTTTTACAGCATTTTCGATATTCGGGCCAGTAAGCGGTTCCGGTTCTTAAAAACGCACAGCATTGAGGTATCGGCCGATGTATTCAACTTTGCCAACCTCCTGAAGAGAACTTGGGGCGTCAATGAGTCGCTGACCAGCCAGGCTTTATATGCGTTGGGGATTCCAGCATCGGGTGGAACACCCGCCGTTCCCAATTTTGACCGAACGAATCAACGGTTTAACTACCGCGTGAATACAGCGGGTGTTGTGAACCCGTCAGGCGACCCTTTCCAGTGCCAGGTCGGCATTCGCTACAGCTTCTATTGATAAGAATAGATATCCTTAAGCAGAACGTGCTACTGGGGTACTGAACAAACTAAAAAAGCTGACGATGATCGTCAGCTTTTTTAGTTTGTCGGGAAGGCGGGATTCGAACCCACGACCTCTTGCACCCCATGCAAGCACGCTACCGGACTGCGCTACATCCCGAATGGAGAGACAAAAGTAATGAATAATGAATAATGCACAATTAAACTTATCCTACCTTCGATTGCAAAGACCCGTTTTCCATTCGCAACCGCCCATGTGGTGCATTATTCATTACCCATTGCACATTGTTCATTAATTCTTTCCGCTGCCCTGTGTGGCGGGTGGTAGCGGAGCACGCCGTTGCTGCTGCATTGGGTTAGGTGCCTGATTTCCACCACGCTGTTGCTGCCTAAATAATTGGAAACGCGTTGGCTGAGCAGTCCGTGGGAACGAATTATTCTCGGTGTCGATGTCCGCAATTTCCAGATAAGGATCAAGCGTCCACTGAGTCACTTTTTTGCTGGTGGCAACAACTTTTTTTATCGACACATCATTGAAGCGCCAGATTTCGGCTGGGAAACGAGCCACCGAATCGGTTCCATCCTCAAACTGCATCCTGACAATAACGGGCATCGGAATACCTCCTTTGTTTTTCAGGGAGAGCGTATAAAAATTCGTACCAGCGTTCGTTTCGAGTGACTTGCGTTCGTCGTCGCTCAGCGTTGCTAAGTAATCCTGATATCTTTTCTTGTCAGCATCCGTCACGGCGTAAGGATCATAGGTATTGTAGAAATCGTTCATGGTCGAATCCTTCGCAACAACGCTCTCCGCCTGGGTCGCAGCATCACGCTGTTTACTGACGGTTCCCGCCCGGCGTTTGGCTTCAGCCTGAGCGGCTGCCTTCGTTGCTACAGGATCGCCCGAATCCACCTGATACCAGTCTACCTCGACTAAATCCTGGTCGACCGGCTCAACGCCGTAGAACCAGCCTTTCCAGAACCAGTCTAAGTCAACGCCCGACGCGTCTTCGAGGGTACGAAAAAAATCAGCGGGTTCGGGTGATTTAAACGCCCACCGCCGAGCGTACTCTTTAAACGCGTAATCGAACAGCTCACGGCCCATCACCGTTTCGCGCAGGATATTGAGCGCGGTGGCCGGTTTGGCGTAAGCATTCGGCCCAAGACCAATGACGTTGTCCGACGAGGTCATGATCGGCGACAGCACTGCCTTATCCGACTTCATGTAGTCCACAATCAATTGGGGTTCACCGCGCCGGGTAGGGTAATTATAGTCCCACTCTTTCTCGGCCAGATACTGGCAAAACGTGTTCAGGCCTTCGTCCATCCAAGTCCACTGCCGTTCGTCGGAGTTAACGATCATGGGGAAAAAATTATGGCCTACTTCGTGGATGATGACGCCGATCATACCGTATTTCACCTGCTCAGAATACGTGCCATCCGGGTCGGGGCGACCGCCGTTGAACGAGATCATCGGGTATTCCATGCCCCCACCGGCCGTGGCGTGGCATGAAATAGCCACCGGGTACGGATACTTAATGGTACGGTTGCCGTACGATTTCAGCGTGTGCTCTACCACGCGGGTCGAATACTGACCCCAGAGTGGATTGCCTTCTTTCGAGTAAAACGACATGCTCCAGATTTTGCGACCATCACCATACACATCAGTTTGCATGGCATCCCAAATGAATTTGCGGCTGCTGGTGAAGGCAAAGTCACGCACGTTGTCTGCTTTGTATACCCAGGTTTTCTTCGCCGTTGTGCCACCCGGCTTCACTTTTTCAGCGGCAACGGCTTCGTCCTGCGTCACAATTACAACCGGTGTTTTCGATGTGGAGGCTTGGGCGAGCCGCTTTTGTTGCGTGGCGGTTAGTACTTGCTTGTAGTTTTGACATTCGCCCGTTGAACCGACAATGTGATCGGCGGGGGCGGTGATGGCGACTTTGTAGTTTCCGAAAATAAGCGTGAACTCGCCCTGCCCCAGAAACTGCTTGTTCTGCCAGCCGTTGACATCGCTATAGGCGCAAAGCCTTGGAAACCAGTGGGCAATGAAGTAATTGTAGTTGCCGTCTTTTGCGAAAAACTCCATGCCACTTCGGCCATAATACTCTGTGATGAAGTAATTCCAGTCGATGTTGAACGAATAACTGCCGCCGGGTTTCAACGCCGTCGGCAAGTCAATCCGCATCATCGTCTGGTTGATGGTGTATTTCAGCGCCGTACCCGACTTAGTGTCCTTGACGGCCGTAATATGGTAGCCGTATTTATCGGACGCCTGCTGACTGCTGCGTTCACGAACGGAAGTCAGATTTTGCAACTGCGAAAAACTCATCCCACTTTCATTCACTCCGCCCGTGCGGGTTACGCTGCCAGTGGAGCCTTTGGCAAATAAATTCTGGTCGAGTTGGAGCCAGATAAACGGCAATTGATCGGTTGAGTTGTTGTGGTACGTGACCGTTTCCGAGCCGATTATCTTTTGATTGGCATCGTCAAGCTCGACTTTAATGTCATAATCAGCCCGGTTTTGAAAATAATCTTTACCCGGCGCACCAGCCGCCGTGCGGAAGGTATTGGGCGTGGGCAGCATGGGGCCGAGTTGCTCGAAACGCGTATTAGCGTTTTGGGTTGGCACGGTTGGGGCCTGCGCCAACAAAGCGCCCGACCAAATAGTCAGGCCAGCCATCAATAGTACTTTTTTCATAGGTTGTCGTAGGTTGATAAGAGTCATTAATTTTTGCCGGTTCCCTGCCGGGCTGGAGCCTGCTGGCGTTGCTGCTGCATCGGATTTGGCCCTGCTGCCTCTCGCCCCTGTTGTTGTTTAAATAACTGAAAACGGGTGGGCTGGGCCACGGGCGGAAATGTGTTGTCTTCGGTGTTAATATCCGCAATCTCGTAAAACGGATCGAGGATCCACTGCTTCACTTTCTTGGTGGTAGTAACCACCTTCCTGATTGATGCGTCGTTGAAACGCCAGATCTCAGCGGGGAAGCGGGCCACCGAATCCGTCCCATCTTCAAACTCCATCCGCACGATAACCGGCATGGGAATGCCGCCTTTATTTTTCAGCGACAGCGTATAAAAATTCGTACCCGCTTCGGCCAACTGGCGTTCGTCGGGTGTCAGAGTGGCTAAATAATTTTGATACTGCCTGCGGTCTTCGTCAGTAACGGCATACGGGTCGTAGCGATTGTAAAAATCGCGCATGGTGCTGTCCTGGGCCACTACGGTCTGCTCCTTCCCCGACGCGTCACGCTGTTTGCTGATGGTGTTCGCCTTGCGCTGGGCGGCTGCGCGGGCTTCGGCTTTGGTCACGTCCGGGTTTTGGGTGTTCGGCTGAAACCAGTCCACCTTTACTAATGACTGGTCAACGGGCTGCACACCGTAGAACCAGCCTTTCCAGAACCAGTCTAAGTCAACGCCCGACGCGTCTTCGAGGGTACGAAAAAAATCAGCGGGTTCGGGTGATTTAAACGCCCACCGCCGAGCGTACTCTTTAAACGCATAATCGAACAGCTCACGGCCCATCACCGTCTCCCGTAAAATGTTGAGTGCCGTAGCTGGTTTACTGTAGGCATTGGGACCAAACGTATTCGGCAAAATATTGTCCGAACTGCTCATGATGGGCACCTGCTGAGTAGAGTCAAGCTGCATGTATGGCACAATTGACTGCGGTTCAATGCCCCGCGCCGGGAAGTTGGGGTCCCACTCTAAACACGTTAACCCTTCCAGAAAGCTGTTCAGACCTTCATCCATCCAGGACCACTGCCGTTCGTCGGAGTTAACGATCATGGGGAAAAAATTATGGCCTACTTCGTGAATGACAACCAGAATCAAGAAATTCTTGGTGCCCTCCGAATAGGTACCGTCCGACTCCGGCCGTGCACCGTTAAAACTCATCATCGGGTATTCCATACCCCCAACAGGGCCATGCACGGAGTAGGCCACGGGATAGGGATAAGCAATCGTCCGGCGCGAATAGGAGCGGAGCGTGTGCGCCACAAGCCGGGTCGAATACTGACCCCAGAGTGGGTTAGCTTCTTTTGGGTAAAGCGACATGGCCCAAACGGGTTTTCCTTCGACGGTTGGCTGCAGGGCGTCCCAAATAAACTTTCGGCTGCTGGCAAATGCGAAGTCGCGCACATTATCCGCTTTGTAAACCCAGGTTTTTGTACCCGTGGGCTTGCCTTTCTCAGCCGCTTCAGCCTCGGCCTGATTGACAAGCAGTACCGGATTTTCACCGGGTTTGTTGCCCCGGCCTTTCGCCTGATTCCAGCGCTTCTGCTGCGTGGCCGTCAGTACCTGAGACGGATTTTGCAGTTCGCCGGTGGCACCAACAACATGATCGTTGGGTACGGTTAGCGCGACCTTGTAATTGCCAAAAATGAGCGTAAACTCACCCTGTCCAAGAAACTGCTTATTTTGCCAGCCGGTCACGTCGTTGTAGGCGCACAGACGTGGGAACCACTGCGCAATTTCATAAACATAGTTGCCGTCTTTTGGGAAGAACTCGTAACCCGAACGGGCGTGCGTTGCGTTGGCGTCGACAATCTTGAAATTCCAGTCGACCGAAAACGTGACGGATTTACCGGGCGCAACGGCCTGTGGCAGATCAACCCGCATCATGGTTTGGTTGATGGTGTACCTGAGCGCTTTTCCGGCCTGATCGCGCACGGACGTAATTTTGTGTCCGTAATCTTTACCGGCTAAAGCCCCACTGGGATTTAACTGATTAGCGGTGGCTCCGCGTTCGGCGTTGATGCTGTTGGTGGTGGCGGTGTTGCCATCGGCATCGGGCCGGAATAAATTCTGATCCAACTGCAACCACAGGTAAGGTAAGGCATCGCCCGAATTATTGCGGTAGGTAATTGTCTCTGAGCCGGTTATTTTTTGCTTCGTATCGTCAAGAGAAGCTTTGATGTCGTAGTCGGCACGATTCTGAAAATAATCTTTACCGGGCGCTCCCGACGCCGTGCGAAAGGTATTAGGCGTGGGTAACACGGGGCCAAGTTGCTCGAAACGTGTGTTGGCCCGCTGGGTGGGAGGAGTTGGTGCCTGAGCATTGACCGATAGCGTTACTACGGCCAAACCCATTGCAAACAAAATCTTCTTTTGCATAAGTTGATTTGGTACGTGTTGAGAAGAGAAGGTAAAAATACGACAAAAGTGTTTCTGTAGTGTACACTACAGGAATGGAGTGCCTACTTTTAAGCCATATGAACTGCGGACGGATGGCAAACTATTGACGTACGTACGTTTTAGCAGTTTCCTCAATGCATGACAAAACTCTATTCTGATCTGGCGTACCTCTACGACGCTATGTATCAAACGTTTATCGACTATGACAAGGAGTTTGGGTTATACGCTGATTTATTACGTCAGCATCAGGCCAAATCAGTGCTTGAAATAGGTTGTGGAAGCGGCCATTTAGCGAAGCGATTTACTAACCAACACTACGATTATCGGGGAGTCGACATCAGTCCGCAAATGCTGGACATTGCCCGTCGTCGTTGCCCGCAAACCCAATTCGAGCAGGCCGACATGCGCACAATCACTTCTGAGCGCTTGTTCGACGCCGTGCTGATTACGGCCCGTAGTATCAGCTACATTATTCATAATCAGGAGGTCCTGAGCACGCTCCGCCACATTGGTCAGTGCTTACCCGAAAATGGAAAGCTGATTTTCGACTTTATAGACGCGGCTACATTTCTTCCTGACATGGACGAATCTGCGCTCATTGAACACTGGGCAATTCACGAGCAGCAATCGTATCTTCGACAAAGCCGTTACGTACCCAATTTAGCCACTGGACTGACTTGGGACTGGCACTCGGCTTTTTTTGTGGAAACCCCCGATGGGCAGCACCAGCCCATTGGGACTGACTTGGCTACGTTACGGGCATTTCTGCCCGACGAGATCCGGTTGTTGCTGCAATTGGCTGGTTTCAGACTTATTGAGGAGCACGTCGTTCAAACCTACGCATTCAGTACGGTGATGGTTGTGGCGATCAGGTCATAAAAAAAGAGACCCCGTTGAGAGTCTCTTTTCGGCAACGCAGCTTTTTTGATTTAGAACCGAATGTTTAGATTACCGTTGAATATCGTTCCCAACTGGCTGAATTGTGAACCGTTATAGCCCAGGATATCGTAGCGACCGCTGAAGGTCAGAAAACCGCGTAGCAACGACTTCGCTTCTGCATTGGCGAGAGCTTGCTCCCCCGTGGCGTTTATGGCCACTAAATCCCACTTAGGCAGAATGTTGAACAGGTTGTTGACATTGACCGTAGCCGATACATTCTTGCCGAACAAATAGCCGATGCTCAAGTCAGTGACAACAGCGGGTTTAAACGTAGCCTTGATGTTCTCCATTGCTGATCCGCCATTGTCTAAATCCTGGAAAGACGTTGGTCCAAACAGCGTGTTGTTCAGGTTCACAGTCAACTTGCCGACGCCATAGTCCAGACCCAGAATCGTCTTGTATTTTGGGCGGCTTTCGGTGAGCAGCGACTTAATCTGCGTGTTCAGAATACTTGACCCAGCGGCTCTGATTGCAGGTGGATCGGCGGGCAAACCTACAATTTTGTTTTCCAGTATGACATTACCCGCCAGATTGATACCCACCTTCCCTCTGCCTACGCCTACGTTGCGGTACGAAACCACGTAATCCAGACCAGATGTTGTCGTTTCGATACCGTTGATGAAGAACTGAATCGTTCGTACTCCCGCCTGACTCAGAATAGCACCCAGCGCACTGGTTGGATCTGCCGATCTGATCGACGAACTATACACGATGCGGTCTTTAACGTTGATTCTGAAGTAATCCAGCGTGATGCTGAAATCTTTAACCGGGGTTAGGGCCAGACCCACCGTGTAGTTGGTTGACCGTTCGGGCTTCAGGGGTGGAATACCCAACAGGCGGGCCTGTGAACTGCGGTTGTTGAACAAACCAGACAACTGAATGGTCCCGCCAACAAAAGCCGCCTGCGTCGACTGAGCATAGATCTGGTGCAGTGCCGGAGCGCGGAATCCCGTTGAAGCCGATGCACGAACGATGATCCGGTCGTCCGCTAATTTATAGCGGGACGAAAATTTATAAACGTTTGCTGCCCCGAAGTCACTGTATTTCTCCGTCCGGAAGGTGCCGTTCAGCAGGAAATTTTTGGTCAAATCATAGTTCAGATCGAGGTAAGCCCCAATGTTGAAGCGTTGGTTCGATCCCGCGTTGGCCCGGTTGATGCCCGGAAACGAGTTAGTGCCTTCGCCACTGAACGAGTTATCATCACCGGCAATGATCGTGTATTTTTCTGACCGGGCCTCGGTGCCAAACCCAATACTGAATTTGTCTGTCACCTGTTTGGCTATGTCAATGTTGCCCACCAGATGCTGAAACTCATACCCACCGGGCTTGAAACGCGTTGGACTGGACTTGCCCAAACTGGCATTAACCGTGTTATCGACGGTGTAGGTTTGACCATTATAGCCCGTAGTCAGGCTGATGTCATGGCGCCAGCCGTTGGTTTCGCCCTTCACACCCACTGTCGCGTTATAATCCAGTAAATCACCTTCAAACGTAGGCACGTATCCGATATAGCCTCTGTATAAATCAGGAGTGTCTTCAGTAGGATAGGCCAGCGTTGCCTGCGTGAGGTAGTTTTTTCCGCCGTTGTCGGTTGGGCTGTGCAACAATCCCCGGTCCTGACGCCAGTACGGTGTGCGATAGTTGGCGAAACTCGAAACCCGCTTCACGATCATAGCCGCATTGGCATAGATCTGGTTTCTTTCGTTGAGCGAAATACCAGCGTTAATCAGGAACCGGCCCGCAATTGTTTCACCCGTTCCGTTGATATTGTTGGCGGTCGGATAATCGTTCAAGTATGTTCTAATTAATGCGTCCTGCGCCGGATTGCCACCAAACGTAGCAATTTCCGTAGGCACATCCACAATGCCCGACCGAACGGCGCTGCCCTGCTGCTGCAAATTGACCGTGTAGTTAACAAATCCTTTGGTGCCAAGATTGGTCCCGCTATTGAACGACACGTTATACTGACCTCCATCGCCTTTCGACGTAACACCGGCATTTACATCCAGACTGGTGTAGTCAAATCGGTCTTTGAGAATGATGTTGATAACCCCGGCAATGGCATCGGAACCGTACTGGGCCGAAGCGCCATCGCGCAGAATTTCGACCCGCTTGATGGCTTGCTGAGGAATAGCCGATATGTCGACGCCTACTTCCCCCCGACCCGGTGAGAACTGCACGTACAGCAGCGAACTCAGATTTTTACGTTTGCCATTAATGAGAATAAGCGACCGGCTGGGACCCATGTTGCGAATTTCCCAGGGGTCGATCAACGTTGTGGCATCGTTAACGGGCGTGTTAACGGTGTTGAATGAAGGAACCCGATACTGCAAGGCCTTATCGAAGGTAGGTTGTCCGGTCGATTTCAACTCACTGGCTGGTAGAATATCCACCGGAACCGGCGAGTCGATTAACGAACGTTGCGAGGCCCGGCTACCCACCACGACTACCTCATTCAGAATGGACGAGGAGGGATCGAGCGTTACGTCGAGCGTTACGTCGCTGCCTGTGTTGGTCACCGTTTTGTCGAACGTAGTGAACCCAATGAACGAAAACCGGACCTGATTCGCACCTTCGGCCAGGCGGAGCGAATACGTGCCAGCAGCATCGGTGGAGGTACCCGTGTTAGTTCCGGCCAGGATTACCGTAACACCCGCCAGCGCATTGTTTTGCCCATCACGGACGGTTCCTTTAACCACGGACTGCGCCCACGCCACGCCCGTTGAAAGACAAAGAAGCAAAGCCGCTGTCAGCAGGCAGCTTCGTGAGGAATAGTAATTTTTCATACGAGTTACTTTACAAACTGATAAAACTGAGGTTAATTATTTTGGCGTTAAAGATATAATCAAAATTTTGTATAATGATATATTGATAGACTGGTAGACTATTTTGCCAAACACGGTGTAGCCAAATACTATTTGGAAAGGATACTTATTCGTTTAATTATTTGCAATAATTCGTTTGGGAAAGAGATTACAAGCGTGAACAGGCACTAAAACATACCTGCACTTTTATCGCAAAGTGAGGATGCCGCAGAATATTATTTGCGAATCAGCGATTGATAATCAGTGAGATGGCCATACCTGCTGCGATGCCCGACACAATCAGCGTCCAACGTAAACGACTACTCCGCAACACGTCCACCACGATGTAAGCCAGTGTTAGAACCATACCCACAATGAGCAATTGGCCCAGCTCGAGTCCGACATTGAACGCCAGCAGCGGCTGTGTAATGTTGGACTCGCGGCCCAACAGACTACGAAGATAATTAGAGAAGCCCATGCCGTGAATCAGGCCAAACGCTAAAGCCAAGCCATACCGCCAGGTTACGTTTAGTTGTCTGCTCGTCCGCAGAAGGCGTTTTTTGGGCTCTTTGTAAAAAAAATTAGCGATTGCTGTAATCAGGATTGTTACCGGAATCAGTAACTCGACCAGTGCCGTGCTGTAGTCAACCAACCGGAGTGTTGCCAGGGCCAGTGTAATAGAATGCCCAATGGTAAAAGCGGTCACCAAAATAAGCACCTGTCGCCATTGTCGGATTGTGTAAACGGCACACAGCGCTATTACAAACAAAATGTGGTCATACCCACGGGGGTCGGTGATGTGGTCGAAACCTAAGCGGAGGTAGATCAGAAAGTCGCTCATGCTTTATACCAGTCCGCGTACATGACGTAGTTAGTAGCCGTGCGAGCGAAAATCTCAGCCTGTTCGGGCGAAACGGCTTTTAACAATCGGGCTGGATTACCCGCGTAAATCGAGCCGGGGGGCACCACGGTGTGTTGAGTCACAATGGCTCCGGCGGCAATGATGCTTCCCGTGCCAATGACGGCCCCGTCCATAACGATAGCTCCCATACCAATCAGCACATCGTCTTCAACCGTACAGCCGTGAACGACAGCGTTATGGGCGATGGATACGGAACTGCCGATGGTGGTTTTGTAGCGTTGATAGGTGCAGTGAATGACGGCGCCGTCCTGAACATTGGTGCGGTCGCCAATGGTAATGCTGTTGACATCGCCCCGGACAACGGCGTTGAACCAGACCGTGCAGTCGTGGCCCAGTATGACCTCGCCAACTATGGTGGCGTTGTCAGCGAACCAGCAATTGTCACCGAATTGGGGGTGAATGCCGCGAACGGCTTTTAGTAATGCCATGCCGCAAATGTAAACACGGTTCACTGGTGACTCAACAGAAAGGGGCCGATTCTGTTGAACCGGCCCCTTCCCATACGACTCAAAGAAATCAATTACTTCTTATCAACTTTCTTTTCAACTTTGTCGACAGCTTTTTCCAGTGCCTCTTCGATGTCGTCGACAATGCGGTTCGTTTCACGTCTTACTTTCCTCAGATCGTCTTCGTTTGCCCGCTGCACTTTATAGTACGAATCAGTCAATTGACGGCGTTTGTCTTCGAGGTCTTTAACGCGCTCTTCACGCTTTTGCCGATCCTTACGGCTTTCATTCTTTACTTCGGCTTTTGCCTCGTCAATCTGCTCGTCAATCTTATCCGTTTGTTCCGAGATCCGGTCACCTAAATCACGCCGTTCACGGTCAAGATCACTGTTGCTGGAACGATCGTTGTCGCGGTCGTCGCGGCTATTCCGATCGCGGTCGTCAGCCCGGCTTTCGCTCCGGTCGTCCCGGTTGCGGTCGTCACCCCGACTGGCATTCCGATTATCGCGATCCCGATCATCATCCCGGCTGGCGCTCCGGCTGTCACGTTGGTTCTGCCGGTCGTCGCGAGCATTATCCTGACTGTCACGAGCGCTATCCCGACGGTCGTCGCGGTCATCATTCTGGCTGCTACTACTGCGAGAGTCACGATCATCACGATCCCGACTGTCGCGGTCGTCATTGCTGTTTCGGCTCATGTCCCGGTCGCGCCGGTCATCAGATCGCTCGTCGTCCCGACGGTTATATCGATCATCACTCCGGCGACTGTCGCTGGAGTAACGGTCCGACTGCATCCGGTCGTCATCCCGTCGATCATCATCCCGGCTGTTGGAGCGACTATCCGACGAACGCCGGTCGTCATACCGCTGGTCGTCACTGTTACGACTGTAGGAGTCGCGATAGCTGTTGCTGTTGTCATCCGAACGGCCGGAGCGGCTGTTATACGAATCACGCTCGCTGTAGGAGTCGCGTTCGTTATCCCGATCACTGTCGGCATACCGGTTATTATACGAATCACTACCCGACAAGCGGTTGGGGCTGTTCTCATCCCGGCGACCATTACGGTCTGAATACGACCGGCTGTCAGAACCGTACGGGTTACGGTACGAATCGCTGTCCCGCAAGCTGCTACGGCTTGAGCGTTCATCGCGTTCGCTGTCCCGATTCCGGTCATTTCGGTTTCCCGACCTCTCCTCATCACGATCCTGACGATCATTATCGGTAGTGCGGTTACGCGAATCCCGGCTGTTACTACTGCGTTGCGATACATCGTCGCGTTCGGGTCCCGAACCGCCATATAAAATCCGCTCGGTGGTAGCGCAGGAGGATAATCCTACAGTAGCTGCCAGCATAGCAGCGACCACCCATGTTTTCCTTTTCATAGCGTTGCTGGTAAGTGTTGTTAATGACGTTGAATAGGGCTCAAAAAATGTACCAATGCCGTTAAGACTCGTAAACGCACTATGGCCCCTCGTTGTTGGGCAGGTCTTCTACAAAATGTGTGGAGTAAACGCCCGATTAGCATCAATTCACAATTAAAACGCCTGCTCCATTGTAGCTTCGATACTCACCGTTGTACATGGCATCGGCCGAGACGGGACCGAGCACAAACCGCCCTTTTGAAATCGCACGAGCTAAATAATAAAACGTCCGTTCGGTGCCCGTAGCGTCGGTGTAAAAATTGATCCGGTCGTCGCGCAGGTCAAAATGCTCGGGCCGGGCCGGCCGGTCCGCCGGTGCGATTCCGGGGTTTAGCGATGCGCTTTTGAGCCACGGCATATCACGGGCTTCAGTCAGGCGGGGATTTTCTACTTCCAGTCCGGCGGGAAGTAGATCGGTGACAACGACGTTCTCGACGTTCAGTCCATTCAAGCTGGAGAGTGTGACCCGCACAACCACCAGATCGTTTTGCCGGATGGCTCCCGTAATCGGTTGCCCATCGCGGGTGAGGTATTGCCGACGTACCCGTAATCCATTATCCTCTTCACCGATTGTTCCACTAACTGGAACGCCTTCGCTTTGCGCGAAATAATAAACGTTTCCCGACCCGCTGGCGCTTAGTTTAAGCGGTACATTTGTCGGGACTCGATTCACATTAAGGAACGCAGTAGTCATGTTCCCCACTGTTTTGCCGCCTGCCGAAAGCGTCGCTGTCGCGGTGCTATTGGTATTCTGACGGGCCAGTTTACCAAGCGCCAAAAACGCAAAAGCGGCTTCCTGCGTGTTGAGATACGTGTTTTGGCGCAAAGCCGTTGATAGTTGACGGGCCAGCGTTGGAATCTGGAGACTGTTACGATCAGTATCCACGAGAGCGTCGAGCACCAGGGCGAGATTGCGCAGGGGCGACGCGTAGCTGCCACCCGTTTGCCGACCCGTTGAATTGTCGCGGAGTTGCTTAGGCAGCAGTGCCGTATAACTGCGGGTGTCGCCGATTCGGAAGAAAGCCGATGCCAGTAAATAGCGGCTGTCGGAGCTTAGCGAAGCTACATTCTGCTTATAATAATTCATGGCCGCCCGGTTGGGTTTTCCCGCCACGGCCAGCGTATAAAGCCCATAAATACTCGTTCGGCTGGTTATCTTCCGCATAGCCCGACCACCAGATTCATCGTAGGTGATGGCATTTTCGAAAGCTGGATTGTTGGTGAACGTAGTCAGAAAGTCAATCGCCGAACTTAACACCGACGCTCGAACCTCATAACCCGCTTCCTGGGCTTCGGACAAAAAATGCAGGGCGTAAGCCGTTGCCCACAAATCGACGCCCGCCCCGAACCGCTCACCCGGCCACATCGCAAAACCACCGTTTTGTAGCTGCAGACTTTCGACCGTCTGCACGGCCTGCCGTACGTTGGTAGCCGGGTTCATGTCACTCTCGCCCGACCGGACAAAGTACGTGTTGCTGTTAAGTTGTTTGGCCAGATCGGCGAAATAAAGTTGCGGAAACGCTTTGGAAATCGTTTGTTCGATGCACCCGTGCGGGTAGCCCAGCAGATACGACAACTCCCGCCCGTACTGCGCCACCGGCGACCGGCTCAGCGTCATGCTGGCCCGCGCGGTGCCGGGCAAAAACTGCCCCGCCAGCCGAAACGTCTCTGCTTTTCCACCAGCCACCACGCCCGAGATAGTCGTTTTTTGCAACGATGCCGCTGGCCGAACGGTCACCTCTGTTTTTTCGGTAAATGTCTCGTTTAGTCCACTAACCGTCACCACCACCGCGCCCGGACCAATGGACTGGCTGGCCTTTACCCGAAATGTGGTTTGGGTTTCGCGGCCGGGCTGAATGGTCAGCTTTCGGGTGCTTACACTGTCAACCGTCAACGGACCCGTCAGGCTGAGCCGGGCCGTAACGACAGCGGGTTTTTTCGTCGTGTTGCTTAGGTTAACGGGTAGTTCAACCTCGTCGCCGGGGGTCAGAAAACGGGGTACGCCCGTGCTGATGACAATGGGATCGGCTACCTTCATACTGCTGTTGGCTGACCCAAACGCATTGTCTTTGTACGCCACCGCCATCACCCGCAAATCGCCCGAAAATTGGGGTACGTCGACCGAAAACTCGGCTTCGCCGTCCAGGCCGGTTTCCAGAATACCGCTCCACAGAGCCACCAAGCGCACCCGGCCGTTGCTGAGTGGGTTCACGCGCCGTTCGAGGTCGTAGCCATCACCCCCCGTGCTCGACCGGGACGACCGCAGCGACAACTCGGGGTATAGCAGCGCGTACAGATCGTGGCTCCCCACTTCGAGCGCACGTTTCTGGTAGAAAAATTCGTGCGGATCGGGCGTTTTAAAGTTTTTAAGCTGCAAAATTCCTTCGTCCACCACCGCCACCGTTACCTGCGCATTGCGGGCGGTTTTGATCCGAATCGTTTGCTTCATTTTCGAGCGCGACTGCGTGGTAGCCGTGATTGTGACGGGTAATTTGGTATCGGCATCCTCGACCTGGACTGATGCAAACCCGTGCGCAACTGTGATTGGCAGATTGGCTTCGGCCCCATTATCGGCATTGATGGCCCGGATGAGGGTCGCCGTCAGGTACACGTTGGGCAGATGTTCATTGCCGACCGACAACGTCCACTCGGCCGATTTGTCCTTTGTTGTTAGCCAATGTTGTTCAAGGACCCGGTTCCGCTCGACGGTTACTAATAACTTCCCATCGAACGGGGCTTTGAACAGGACTTTGGCCCGGTCGCCGGTTTGGTACGCTGGTTTGTCGAGCGTCATCAACACCTGACCTTCCTGACTAACTTCAAACGAAGAGGCCGACGTGCTGCCGTACCCGTACGCATAAAAACCAGTAGCTGCGTAATTTGCCGCGCCCAGCCTGCGCACCCGGATTTCATACTCACCCGATACCATCGGCACGTAGCGAATGGCCGCTCTCCCTCCTTTAAACGTTAACGTGTTACTGTAAACAGATTTCTCGCGCCGTTTGGTGGTGTACTTGATCTGCGACTGATTGCCATCCCCCTTCTTTTCAATCACCGTCTGGTAGTCAAAACGCACGATCTCGATCAGAGCCGACGCCGACGAGCGCAGCGCACCAGCCGGATCGACGGCAACGAGTTCGGTGGCAAGTGGCACACCCGTTGTGACGTAGCGGTCCGGGAGCCGCACCCCGAAAAGCGTTTCCTGCGTCTGCACGTCGAAGCGCCGAAGCCGGTTAACGGGTCGCCCGTTCTCATCGAAAACTGTCACGAATAGTTTGCCTTCCAACATTCCAATGTCCTGATAGAGCGCGGGAATAACGAACCGCTCCGTCGCCTGCCCATTCGTATTGGTGCGTCCCTGTCGAAGTTCTTTTGGGAAGGAGCTTTCGTTGGGGATCGAAAAATTGTATTCATCGAAGCCTTTCGGCGCAAACGTTTTCCGCTTCAGTTGCAGCTCCATTTCGTAGGCCCGGTCGGATGCGGGCGGGCCGAACAGGTTCAGGGCCGTGGCGGAAAGCGTGATTGTCTGACCCGATTTATAATTTGTTCGGTCAGTCAGCACATCTACTTTAATGCGGTCGGGCACAAACTCTTCCACGCTCACTGGCTGCGAAGTCAGCAGCACATTATTGGCGTTCATCACTTCGATGGTATAGCTACCCGTTACGGCGGCCGGGTCGAGTAGTACATCGGTGGTTACGGCTCCCTGCGCATTGGTCGTTTTGCGCAAGACCCGCAGTTCGCGACCGTTTGGTGTCAACACCCGGATCAGCACGGGCATGTCGCCCACGGGTTGCCACGATTGCGACCGAACTACGGTGTTAAAATGGATGGTTTCGCCGGGGCGGTAAATGTCGCGGTCGCCGTAAACGAAAGCGTCGAACCCTGATGCGTTGTCGCGTTTCCCTTCCACCTCGAAGCGGGACGTTTCGACCTGCGTATCGGGCAGGAACAGAAAGTTAAAATCGTCAGCGCTGGTCCCATCGCCAGAACGAGCGGTCAGCAGCGCAATCTTAAAGCCGGGGGCCTTCTCGCTTACCTCATCAAATTTGACAAAGCCGCTGCCATCGGTTTTGAGGGAATAAACGGACTGGTTGTTGCTGCTGATGAGCGTAATCTCGACTCCCTGCATCGGTTCGGCTGTGCGGATAGAGTTGGCCCAAACCAGCACTTCGTCTTTGGTTTGCCGGGCCACTAAGCCAATATCCGATACCGACACCAACTGACTCGCTTGCAGATACGCTTCCTCCTTCGACGCCACCGACACGATATAAATACCGCGCAAAGGTTGCCCCTGAATGGTTCGCTGGTCGGGTAGTGCCACGTTTAGCGCCGAAACGCCCCGCACGGTTGGCAGGTCGGTGACGGTCACGGTTTTGTTCACCAGTACGTCGCTAAGGTCGGCCTGCTCGTCGTCGCTGTAGGTGAAACCACCAGTTGGACCCCACGAGCCGTCGCCCCCTTCGGCGTATTGCTCGTACCGGTTCGAGCGCAGGTAGTTCAGCAGATTATTTTCGTACAGTTTGGCAATCTTGACCTGCACTTTCGGGACGTTGATAATATTGAGACCGATGTTCCGTGCGCCCTTTGCGCCTAAATACAGCGCCTTCGTGTTGACAAATGCAATGCTGGCGGGCATTTTGCCGAAGAACAAATCCCGCGTTACCGGCTCGGCTAATTTCGTTCCCAGCACGCCCCGAATCTGGTCGGTCAGGGTTAGCACGTACGTATCGGCTTCGGTAAAATTACCCCGGATGATGAACCCATTCTCAGTCAACTCGGCAGTTGTTTCGACCTGGGGCTGGACGGCGTAATATTGGTTTATAGCGCCCGGCTGAAGCTCCTGCGTGGTGATGACCCGTACGATGCCACGATTATTTTCAAAACTTGTTTGCACGTCGGCCACGTCAACACTCATCGGAGAAGGTAGCGACGTTGTTTGTTCAATATTTTCTTTACTGATATAGGCGGTATTGGATACTTTCAGTCCTTTGGCCACGCTGAGCGTCAACGGCTGCTCATTCTTGGCCTGATTCGCTGGCCCAGCCGGGAGGTTAGTCAGCATCAGTGCTACGCTGTTCTGCGCACTACTGCCCATAACCTGCGTCGTCAACGCCCGGTCTTCGCTTTTGGCAGTCAACTTCCCCGATACCTCCGCCGAACTGACCGGGTAGTTGAAGTTGAGCCGAACTTTTGCCACCGGCTGACCCGATTCTGCCGACTTCGACCACCAGCTTTCGGTGCCCGTCAATTGGAGGTAGGGGGTATGAAAGCTGATTTCCTCACCCGACAGGCGCAGGTCTTTCTGGTCAGTTCGTTTTAACAAATTGGGGGTTAGTTCCGCCCGGTAATCGGTTGCCGGGTCAAACGCTACGGTGGGCGAAAACAGCAGTTCGCTGGGAGACGTCCACTTGAATTTGCCCCGAACGGCAGGCTTGAACCGCACATACTGCGTTGAGTCCCACTCATCGAAACGACTGTCTGGGCCAACATTTTTATTGAATGTAAACGTCAGATTTTGAGTCTGTTGCACTTCATCTTCGAAGTTACGGCCCACAACGGCTACCTCATTGAACGACAGCCGGGAGCAACCCAGCAGAACTAATAGAATACTGACGCAGCAAAGCAGGGTACGGCGGGAGTGGGTAGCGTTCATAATGGAGAATGGTACGAAGTCGAATACTAACAAAAAAAACCCACTTCGCTAAGGAATGGGTTTTTTGCGCTACGAAAAAGCATAACCGAACTCAAAAATGATTGGGTCTCTTGCTACTTCATTGGCGTAAACTGGACATTCACAATTTTCCAGTTACTGCCCTGCTTCACGCTACTAACACAAAACGCCGAAGTAGCGTCGAGGGGTTGCCCCTGAATGGCACCTTTCACTTTCCAGGTGCCGGTCATCACGGCCGAATCGGTGTTGTACTGACGCGTCCGGGCGTCGGAAACAACACCCGTTTCAATAGTGACATAGCCTCCACTGACTCCCTGTACGAGCAGGTCGCCATCAACGGATTGTCCATCGAAACTAATAATGGTAAAATCAGGGGCGATTAGTTTGCCCATCGAAGTGCCGTCTTCATCGAGCATGGCTTTAAAAAAAGCGTTGCCAATGGCCGTTGGGTCCTGAGTAGGATCGGCAGTAGCAGCTTGTTGAGCGAAGGCAGAGGTAGTAAGCAGCAGAGCCGCAACAAACGAGACTATTAATTTCATAATGAAAGAGAACAAGGATTGATTTTCGAGGTGGAAAAATCTTAAAAAATAGTGGGAAAGCCAAATTGTGAATTTGTTACTCCGCCTTTATCAGCACCCGCAAATCGCTGTATCGTCCTCTGTCGTCGGCGCAGGAGACTTTCAAAACACCTGGCCGGGGCTTAAAAAACACGGCTTCGGTGGGGCGGGCTTTGCGATATAGCTTATCGTTCACGTACCAATAAACGGTTTGAACGTCGTTGGCGGCCTGGCAGCCTAACTCCAGTTCGGCAGGTTGAGCGGGGTTGATGAAGTACTCACTACCGTCGTTTAAGCTGGTAATCAGTGGTCCAGCCGTACCGAATACTCGTTCGCAGGCGGGGTTGTGGGGCGGCACCGGATCGAATGGAATGTGCCGACTCCGGTAAAAGGCGACTAACTCCGGAGACAGGTTGGGGTACGACCGGCGCACCCAACCGGAATCGGGTCGGCACTGCGGGCAGTAGGTTAAGGTCCTGGCGAAGTTCGTAAAAGCGATTTTTCGGTGCTGGCAAGACCGATGCCGCGACACGCCCATGATGTGGTAATCCGTAACTGGATTCTGGCAGGAATCGCCGGGAATATCACCCGTTTCGGGGCAAATCAGCCGCATTGCCAGAGCGCTGGTTGTGCTTGTTGGCATCTGAAACCAGCCCTTAGACGAATTGTAGTCGAGGGCATTAAATAACTGAAACAGCAGTGGCGTCGCGGTGTTCGCTCCGCTCAGTTCGGCCACGCCCACCCCCGAAAAGTTTCCGATCCACACGCCAATCGTGTAGCGCCGGTTGTAACCAATACTCCACGCGTCGCGCCGACCGTACGATGTACCCGTTTTCCAAGCAATGCGCGGCAGGTGGTAACTGTTGTCGAAATTGTTGGGCAGGTCGGGTCGGGTGATCTGCGTAAGTGTGTTCGTGACGAGGTAGGCGGCTTCGGGAGAGAGTAAACGCACCCCACCGGAACGCCGGGCCGGGGACACATCCCCCTCCCCTTTCTTCAATGGGAGGGCCGGGGTGGGGTAAAGCAACCCCAACGGTCCCACCACACCCCCATTCGCCAGCCCCACGTATAACCGTGTCATCTCCTCCAGCGTTACGCCACAACCACCCAGAATCATGGATAGTCCCAAGTCTTTTGATTGCTTTTTTACCGTTGAGAAACCGGCTTTCTGCAACGTGGATACCAGCGCGGGCGTGCCAATCTCTTTCAGTAGTGCCACGGCTGGAATGTTGAGCGAATTGGCCAGCGCAAACTCGGCCGTGACGGAGCCGTTGAATCGACGGTCATAATTGTCGGGTTCGTACCCGCTGAAATTAGTGGGTACGTCGGCTAATTTAGTTTTGGGCGTAATGAGTCCTGCATCGAACGCCAACCCGTAGAGCAGCGGTTTCAACGCACTCCCCGGCGACCGTACCGCCCGAACGCCATCGACCTGACCACCGTCGAACGTATCGCCAAAATTAGCTGAGCCAACGTACCCTACCACCTCCCGCGTTTGATTATCCACAATCAGCACGGCCGCGTTGTGGATATTGTTGCTCCGGATGCGGTTGGCGTAGTTTTGAACAAGCCGCTCGGCCGTAGCCTGCGTTGCTGGGTTCAACGACGACCGAATGATGGGCTGACCCGGCAACTCAACGCGAAGTCGATGGGAAAGATGTGGAGCTAATTGGGGCGCTTTGCGCCGGTAGGCGCTGAGCGGCTCGGCGAGTGCATCGGTAATAACTGTCTCATCGTACACGTGGGCGACCCGAAATCGGTTGAGCCAGCGATCTCGTTCCTGAACCACCCGCGCGTTGTCAATGCCCAGGCGTAGGCTCGACGGTCGGTTTGGAATAATCGTCAGGGTGGTTAGTTCAGCTAAACTCAGCAACACGGGGGGCTTCCCAAAATACAGCAGCGACGCCGATTTTAGTCCTTCGATATTGCCGCCGTATGGAATCAAATTCAGGTACAGTTGCAGAATTTCATCTTTCGAGAAATGTACTTCCAACTGTATCGCCCGGAACAGTTCGATAAGTTTGTTACGGTACGTTCGCGGGCGGGGTTCGAGTAGCCGAACGGTTTGCATCGTAATGGTCGATGCCCCCGATGTTCGCCGACCCGTTAGCAGATTACGCCCGGCCGCCCGCATCATGGCTATCGGGTTGAAACCAGGGTGATAATAGAAGTATTTATCTTCTTTATATAAAATCGCGTCGCGAAGGACGGGCGTAATCTCGGACAGTTCGGCATACATGCGCCATTTATCGTCGCGGCTCAAAAACGCGTGCAGGATAGAGCCGTCGCGGGCGGTGATCAGCGTCGAATAAGGAACGATTGTGTTAACCGGAACGAAGCGGTCTATCCCAAAAAATAGCAACACCACCGCCACACCGGCTTTTACGGATCCCTGTCTCCCGATTCGGTTCAACCACTTTCCCGCACTTTCCACCGGTCAATTTGATAAGTCCGTAAATATCTGTGTTTCTTTGTAATTCCCATTCTGCCAGTACCGACGCGGATAAAACAGCAATTAACGACACGTTCCTGAACGATGACCATTCAATTTTTTGGCGCGGCCCGCACCGTTACCGGCAGCAAACACCTGATTACAACCGCCGACGGTGTTCAAATTCTGCTCGACTGTGGGCTGTTTCAGGGTATCAACACCGACGAACTCAATCAGCAGTTTGGGTTCGACCCGGCCGCTGTAAATTATATGGTTCTGTCGCACGCACACATTGACCACACCGGCTTGATTCCCCGCCTTGTTCGGCAAGGATTTCGGGGGCCGATCTATACCACGTCGGCCACCGTCGATTTGTGCGAGGTAATGCTGATGGACAGTGCCCGCATTCAGGAGCGCGACCTCGAACGGGTCAACAGTCGGCGCGGTCGCCGGGGTGATCCCAAGCTCGACGCGCTGTATGATGAGGACGACGTACGGCAGGCGTTGGGTCAGATGGTGGCCGTTAACTACAATCAGCCGTTTAGCGTCTGTGATTCCGTGACGGGCCTGCTGACCGATGCGGGTCACCTGCTCGGCAGCGCAGCCATCAGCCTGACGATTCGCGAGAACGGCAAAACAACGCAGCTCATGTTCAGTGGCGACATTGGCCGACCCGACGACAAGATTCTGCGTAAGCCCGACCCGTTTCCACAGGCCGACTACATCATCTGCGAATCGACCTACGGCGACCGGCTTCACGAACCCGAACCTGATGTGAAGGCTCACCTGCTCCGAATTGTGCAGCAAACATGCGTAGAAGGGCGGGGTAAGCTGCTCATTCCTGCCTTTGCCGTGGACCGGACGCAGGAGTTGATTTACGCACTCGATCAACTGGAAACCGACGGAAAATTGCCTCGATTGCCCGTTTACATCGACAGTCCGATGTCGGTTAAGGCAACCGATGTTATGCGGGATCATGAGGAAGATTTCAACCCGGAGATATTGGCATACATTAAAAAGGACGGCGACGCATTTGATTTCAAAAACCTGCACTACGTACCAGACGTGGAAGGGTCTAAAGCGATTAACCAAAGCGAGGAACCGTGCATCATCATTGCCCCATCGGGTATGGCCGAGGCCGGGCGCATCAAGCATCACATCAAAAACAATATCGAAGACCCCACAACCACCATTCTGCTGGTTGGCTATGCATCGCCCAATAGTCTCGGTGGGGCGTTGAAACGGGGCGATGAGGAAGTAACTATTTTTGGAGAACGTTACTCCGTAAACGCCCGAATTGAAATCATGGACTCATTTTCAGCCCATGGTGATTACCGGGAGATGCTACAGTTTTTAAGTTGTCAGAATCCTCGGCAGGTCAAAACCGTATTTCTGGTTCATGGCGAGTACGAAAAACAAATAGTCTGGAAAGAGACGTTACAGGCGGCTGGTTTTGGCCACGTCGAGATACCGGAGATGCAGGAGCGGGTGGATTTGTAAACCGAAGGCCGTTAAAAAACCCGGCTGGTAGGCCGGGTCGGGGTAATGTCAGGAAGGGAAGGATACGGTCGTCAGGTGAAGCGTACCCGTGCGAAGCAACGGTTCAGCACCGCACGATATATCGTACCGAACTGAGCATAACACCACCGCTTGAGCTGCTTTACCTCGTCGGGAACGAGCATTTTGATCGCTTTGGCCAGCTCTTTCTCGAAGAGGGCTTTATCGAAACTCACCTTCTGGAGGATCGTTTTGATGTATTCAAGCATCGAAAGCATGAGGGATTTGTTGATTGGTTAGAGAAGCAGACAAATACGATTGAAGGCTATAAATCCGTTACGAATACCCACTTAGAAACGTAACGGCTCACGTTGCTGATTGTTGCCACAAAATAACAATGATACTTGCAGTATTCCGCAATTTTCTTGTATTATTTATTTGTTGCCTCGCTACCTGTCTGGGGCAAGTGGCTGATACTGATGCTGATATTCAGTTGGGATTAACTTCTTTTTCGATTGAAAGGCCCTTCACTATATCAGTTACTGTACGGAATAGTGAAACGCGCCCGGTCATTACATTTCCTGACATTCCGGGGTTTACTAAAAAAGGCATTCTGACTAACGTAACAACGGCCGATAGAAACGAGAAAAACGGTACTGGTCAGGTCATTACCCAAAACTACCAGGCCCGGACGGCTGGCCGCTTCGTACTGGCTCCCTTCACAATTACCGTCAGTGGTGAAGTGTTGACGTCGACGGGGGCGGTGTTGATTGTGCGGCCGTCGGTAACGGCAACCGTCCCCCTCAACACGACCCTGGCCGGGACCGCAACATTGGCCAACGGCGTAGCTTTTTTAACGTTGCGGTCCTCCAAGTCCGTTGTTTATGCAGGCGAAGGCGTGGCCTTGACGTTGTCGTTTTTTGTGGCTGACAACTATCCCTACGAACTCAGTTTTACGGCCCTCGACCGGCAGTTGCAGGCCATTATCAAAAAAATCCGTCCCGCAAATGCGTGGGAAGAGAACCGGCTCATCACCGAACTGAAGCCCCTGCCGGTGCTGATTGGTGGAAAAAAGTTTCGGGAGATTCAGTTATATCAATCTATTTTTTACCCCCTTGCAACCCGGCCCCTAACCCTGCCCGCTGTGACCCTGCGATTAGCGCGGCCCCAACCAAAAATTGGACCGCCGTCGTCGGAGGTAGAAACGGTCGAGTTTAGCAGTAAACCGCTTACTGTCGCCGTCCGTGCGTTGCCCCCGCACCCGTTGCGGGGGCGGGTAGCGGTTGGCTCCTTTCGGTTAAATGAGCGGTTGGATCAGCAGCGGGTTAGCACCGGGCAAAGCGTTCGCTACGGGTTCAGTATAGAGGGTGAAGGTAATGTAGCAACGCTGCCCGCCCCGGCAACATCGGTCAAAACAGCCGCCATCGACGTGTTTCCGCCCGAAGAAAAGCATTCAATCAATCATGGTGGTAGCCGGATAACCGGCCAAAAAACGTTCACCTACTTTATCGTACCCCGTCAAAATGGCACGATCTGGTTAGTTGATTATTTTCAATGGATTTACTTCGATCCGCAACGGGCGCGGTATGATACGCTCCGGTCTCAGTTGCGGGTGCAGGTGGGAGGGACTAACGCAGCTACTACTGCGAAGACGGGAACACCAACAGGAACTTCCGGCGTATCGGGTGCGGTGGCTACTGAGCTGGTTCCGGGCCGGTCGCTCTACGCCGGTATCGACGCGCTCGACAGCACCCATCAGCCCATCCGTATTGCCGTTCTGATTCGGGCCGTGGCGAATGTACTGATTGTACTAATGCTGCTGGGAATGATATTTGTGTTGTTTAAACGGTGAAGACAGTGAGTAATGGACGCTAAAAACCGCGTCCATTACTCACTGTCTACTTCATAGTTATAGTTAGCAGTATGAGCAGTACGTACGGAACCGTATTTAAACTTTCTACTTTCGGCGAATCGCACGGGCCGGGCATCGGCGTCGTCATTGACGGTTGCCCGGCCGGATTAGCCTTCGACACGGACTTTATTCAACACGAGTTGGACCGACGCAAACCTGGTCAGTCGCGCATTACGACCCAACGGCGCGAAGCCGATGAGTTCGAGGTGCTGTCGGGTGTGTTTGAGGGACAAACGCAGGGGACGCCCATTGCGCTGCTGATTCGCAACACCGACCAGCGCAGCAAGGACTACGGCCACATTGCCGAACAGTTCCGTCCCTCCCACGCCGATTATACCTACCAAACCAAATACGGTTCCCGCGATTACCGGGGTGGTGGGCGGTCGTCGGCCCGCGAAACGGCGGCACGGGTGGCGGCTGGGGCCATTGCCAAGTTGTTGCTGGCGCAGCAGGGCGTTCAGATTCAGGCTTATGTGTCGCAGGTTGGCACGCTGAAATTGGGCAAGCCATACGCAGAAATGAACCTCGCGCTGGCTGAAGAAAATGCCGTTCGCTGCCCCGATCCCGAAACGGCTGAACGCATGTTTCAGTACATCGACGACGTTCGCAAGCGGGGCGATTCTGTTGGGGGCGTTGTTGATTGTGTCATAGTAGGTGTTCCGGTTGGCTGGGGCGAACCCGTATTCGACAAACTACACGCTGAACTGGGCAAAGCTATGCTGAGTATCAACGCCGTAAAGGGGTTCGAGTACGGCAGCGGCTTCGCCGGAGTTGAACAGCTTGGCTCTCAGCACAACGACGAATTTTACCAAGACGAAGCGGGTCGGGTGCGGACCAAAACTAATCAGTCGGGCGGTATTCAGGGCGGCATCAGCAACGGCGAAGACATCTACTTCCGCACGGCCTTCAAGCCGGTGGCAACCATCATGCAGGATCAGGACAGCGTCGACGTGAGCGGTCAGCCCGTGACGGTGTCGGGTAAGGGTCGACACGATCCCTGCGTGGTGCCCCGTGCCGTACCCATTGTGGAAGCAATGGCTGCCTTGGTGTTGGTAGATATGTATTTACGGGATAAGCTGGCGCGGCTGTGACAAGAATCGGGGTAAAATGAATCGGGTGGATGAGCGAAAATCTCTTTTTCTGGATAGGTTTCTCAACCTTGCTGGTCCACGAAATGGATGCGGTGCGGCTGAGTGAATGGCGAATTTTGCCGTTGCTGTCACGCTTAAATGACCAGCGCGGATTTGCCGTATTCACGCTGGTGCACATACCAATCTACGTTTTGTTACTCGTGGGTCTTTCGTCGGAAATTGCCGCTGGTGAGAAGGGTAGCTTGATGCTTGTACTAGACTGGTTTATGGTCATTCACGTAGGGCTGCATGTGCTCTTGCGAAATCTTCCGCGCAACGAGTTTAAAACCGTTTTTTCGTGGCTGATTATTGCGGGGGCGGGTTTGGCTGGGGCAGTTGATGCTGTTCTTTATTACGTAGCAAGGCCATAAGTTTGAGGAGGCAGAAGTTAACGGCTTATTCTCTTTTCTTTGAAAAAATGGCCTGCATAATGGCGAAACCCAGAAAACCGAAACCGATGGCCTGTGCCGAAATGCCAACTGTGAGCAACGTACCCGTTGCGTCCCACTGATGACTTTTCCCGTAAGCACCCAGTCCTGTCAGGGCCAGACCCGACAGCCAGAAAATGGCCGCCAACAGAATAAATTTGTTTTTGATGGTAATCATCGGTACGTCGATTTAATACTACTGACTTCGCTAAAACCCCTTGAGCGCCCGTTTGTCTTTTTACGCGATATGTAGCGTTGGCTTACTGGCACTCGTATTGCCGGGACTGGTCATTGCGCAATCCGATACGGCTCGCTTTTCGTTTCGCCGGGGCCTGATGGGCACCCACTTTACGTTGACCCTTCACGCTCCCGACAGCCTGACTGCCCAACGAGCCAATGCAGCCGTGAACGCCCGGATGGACTCGCTCAATCAGGTCATGAGTGATTACCTAGACGGTTCGGAAATCAACCGTCTGTCCGAAACCAGCGGACAAAATCGGTGGACGCGCGTTTCAGCCGATCTATTTACTGTATTACAGAAAGCCCATACCATTGCCCGGCTGTCGAAGGGTCGCTTCGATCCCACCATCGGGCCACTGTCGTTGCTGTGGCGGAGGGCCGTTCGCCGGGGTGAGTTTCCAACGGCACAACAGCGACGCCGGGCACGTCGGGCGGTGGGTTACCGGCTCATGCAGTTAGATAGTGCAATCCGGTCGGTTAAACTCCTGCGGAGCGGTATGCGCTTAGATGTGGGTGGCATTGGGCAGGGGTTTGCCATTGACGAAGCCGCTGAAGTGCTCCGTAACCTGGGCCTGCGGTCGTTTCTGCTCGACCTCGGGGGCGACGTGCTGGCGGGCGAGGGTAACTGGCGCGTTGCCCTCGATTCGACAACGATTCAACTTCGCAACGCGGCCATCACAACCTCCGGCGATACTTACCGCCACCTCGATCACCGGGGCCGACGTTACTCGCACGTTATGAGCCCACAATCGGGTTTGGGTCTGCGCCACTTCGTCCGGACGACGGTTCTGGCTCCTGACGGCTGGCGGGCCGACGCACTCACGAAAGTATTTAGTGTAGCAGGGTACAAAAGAAGCCGCCGGTTGCTACGTCGGTTTCCCGGTGCGGAATTGCTGATTTTAGAAAACAAACACGGCCGACTGCGCCAGTGGCAGTCGGCTGGTTTTTAATAAAGACCGGTACGCCGGTGCGGCAAAGTGTCGGCGGTCCCGCTCCGGCGTACCGGCCGGTGCGGTCTCTACTTTACACCGTAACCGTTTTCCCGGGTACGGCAACTGGATACATACCCTCTTTGTCCGGTCGGCTTTTAGGCATCGCGTCCCAGGCGAGTTTGTCGGGGAAGAGGTCGATTTGCGAGTTCATGGCTTCGTCCCACTTCACTACTTTACCCGAGTAGGTTGCCATGCGGCCCATGATCGCCGTCATCGTGCTTTTCGCCACCCGTTCGGCATCGGCAAATTTGTATTCGCCCTTCGCAATTGCATCGAACAGTTCGTCGTGCTCAATCTGGTACGGATTGCCATCGCTTTTGGCGTTGTGGCTGTAAATAGGCTGACCGTTATACCCGACCAGGGCGCTGCTTCTCTTTTCCATACCTTCAACCTTACCTTTCGTGCCAAGAAACATTTCGTCCACCCGGCTATAGGTGCCTTCGTAGTGGCGGCATTGGCTGTTGATGGTCGTCCCATCGGCGTAGACGTAATCGACGATGTGGTGGTCGAAAATTTCGCCGTAGTCTTTCCCCGCCCGCACCTGCCGACCGCCGGTTCCCTGGCAGGAGACCGGGTAGCTTTGCTTCACCCAGTTGGCCACGTCGATGTTGTGAACGTGCTGCTCAGTAATGTGATCGCCACAAAGCCAGTTGAAGTAATACCAGTTGCGCATCTGGTAATCCATTTCGGTCTGATCGGGTTTGCGCGGCTTCTGCCACACGCCCCCGCTGACCCAGTATACTTGTCCGCCCACAATGTCGCCCAGCGCCCCATCGTGAATGCGCTTAATCATCTCACGGTAGCTGGTCTGGTAGCGCCGTTGTAAGCCCACCACTACGTTCAGTTTTTTCTTTTTAGCTTCTTCGGCAGCGGCCAGCACCCGACGAATACCCGGCGCATCGGTCGCTACCGGCTTCTCCATGAAGACCTGCTTATTCTGGCGAACGGCTTCCTCAAAGTGACTCGGTCGAAAACCCGGTGGCGAGGCCAAAATCACGACATCAGCTAAGGCTATAGCCTGTTTGTACCCGTCAAATCCCACAAATTTATGGTCTTCGGGTACGTCAACTTTCGGAGTTCCATCGGCGGCTTTGGCACCGCGCTCGGTCAGGGCTTTGTAGGCATTGTCCAAACGGTCGCGGTAGGCGTCGGCCATAGCCACGATTTTAACGTTCTGCTTTGTGTTGAGTGCCTGCTGTGCCGCGCCCGTACCCCGTCCACCACAGCCAATAAGGGCCACTTTGATCGTGTCGTTGGCCGAAAAGTGGTAACCACCCGCTCCAAACGGCAGCGCCAGGCTTGGTACACTGCTCAACAAAGCACCACCGGTGAGCAGACCCGATGCTTTCAGAAACTCCCGCCGGTCCCGATTTGATTCGCTTTTCATGTCTGTGAAGTTATTGACTAAGAGATGTTTGACGTCAATAAGGCGGAGATGCAGCCAATTTACTATCCACACAACAAGATTTAGAGACTATGTTTTTTTGCTTCAGTACGCTCTGTTACTGTGGTTTTTAAGCGTACCTTATCGAATTCGTTACGACCACGTATGGCCCACTTTTTCACTCCGATGAGCAAATCAGCCAGTAATCTATGTAACCCCGCGTATACTGTAGTAAACAGCTAACGGTCAATTAGTTGTGTTTTGTTCGTAAAAATAAAATTTTTTAATAGAAAGATTTTTTTGCACAAAACTTATGCTTATACGTAAGTTTAACGTTTAAAACGTAAATCAAAACAAAGCTTACGACAAATTGTCATTCCCTATGCGAAAAACGAATACTTCAAGCGCCCTGCTTCTCTGGTTTCTCTGCCTGATGAGCATCAGTGCAGTGGCCCAGACCAGGATTTCCGGTAAAGTAACGGATGATGTGAAAAAGGAATCACTCGCCGGAATTAGCATTGCCGTTAAAGGAAAAGTGATTGGCACCATCACCGATACGAGAGGGAACTTTTCCCTGACTACTAACACGGCACGGCCGTTTACGATTGCAGTAACAGGTGTTGGCTTTCAAACGCAGGAATTCACCATCAACAACGACGAGTCGAACCTGAACATCACGTTAAAAGAGCAGGTGCTGATTGGGCAGGAAGTGGTTGTGTCGGCCTCACGGGTGGAGGAAAGTGTGCTGAAGTCGCCTGTTTCGGTTGAGCGACTGGATATCCGCTCGTTTCAATCTACGCCAAGCGCTACCTTCTATGATGCGTTGCAGAATATCAAAGGCGTGGACATGAGTACGCAAAGCCTGACGTTTAAATCGGTCAACGTGCGGGGCTTTGGTTCTAACGGGAACACACGCGTTGTGCAATTGCTCGATGGTATGGACAATCAGGCACCGGGACTTAACTTCTCGGTGGGCAACCTCGCCGGTGTGTCGGAGTTGGATTTAGAGAGCGTTGAATTGTTGCCCGGCGCGGCTTCCGCCCTGTATGGTCCCAACGCCATTAATGGACTGTTGTTAATGACGTCGAAAAGTCCATTTCAATATCAGGGGCTTAGTGCATATGCCAAAGTCGGCGTAATGAGTGCCAGCAATCGAACAACGGCGACGACGCCTTTCTACGATGCCGCCTTTCGGTATGCTAAATCGTTTAACAACAAGCTGGCGATTAAGGTTGGGGTATCCTACCTGAAAGCAAATGACTGGCAGGCAACTGATTACCGCGATCAGGGATTTTCCAATGGGAACACCCTTGAGACGGGTAACCGTGCCAATAATCCCGGCTACGATGGTGTCAATATCTACGGCGACGCCAGTGCAAACCTTTATTCCAATCTGTTTGGCAATGGCCAGCCCGGAACGGGAGCAAACGGTACATCGGCGATTTTGGGTGCCATTGCCACTACTCAGATTCCGCAGGCGGGCAACCGGACTTTGCCGCAACTGACGGGACTTACTCCCCAGCAGATTTTTAATAATATCATCCCAAATCTGAATATTTCGCGGACGGGCTATCAGGAGACCGATCTCGTCAATTACGACGCCACAAACCTAAAACTGAACGGTGCGCTGCACTACCGCCTGAGCGAGAATGTAGAAGCAATTGCGCAAGCCAACTGGGGCACCGGAACAACGGTGTATACCGGCGCTGACCGCTATTACATCAAAGGCTTCAGACTGGGGCAGTACAAGCTCGAACTCCGGGGAACCAACTTCTTTGTGCGGGCCTACACCACGCAGGAACGCTCGGGCGATGCCTACGCAACGTCAACGCTGGGTCAGGGTATCAATGAAGCCTGGAGCGGCAGCGCGGCTAAATGGTTTCCAACGTATTTTGGAACGTACGCACAAACGGCATTTCAGGGATATGCGGGTGCCTACCTGACAGGTCTCGCGGGTGGTCAGGCACCCGCAGCTGCGTTGGCGGGCGCGCAAACCTTTGTCAACGGTCAGCAGACCACTTGGTTGAATACGGCTCGTAGTGCCGCTGATAAGGACCGATTATTACCCGGCACACCCGGTTTTCAGCAGGCGTTTGATGCCGTCTCGGGAAAGCCCATTCCGGGGGATGCAACCGGGGTAGGGGCGCGGTTTCTGGATAAAACCAACTTGTATCATGGCGAAGCCATGTATAACTTTAGTAAACTGGTTGACCCCGAAACGGTTGAGTTAATTGTAGGTGGTAACGTTCGTCGGTACGCGCTGAACTCGGAAGGAACGTTGTTTGCCCGTGATGAGAGTGGTAAGGAATTTACCATCGACGAATACGGTGCTTACGCGCAGGCATCGAAAACGTTGGCTGAGGTGCTGAAACTGACAGCTTCGGTGCGATACGACAAGAATCAGAACTTCAAAGCGCAGATAAGTCCTCGTTTTTCGGCGGTATTGACGCTGGCCAAAGTGCACAACTTCCGGGCGTCGTTCCAGCGGGGCTTCCGTATTCCAACGACTCAGGATCAGTATATTGACCTGAACACACCTTCTGCCCGCCTGATTGGTGGTTTACCATTTTTGAAGGAGAAGTACAATTTTAACACCAGCCCGGTTTATACCCTCCAATCGGTGCAGGCATTTGGCGCGACGTTGCAACAGGGTGGTCAGGCGGCTTTGCCACAGGCACTCGCATTACTCAAACCCGCGCCAAATGCCGGTTATGATCCTGAGCGAGTGGAGACGTATGAAGTGGGCTATAAGGGTTTACTGGGTAATAAGCTGTTTATCGACGCTTATTATTACAACAACCGATTCCTGAATTTCCTGGGAGGCCAGGTCGTTGTTCAGGGTAGAAATCCTGTCTCCCTTACTAATCCCGTTACGGCACTGCAATTGATCAGTAGTACTACGCGTAACGTTTATTCGTATCCGGTGAACTCACCCACGCAGTTGAAAAACGCGGGCTGGGCCATTGGAGCAGACTATCAGTTACCCGGTAATTTCTTGGTTGGTGCGAACGTATCCTCCAACTATCTGCTCGATGAAGATCAGATTCCGACGGGCTTTATTACGTATTTTAACACACCAAAGTACCGTTATAATCTGTCAGTCGGTAATCGGAATGTGGCTCGGACGGGTTTTGGCTTTAATGTGGTTTACCGTGCTCAGGAGTCATTCTTGTGGGAATCAAGTTTTGCCAATACAGAGGCCGTCGCTCGTAGGCAGACAATTATACCCGCTTACAGCACACTCGACGCCCAGATCAGCAAGAAGATTTCGAGTCTTAAGTCGATTATTAAAGTGGGCGGCACAAACCTGACGGGCAAACTTTACCAGCAATCCTGGGGCAACCCGCTTGTTGGTTCGATGTACTATATCAGCCTGACGTTCGACGAGTTGCTGAATTGACAATAACGCCTATTGTTCACAAAAAAGGGTCTCCTCGCAATGAGGAGACCCTTTTTTGTATATGTTGCATCAATTGGTCCGACTACCGGTTTGTGGTTTTATTGCCCGTCTGCGGATAGCTGTTTCCACCAGTTTTCTTTCCGGCCGCGCTGCCCGAGGGTGTACCGGGTTTTCCAGGGCCGGTTGGTTGGGGATATCCCGTGCTTACATTTTTGTCGCTGGTGCGGGCTTCTTTCTGCACACCTGCCGTTGACGTTGGCCGCTTCGAGCCACCCGTCGAACCTGACGTTGACTTGGTGTCAACTTTGGCTCCGTAGGTTGGTGTCCCACTGCTGGTTAAGCCACCATCTGAAGCTGTACCATTTTTGGTGCTTTTAGGGCCAGTGGGCGGTCTGGTAACTTCGGTGCGGGTCCCTTTTGCACCACCTGGCGATGCCACAATAGCCGAACCCTGGGAGGTGCTGCCCTGCGTATTGGTTGGTGACGTAGGCGAAAGGTTGCTGTTTCCGTTGCGAGTTACGCCGGAAGCCATCTTCCCGTTGCCTTTGCGGTTCATACCCTCTATCGAACTCTTGTTCGACTTTGCCGTGCCGCCCTGTTGGGAAGCGACACCGCTGTTGCTCATCTTGCCGCCCTGCGTTTGTGCATACGCGTTACTCAGCAGACCAGCCGCCAGGGTTAGTGCTAGTGTGATTATCTTTTTCATAACGTTTTGTTGTAAGTGCTACTCGCTGATTACTTGTTATTCATCAACCTTTGTCTATAGGAATTGTTCGCAGAAATGCCGTTGCCCGGTTTTGACTGGTTCACCGCCATATGGACGTTGCCAACTCGGTCGAAAACGAACTTTTAGGGTACTGGCGACCGTTGGCCGAATAATACTGCCGATGGTTGCCTACATTCATTACCATTACGCTATTGACTGATTTTACGTCTCCTGAGCCGACTGATAATAGTGAGCCGACGTCGTCAATGGCTACCGAATCCGGTGCATTACCCCGGCGGCTGAATTTGTTGCAGGGAACGGCCCTGAACATGATCGACATGGTAGGTATCGGGCCGTTTGTTGTGCTGCCATTGGTCATAAAAACCATTGGCGGGCCACTCTTCATGTGGGCCTGGGTGCTGGGGGCGTTCATTTCGCTGATCGACGCCTTCGTTTGGGCCGAGTTAGGCGCGGCTTTCCCGCAGGCGGGCGGTAGCTACAATTTCCTTAAAATCTCGTATGGTGAGCAGCGCTGGGGACGGCTGCTGTCATTTTTGTACGTTTGGCAAACGCTCATTCAGGCACCGTTGGTGATGGCGTCCGGGGCCATTGGCTTTGCGCAGTATGCGTCCTACCTCATGCCGCTCGATGACTGGCAGCATCGGGCCGTTTCGGGTGGGGTCGTGCTGTTAATTATTGCGCTGCTGTACCGAAAGATTGACTCAATCGGAACAATAGGCGTTGTGATGTGGGGGGCGGTGCTGCTAACGCTTGGCTGGATTATTATTGGCGGGCTGACCAACGCCCGGATTCCCCTATCAGAAACGCTTTCCGGCATGATTCCCACGGTTGGCTCAGTCAGTGGTAGTCTGCTGGCTGCGGGGTTGGGGCAGGCATCGGTCAAGACGATTTACTGCTACCTCGGCTACTACAATGTTTGCCACCTCGGCAGCGAAATTCAGCGGCCCACGCGCAACATTCCGGCCAGCATGTTTATTTCCATTGGGGGTATTGCCGCGCTGTATCTGCTCATGAACCTGAGTGTGGTAAGCGTGGTGCCGTGGCAACAGGCGCAGAACAGCGAGTTCATCGTTAGCACCTTTGTCGAGACGCTCTACGGTCCCGGCGCGGCTAAACTGGCAACGCTGCTGGTGCTGCTGGTGGCCTTCTCGTCGCTCTTCGCCGTCTTGCTGGGTTATTCGCGGGTGCCGTATGCCGCTGCTGTCGATGGGCAATTCTTTAAAATCTTCGCCCGGCTGCATCCAACGCGGCAGTTCCCCTACGTGTCGCTGCTGTTCCTTGGTGGCCTGGGATTTGTCTTCAGCCTGCTGTTCCGGTTGGGCGACGTTATCACGGCTATTTTAGCCATGCGCATTGTCATTCAGTTTGTGGGACAGGCCATTGGTTTGCTATTGCTCCATCGTCGGCGGGCCATCACCGATTTTCCGTTTCGGATGCCGCTCTTTCCGTTGCCCGTTCTACTGGCAATCGGCATCTGGTTATTCGTTTTCTTTTCGACGGGCCTGACGTTCATGCTGTCCGGCCTAACGGTAATTGGGGTAGGCGTTGGCGCGTTTCTGCTCTCGGCCGGGCTAAAAAAACGCTGGCCCTTCGGTCGAGCAAGCTAATGACGCTCGTCACAACCCTACGCGCAGGTCGACCCAGGCCGTATCATCTTCTCCGTTAAGGTTGTTAGCGGTCGGCGTTGCCGATCCTGGTGTCGAATCGGGGTCTGGCTGGCCCGCCGACCATACTTGAGCCGCGTTTCTGACATACCCGCTGGCGGTGGTCGTTGCGGTGAACGCCAACGTCGCCATTCCGTTCACCGCCACCGACGCAATCGTTCCCTGAACAATCGTATAGCCAGCACCGGTGCCCACCACGCTCATGCCCGGCGGCAACGTCGAGACGGTAAAGCCCCGCAACGTGTCGCGGACAACCACATTCGTAGCTGTTAATCCACCCGCGTTCCTGACCGTGACGGTAAACACGACCGATTGCCCTACAGCGGGCGTCCGTCGGTCAACAGTCATTGTTAGCGACAGGTCGGCTTTGGCGGGGTCGGGCGCAGGCTGATTTGGTGCGACGGGCGGCAGGGGCGTCTGATTCGGGTTCGGCGATAAAAAAACGGAACCGTTAGCCGCCGTGGTGCGTATGTCGGCCCAGGCAGCATCATCCTGCCCGTCGCCGGTTCCCGAACCGGGTTGGGAATCGGAATCGGACTGGCCGCTGCCCAGGATTTGAGCGGCATTGACATAGGTGCCGGGCTGCGTTGGTCGTAGCTGATAACCAATCGTTACCAACGCTCCGGTGGCCAGCGACAGGCCGGTGCCGGTTACGGCGGTACCCGAATTAACTACGCCCGCATCCCCGTTCACAAACGTCAGACCCGCTGGCAGCCGATTCTCCCAGCTAATGCCGGTAGCAGCAGCCGGGCCATTATTAACGATGGTCAGCCGATAGCCAACGGGCTGGTTGAGCGCCGGTGAGCGGTCGGTGACCTGCATAGACAGGCTCAGGTCGGCTTGTGGAGCAGACGGGTCCGTCACCTGGAGCAGGTAATCTTCCGTTTCTCCGTAAGCATACGACCCGCACGGATCGAGCGGAGTTGCATTGTACCGAACAACAACGCGTATGGACAGCGAACCGGTCGTCAGGCTGGCGGGTAGTGCCAGTACACCCGAAAACTGGCCTGTTAGCGGGTCCGGCGTTTGGTATATTAATTCGCCTAAGCTGGTTTCGTAAAGACTGTTGCGGTTTAGGTCGACCCATACGCTTACACCCTGCCGGTAGCTCGATGGAATTAGCGTTCCGATGAAACTGTAAGATACACCCGCCGTCAGCGCAGAGGAAGTAGCCGTGAACGAGTTATAACTGCCCGCCGAGCAACCGGAGTTCTGGCTGAGCATTGCGCCATTGAGCACAAACCCGTCCAGCCCATCGCCCAATGCGCAGCCATTGGTGTATTGCGGGTGGCAAACGGGCGTTGTGACACTGGCAACTGTGCTCAATCCGCCAGTAGTGGCGTTAGAGGGCCGTAGTCGGTAAAAATAGGTTGTCAGGCCCTGCGTTTTCAGATCCGCAAACGTCGTTGCGTTGGCCGCTGCTCCACCCACCGGAACAAAGCCGGACGTGGCTGAGGTCGACCGCTCGATGAAGTAGCCCATTTCGTTGGCCGCGTTATCCTGCCACGTCAGCACAACATTCTCGTTGAGGATGGCAGCCGCCAGATTACTGGGTGCCGCCACCGCCGTAGCCGGGCAGTCGAGCGAATAAGCCGTGTGGCTTTCGCGGAGGGCCAAACCGGCCTGCATCCGGTTATACTGACCGGGTGTAAAATCGTGCGTGCAGGGAAAGTAGTACGACATAACGTTGGAGATGGACGGCGCAAACGCGTTGCCCTGGGCGTCGGTTGCCGTACCGTTATAAACCGGACAGCCGTTAACCACCGTTGTCGATGCACCCGGTAAATAGTACGGGTCGGCGGGCGTGTCGCAGAGTTCGTCGCCCGTAACGGCACAGTTAGCTCCCGCCCCCCTCGTTACCAGTTCGGTTGTGCCCGAACTACTGGTGCCGAACGTATGAAGCAACCCAAAGTTGTGGCCTAATTCGTGGGGAAGCAGTCGATTGGCCAGATCCGTTTCGTTCGATTGGTTCAGGATGAATGAGCGCGTTGACCCGAGCGTATTCTCATCCGGAAAGTAAGCGTATCCACCCAGTCCGGGTTGGCTGAACTCGTTCACGTAATATTGATTCATGGCGTTCGATGCGTCGCGACCATCCACACTCGACTCATCAAAGGCCATAAAACCGTTGTACAGCTCATCGTTGTCGATGTAGTCGGGTGTAGTGCCACAGAAATAAAACTGGATTCCCGTGCCGTTGGTGAGGTAATAGCCGTTGGTAATGGCCATGATGTTATTCAGCTTTGCCAGCGTCATACCGCCCGTACCGTTGCTGCGCCGAAAAATATGCGGCCGAATGGGCACGTAGGTTATCACTGTCGGATTCGCACTGGTCGCCATTTTCGAGCGTAGTGCTAAAAGTGCCTGACTGCTGAGGTCTTTACGCCGGGCATCGGAAAGGTCGGGGGTGATACAAATGGGTAAGTTGTCTCGGGGCGTTTGTTGAGCCAGTGCCACCCTGGGAATCAATAAAAGCAGTGAAATTCCTGAAAATAACAGGTGTATAATGTTCTTCATTGAATGAGGTAAATAGCGAGTACCCGAAATTTCTGGGTTACAACAAACATGCCGAAAATAGGTCAGAACTGCCATCACAACGGCTTGTGAGTTACTTCAGTAGGAGAAACGCACAGGTACATACTGTCCCGGCCGGAAAAATCGGTAAATTGGCCGTTGAAAAGGTCCATAAGCAGTTCAGCTATTGAAACAGGCATTGGCAATTTTAATGGCGACGATGCTTTTTCTGGGAAGTTTGATTCCCCGGATGAGCCTGGAACAGGTGACCCGCCTGCCCGAATTGCTGACGCATTATGAGCAACACCAACGAGAAGAAGGCTGCGACCTGAGTTTCTGGGCATTTCTGCTCGAACACTACGTGTTGGATTCGGATCATCATAAAACGCCTACGCATAGCCACAACCGCCTGCCTGTTTTCGATGGCGGTTCGCCAACCTACGATTTTACACCAGCCTTCCGCCTTATCTACGTGCCTTTCGTAGTGGAACTGCGATCACTCGCCGTTTTTCGGCTGCGTGCCATGAACGCCCGGCAAGCCTTTGCTCCGCTGCTTCAGCCCCCGCGTGGTTAAATTTGCGTCGTTTGATTGCTCATAAATCAGTCGGTTCCCCTGAGCCGCTGTAGCTCGCTGCTACAATCGTGCGCATGATAACCCATCACTCACTCAATTCCAGTGTCATTCAACGACCGAACCGCTTCAGTGGCTCGCTCTTTCCTGTCTGTTCATGTTTGATGCCATTATCCGGCTTAGTATTCGGAATAAATTAGTCGTTGGTGCGTTCGTGCTCGCTCTTATCGGCTGGGGTGGCTACTCGGCTTACAACCTCCCGGTCGATGCCGTCCCCGACATTACCAATAACCAGGTCGTCGTTATTACGCAGACGCCCGCATTGGCCGCTCAGGAGACCGAACGGTTCATTACCACGCCCCTCGAACTGGCAATGGCCAACCTTCAGAACGTCGAAGAAATTCGGTCGGTCTCTAAATTAGGTATCTCTGTGCTGACGGTTGTCTTCACTGAAGATACGGAGATGCTCCGGGCCAGGCAGTTGGTGTCGGAGCAGTTACAGACCGCTATTCAGGCGATCCCGGCCGATTACGGTCGACCGTTCCTGGCCCCGATTACCACCGGTTTGGGCGAAATCTACCAGTATACCCTCGTGCCACAGCCTGGCTACGAGGGTAAGTACTCGCTTACGGAGCTACGCAGCATTCAGGACTGGATTGTGAAGCGGCAGTTGGCGGGTATTCCGGGCGTGATCGAGATTAGTAGTTTCGGTGGTTATCTGAAGCAGTATGAGGTAGCGGTTGACCCCAACCGGCTGCGTGCGTCAGGCGTGACGCTCACCGAACTTGCCGACGCCATGATTCGCAACAATGCTAACACCGGTGGCAGCTACATCGAGCGTAACAGTCAGGCTTATTTTATCCGGGGTGAGGGCGCTGTTGGCAGTTTGAGTGACATTGAAAACACAATCGTCAGCACTAGGGAGGATCGGTCCGACGGGGCGGGGGGCAGGATACCCATTCGGATTGGTAACGTAGCCACGGTCCGGTTTGGTCACGCCGTGCGGTTTGGGGCCTTAACCCGTAACGGGCAGGGGGAAGCCGTGGGTGGTATCGTGCTCATGCTGAAAGGAGCCGACTCAGAAACGACCATTAATGGCGTAAAAGAACGAATCAGGCGAATTCAGTCGTCGCTGCCCGAAGGCATCCGGGTCGTGCCGTTCATTGACCGGACCAAACTGATCGACAAAACCATCAGCACCGTCGAGCGCAACCTGCTCGAAGGCGGACTGATTGTGGTGTTCGTGCTGCTGTTACTGATGGGCAACTGGCGGGCGGGGCTGATTGTGGCGTCGGTGATTCCGCTGGCGATGCTCTTTACGCTGGGTATGATGAAAACGCTGGGTCTGTCGGCTAATCTGATGAGCCTGGGAGCCATCGACTTTGGGCTGATCGTCGACGGGTCTATCATTATCGTCGAAGCGGTACTGCATCATTTTGGTCAGGATAAACGCTTCATCGGCCGAACGCTTAGTGCCAACGAAATGGACGAAGCCGTTTTTGAATCGGCCTCGGCAATTCGGCGGTCGGCGGCTTTCGGGGAAATTATCATCCTGATTGTATACCTGCCAATTCTATCGTTGACCGGTATCGAGGGCAAGATGTTCCAGCCGATGGCTGAAACTGTGTCGTTTGCTATTCTGGCCGCGCTCGTTCTGTCGCTGACGTATGTACCGATGATGGCGGCTTTGCTGTTGCCCAGAACCGTGACTAACAAGCGCACCCTGTCTGATCGCCTGATGGACTGGCTTTACCGGCACTACGAACCGCTGGCCAAATGGGCGTTGCGCTGGCGTAAAACGACCGTTCTCATCGCCGTTGGGCTGCTGGCGGGCGTAATCCTGCTGTTCAGTCGGCTGGGGGGTGAATTTATCCCGCAATTGGACGAGGGCGACATGGCCATCGACTTCCGTATGCCGTCGGGCACGTCGCTGTCGGCCACTATCGACGCCACGCTAAAAGCAGAACGGGCACTGCAAACGCACTTCCACGAGATTCGGCAGGTGGTGGCCCGCGTTGGCGCGTCCGAAATTCCAACCGATCCAATGAACGTTGAACAGTGCGATCTGATGATGAACATGAAAGACCGCTCCGAGTGGACCAACGCCACGGACCGCGAGGATATGGCCGCGAAAATGGCGGAGGTGCTGGAGCAGGAAGTACCCGGTTCATCAGCGGAGTTTACCCAGCCGATTCAGATGCGCTTTAACGAAATGATGACGGGCGTGAAGTCCGACATTGTCGTCAAAATCTTCGGCGACGATTTACAGACGCTTTTCGATCAGGCCACCACCAGCGGTCGGCTAATCGCAACCGTGCCGGGGGTTGCGGGGGTGCGCGTGGAGCAAACGGTGGGATTACCACAAATCAATGTTCAATATGATCGGGCTAAACTGGCCCAGTACGGCGTGTCGGTTGCCGAGGTGAACCGACTCATTAAGGCGGGCTTTGCGGGCGAAATTACCGGTCCCGTTTACGAAGGCGAACGGCGCTACGACATGGTTGTGCGCTTAGACAGTGCGAACCGGCAGGCCATCACGGACCTGCGTGGTTTGTACGTATCGTTGCCGACCGGAGGTAGTATTCCGCTGAGCGAAGTGTCGGCAATTCAGTATGTTCAGGCTCCGGCGCAGATCTCGCACGACGGTACCAAACGGCGCATCACCATTGGCGTCAGCATCCGGGGCCGCGACGTGGAGAGCGTAGTTGACGACATTCAGCAACGGATCGAATCCCGGATTAAACTACCCGCTGGGTACTATTTTACGTATGGGGGCGCATTTGAAAATTTGCAACGCGCCAAAGACCGGTTGAGTATTGCGGTTCCGGTGGCGCTGTTCCTGATTTTTTTGCTGCTGTTCGCCACGTTCGGATCACTAAAGTACGCCGTGCTGATTTTTAGTTCCATTCCCCTGGCGGCCATTGGCGGAGTGCTGGCGTTATGGATTCGGAATATGCCTTTCAGTATCTCGGCGGGCGTTGGCTTTATTGCTCTTTTCGGCGTGGCTGTGCTGAACGGTATCGTGCTAATTGGCTACTTCAACGAACTCGAAAAAGAATTGGAGGGCCGACCGGGTCAATGGAGCCTAAACGACCGCATCCTGCATGGTCTCCGGGTGCGGTTCCGGCCGGTGATTATGACGGCCGCCGTGGCCTCGCTTGGTTTCCTGCCAATGGCCCTGTCGACGTCAGCCGGGGCGGAGGTGCAGAAACCGCTGGCCACGGTCGTTATTGGTGGTTTGCTAACCGCCACGTTGCTGACCCTAATTGTGTTGCCCGTGCTGTACAGTTTGGTGTCGGGTAAAACCAAACGGGGAACGGTCCAGCCTGTTCCGGTGGTGCCAACTGCGTTGGTTTTGCTGATGGTAAGTGGGTTGGTAGCTGCGCAGCCCTCACCGGAGAAGTCTACAGTCCTCACGCTCGCCCAAACCCTCGACCTTGCCAATCGGCAAAGTCTGCTGCTGCGCGGCAGTGCGCTGGAGGTTGAAAGTCAGCGGGCGCTGATTGGATCGGCCTTCGACCCGGCCAAAACGAATCTGGAACTTCAGGTAGGCCAAACGCAGGCCCGCCCTACGGATTATATAGTGGGCGTTACGCAATTGGTTGCGCTGCCATCGTTCTACCGGGCACAGAAGCAGCTTTACCAAGGTGCGGCTGCATCGGCCGAGCGTCGGCTTGCGCTCCGGCGAGTGGCGTTGTACACCGAAATCAAGCAGGTTTATTACCGGCTTCTGTACGATGCTCAGTTATCGAATTTGCTGAAACGACAGGATAGCCTGTACCAAAACGCGGCTCGTGCGGCTGCCGTGCGGTACAAAACCGGCGAAACCAACCGCCTGGAGCAGGTATCGGCTGAAACACGCCTGCAAAGTGTCCGGCTTCGGCAACTGACCCTGCGTGCCGACATCGACGCCAACACGCAGGCACTGCAATTGCTCGTTAACACCACCGACCCGATCACCGCCGACACATCACTAATCCTCCGTCGCGATTTGACCGGGATTAATCTGTTTGTGGTCGATTCGTCCCGGATAAATAGCAATCCGGCGCTGGCCGTTTTGCAGCAGGACCGGACCGTCAGCCGAAACCAGACGTACCTCGAACGGCAGCGACTCAAACCTGACCTGCTGCTTGGGTACTACAACCAGTCGATTCTGCGCGAAGTGGGGTATAATGTTGTGCAGGTGGGCGTGTCGCTACCGTTGTTTACCCAGGCCGAGAGGGCACGGATCACGGCTGCCCGTGTCAACGAGCAGATTACGGATAATGCCTTTACGTACGCCCAAACGCAATTAGCCGGTCAATTAACTATCCTGCAACGCAATGCCGAAACGCTACGGGCCTCGCTGACTTACTTTGAGCAGGGGGCACTTCCGCAGGCACGGCTGATTCAATCAACCGCTCTCCGAAGCTACCGCGCCGGGGAGATTGACTACGTCGAGTTTTTTCAGGCTATTCAGCAGGCCTTCGTTATTGAAGAAGACTACCTCAATGCGGTACTCAGTTACTCAAACGTCATTATTCAAACCGAACACGCATTGGGATTATAGCGTAGGACGCATCATTAATTCCAGTCTACCCCAAGTTCAATCCCGTATGAACCGATTCATAACTATCTGTAGTATCTGCCTGATTACCTTCATTGCGGGCTGCACTGGCAAATCCGCCACTGAAGACACGGAGCGGCTACCTGCCATTGAGACCACAAAACCCGTATCTGACCAGATCACGATAACGGCGGAGCAGCTAACCGCCATGAACATTCAACTTGGTTCGGCCATGCAAACGACCGTCAGCGACGAGGTAAAAACGACCGGCACTGTCGACGTGCCTCCGCAGTACATGGCCTCGATAAGTCCGCTCATCAATGGCGTTATCAAGAGCGTCAATGTTCTGCCGGGGCAGCGGGTGGGCAAGGGCGCAACGCTGGCAACGCTTCAGAGTCTCGACTATATCCAGATGCAGCAGGATTACCTGCAAGCCATCAGCCAGTTAACGTACCAGCAGGCTGAGTTACAACGGCAGAAAACGCTGAACGCCGAAGAAGTGGGGGCCAAAAAGCGGCTCCAGCAGGCCGAAGCGGACTATGGCAGCAACCGGGCACTGGTGAGTTCGCTGGCGCTCAAACTGCAAACACTTGGCCTGTCGGTCGAGACGCTCAACAAGGGAAAACTGCTGCCCGTGATGCGGATTACGTCGCCCGTTGCGGGGTTCGTGACGGCGTCCAACATTCACCTTGGTCAGCAGGTGGCTACGGCGGATGTGCTGTTTGAAGTCATGAATCAGGATCACAAACACCTTGAACTCAGCGTTTTTGAAAATGATGCGTTCAAAATTAAAAATGGGCAAACGATTTTGCTCAACGATCCCAAACTTGGGTCCGAAACGGTACGGGGTCGCGTGTATCTGATTGGAAAAGCGTTCGCGGGTGATGCCCGAACGATTACCATTCACGGACACATCGACGACGAACGTCAGGAAGCACGGCTCATTCCCGGCATGTTTTTGAACGCCCGCGTCCTGACCGGCTCCCGCACCGCTACAACGCTGCCGGAGGAGGCCGTGGTGCGCAAAGGTGAAACTGGATTCGTGTATGTGCCAACCGGCCAGGCCCGGACGTACCGACGCATTGCGGTCCGGCTGGGTCAGGCATCTCAGGGGCGGATTGAAGTAATCCCTCAGATGCCCACGAATCTGACAAAAGTCGTCGTCAACGGTGCGTATCTGCTCGAAGCGCAACTGACAAAGGGAGAGGAGGAAGAGGAGTAAGCTGGAAGCCATTCTTCGTTACTACCGCTTAATAAAGACGTGCTAGACTGATTGGAGTGTTTCGTTAACTAAATTTATATATGTAATTTGATGGTCAGCGATTTACGAAGTCCAATAAAATTTGTAAGTTTAGTTAACTGAACTTGATGTGAACCTCTCTTCTACCTGTCTACTTATTGGTTGTTTGTGGCTGATGGCGGGTTTTGGACAAGCTTAGAACTGGCAGACGGCCTACGACAGCGCGGCTACGGCTAAGCAGCAATTTCGGTATCACACAGCCCTTCGACGTTCATGACCACCGGCCCGCCGAACTGGTGAATTCGTACTGCTTTTATAACAACTAAGTTTCTATTTAATGACACGGCAAAGGTCATCACTCCTTGAAAGACAGATTTAGCTGGAATGCCTTTTGATTTAGAACGTGTTGGGGAATTATATTCGGTGTCAGGCCTATATTCGCTGTAACATGATCTGAATGTTGGCCAGGTAAAGCCAGCTCACCGAAGAAGATACCGTGTACTCGTAATCCTTGACGATTCGCCGGAAGAAATTACTCCAGGCAATGCTTCGCTCGACGACCCATCGCTTGGCCACCGGTATAAAAACCCGGACCGATTCGGGACGCGAAGCCTTCTCGAAATCAATGCTCCACTCGCCTAACGCCTGGGCGAATACCCCATTGTAAGCCTGATCACCATAGACTTTCTCCAACAGTACTGCGATCAGTGAGCGGCTCCCTCTTTTGTCACCCGAAGAGGATGAAGTCATGCTATACGACGCGGGCTTTTCAGCGGTTAGCTTATTTTACGTGGGTTTCTGCTTCCGGGGTTGGGTCGCTTATAGTTGGCGTTTTGACTTTGCATAAGTGACGGATCATCACTGCCCTCCAAGGATGGGTACACAGCACCGTCGCCACCCTCAGGCTTTTGTGCTATTTCACCGCTGTAGCTTCTAATTCAACGGTTAAGGTTTCAAACAGGCTTTTCACTTCAAGCAACGTAGTCGCTTGCCGGATGCCATGCCTGGCGACCCAATCCTGAAGTAGATCAAAGCACGTCATAAACTCGGCTGACGACGTGGTGTAGATATTCAGCCGTACAATGTCCCAGCATTCATACCCAGCCTCGCTGATGACTTGTTCTACATTTTGAATGGCCAGCATCAGTTGAGTTCTCATGTCGCCGGTACTCGACTGTCCATCCGCATCGATGGCTGCCTGCCCGGCACAATAGAGGGTGCTTTGGGCCTGTTTCACCTCAATACCTTGCGCATAACTGCGCTGATCCTGCCATTGCCAGGGGTTAATGATTCGCTTTTCCATTTGCTTTGCTTTGTTCGTGCCACTGTAGGCACAGTAGTTGATAAAAAATGAACACTGCAAAGCTCAGAACAACCCACCCTGTTTTTGCGTGACAAACCTCACAATTTCAACGACTGGCAGTAAGGCTAAGCCCTTAGTCGGCTCAGGGTCTCGCGCGAGACCCCCAAGTAAGAAGCAAGCAAGGTTTTAGGTACCCGTTGAATTAAGGCAGGATGCTGTTTCAGTAGTTGCTCATACCGCTCTTTGGCCTGGGTGGTCAGCAACGACAGGATGCGTTGCTGGGCGGCAATCGAACCAGCAATGGCTAATTGCCGGAAGAAGCGTTCAAATGTTGGAAGACTGGTGCATAAGGTATGGTAGCTTTCCAGCGATAAGCAAAACACCACCGTGTCTTCTAAGCACTTTACTGATAGGGTCGCTTTAGTCTGGGTGAAATAAGCCCCAAAATCGCTTTCCCACCAATCTTCCATGGCAAACGAAACGATGTGCTGCTTGCCTGATTCGTCGGTATAAACCAGCTTTAACAGTCCCGACACCACGAAGTAAGCGTACTTGACCGGTTCGCCTTCCTGAATCAGGAACTGGTGTTTCTTAATTTTTTTGACCGTAACGTGATCGAGCACAAACGCAAACTCATCATCGGTTAGCAGTACTCGTTTTTCGATGTGTTCCCTTAGTTTTTCCTGCATCATGTATGGAGATGTAGCGGTGCGGTTCCCCACTATACAGCAGGGCTGGTCTCTTCGGATGGTTGGTGCCGTTGGTTCCAGTCGGAAAGCATGACCAGAATCGGTACCAGTTCGCGGCCCTTGTCCGTCAGGCTGTATTCCACCCGGGGCGGTAATTCTTTAAACTCCTGTCGGACCACAATACTATCCTGTTCCAACTCCCGCAACGAGTCAGTCAGGGCCTTCCGCGAGATGATGCTGATGTGAGCGGCCAACTGCCCAAACCGCATTGTACGTTCCCGCAGGGCGTAAATAATGGGGGGCTTCCAGCGCGTACCTAAAGAAGCCATGGACCGGGTGACGGCGCAATCGCTGCACACGAATGATTCCTTGTTCATGCTATTTTTCTGGTAAAGTAGAGGTAACCACTATCTCCTGTCAATAGTAACTATTTTAAACTATCGTCAGTTCAATAGTGAAACCAATACATAGTTAACCGAATGCTTACGCAACAATCGACGAATGCGCCCCAGGTGGCTCTCGACGCCGTTACCCCGGACCTCACTCCACTTTTCCAACCCTTCAGCTACAAGACTTTACACACGCGCAACCGGTTCGTGATGGCGCCAATGACCCGCGCTCAGGCGACCGACGGCGTACCAACGCAGGCTGTAACCGACTACTACAGTCGCTGGGCCGCAGCCGAGGTCGGGCTGATTCTGTCGGAAGGCACGGTCGTGGAACGCCCATCTTCCAAAAACCTCAAAGACATTCCCAATTTTTACGGCGAGGCTTCGCTGGCGGGCTGGCAACGGGTCATCGACGCCGTACACGCGCAGGGTGGGCAGATGGGGCCGCAACTCTGGCACGTGGGTATTCAGCCAACTGCTGCCGATTGGCCCCCCGTTCCTTACGAAGGACCGGATACCATGTCGTCGGCCGATGTGTACGCAACCATCGATGCGTTCGCGCGGGCAGCGCTGGCGGCAAAACGGTTGGGGTTTGACTGCATCGAACTCCACGGAGCGCATGGCTACCTGATCGACCAGTTCTTCTGGGAACAAACCAACCACCGTACCGACGAATTTGGCGGGCAAACGCTGGGCGAACGGACCCGTTTTGCCACCGAAGTCATCAAGGCGATTCGCAACGCAGTGGGTCCGGAGTTGGCCATTTTAATTCGGCTGTCGCAGTGGAAAGGGCAGGATTACTCCGCCCGTATGGCACACACTTCTCAGGAAATGGAGGCCTGGTTGCAGCCGCTGGCCGAAGCGGGAGCCGATATTTTTCACTGCTCAAACCGCCGGTTCTGGCAACCCGAGTTCGACGGCTCAGACCTGAATTTTGCGGGCTGGGCCAAGAAAATCACCGGGCAGCCCACCATTACGGTAGGTTCGGTAGGGCTGTCGAACGACTTCCTGGGGGCTTTCACCAAAGGGGAAGGGGCGCAGACACAGGACCTGACTGAATTGATGCGCCGGTACGACCGGGGTGATTTCGATTTAGTGGCGGTAGGCCGGGCACTGTTACAGGACCCGGAGTGGGTGCAAAAGGTGAAACAAAACCGGTTTGACGAGTTGACCCATTTTGAGGCCGCCAACTTAGGCATCTATCATTAATTAACCCAACCACCGACACACCCCCCTATAGCCGAGTACCGACGGCAACAGGGATAGGGTAACGATGCGCAGCCACTTGTCGTATGGGGAATGCGCATCGTTGCCTGCTTTGATATACCTTTGCCTAAGTGCTGAGTTAAGATTTGATTCTATTAACTTTGGGGCATGAACAGTACATCTGTACCCCAAAGCGTGGCCTTCACAAGTGTCGATTTAAAACCCAGAGGTTTCAACGTCCACGAAATCGCCGGGACCGTGCCTCCTCCACCTGTCCATGGTCGACGGGATTTCTACAAGATCGTGCTGGTGACGGGCGACATGACCATTCACTCAGGTGGGCAAACGATTGATATGGATGGTCCCTTCCTGTTTTTCGCGAATCCCCACGTACCCCATTCGGTTGTGGACCGTTCGACAGGCGAAAAACGCTATGCCTGTGTGTTTACCGAAGCCTTCATTGCGGGCCGGGAACGCACCGAACTCCTGCACAACTCCCCCTTGTTTCGCGTTGACGCTGCACCCGTACTTCCCCTTACGGGTGAACAGACGGTATTTATGACCGGCCTTTTTCAGCAGATGCTATCGGTTCACCGAACTGATTATGAGCACAAAGATGAATTGCTCAGGAACTGCATCGAAATTCTCCTGCACGAAGCCCTCAGGCTCCAGCCCATACAACGGGCGCTAACCCAGCAGAATGCCGCGATCAGGATCACCCGGTTGTTTACCGAATTACTGGAAGGGCAATTTCCCATTGAAAGCACCGATAAACCCCTTCGGGCAAGAACGGCCCAGGACTTTGCCCAAAGTCTTTCGGTACACGTTAACTACCTCAACCGGGCGGTCAAGGAAGTGACTGGCAAACCAACGTCTGTTCACATTGCGGAACGGATTGCCGCCGAAGCCAAAGCACTATTGCAGCATACCAATTGGCCCGTGGCCGACATCGCCTACGGCCTGGGGTTTGATTACCCCACCTACTTCAACAACTTTTTCAAACGCGTCACCGGTAATATTCCCAAGGCCTTCCGAACGGCCAAGGTTTGAAAGTCATACTTTTTGGTTTGATTCTCTTTACTAATGCGCTGCGTTTAACCGGAACTTTGTCGTGTTAAAACTGGACGGGACAAGCATCCCGATTCGCTGACATGCCAGGGTATGAACTACCCCAATCATGCTAAACGGATTGGTTCCCAAACCGGACAGGTCAACACAAAACCGTTAAACACGCAACGCAATGGAAAGTACCCAATCAATTTCGCCGAGGGCCTACGCGCCGGGCGATGTGGCGATGAACGCACCCACGCCCGTCTTCTCGGTAAGTCCGGTCATGCTGGCCGCGCCGGACCGCGCTGTAGATCTACAAATGCGCGTTTCCGCGCCCGTAACCGGACGTGACCTACCCATCATCCTCCTGTCGCACGGCCACGGACGATCAAATCATCTGTCTTCCCTAAACGGGTACGGCCCGCTCGCCAATTTCTGGGCGGCTCACGGCTTCGTGGTGATCCAGCCCACCCATCTAAGTTCAAAAACGTTAAGCCTGGGCGGTCCTGATGCCCCGTTGTTCTGGCGGTCGCGCGTGGAGGACATGAAGCGCATCATCGACCAGCTTGACGGCATTGAGGCCGCTGTTCCGGAACTCAGCGGACGCTTGGACAAAAGCCGGATTGTCGCCGTTGGGCATTCGCTGGGTGGGCATACGGTCGGCATGCTCGCGGGTATGCGGCTCATTGATCCCAACGATGGAAAGGAAGTGGACCTCGCTGAACCCCGGATCAAAGCGTTTGTACTGATCGGTGCGCCCGGTAATGGGGCCGATCTTTCAACGTTCGCGTCCGAGCATTATCCGGTCCTGCGAAACAATAATTTCGCCCAGATGACACTGCCGACACTGGTGATTGTCGGCGACAAAGATGTCAACGTCAATTTCTCGGAGCGTCTGGACTGGCGTTCGGATGCGTATTATCGGAGTTCCGGCCCTAAGTCTCTGCTGACCATATTCGATGGAGAGCACATCCTGGGCGGTATCTCCGGGTACGACGCGGCTGAGACGACGGACGAAAACCCCGAGCGGGTGGCGGTGGTTCAGCAGCTTACCTGGGCCTACCTCCGCACCGCGCTTTACCCCGAAGACCCCGCCTGGCACGCAGCCTGTGACGACCTGATGGACAGCCCCCATCCGCTGGGCCGGGTAGAAACCAAATAAGCGTCGGCTCAATAAAGCCAGTCACGAAGACAGGTCTGCCATTAAATTAGTAAACATAGAAATCATGAAAACCGCATTAATCACCGGAGCCAACAAAAGCATTGGTTACGAGACCGCTCGCCAACTGCTCCAAAAAGGCTATTACGTGTACCTGGGTAGCCGCAGTGTAGCTAATGGCCAGGAAGCCGTCGAGCAACTAAAAGCCGAAGGCCTCCACGACGTAGAAGCCATCCAACTGGATGTTAGCCAGCCGGAATCAGTCAAAGCCGCCCGGGCAACGCTCGGCCAGAAAACCGACGTACTGGATGTGCTGATTAACAACGCCGGTGTAAACGGGGGGATGCCGCAATCGGCCACCGGTACAGACATTAGGATTTTTAAGCAGGTGTACGATACCAATGTATTTGGCGTCGTGCTGGTTACCCAGACCTTCTTCGATCTGTTGCAAAAGTCGAAACAGCCGCGCATCGTAAACGTCACCTCGGGCATGGGTTCGCTCACCCTGCACAACGACCCCACCTGGAAGTATTATCCCAATAAAGGCGCGGTTTACCATACCTCAAAAGCCGCCCTCAACATGTACACCATTGTGCTGGCCTACGAGCTGCGGAATACTTCGTTCAAAGTGAACGCAGTGGACCCCGGTTTTACGGACACGGATTTCAACAATCACCGGGGCACCGGTACGGTTGACGAGGCTGGTGCGCGGTTGGTCAAATACGCCATCCTTGACGCCGACGGACCGACCGGAAAATTTATCAGCGAGGAAAACAACCCGGAGACAGGCGAAATTCCCTGGTAGTCTCCATCTCCTGGTTGCCGTGATAGTCTTACCTGCGCCTTACGTCTACGGCAGGGCTATCACGGCTTTAGCTGTTAGCCATCAAAACTTGCCGGGCAAAACCACACGTGTAGAAAAACTCAAGAATGCTGTCGCTCCTTCGGAACCGACGGGCCTTATCGCTGCCTATCGGAGCGTCACTGACGATCCTTTTCTATGGGCCAGTTCCTTTCCCTTCAGAATGGTCGCCAGCCCCGAATAACCTTATTGTGGCAAAGGTCCCCCCATGCCCGGCAATAGATAGCGCTAACAAACGCCCCGCACCGACCGAGCGGTGCAGATTACTTCAGTGCCTCGAACAAAATCTCAGCCGGGTGTTTGGCCCTGCGGCTTGTCCCGTCCTTAATTTGATGGCGGCAGGATGTGCCCGGCGCGGCAATAATTACGTCGTCGGGTTGCTGCCGAACGGTTGGGAACAGGACTAATTCGCCAATCTGCATGGAGATGTCGTAGTGCTCGGCTTCGTAGCCAAACGATCCCGCCATGCCGCAGCAACCCGACGGAATCAGTTGAACGGTGTAGTTTTTGGGTAACGACAACGCTTTTTTACTTGGCACAAGTGACGATACGGCTTTTTGCTGACAGTGACCGTGCAATTTAATCAGCCGGGTTTCGTCCGTAAACTGCTCTGGTCGGATGCGCCCCGCTTCCACCTCACGGGCGAAAAATTCTTCGAAGGTGAGCGCGTTCTCCGCAATGCGTTTGGCATCGGCCACGAGCGATTCACCAACCAAATCGGGATACTCGTCGCGGAAGGTCAGAATGGCCGATGGCTCCAGTCCAACCAATGGTGTTTCGGCGGTAATGACTTCTTTCAACGCCCGGACGTTGCGCTCGGCCAGCGTTTTAGCGTATTTGAGCATCCCTTTCGACAGAGCTGCCCGCCCGCTTTCGCCATGTTCAGGAATGATAACTTCATACCCCAACCGCTCGAACAACTGAATCGCCTTCTGACCAACTTCGACATCGTTATAATTGGTGAACTCGTCACAGAAGAGATAAAGCGCCCTCACTGGAACGCCGGACCGCCCCGGCCCCTCTCCCAGGGGGTGAGGGCGCGTGGAAAACCAGTTTCTCACTGTCGTTCTCCCCATCATCGGCATCGTCCGGTCGGGGTGAAAGCCGACGATGCGGTTAGCGATGCGCCGAAGGGTAGGCGTACCTAACACGCCGTTCCAGGCCCAAGGCACGAGTGACGCCAGACCCGATAGCCGGGCGAAATTAGCAATCAGCCGCGACCGGATCGGTACGCCGTGGGCATCGTAATAGTGCTGTAAAAACTCGGCTTTTAACTTCGACACGTCCACGTTCGACGGACACTCGTTTTTGCAGCCCTTACACGACAGACACAGATCGTAAACTTCCTTTATCTCTTCATGATCGAAGCGGTTTTCCTTCGGCGAACGCGTCAGCATTTCGCGTAAAATATTGGCCCGCGCCCGCGTCGAGTCTTTCTCGTTACGGGTGGCCATGTAACTCGGACACATCGTGCCGCCCGATGCTTCGGTTTTGCGGCAGTCGCCGGAGCCGTTGCACTGCTCGGCGTGCTGGAGTACGTTCTGGTCTTTGTAGCGAAAATAGGTCTGAAATTCCGGTGTCTGCTGACCGGCTTCATAACGCAGAAACGTATCCATCGGGGGCGTTTCCACAATTTTGCCGGGATTAAAAATGCCTTGTGGGTCCCAAGTATGTTTAACCTGCCGCATCAACTCGTAATTGTGGGCACCCACCATCTGCGGAATAAACTCACCCCGGAGCCGCCCGTCGCCGTGCTCACCCGATAGCGACCCATCGTATTTTTTAACCAGCGTGGCAATCTCCTCGGCAATCATCCGGTACTGCCGGTGGCCTTCTTCGGTTTTGAGGTTGATAATCGGCCGGAGGTGCAGCTCGCCCGACCCCGCGTGGGCGTAGTGAACGGAGTGCATCTTATGTTTCGTCAGAATGTCGTTAAACTCCCGAATGTAATCGGGCAGGTCGCGCACATCAACGGCCGTGTCTTCAATTACCGCAACTGCTTTTGCGTCGCCGGGCAGATTCCCGAGCAGACCCAGCCCGGCTTTGCGAAGCGTCCAGATTTTTTTGGTGTCGTCGCCGAAAAGCAGCGGGTAATGGTAGCCCAAACCGGCTTCGCGCAGGTCGGCCTCCATCCGGGCGGCAACCTGCTCAATCTCCGCCCGGGTGTCCCGCGAGAGATCGACAACCAGGATGATAGGGAAATGATCCGAGGGTGTTTTCTGAACAAAAAAGCTGTTTTTACGCTGTTCAGGGTTCGTATCAGCCCGCTCCAGAATAATATCGTCGATCAGTTCAACGGCGTAGGGCTGGTAATTAAGCGCGACAATCGTAGCCCGTAGCGCTTCGTCGATGGAATGGCAGTGGACACAAACCAAACCGCCTTCTTTCGGTGGCAGCGGCACCAGGTTGAGTTTGATTTCGGTCATGAAACACAGCGTTCCCTCTGATCCGGCGATGAATTTAGCCAAATTGAATGGTTCACCACCCGCCGTGAACGGTTCCATGTCGAGCAGAGCATCCAGGGCATAGCCAGTGTTGCGCCGTTCAATACTTTTCTTGGGGAAGTTGCGCCGGATTTCTTCCTGATTGGCGGAATCCGTCAGAATAGCATTGGTTTGAAGCAAAATTTTATCGGCCAGGGTAGCCGTTCCGTTCCGGCGGCTGGCCTCACCAACGGCTTTGGTGAACTCCCAGCCGCTCATCGTGCTAAATTCAGCTTCGGAGCCATCGGCCAGCAGTACCTTCACCGACAGTGTATGCTCGCGGGTAGCACGATACACAACTGAGTTGGAACCACAGGAGTTATTGCCAACCATACCGCCAATCATTGCCCGGTTAGCCGTTGACGTTTCCGGCCCGAAATACAACCCGTATGGCTTCAGTGCCTGATTCAGTTCATCACGAATAACGCCCGGCTGCACCCGCACCCAGCATCCGTTAGGGTTGATTTCTAAAATCTTCGTAAAATGCTTCGACACGTCAACTACAATACCACTTCCAACCACCTGACCGGCCAGCGACGTACCGGCCGTGCGTGGGATAAGTGGGACACCGTGTTGACTGGCAAAAGCGATTAATTTCTTTAAATCATCGACCGTTTTAGGGATGGCAACGGCGGCAGGCATTTCCCGGTAAGACGAGGCATCTGTGGCATACAGGGTCCGCTGGGTAGAGTCAGTAAAAAGGTCACCAGATAGCCGGTTGGCTAACGCATGAAGGTTTTCTGCGTTCATAAAGGCGGAAGAATAACGGTTGGTAAACCACCTTACTCCGTTTTGAGAGGTATTATCTACAAATACTACAAAATTTTTGGTGTAGCCGTTCAAAAATTGTCGACAGCATATTTCTTCTTATAATTATAAAATCTATATGAATAACCATCTGCTTGATAGCGTATTGAGATTTTATCTTAGTAGAATAATATAAATATCAATCAACTATTTAACAATAATTATGATACGATTTTAACCGTGACTAACCTATTTTTAACTAATTGACATTTGTATTTTCAAGGCTACATGGTGTAATTTGCTATCTGGTTCGGGATTATATTCTATATTTTCTCTTCAGGTTACTACGATTCAGGTAGATACACTTATTTTTGCGGTGTGTGGTAGTAGTTCGCCTAGTTAGAAGACCCTCATTAAATGAAGAAGTGGGAGGGATGTAATTTCTAACCGAAACAGCGTACCTATTTTTAACTTTTTATTTTAAACCTATGATGGACAAATCCTACATAATTAACCGCTTCGGTGGTTTCGTAGGTCAGACTGGACAATTCCAGTCCCAGCCAGCCGTACACAAAGCGCTCGTTCGCTTCCTGACAGCGCTGGCAATGATACTGTTGCTGAGCAACCAGGATACATGGGCGCAGGGGCGCACCGTAACGGGTAAGGTAACGGATGCTACGGGATCTGTTTTGCCGGGGGTAAGTATTCAGGTTAAAGGAACTACCCGTGGTACCAACACGACCGGAGAAGGAACGTACTCTTTAGCTGATGTGACCAACGACGCAACGCTTGTGTTCAGTTTCATTGGTTACACCACGCAGGAAGTGGCCGTAGGTAATCGGTCGACGGTAGACATCCAATTAGCCGACGACACGAAGGCATTACAGGAAGTAGTTGTTGTTGGTTACGGTACACAGAAGCAGAAGGATATCACGGGTGGTATTGTTGCTCTTGGGCCGAAAGACTTTAACAAGGGAGTTATCGCTTCGCCGGAGCAACTGCTACAGGGCCGGGCCGCTGGGGTGCAGATTACACCATCAAGCGGTGAGCCAGGTGCGGGTATTAACATTCAGATTCGCGGCTCAACGTCGGTGCGTAGCAACAGTAATCCGTTGTACGTTATTGACGGCGTTCCGCTCGATGGTGGTGATGTGAGTGCTGGCGGTCAGGATTTTGGGGGTGGTACAACGTCGGCACGTAACCCGCTCAACTTTCTTAACCCGAATGACATCGAGAACATTTCGGTGTTAAAAGATGCTTCGTCGGCCGCTATTTATGGCTCACGGGGTGCCAATGGCGTTGTGCTGATTACGACCAAGCGCGGCCGGGCCGGTTCGCAGCAGGTGAACCTGTCGGCTTCCACGAGCGTGTCTTCGCCCCTGCGTACGTACGACCTGCTCGATGGCCCCAGTTTCGTGACGGGTGTAGTAGCTGCTGGTGGAGACCGGGCTGCCGTTGACCGGGGTGCTAACACTGACTGGCAGAAAGAGGTCTTCCGCACGAGTATTTCGCAGAACTACAATGTGAGCTTTGGCGGTGGTAATCAGGATACGCGCTACCTGTTCTCGGTTGGCTATTCAGATCAACAGGGTATTATCAAGAAAGCAGCCTTGCAACGCTTGGTAGGTCGGGTTAATGCCAGTCATGAGTTGTTCAACGATAAAGTTGTGCTAGACCTTTCGCTGACAACCTCGGGCATCAAAGACACCTACGTGCTGAACACGGACAACGCCGGTGCGCAGGGCAATCTAATTGGGGCCATGATTCAGGCGAACCCCAGCAACCCCGTTCGGAATCCCGATGGATCGTTCTTCTACGCTCCTGCGGTTACGGACAGTGCTGGCAACGTTACGTACCCCCGCAACAGTGGTGATTATCGAAATCCAGCTGCTATTTTGGATCAGATTGACGACACGGGCAATACAAACCGGACGCTGGCCAGCGTGTCGGCCACGTGGCGCATCATTGATGGCTTGTCTGCAAAGATCAACTTCGGTCTGGACGCGTCAAATGCCGTTCGCCGGACGGCCATTGATCCAAACCTGGGTGGTTTCAATGATACGTTTAACCGGGGCCGGGCTTACATTCAGAATCGTCACCGGGGCTCTCAGTTGATCGAATACACGTTGAACTACGGTAAGACGATTGGAGCAGGTGTCTTGGACGCTGTAGTCGGATTCTCCTACCAGAAGTTTGAAAACCGGGGCGATTTTGTTCGGGCTGAATTCTTCACCACCAGCCTAATTCCGCTCGTTGACAACATCGATGGCGTTAACAACAGTGACAACAAAGCGTTTTTGGGTGGTTCAGACCGCAGCCAAAATGAGCTACAGTCGTACTTCGGCCGGGTCAACTACAACATTGGCGAAAAGTACATTCTGACAGGTACGTTGCGGGTCGATGGTTCGTCCCGGTTTGGTGCAAATAACAAGTATGGCTATTTTCCGTCGGTAGGTGCCGCCTGGCGTTTGTCGAACGAGAATTTTATTCCAAAGAATGTATTTGATGATCTGAAACTGCGGCTCAACTTTGGCATCACGGGTAGTCAGGATTTCAACGGAGGTGCATCGAGGGTGCTCTTCACCGCTAACACCGATGGTTCGCTGACGCAGAATAACAACCCAAACCCGGACTTGAAATGGGAGCAGACGACACAATACGGCGCTGGTCTTGACTTCACAATCCTGAAGGGTCGTTTATCGGGTACTGTTGACTACTTCAACAAATCGACCACTGATCTGCTGTTCCGCATTCGGTACGCGCAACCTGCCGCCGTTCAGTTCCGGTTCATCAACCTGCCGGGTAACGTGATAAACAGTGGTGTTGAGTTGGGATTAGTGTTCCAGGCCGTGCAGAAAGAAAAATTCGGCTGGGAGGTTCTGGCCAATGCTACGTATCTGACGAACACTATCAGGAACTTCGGTAGTACGAACATCAACACCGGCACCGTTAGTGGTCAGGGACTGTCAGGAGCATACGCGCAGACCTTTCGCGATGGGTACTCGATTTTCTCGTTCAACCTGCCTACGTTCACGGGCTTCGGTACTACATCAGACGGTATCGAAAACGTAGCTCAGTACGCGAACAACGGTGTTGCGTCAATCGTGGGTAATCCAATTCCGAAGTATAACCTCGGTTTGACCAACAACTTCACGTTTGGCAAACTATCAGCCAGCATTTTCTTCAATGGTCAATTCGGGGCATACATCTACAACAATACGGCCAACGCGCTGTTCCTGAAAGGTATCCTCAGAAACGGCCGGAACGTAACGAAAGACGTAGCTGCCAGCTCAGAAAATGCGCTGAACGTTGGTTCGCCTTCGACGCGTTTCTTAGAGAAAATTGACTTTGTACGTCTGTCGAATGCAAACATCGGCTACACGTTCGATTTGCCGCAGGGCGGTTTTGCCAAAAGCCTGCGCGTCTCGTTGACGGGTCAAAATCTGTTGCTCTTCACGGGCTACACGGGTCTGGACCCAGAAGTGAATACGAACAAAACGCTCGATGAGGTTCCTTCGCGTGGCCTTGACTACACGGCGTTTCCAACGCCCCGAACCTTCACGCTGGGTTTAAACGTTGGTTTCTAAAGTTTCTTGAAATTCTTCAAACTGAATGGTGCTACAGATCGTATACTATTCAGTTTGAGGAAAGTCACCAAATGATGTAACAGTTTGACAACTTACTTAACACGTTTAAAAATGACAACTATAAAGTTTAGGTCACTTGGTTTGCCACTTGCTGTAATATTGCTGGCAACCGCAAGTTGCACCGATCTTGAAGACAAGGTGCTCGATGGTATTTCGTCGGAATCCGGTGCGGCATCTGATGTGGCGATTGACCCGACGGCTGCTCTGCGCGGTGTTTATACATCGCTGAACGTCTTAGCGGATCAAGGGGGCGTTTACGCGATGGAAGAGCACTCATCAGACGAGATGATGGGACCAACGCGCGGTACTGACTGGGACGACTTTGGTACATGGCGGAAATTACACCAGCACACTTGGGACCCTTCGCACGATCAAGTATCTAACGCCTGGGATCAGATGAACTCAGCCGTTTTCCGGGCGAATCAGGTGGCATCAGCAGCCAATGCTACGCCCCAGATCAAGGCGGAAGCTCAGTTTCTGCGGGCGTTCTTCATGCACTATGTGGTTGATTTGTATGGTCAAGTGCCATTCCGGGAGACTACAGACGGTTTAGAGGCCAATCCAAGAGTACTCACCCGTACGGAAGCGACCGACTTCATCATCAAAGATCTGGAAGCGGCCGAAGCTGTTCTACCCTACGGCGCTGCTACGGTTGCTACGAAAGGAGCCGCTCAGTTCTTGCTGGCGAAAATGTACCTGAACAAGGCAGTTTACACGAATGACCCTACCAAACCAGCCGGACCATTTACGTTTGCTAAGGCCGATATGGACAAGGCGATTCAGTACATTAACGCTATTCAGGCTGCGGGGCGTTATAGCTTGCAGGCGAAGGGTACCTATTTTGATAACTTCCACTGGGAGAACCGGACACGCTCGAAAGAGTTGATCTTCACCATCAATAAGCCACAGGGTAATGACGTTGGGAGCGTTCGCAACCGGTATTACATGACCCTGCACTACAGTCAGCCACCGAGTGGCTGGAATGGCTTCACTACTCTGGCTGATTTTTATAACAGCTTCGACAAAGCTGATGAGCGGTTGGGTGGTGCGATTCCAGGCTTGACCGACAAAATTGGTGTAAGAGCTGGATTTCTGGTTGGTCAGCAGACCGATGCAACTGGTGCAGCGCTGAAAGAGCGTGGTGGTGCTCCGCTTGTTTTCACGCCGGAGATCAACATTAACTACGCGACTGAAGCGAAGGGTATTCGCGTGATCAAGTACTTGCCACAGCCGGGTAACTTTGATAATATCGGTACGGACTACGTTTTCTTCCGGTATGCCGATGCATTGCTGATGAAAGCTGAGGCCATCCTGCGTGGTGGTACAGACCCAATGGGTGCTACGGCTGCTACAATTGTGAATAATCTGCGGGCTGCTCGCGGTGTGGCTGCTAAAACGCCAATCGATGATAAGGCTATTTTGGCGGAGCGTGGTTTTGAACTGTATTGGGAAGGACACCGTCGGACGGATCAGATTCGTTTTGGTACGTTCAACGCACCAGTTGATCAGCGGGCACAGGCATCGCCCGAAACACGGGCCGTGTACCCAATTCCCCAACGGGCTATCGACTCCAATCCGAACCTGAAGCAAAACCCCGGTTACTAAGCTGGTTCCGTCGAGTTGTAATTGCAAACGGCAGCCCCAACGGGCTGCCGTTTGTATTTCTGTTCCCCAACGCTAAAGCGGTGAGCTAATACTGTTTATCCGATACCGGTATTAGCTCACCGCTTTAGCGTTGGGGAACAGAAAGCGTCGGCACTTATACACGTTTTTATTCGTTTCTAATGGTAATGAAAACGTGGTTTATTTCGCTCTCTCTGCTTGTAATCAGCACTGCCTGCCAGAAGAAAACTCCTCTCTTTGAGCGTACAAATCCGCAGGCGACTGGCGTTACGTTTATTAATCAGCTTCAGGAAACCGAACAGGAGAATGTACTGGCATTCGAGTATTTCTACAACGGTGGGGGTGTAGCGGCTGGTGATCTGAATAATGACGGTCTTGTCGACCTGTTTTTTACTGGCAACCAGTCGACTAATAAACTATATATCAATAAGGGGAACGTAACCAGTTCGTCGCTACGATTTAGCGACGTTTCGGCGAAAGCGGGTATTAGCGGCCGTACGGGTGCCTGGAAAACGGGTGTTACGCTGGCCGACGTTAATGCTGATGGCTGGCTTGACGTGTACGTATGCTACTCGGGCTTACGCCCCGACTCGTTGCGCCGGAATCAGCTCTTTATCAACAACAAAGACTTAACATTTACTGACCGGGCAACGGAATTTGGGCTTGCTGACGTGGGCTACTCCGTGCAGGCAACCTTCTTCGATTATGACCGCGACGGAGATCTGGACTGCTTCCTTATCAATCACAACCTCAAAAATTACCAGCGTAAAGAAGCGGCCGTGATGCGGGCTGAGCGTGACCCAAACGCGGGCGACAAACTGTTTCAAAACGAAGGCCGATACTTCACTGATGTGTCGGAGCAGGCCGGTATCAAAGGGAACGCGCTGGGTTTCGGTTTGAGCTGCGCCATTTCGGACATAAACCGCGACGGCTGGCCCGACATTTACGTCACCAACGATTACGTGGAGGACGATTACTGCTACATCAATCAGCGGAACGGCGTATTCCGGGACGAGCTACGCGAGCGCGTCGAGCATACGTCCTACTCGGCAATGGGCGCGGACGTAGCCGATCTGAACAACGATGCCCGGCCTGATATCATGACGCTCGACATGCTGCCGGAAAGCAACGCCCGGCAGAAAACCCTGCCTTGGCCCGACAACTGGAACGTGTATCAGGCGCAACTCCAAAACGGATTCTGGCACCAGAACATGCGCAACATGCTTCAGATTCAGCAGCCAAATGGCCAGTTCGCCGAAGTGGGGCAATTGGCGGGTGTGTCGGGTACGGATTGGAGTTGGGGCGTTCTGTTGGCCGATTTTGACCTGGATGGTTATAAGGATATGTTCGTCAGTAACGGCATTCTGCGCGATTTCACCAACGCCGATTTTATCAGGTTTTCCGATGATGCCGGACAAACGGGCGTGCCGGTGCTGGAACAAATTCGGCAAATGCCCTCGACGCCAACCAAAAACTACGCCTTTCGCAACAACAAAGACCTAACGTTCACCAATGAGCAGGACGCGTGGGGTTTCGACGAGCCAACTGTTTCCAACGGATGTGCTTACGCTGACCTGGACAATGATGGTGATCTGGATATTATCACAAACAACCTGAACGAGACCGCCCGTGTTTACCGAAACACCAGCCGCGAAACAACGGATGCATCGTACCTGAGTGTTCGGTTGAAAGGGTCAGCTACTAATCCATTTGGCATTGGAGCAACGGTGACGGTAGAAACAAACGGGCAGCGACAGACGCAGGAATTTTACCCCACACGGGGATTTGAATCGTGCAGCCACAGTAATTTAATTTTCGGACTGGGCAGTGAGTCACCGGCCGTACGTGTCCTGATCGACTGGCCCGATGGCCGTACGCAGACCCTCAATCGGGTTGCGCCTAATCAGATGCTGGTGCTCGACTACCGTCAGTCCGTTCCCGGCGCTTCGGCAAAACTGAGTACAGAAAACGCTATGTTTCAACCGGTTGCCGGTGTCGACTTCGTGCATCGGATTGATTCAACGAATAGTTTTGATCGGCAGGTGTTGTTACCGATGCAATACGCAGCCATTGGGCCGCGCATGGCCGTGGGCGACGTTAACGGCGACGGGCAGGAGGATGTGTTTATCTGCGGCAGTGCTCAGCAAACCGGTAGGCTTTTTCTCGGGCAAACGAGTGGTCTGTTCAGTCCGCAGACGTTGCCTGGCTTTGTTGGTGCGGCTAATACGGATGCAGTACTGGCCGATTTCGACGGCGATAAACGGCCCGATTTGTACGTGGTCAATGGCGGTTACGCGGTGAATGACGCGGCCAAACGACAGGATCAGCTTTGGCTGAGTGCCGAGAAGGGGTTTTCCACTAAATCCCTGCCGCTGGAGTCGGAAAACGGCAGTTGTGTGAAAACGCTCGATGTCGACCGCGACGGGGATCTGGATCTCTTCGTTGGTGGATTTGTGAAGCCGTACCGGTTTCCGGCTGCCGACGAAAGTTTTCTGTTGGTTAACGACGGGCGGGCCAATTTTACTAAACAGTCGCTGGGCCGGTTGGGATTAGTGTCGGATGCGTCCGTGCTTGACGTGGATAAAGACGGTTGGTCAGACGTGGTAATTGTGGGTGAGTGGATGCCCGTGACGGTGCTGCTCAACCAGAAAGGGCGGCTCTTAGTCGATCACCAAACGGCGTACCAAAACCTGTCGGGCTGGTGGAACCGCATTGAAAAAGCCGATTTAGACGGTGACGGTGACACGGATCTGGTGCTGGGAAACATGGGGCAGAACACGCCCGTTAAAGCCAGTGAGGAACAGCCCGCTACGCTTACCTACGACGATTTCGATCAGAACGGTACGCTCGACTTTTTTATGAGTTACGCCGTTCAGGGGAAAATGTACCCCGCCTATTCACGCGACGAAATCTGCGAGCAGTTGCCGTCGTTACGGAAGCGGTTTACGACCTACAAAGCCTACGCCGATGCGTCGCTCGAAGCTTGTTTCGATGAGCAGCAACTACGCCAGGCCAAAACCAGACACATTACCGAACTGCGAACGCTCGTTTTAGAAAACAAGGCCGGTACGTTTGTGCCCCATGCTTTGCCGCTGTCGGCTCAGTACGCGCCCGTCTACGCGATTCTGACAGACGATATTGACCGCAACGGCACAATTGACCTGCTGCTAATGGGTAATAACTCCCGGATGCGGCTGCGCATTGGCAAAGTTGATGCTAACCACGGCGTCGTGCTGAGCAATCGGGGCAACTGGCAGTTCGATGAGATACCGTCGTCCAGGACAGGCCTGTTTATCCGGGGCGATGTGTGCGATGTTAAGAAAGTGGGTCAACAACTACTTGTCGGGGTAAACGGCCAGAAGGTGCTGACGCTTAGAAAGACGAAATAATTCAGATGAATACCGTAGCGGACTGTGATTGAGCAATTAAAAGAAATGGTAAAGAAATGGAGCCTGTTGATCATCAGCTTGTGGAGCACGTGGTCATGCAACAGCGATGCCGATAAATTATTCGAGACGCTGCCCGCGACCGAGACGGGTATCGACTTTGTAAACCGGAGTCTCGACAAGAAAAACTTCAATATTTTCAACTACCGCAACTTCTATAACGGCGGGGGTGTGGCCATCGGCGACGTGAACAACGACGGTCTGCCCGATCTGTTTCTGACCTCTAATTTTGAGGCCAACAAGCTGTATTTAAATCGGGGCAATATGAAATTTGAGGATATAACGGCGAAAGCGGGCATCCTCGGCAAAAAATTCTGGTCGACGGGCGTGACAATGGCCGATGTTAACGGCGACGGCCTGCTCGACATTTACGTCTGTAACTCCGGGAGCCGCGACGAACGGGGCAATCAATTGTACATCAATCAGGGTGTTAAAGCTGGTTTGCCGATTTTTACGGAGAAGGCGACTGAATACGGGCTGGTTGATGGCGGTTTTTCGACTCACGCGGCTTTCTTCGACTACGACCGCGACGGTGATCTGGATGTGTACTTGCTCAACAATAGCTTCACGCCAATGGACCGGCTGGGCTACGCCAATCTGCGCGAAACCCGCGATAAACTGGGGGGCGATAAGCTGTTCAGAAACGAGGGACCTGGGAAACCTTTCGCCGATGTCAGCGCCAAAGCGGGTGTTTACGGTAGCTTGATTGGCTTTGGCCTGGGCATTACCATCGGCGACGTGAACAACGACAATTGGCCGGACATTTACATCTCCAACGATTTCTACGAGCGCGACTACCTGTACATTAATCAAAAGAACGGCACATTTAAAGAAGATATCGAGAACCAGATGGGCCACGTCAGTCTGGCGTCGATGGGAGCCGATATTGCCGATGTGAACAACGATGGCAACCTCGATATTTTCGTGACCGACATGCTTCCCGACGACGACTACCGGCTCAAAACCACGACATCGTTCGAGAGCTACGAGACCAATCAGTTGAGGGAGTCGCGGGATTTCTTTTATCAGGACTCACGGAATATGCTGCACCTGAACAACGGCAACGGCACGTTCTCGGAGATTGGCCGCATGGCGGGCACCAGCGCTACCGACTGGAGTTGGGGGGCGCTGCTATTCGACATGGACATGGACGGCCGGAAAGACGTGTTCGTAGCCAACGGTATTCTGAAGGATCTGACCGATCAGGATTACGTGGCGTTTCTGGCCGATAATCCCGATCTACAGTCGATGATTGAGGGCACCAAGAAGTTCGATTATAAGGAGTATGTTAATAAAATGGGGTCCAGCCCGCTCCCCAATTACGCGTTTCGGAACACGGGCAATGGAATGCAGTATGAAAACAAAGCAACCGAGTGGGGATTGGGTGAACCTAATTTCTCGAATGGCTCGGCTTACGGCGATCTGGACAACGATGGGGACCTGGATTTAGTGGTTAACAACAACAATGCGCCGGTTTCAGTCTTTAAGAACACCTCGGTTGAGAGGTATAAAACCAATTTTCTGCGGGTACGTTTGAGCGGCTCGGGTCGAAACATAAATGCCATCGGGGCCAAGGTGTACGTGCATCAGAAAGGAGCCAACGGCCAGCCACAAACCCAGTACCTACAGCAGATGCCTAACCGGGGCTTCGAGTCGTCGGTCGATCTGACGATGGTGTTTGGGTTAGGCAATGACCCCGCCATCGACTCGCTGACGGTAATCTGGCCCACCGACAAAAAGCAGGTCATCCGAGCACCGAAAGCCAACACGACGCTGACGCTGTTGGAGAAAAACGCGAACCAGAGGGCGACGTTCGCGCCCATTGTTACGCCCGCCACCCGATTGTTTACCGATGTGACGGGGCCGGTTAAATTGGATTACGTGCATAAAGAAAATGACTTCGTCGACTACAACCGCGATGGCCTGATGAAACAGATGGTCTCGCGCGAAGGTCCGGCGCTGGCGGTGGGCGATGTGAACAGCGACGGCTTGGACGACGTATTTCTGGGCGGGGCTGCCAATATGCCCCGGTCGCTGTACATGCAGGAGACCAATGGAACGTTTGCCGCTCAGAAACAGCCGTTTCTGCTCGACGCGCTGTACTCGGAAGATGTGGCAGCCACATTCTTCGATGCCGACGGCGACAAAGACCTCGACCTGTATGTGGCAACGGGGGGCAACGAATTCAACGACCCTTCGTACCTCGCTGACCGTCTTTACCGCAATGACGGTCGGGGTAACTTTGTCTGGGATAAGGCCTTACCCCGCAGTGGCGAAAACAATTCCTGTGTAGTGGCCGCTGACTTTGACCGCGATGGCGATCAGGATTTGTTCGTTGGCGGACGCATGGTATCGGGCCGCTACGGCGAAAACCCAGACCAGTTACTGTTGGTCAACGACAAAGGAACGTTCCGCAAAGCCACTGCCGAACTGATGCCGTTCTCGAAAGAAATTGGGATGGTGAAAGACGCCGTTTGGGCCGATGTGGACAAAGACAATTATCCCGACTTAGTGCTGGTGGGCGACTGGATGCCGATCACGATTCTGAAGAATAAAGCGGGCAAAGGTTTCGAGCGGATGGAAAGCGAAACGCTTGACAAAACGGGTGGCTGGTGGAACTCGGTTCGGGCGGCCGACCTCGACAACGACGGCGATACGGACTTTGTCGTTGGTAATCTCGGCCTGAACAGCCGGATGGTAGCGTCGGTAAACGAACCGGCGCACCTGTATGGCAACGACTTCGACCGGAATGGGTCCTATGAACAAATCATCACCTGTTTTCGGCCCGTGGGCACGGATGGCGAACGGCGCGAGTGCGTGATGGCGCTGAAACCCGATTTGCAGAAGCGCATCCCGTCCATCAGGACTAAATACATCAAACACACCGACTACGCAACCGCCAGTTTCGAGGATATCTTCTCGGCGCAGCAGCGCGAAGGCATGACTGTCAGGACCGTACAGACCGCTGAAACGTCGATTCTTGTCAACGAGGGCAACGGTACATTTTCGGTAAAAGCCTTACCGCTTCAGGCGCAAACCTCGCCGATTCACGGTATTCTGACGGGTGATTACAACGGCGATGGCAAAACGGACATTTTGCTGACGGGTAACTTCTTCGACGTACTGACGGAGGTTGGCCGTTACGACGCTAACTACGGCTTACTGCTGCTGGGCGATGACAAACTGAATTTTACAGCGACGAAACCGGAGCAAACGGGCTTTTTCGTGCGTGGTCAGGTGCGCCGGATGCAGCCGGTACGGGGAGCCAATGGTGGTCAGTTCATTGTGCTGGCCAAAAACAACGACCGGGCGCAGGTCTTCTCAGTCGGCAACCGAACGAAGCCATGATGAAATGGCTCGCGTTTCTGGTGATTAGCGCTGGGCTGTTCACCGGCTGTTCGGGTGATTCGGTCCCGGCGGAGAAGCCGCTGTTCCAGCGGTTGGATTCGGCGCAGACGGGCGTGGGCTTTCGCAATCGGCTAAAAAATACCGATAGTCTGTCCATTCTATCATACCTCTATTTTTATAACGGTGGGGGCGTAGCGGCCGGGGATCTCAACAACGACGGCCTGACTGATCTGTATTTCGTCTCGAATCAGGGACCCAATAAACTGTACATTAACCGGGGCAACTTCACCTTTACCGATGCAACCGCAAAAGCGGGCGTTGCAGGCCGTGCCGACTGGCAAACGGGGGTGACAATGGCCGATGTTAACGGCGACGGGCTGCTGGATATCTACGTCTGTGCGGTGGGCAAGTTCAAGGGCTTGCGGGGCCGGAACGAACTATACGTTAACAATGGCCCCGGCCCGGACAAGGTACCGACGTTTACCGAGCGGGCGGCCGAGTACGGGCTGGCATTTTCGGGATTCTCAACCCAGGCCGCGTTCTTCGACTATGACCACGACGGCGATCTGGACTGTTTCCTGCTCAACCACGCTGTGCATACGTCCCGCAGTTTCGATAAGGTATCGACCCGTACCAACCGCAACCGGGAGTCGGGCGATTACCTGTTTCGCAATGATAAGGGCCGTTACGTCGACGTTTCTGAAGGGGCCGGTATCTACGGGGCTGCGATGGGCTACGGCTTGGGGCTGTCGGTTGCTGACCTGAACAACGATGGCTGGGAGGACCTCTACGTGTCGAACGATTTCCACGAGGACGATTATTACTACGTCAATAACCACAAAGGTGGTTTTACGGAAAGCATCCGGCAGGCGTTCGGTCATACGAGTCGCTTTTCGATGGGCAACGACGTAGCCGATGTGAACAACGACGGTTATCCCGACGTGATGACGCTCGATATGTACCCGGCCGACGAAGCTGTCGAAAAGTCGTCGCAGGGCGAAGATCCGCTCGATATTTACCGCTATAAGCTCACGTATGGCTACATGGATCAGTACAGCCGTAACTGTTTGCAGATCAGCCAGTCGGGAAAGAAATTCATGGATGTTGGTTTGCTGGCGGGCGTAGCGGCCACCGACTGGAGCTGGTCGCCATTGCTGGCCGACTACGATAACGACGGAATCAAAGACCTGTTTATTGCGAACGGAATTGTGCGCCGGCCCAATAACCTCGATTACGTCAAATACATTTCCGATCAGAATCTGGAGAACAATCCGGGCGACCGCGATGCCGAAGCCATTGCACAGATGCCCGACGGAAAGGTGCACAATTACCTGTATCGGGGAACGCCAACCCTCCAATTTGAGGACAAATCGCAGGCGTGGGGCTTCGAGATGCCGACTTACGCCTGCGGGGCCGCTTACGCCGATTTGGATAATGATGGTGATTTAGACCTCGTCACCAACAACATCGACGGCCCGGCCGGACTATACCGCAACGACGCCAACACCTTGTTTCCAGCTAACCGGCACCTGACCATCCGGTTGCGGGGCAACACCCCGAATACGTTTGGCGTGGGGGCAAAGGTGATTCTTAAATATGGCGGGCTAAAAGGTCAGAATTCGCTTCAGATGCAGCAACTAATGCCAACGCGGGGCTTCGAGTCGGCGGTGGCCCCAGAGCTGCTGTTTGGCTTGGGTAAACGAACGACGGTCGATTCGTTGATTGTCATCTGGCCAAATCAGCGAATGGAAATCAGGACGAACGTCAAGACCAATCAACTCCTGACGCTCCGGCAGACCGACGCCCGGCTCGATGGCACGGGGTATCGGCACGTCGCTCCGGTCAGTCGACCGATGTTTGCGCCGGTCGTTGACACAACCGTTTTTCCGTACGTTCATCGGGAAAATACCGGGTATTATGATTTCGTCCGGGAGTCGCTGATGCCGTTCAAAGTGTCTACCGAAGGGCCTCGGCTGGCGGTGGGTGACGTGAACGGCGACGGTCTGGATGATGTGTACGCGGGTGGAGCGCGGGATCAGGCAGGTAGTTTGCTCATTCAGCAAGTCAATGGCCGGTTTATCAGCACGACTCAACCATCGTTTGCCCATGACTCGGTTTGCGAAGACGTTGACGCCGTGTTCTTCGATGCGGACGGCGACAAGGACCTCGATCTGTACGTTGTTTCGGGCGGGAACGAGTTCTACGGCAAGATGCCAGAGCAGTTCGACCGGCTGTACCTGAACGATGGCCGGGGCGGTTTCAGCCGGTCGGTCAATGCGTTGCCGCCGATGTACGATATCAAGAGCTGCGCCCGGCCCTGCGACGTTGACGGCGATGGTGACCAGGATTTATTCGTAGGTGGGCGAGTCGTGGGCTTTAACTATGGCAAATCGCCCAATTCGTACCTGCTTATTAACGACGGAAAGGGAAGGTTTACGGATCAGACGGACAGGCAGGCAACTACTTTGCGCAAAGCGGGTCTAATTACGGACGCCTTTTGGGCTGATTACGATGGCGACAAAGATCCTGACTTAATACTGGTAGGTGACTGGATGCCCATACGCATTTTCAAAAACGACAAAGGCAGCTTTGAGGAAACAGAGTCGATTACGGCTGATGAGACCCCATTAAACGGATTTTACCAGCGCATCGTCGCGGCTGATTTTGACCGTGATGGCGATGTTGACTTCATGGCTGGAAATCTGGGTACGAATACGAAACTCCGGAAAGTGCTGGGTTCACAACCGCACGAGGGACCGCTGCGGATGTGGGTTAAGGATATTGACAAGAATCAGCGCAGCGAGCAAATCATCGGGTATAACCGGAGTGCTCCGGGCGAAGAGGATAAATGGTTTCCGGTGGCGACAAAGGATGAATTGGGAAAACAAATGCCGGGCATTATCAATAAGCGATTCACCAACTATTCGTCGTTTGCCGGTAGACCCATCACTGATTTGTTCAACAGCAGTGATCTGGACGGGGCAGAGGAATTTACGGTCAATCAGTTCGCGTCGGTTTATTTAGAAAATCAGAGTGAACGGGGGGGCGATCCAACGTTCGTTGTGCATACACTGCCCATGCTGGCGCAGGTTTCCAAATTGTTTGCCCTATGCCCGTACGACGTTGACCACGACGGTGATCTGGACGTGCTGGCCGGGGGCAACTTCTACGGAGCCAGTATGTACCAGGGGCGCTACGATGCCAGCTATGGATTGGTGCTGCGCAATAACGGGCGCGGAACGTTCAAGGCCGAGTCAGGCGTCGACTGTGGTTTTTTGCTCAACGGTGAAATTCGGGATATTTGCCCAGTACAAACCACTCAGGGTCCGTTGCTTGTTGTCGCCCGAAACGGGGCTGGTGCGCAACTTCTGAGGCCAGTGAACTGATTATAAGCAGGACATACCTTCGTTTTGTCCGATATTTTCTGTTAATTTTGTAAACATGACCGACCAGATTATGGTCAGATTTCCGTTCTAACTCGTCTTAATTCTATGAACTCATTGCTTCGATATGGCTGTCTGCTGGTCCTGCTTCTGCTCGGATTTGCCGGTTGTCAGAAGCCTGCCACGCCCGCTGAGTATAACGCGAAAGCGGCCAACCCTGAGTATTACAATGCAGCCCTCAATAAGCTGACGCAGGTGGTTATCCACGATATTTTTTCGCCCCCCGTTGCCAGCCGGATTTATGCCTATGCTAACCTGGCGGGCTACGAAGCACTGGCTCCGTCCGACCCGAATTACGAGTCGCTGGGTGGTAAACTAAAGCGTTTCCAGACAGGCCCCCAGCCCGAAACCGGGAAAGAATACTGCTTCCCGTTAGCCAGTGCCCGCGCATTTCTGACCGTGGCCCGCGCCCTGACATTCTCGGTTGAGTTCTACGATGAGTTTGAGAAGCCTTTTTACGAGCAGTACAAAAAAGACGGTGTGCCCGACGAAGTCTACGAGCGCTCGATGGCGTATGGGGAAGCCGTTGCCAAGCATGTGCTGGACTATGGTGCCAAAGATAATTACAAGCAGACGCGGGGATTTAAGCATACCGTCACCAATGCCGACGGTACGTGGGTGCCCACGCCCCCGGCCTACATGGATGCCGCTGAGCCGCAGTGGAATAAAATTCGATGCTGGGCCATGGATACGTGCAACCAGTTTATGCCACCCCGCCCTCACCCCTATAGTCTCACCAAGGGAAGTCCGTATCAAAAAGAACTTCAGGAGGTTTATGAAGTTGGGAAACGCACGGACAAACAGCAGCAGGATATCGCCTATTTCTGGGATGACAACGCCTTCGTGATGAACGTGGCGGGGCATGTGTCCTATGCCTCCAAAAAAATGACGCCGGGCGGGCATTGGCTGGCTATTGCCCAAACGGTAGCGCGGCAGAAAAAAATGAAACTGATGCCGACGGTGGAAGCCTACACCCTAACGGCCTTTGCTCTGACGGATGGGTTCATTTCGTGCTGGGACGAAAAGTATCGCAGCAACACCGTCCGGCCCGAAACGGTCATCAACAAGGCCATTGACCCGCAGTGGACGCCTTTTCTGCAAACGCCCCCGTTCCCCGAATACCCCAGCGGTCACAGTGTTATCTCAACAGCGGCTGCTACCGTGCTAACAAACCTGATGGGCGATAACATTGCGTTTACGGATTCAACCGAGTTTAAGTACGGTCATGGGGTGCGGTCGTTCAAATCGTTCCGCGAAGCCGCCGATGAAGCATCCATCAGTCGGCTGTACGGCGGCATTCACTACCGGTCTGCGTTGGTGAACGGTCAGGTTCAGGGGCAGCAAGTGGGCGAATGGGTGCTCCAGAAAATCCGCGCCCGCAAATCGACGGTAGCCACCCGATGAGCAAACACCAAATAGATTAAGAAAAAGGAATCCCGCCCATACAGGATTCCTTTTTTCTTAATCTATACGACGCTACTGTGGAACGCGCTTACTTTTAACCATTGTCTTTACCTGTACTGTACTTATGAAACAAAAACTTCTTTTAAACTACCTGCTATTCACGACGCATTGGCTCGTGACACCCGTTCAGGCACAGTCAAGTTCTGCCGACTGGCAAATCGTTGGGCAGAACATCAACCCGGCTAATTATTACGGCATCACCGTCGCTAACGGCATGATTGGCCTGGTATCGTCGCCCGAACCAATGAAGGTAAAAGACGTGGTGCTCAATGGCGCCTTCGACACCTACGGCCGTGGACGCGTTTCAAATATTTTGAAAGTGTTCAATTTTGTGAATATGAATCTGGATGTCGACGGTCAGCGGATTGGCCCCAAAACAATCAGCAACTACCGGCAGACGCTCGACATGCAAAAGGCGGTGCTGACGACTACGTTCGATTTTCAGGATAAAGTCAGCGTGCAGCAAAGGGTAATGGCACTGCGCCACTTGCCTTACTCAGCCCTGACAATGGTTGAGATCACGGCCCGGAAAGACTGTGAGATCATTCCGATGAGTGTCATCGAAACGCCGGAGAATCTGAAAGAGGTCAAGAATTTCTACTCCGAGATCGACCGCGAACACGTGACCATCCGGCTGCTTACATCCGTAGCCAAGAGTCCGTCGGGTAAGCATACCGTGGCAGCATCGAACAGTTTCATCTTCAACGAACCGCACGGCCAGGAACCCGATGTTATCCACGAGGACTGGGACTATAACATGCACCTCGCCAAGTTCAAGAAGAAGCTGAAAGCGGGCGAAACGTACCGGTTCAGTGTGGTTGGTTCGGTGTCATCGACGGCGCACACGGCCGATCCGCACAACGAAGCCGAGCGGCTAACGATCTTCGCGGCCCTCGAACGCACCGAGCGGCTCTTAATGCGCCACAACGCCGAATGGGTCAAGCTGTGGCGGAGCGACATCGTCATCGATGGTGATCCCGACGCGCAACGGGCTGTGCGTTCTGCGCTTTATCACCTGTACTCGTTTGTCCGGGAAGGTACTGGTTACAGTCTGTCGCCGATGGGCCTGTCGGGCTTAGGCTACAATGGACACGTCTTCTGGGATACGGAACTGTGGATGTACCCGCCCATTCTGATGCTTAAGCCCGAGATAGCCAAATCAATCCTCGAATACCGCTTCGAGCGGATGGCGATGGCCAAACAAAACGCGTTCAGTCACGGCTACGCGGGTGTCATGTTCCCGTGGGAGTCTGACGCCGATGGGCAGGAAGCTACTCCGGTCTGGGCCCTGACAGGACCGTTTCAGCACCACATCACGGGCTGCGTGGGCTGGGCGTTCTGGAAATATTATCAGGTAACGAAGGATAAAGAATGGCTGCGGACCCGGGGTTACCCGATGCTGAAGGAAGTTGCCGATTTCTGGTCCAGCCGTGTAGAGCGTGAAGGGATTGGAAAGTACCATATCAACAACGTCATTGGTGCCAATGAGTGGCAGGAAAACATCGACGATAACGCGTTTACGAACGGTATGGCCAAAACGTCGCTGGACTATGCCAGTCAGGCGGCTCAGGAGTTAGGTCTGACGCCTAATCCCGACTGGAAATTAGTTGCTGATAACATTCCCATTCTCAAGTTTCCGGACGGGACAACTAAAGAGAATAGAACCTACACGGGCGTTACGATTAAGCAGGCTGACGTGAATCTGCTTTCTTTTCCACTAACTATAGTGACGGGAGAAGCCGCTATGCGCAAAGATCTGGCGTACTACGAACCGAAATATTCGCCCGATGGTCCGGCAATGGGCTGGTCGGTTCTGTCAACACTTAACGCGCGATTGGGTAATACCGACAAAGCGTATGACTGGTTCGTGAAGAGTTATAAACCCAACGAAGTGCCACCGTTTGGCGTATTGTCTGAAACGGCGGGCGGTACTAATCCTTACTTTGCCACTGGTGCAGGGGGTATGCTGCAGGCCGTGTTGAGTGGCTTTGGTGGGCTGGACATCAACGATAGCGGCATTACGCAAGTAAAGGCGAAGTTGCCCAAAAAATGGAAATCGCTAACGATTAAAGGCGTTGGACCTCAATTAAAAACAGTACAGATTCAGTAGCTGAAGGCATCAACCGAAACGAGCCGTTGGTCAATAAAGACCAACGGCTCGTTTCGGTTGATGCCTATGTTCGTTACCACTGTGCTATGGGCAGTTGAACGGATTGTAGTTCCAGATCAACTTCTTTAGATTGAATCGCCATTCGGTTCAGCGCAATATAAATAGCCTTCACCGCGCTTTCTATACGCTTCCAGCCTTCTTCGCTCCTCAAGTCGATACTAATCATGGTACGGTCATTTTGGGCCATAATGGTCAGGTAGGTCATTGCACCCAGCACAACCGCCGAAATAGCCTGCGTGTCAGCTCCCTTCACGAACGACAACTGATCAACAAGCCGTGTCATTTCTTCATCCTGAGCACGGGCGGTTGTTTCAGCAATCGAGTCGTTTTCAATGACGCTTGCTTTCAGAATCTCACGAGCCGCCTTAAATGTACGAAAATACCGATACGTTTGAATAACCTGACGGTACCAGATCCGGGCTACGTCTGATTCATGAAGAGGACGAATCTGATCGAGCACCGCAGGGTTAAAAACAGGAAATAGCTTACCCATTTTTACATAATATTCCAAAAGGCCTTCCATCCCTCCAAAATATCTATAAATCAGTACTTTGCTAACATTAGCTTTTTCGGCCACCCGGTTCACGCCCACACCTTCGAGACCCCGCTCAGCAATGACCTCTTCCAAGGCTTCAACAATGCGTTGAGTGGTCTTTGCTCGATTTCGTCTTACTTTTTCGTCCTTCTCCATTTAATGGGTTATTTATTTAAATTCAGGGATTCATAACTTATCTGACTACTATATTCGATTAAGGTCACACCTTGTATAATACTGTTAACCAGAAAGTGTAACATCAATCAAAGGAAATTCAATCTTTCACCGCCCTATATGTACTAATCAGATCGCTTTAGTTTACGGAAATCGTATGATTTAGTAAAACAATAATGATTAGATGCTTACAATAAGTCACTATAGGTTGTCTACAGCAAAGAAAGTCATTTTTAAAAAATAAGCAAAAAAATACAATCAATTTATAGGGAAAAGCTATTAAACGTAAAGGAATAGATAGCAAATAAAAAATAAAAGTCACCCAACTTGAGTTAGGTGACTTTTAACGCTGTAGCCCGAGAAGGATTCGAACCTCCACAAACAGAACCAAAATCTGTCGTACTACCCTTATACTATCGGGCCTTCATCATTTGCGAGTGCAAAGATAACAGGCGAGTACTGGTAAAAACAAGCCCAGGCTTCTTTTTTTGACAATACAGCTAACGCGCAATGAGTTTTCCGCTAATCAGTGAAATCACCGGATAGTACAAAGTATAGCCTATAGTCCCGAGACCACCGGGGACGTATTTATTTTTTTTATCAGTCCCTGTAAAACCTTGCCTGGCCCGCATTCAGTGAACGTGACAGCACCATCGGTTATCATGCGCTCAATGGATTGTGTCCAGCGTACAGGTGATATTAGCTGAGCAATCAAATTCGCTTTAATACGGTCGGGGTCAGTCGTTGGAAGTGTGTCAACGTTCTGGTAGATGAAACAACGGGGAGCCTTGAATGGCATTCGATCAACGGCTTCGGCAAATTCGGTTTGCGCCGGTTCCATAAACGGCGAGTGAAAAGCCCCGCCCACGGCCAAAGGCACAACCCGTTTAGCCCCGGCTGCTTTCAAACGCGCTTCGGCGATTTGTAGTCCGGCAACACTACCTGATATGACGACCTGACCGGGACAGTTGTAATTCGCCGGAACAACAATTTCGCCAGCCTGAGTTGACGTGTCGGCGGTGATGTCAGCGCAAATCTGTTCGATCACCTCATCGGCCAGACCCAGAACAGCCGCCATACCCGACGGAATCAGTTCGCAGGCCCGCTGCATGGCGGTAGCCCGGACAGAAGCTAGTTGCAGCCCGTCGGCGAATGACAGTACACCAGCGGCCGTCAACGCTGAAAGTTCGCCCAGCGAATGGCCTGCTACCATATCGGGTCTGAACGAATCGGTAGTCAGCGCCATCACCACACCGTGCAAAAATACCGCTGGTTGGGTATAGATAGTTTGTTTAAGGTCTTCGTCAGTTCCTTCAAACATAACACGGGTCAACTCATAACCCAGTAGTTGATTCGCCTGATCGAATAACTGACGGGCTTTTTCTGATTGCTGGTACAAATCAAGTCCCATGCCGCGAAACTGGGACCCTTGTCCGGGGAAAACGTATGCATTCATAGGTAAGGGGTCGACTACTAACTATCCATCGACGGTGCAAAGTAAGCCCCTTAATCGGACCCGGTCAAGGCAGGCCGTCGATGCATGTTCTACAGCCAAATGATGACTCGTCTGATCACCCCACCGAAAATGCAGTAACACGACCCGAATTGCAGTGCTGAGAACAAACAAAAAATCGACACATGCTGTTAGCAAATAGGTAGGCTTGTTGACTTTTTCGGTCTGTTTATTAGACGCTTAATTGCCGAAAGAGTGGACTAATCTTGTTTCCGTCGGGTTTGTGCTTTAGTTTTGATGCACCGTTTAAACCGGCTTTTTTCAATTAGTTAACCACTAAATTTTCGTGTCGTTCATCCTATGGCTTGGGTAACACAAACACTGTCCAGCTCCCTCGGCCGCAAGGTCATCATGTCGTTGACGGGGTTGTTTTTAAGTTCATTTCTGATTGTTCATATGGCGGGCAATCTTCAGCTTTTTAAGGGCGATAATGGGCGGGCGTTTAACGAGTACACGTATTTCATGACACATAATCCGCTCATTCTTACTGTATCGTATTTGCTTTACACGTCCATTCTGGTTCATGCGTTGATGGCCGTGGTGTTGACGCGGCATAATCAGGCATCACGGCCGGTTAAGTACGCCTACTCACGGCCGGAAGCAAACAGTCCCTGGTCGTCGCGCAACATGGGTATTTTGGGAACGGTCCTGTTGCTGTTTATTATCATTCACATGCGGACGTTCTGGTACGAGATGCACTTTGGATCGGTGCCAATGGCCGAATACGATGGTAAACAGTATAAGGACTTGTACGCGGTGGTAAAGGAAGCGTTTTCGCAGTGGTGGTATGTGCTGTTATACGTGATTTCGATGGTCGCCATTGGGTTTCATATGGCACACGGATTTCAAAGCGGATTTCAATCACTGGGAATTCGTCACACCAAGTACACACCGATGATTGAATTTGTGGGGCGTTATTTCTTTGCGTTAGTCATTCCAGTGGCCTTTGCCGCGATGCCTATTTATGTGTTTTTGCAAGTTCACGGGATAATTTAATTAGTGGATGAGCGAATGAGCGATTCAGCGAGTAGTTTCCTGCTAATCTCATTCTCTCATTCACACATTCGCAATTAATACTTATGAAACTGGAATCTAAAATCCCTGAAGGTCCGCTGGCCGAGAAATGGTCCCGGCATAAGTTTGGACTGAAGCTGGTGAACCCGGCCAACAAGCGAAAATACGACATAATCGTAGTCGGTACGGGTCTGGCTGGTGCTTCGGCGGCTGCGTCACTCGCCGAACTGGGCTACAACGTTAAGGCATTTACATTTCATGACAGCCCCCGCCGGGCGCACTCGATAGCCGCTCAGGGTGGCATTAACGCAGCAAAAAATTATCAGAACGACGGAGACAGTGTATTCCGGCTGTTCTACGACACAATCAAAGGGGGTGACTACCGTGCCCGTGAAGGAAATGTGTATCGCTTGGCCGAGGTCAGTGTAAACATCATTGACCAGTGCGTAGCGCAGGGCGTACCCTTCGCACGTGAGTACGGCGGGTTACTGGCGAACCGTTCGTTTGGCGGAGCGCAGGTGTCGCGGACGTTCTACGCACGCGGTCAAACCGGTCAGCAGTTGTTGCTGGGTGCTTATTCAGCGCTGAGTCGGCAGGTGACCAACGGTAAGGTGAAATTGATTACCCGCACCGAGATGCTCGATGTGGTGGTAGAAGGTGGAAAGGCGCGGGGCATTGTTACGCGGAACTTGATCACGGGAAAAATAGAGTCGCACTCGGCCCACGCTGTATTGCTGTGCACGGGTGGTTATAGTAACGTATTCTACCTGTCGACCAATGCGATGAACTCCAACGTGACGGCCGCCTGGCGGGCGCACAAGCGGGGCGCTTTATTTGCTAATCCCTGTTATACTCAAATTCACCCGACGTGTATTCCGGTTAAGGGCGACTATCAGTCCAAACTGACGCTGATGTCGGAGTCGCTTCGGAACGACGGCCGGGTGTGGGTGCCAAAAACGAAGGAAGATGCCGAGAAGATCCGTAAAGGTCAGATGAAGGCAACTGACCTGACCGAAGACCAGCGTGATTATTTTTTGGAGCGCCGGTACCCGTCGTTCGGTAACTTAGTGCCGCGCGACGTAGCCTCCCGTAATGCCAAGCAGGTTTGCGATGAGGGCCGGGGCGTAGCGTCGACGGGCTTGGCGGTGTACCTCGACTTCGCGGATGCCATCAAGCGTGATGGGCAGAAAACAATCGAAGCCAAATATGGTAACCTGTTTGAGATGTACGAAAAAATCGTTGACGACAATCCGTATGAGATGCCGATGATGATTTACCCGGCCGTTCATTATACAATGGGGGGGCTGTGGGTCGATTATAACCTAATGACTAACATTCCTGGTTTATACGCACTTGGTGAAGCGAACTTCTCCGATCACGGTGCGAACCGGTTGGGTGCTTCGGCGTTGATGCAGGGTCTGGCCGACGGTTATTTTGTGGTTCCGTATACCGTTGGCGACTACTTAGCCACGATTGGTCCCGCCGATAAAGTGGCGGTGGATAACCCGGCTTTCAAGGAAGCTGAACACAACATATCGACCATGACAGAGCGGTTCCTGTCGATTAAGGGCACGGAGCCGGTTGACAGTTTCCACAAGCGGTTGGGCCACATCATGTGGGAATACTGCGGTATGTCGCGTAATGCGGAAGGTCTGAAAAAAGCGAAAGGCCTGATTCAGGACCTGCGCCAGGAGTTCTGGAGCAATGTTCGGGTAATGGGAGAAAACGAGGAGATGAACCAGTCGCTCGAACACGCGGGTCGCGTAGCGGACTTTATCGAACTGGGCGAATTGATGGTCGACGATGCACTGGCGCGGGATGAATCCTGCGGAGGTCACTTCCGCGAGGAGTTCCAAACGGAAGAAGGCGAAGCGTTACGCGATGATGCTGCCTTCGCTTACGTAGCCGCTTGGCAGTTCCAGGGCGAAAACAAACCCGCATTGCTGAACAAAGAGCCGCTGGAGTTTGAGAATGTCAAACTCACCCAACGTAGCTATAAATAACAGTTAGTGAGTCAGTCAGTTGGTCAGTCATTGAGTGCCGTCGTTGACAGTTCATCATTTTGCTGACTCACTAACTGGGTGACTCATCGACTTACTAACTGAAGCCATGAAGATCAAACTTAAAGTCTGGAGACAGAAAAATAGTAATACGACAGGCAAACTGGTTGAATATCAGTTGGATAAAATATCGCCCGACATGTCTTTTTTGGAGATGTTTGACGTGTTGAACGGCGAACTGACCAAAAAAGGAGAGGAGATCGTTGCTTTCGACCACGATTGCCGCGAAGGCATTTGCGGCTCATGTAGTATGTATATTAACGGTCGGGCGCATGGCCCCCAAACCGGCGCTACAACGTGCCAACTGCATATGCGCTCGTTCAGCGACGGCGATACAATCGTTGTTGAGCCGTGGCGGTCGCGGGCGTTTCCGGTTATTAAAGACCTGATGGTGGACCGGTCAGCGTTCGACCGTGTTATTCAGGCGGGTGGGTATGTTTCGGTAAATACTGGCTCGGCCCGCGATGCAAATGAAACGCTCATTCCGCGGGGCATGGCCGATGAGGCAATGGATGCAGCGCAGTGTATTGCCTGTGGCGCGTGCGTAGCAGCCTGCAAAAACGCATCGGCTATGCTCTACGTAGCGGCTAAAGTGTCGCACCTAGCGGTCCTGCCACAGGGACAGGCCGAAAGTGTGGTCCGGGCCGAACGGATGGTTGCCCAGATGGACGCCGAAGGATTTGGTGCGTGTTCGTTCACCGGGGCTTGCTCGGTTGAGTGCCCAAAGTCGATTTCGCTCGATCATATTGCCCGCCTAAACCGCGAGTATTTAGGCGCTAAGCTGACGTCGGAGAACGTTCAGGGGTAAAAGTAAAAATACAATAGCCAAGAATCCCGGCAGATTTTAGCAATGAACCGCTGAAATCTGCCGGGATTCTTGGCTATTGTAAACTCGCACAACTGAAGCTTCGGCTTACGTTACTGCACCCGCAGGAATTTTAAGTAACAGGGCTGTTGACACTGTTGCCTTAGGACTAAAGTATCTCGCAAAAACTCCACCCGTTGCTGAAAAGGAACGTTGGCGCGGTTCGTAGTGATGTACAGGTTGACGCCGAGTTTGACCCCCGAGCTATCCCGAAGCGTCGAATCGACACGAAAGTAGCGGATAGGGTAGTAATAGGTTAATTCAGTGCCGCTGGCCGACAACTTGCCATCACTGCCGAAGGTCAGCGTCTGGGGAGGGATAGCCGGGTAGCGCTTTGTTACGTAGAACGATGTGTCCCGAGTGGAAATAGTGGTGTCCTGTCTGACGGTATAGACCGAATCCCTGGGAAACCGACGCTCCTGTAACCGCCACGTACCAACGATTCGAGAATCACCGGCGCCGGGTGAAAACTCTTGATTTGTGCCTTTGCAACCGGACAAGAATGCGGTTAGTATTAGCAACAAAATGAATTGAAGAACACTGTGTCTCATGGCTTTAATCGTCTCAACGGTGGTCGATAGTTCATGGGCCAACTCAATAGCTTACTTACATAACGGCCAGCTCACGAACGGCCAGCCAGCTCATTAGCCCGGCACCGGTTTCCAGCGCAGTCTCGTCAATATCAAACGTTGGTGTATGAACGCCCGATATAATGCCCCGCGTTTCGTTGCGGGTACCGAGCCGGTAGAAACACGAGTCCACCACCTGCGAATAGAACGCAAAGTCTTCGCCCGCCATCCATAAATCGAGGTCGATTACATTGTCGGCTCCCATGTACTCGGTGGCCTGCGCCCGTACGCGCCGGGTCAATTCTGGGTGATTTTTCAGGAATGGGTACCCATTGACGATGGTGAATTCGCAGGTGCCGCCCATCGCTTCGGCAATGCCTTCGGCTAATTTGACCATGCGTCGTTTGCCTTCCGCCCGCCATTCTTCGTTCATGCACCGGAACGTCCCCTGAATAGTCACCTCGTTGGGAATGACGTTGGTGACGCCGTCGGCGATAAAGCGCCCAAACGACAGCACCGATGGGCTGGCTGGCGGACAGTTTCGGCTGATAATCTGCTGCAATGCCACAATGATGTGCGATGCAATTAACACGGGATCGACCAACCCGTCGGGCATGGCCGCGTGACCGCCTTTGCCCCGCACGGTTAGGTACAATTCGTCGGTACTGGCCATGTACATGCCTTCGCGAAAGCCAATCTTGCCCACCGGAATGTTTGGCGCTACGTGCTGCCCGATCATGCTCATTGGTGTGGGGTTCTCCAGAACACCTTCTTTAATCATCAGCGACGCACCGCCGGGTGCTTTTTCTTCACCGGGCTGGAAAACCAGTTTAACCGTACCGTCAAACTCATTGCGCAACACGTGCAATATACGGGCCACCCCAAGCAGGCTGGCCGTGTGCGCATCGTGACCGCAAGCGTGCATAACCCCCTCGACAGTCGATTTATAGGGTACGTCGTTGGCCTCGTGAATAGGGAGCGCATCCATGTCGGCCCGGAGCGCAACGACCCGGTTAGAACCCGATTTGCCGCTTTTTTGGCCTTCAATCAGCGCTACTAAACCGGTGTCGGCAACACCTTCCTGTGGCTGAATACCGATGGCTTTGAGCTGATCGGCGACGAAGCGGGCCGTATTGCGCTCTTGGAACGATAATTCGGGGTGGGCGTGCAGGTGTCGGCGGGTTTGAATAAGATCGGCCGAGTATTGCTGGGCGAGTGATTTAATGGAGTCGAGCATAGATGCCGCGTGGGATCCTGGATGGCCACATCCGGGTAAAAGAAAGAGTAAATTACGCCCGGATGTGGCCATCCAGAACCCCACGTCATTGTGTTGATACGAATTGATAATCGTCGACAATCGTTTCCAAAAACGTCCGGCTTTCCATAGTACTGTCAATGCCCGTTACTGCTTTAATCCGGTCGGCGGTGCGGGTTAATACCTGAGCATCGCCCCGCTGAAGCACATCCCGCACCACGGTTATGTCGCGGTCCGACAGTTGACGAACGTCGGGGAAGTGAACACGGTACGTATCAGACAAGGGTCGTGCCCGTATGTCGTTCAACGAAACGGCGGGTTTAACTTTAACGACGGTTGTGCCAGCCGCAATATCACCCAGGCGTTGTCCCTTGCCGTTAGCTGCAACCGTGACAACCGGTACGACACCGCCAAAAAACAAAACGGATTCCACAATCCGGAGCAGCCACCGAATCAGGTACGCGCCTAAGCCCGGCTGCGATCCGTCGAGCATAACCACACGGATTTCCATGGCCAGTTTACCAACGCTGCGACCGTTGAGCAGCCATTCGCAGATGAGGTCATAAAGCACAACCGGTAACACGACCACCAAAACGGTGTAATAGGTGCCGGACCGAATGCCCACCGCTGCCGGTACGGCTAAGGTTAGAATAAACCAGCCCAAAAACACGACGTAGTCAATCAGCGTGGCCAGAATCCGGTCACCAATGCTGGCGGGTTCGTATTCGAGCAGAACATTTTGAGAAGTGCGGATTGCAACGGACATGTATAAAAGTTAATGAGTCGGTCAGTTTATTAGTGAATCAGTGGGTTGCGCCTGATTAGTTTTCAAAATTAACATCCAGATAGTTGGCCTTTACCACATTATTCGCCAATTTTTCGCTTTGTGCTGGTTATTGAGTTCAACTGACCGACTCACTAACTTTCTGACTGTTTCAACTGTTTCTATGCGCGAATCGCTTTTTGTTAAACGGAACACCGACAAGTGGCAGGCCATTGAGCAGCAGCCATCGAACGACCCCGACGAGCTGACGGAGCGCTTTGTGGAATTGACCGACGATTTGTCCTACGCCCGCACGTTTTACCCAGACTCAAAGGTGACGCGGTACCTGAATGGACTAACCGCACAAATGCACCGCGGCCTGATGCAAAATCGACGCGACGACCGCAGCCGGTTCATCACGTTCTGGCAATACGAATTGCCCCTGCTGTTCCGGCAGTCGCATAAGCTGCTGGCGGTGTCGGCCGGTATTTTTTTGGCGTCCTGCATCCTGGGCTGGGTATCGGCGGCTCACGATAATACCTTCGTGCGGTTGATTCTGGGCGATCAGTACGTGAATATGACGCTCGAAAACATTAAAAAAGGTGATCCGCTCGGCGTCTATAACAGCAGTGATCAGGCGACGATGTTTGTGCAAATCACCGCCAATAATATTTACGTAGCGTTTCGAACGTTTATTTTTGGGCTATTCGCGTCTTTTGGCACCGTAGCCATGCTGTTTTACAACGGCGTGATGCTGGGGTCGTTTCAATATTTCTTCTATGAGCGGGGGCTGCTGCTCGACTCGGTGTTGAAGATTTGGATTCACGGTACGCTCGAAATCTCGGCCATCATCATTGCAGGCTGCGCGGGGCTAACGGTGGGCAATAGTCTGCTTTTTCCGGGTACCTATTCGCGGCTCGATTCCTTCAAACGGGGCGTTAAGCAAGGACTGAAAATTGCTATTGGGTTGGTGCCTATTTTCATCATGGCCGGTTTCCTGGAGAGTTTCGTCACCCGGCTGACGCTGCCACCTTTTGTGAGTGGTAGTATTATCGGCGTTTCAGCCGCTTTCATCATCTGGTATTTTATTTTGTATCCAATCACCTTAAACCGTAGAACCAAGCCATGATTCAACTCTTCCAGCAACGCGATTTTGGTAACAAAATCAACGCTACATTTCAGTACGTCAGCCAGAATTTTCGCAGCCTGGGCCTGGCTCTGCTCTACATTGTTGGGCCGGTGGCCTTGGTAGCGGGAATAGCATCGGGAGTGATGCAATCGAATATGCTCAAACTAATGGGCGAGTCCACCGGAACACAGGCCAATAATCCATTAGCCGCGCTTCAGGCACTGAGTCAGTTTACGTCGCCGACGTTCTGGCTCGCCACGCTGTTTAGTCTGTTAGCCAACGTGGCTGTTGTTGTGACCACCTACGCCCACATGAAGGTGTATGAGCGGGCCAAAACCAACGCCATTTCCGTTGCCGACGTTTGGGCGGAGGTGCAACCCGTTATTGGGCGGGCCATCGTTATTTCGCTGCTTGTCTCGGTCATTACGGGGGTTGCCGCGCTATTCTTACTCATTCCCGGCATTTATGTCGCTGTTGTGCTATCGCTGGCATTGGCCGTTACGGTGTTCGAGGGCACGGATTTTGGCGGAACCTGGGACCGCTGCTTTAAATTGATTCGCGACAAGTGGTGGTCCACGTTCGGGTTAATCATCGTTATGGCAATTATTGTGGTGATTGTGGGGTTGATTTTCGCTATCCCCACGGCCATTATCGCCTTTTTCATTGGTGCAAAAATGTTGCCCGACGCATCGACGGTCTGGTTGGTTCTGGGAAACGTTATTGCTCTCGTTGGGCGGACGTTGCTCAATGCGGTAATTTACATGGCTATTGGCTTTCAATACACCAATCTGGTGGAGCGGCAGGAAGGGCGGGGCCTGATTTCGGCCGTTGACAGCATTGGTGCCCCAACGCAACCCCGAACGCAGAATGATGGTGAGTACTAACAAATGGATACTGAACAAGGCATTGGCGGTCAGTTTGTTGCTTATGGCCTCCATTGGTCCGTTTACTGCATCGGCGCAACTCAAACCGCCAACAAAAACTGTTGCTGCCCCTGACGACCGTTCGCCGGTTCGGGTTCGCTACCCCGCCCCGGACCGGCTTCGCGAACTGCAAACGGACCGCGATTACCAATATGGCCGCGACGTTCCTCCGCCCGAAAACCCGCTGGCCCGGTTTTGGACGTGGCTGTGGCGCAAAATCAGTGAATTTTTGAGCAGTAGGGCGTATCAGAACGTCTGGCAATACGTTATGCTGGCAGCCATTGCCGGGCTGGTTATCTATCTGCTGATGAAAGCTGAAGTGCTGGGTTTCCTGTTTCCGCAACGGGCGCAGTCGAGTCAGTTGGATTACGAAAATCTGGCGGAGAATATTCACGCCATTGATTTCGACACTGCCGTCGTTGAAGCTGTTAACCAGCGTAACTACCGGCTGGCGGTGCGCTTGCTGTATCTGCAAACGCTGAAGCGACTAACCGATGCGGACCGGATTCAGTACAAACCCGACAAAACGAACCGGCAGTACGTGTACGAACTGGCTAATTCGCCCCTACAGTCTGATTTTGAAAAACTGACCCGCCAGTTTGAATTTGCCTGGTACGGCGACTTTCCGATAGACGAAGCCCGATTTAGACCACTCCATGAACAGTTTCAGTCGTTCACCCGCCCGTTTGTGTCGCAGCGAGAACCTCTAAATCGCGCGGAGTCCTCCGCGAACGCCCGGCTTTGAAACCCAATAAATACTTCCTGATTCTGCTGGCGACTGTAACAGCTTACGTGCTTTTTGAGTACTACCGCCCTAAGCCGCTCAACTGGACGCCAACCTACCAGAACGACGACAAAATTCCGTTCGGTACGCAGGCGCTTTATGAATTGTTGCCCAGCGTTATGCAGCAACCAACGGTTAAGGCCGTACGATTGCCGATCTATAATTTCCTGACGGAGACGAAATTAGCAGGCCGAAGCAATTACGTGTTTGTTTGTCAAGCGTTTAAAGCCGATGCCGTAGATCTGAAGCACCTGCTCAGCTACGTCCGGCGGGGCAACAACGTACTGATTTCGGCCTATAACCTGCCCGATACACTCGGTGCAACGCTAAGCTTCAAAGCCGAAGTGAAAGACCCGACCAAAACCGATTCAACCCTGCGCCAGAATTTTGTGAATGGGCAACTCAAAAAGCCGGGTGGCTATAATTTTTTCCATGACGACGGCCGAAATTTTCTGATGATTAGGAAGGCAAACAACATAACTGTGCTGGGTCGAAACGACCGCAACGAACCGATATTTATCAAAATACGCTACGGACAAGGTCAGTTTCTGGTGCATAATTTGCCGCTGGCGTTCACCAATTATTATGTGCTGGACACTAAAACGTCGGATTATGCGGCCAAAGCATTGGCTTATCTGCCCGCCCTGCCAACCTATTGGGACGAGTACCAAAAGCAGGGACGTTTCGATGAAGATCAGCAATCCATTCTTCGCTACGTTTGGAGTCAGCCCGCACTCAACTGGGCGTATTATATCGTCGTCTTTGGGCTAATTTTTTACGCAATTTTTGCCGGAAAGCGGACGCAACGGGTAATTCCGGTGGTTGAGATGCCCCGGAACACGTCGGTGGATTTTGTGAAAACCGTTGGTCGATTGTATTTTCAACAAGGTAATCACGATAACCTCGCCCGCAAGAAGATTCAGTATTTCCTGGCCGACCTCCGCGAGCGTTACGGATTGAACACAATTAGTCTGGATAAAGAGTTTACCGAAACACTGGCCCATAAAAGCGGGGTTTCCCGCGAAGATGCCGATGAACTGGTGCGGCTCCTGCGCAATGCGCAACAACGTATTTCGCTGTCGGAGTATGATTTATTAACCCTTAATGCGGCTATCGAAAAATTCAACCAAATCGTTTGAACCAGGATTTTGACAGGATTCAAAGATTTACAGGGCGTTAGCAACAATCCTGTAAATCCTTTAATCCTGTCAAAATCTTGGTTCAAACACTACTTATGGATACAACCAACTCCCGATTAGATCTTGGTACTCTCACTACGGCCGTCGATGCTATCCGCGCTGAGGTGGGTAAAGTCATCGTTGGCCAGCACCAAACGGTCGATTTGCTGCTGACAGCGCTGCTCGCCGATGGCCATGTGTTGATCGAAGGCGTGCCGGGCGTCGCTAAAACGTTAACGGCTAAACTGTTGGCTAAGACAATGTCGGTAGGTTTCAGCCGGATTCAGTTCACGCCTGACCTGATGCCGTCGGATGTGCTCGGCACGTCGGTGTTCGTACCCAAAACCGGTGATTTCTCATTTCGACAGGGGCCTATCTTCTCAAACCTCGTGCTCATTGACGAAATTAACCGCGCTCCCGCCAAAACACAGGCCGCTCTGTTTGAGGTGATGGAGGAGCGGCAGGTAACCAACGATGGCACGACGTACCGACTCAATGAGCCGTTTATGGTGCTGGCCACGCAAAACCCTATTGAACAGGAAGGCACGTATCGCCTGCCCGAAGCCCAGTTAGACCGCTTTCTGTTCAAGATCGTGATCGGGTATCCAGACCCGGCTGAAGAAGTGGACATTTTGCGGGGGCATCATCAGCGTCGGAACCTCTCGGATGCCGTAGACGCCGTTAGCGCAGTACTCGATGCCGGGCAGTTGGCAACCCTGCGCGGGCAGGTACATCAGGTGCATGTAGAGGATAATCTGTTCAATTACATTGCGCAGATTGTGCAGGCAACCCGCGCCAATAAATCACTATATATGGGAGCGTCGCCGAGGGCGTCGGTGGCGTTACTAAACAGTGCAAAAGCTCTCGCCACGCTCCGGGGCCGCGATTTTATTACGCCCGAAGACGTTCAGGAGTTAGCCGCATCCGTGCTGCGCCACCGCGTTCTGCTCACGCCCGAGCGCGAAATGGAAGGCGGCACCGCCGACGAAGTCGTGGCGCAGATCGTGCAGAAGATAGAAGTACCGCGATGAAATTTACGGTAAAATGGATAGTGAAGAATGTACCACCCGGCGGCCCGGAAAGGAAGACGAGACAGGACGCTCGACAGACCGGCTGGCAGTTGTGGCTCGTCGTCATTCATTGTACATTATGCAGTATCCATTTATCCCAGGCTCAACCACCAACACGGGAACAGTTGGTGGGGACGTGGATTGGTATCCGGGTGGAGTATGACGAGCAATTTTATCGGCCTAATCCGGTTTACATAACGCTCGGTTCAGATAGTACCTATTCATTCGGTTTGATTGACGCCAATTCGCCCGTTCAGCGGTCGACGTGGTCGATGAAGGGGCAAACAGTGCGGCTTGATACAAGCACGTACGCATTGAGTCAATGGACGCTTTCCCAAAACGAACTGCGCTTAACGGCTGCCTACCCAATGGCGTTCCGGCGACTGGCTGAGTTGCCAATGGATTCGGCAACTGTTCATCAGGCGCTTTCTGGGTATAGTTGGATTACTGACAGTGTATCGTATCACTTCCACGCTGACGGCTCTGCTTGTCTGAAAAATCTGAAAACGGCCGACGTAGCCGTGCATTGCTGGCGACTGGCTCAGGTTGGCCGCTCGGCCTTTATTGTGATTAAAGGTAATCAAACCGACTGCAATGGTAATTTTCAATACCCGCTGCAAATTATGCGATTGTCGGGTGATGAGATACAATGCCAGGGAGGAGGCCCCCGAGTTAACGACCGTTTGCTGCTCCGACGCGGAGCGCGTTTGTCGACTGATGCACGTTGTGAACCAAAAGGATTTCAGCCCTGCCGAACATACATTTTTCCTCCATTTAACCTGTATCCCTATTTTGCTTACCGGCGGGGACGGCTTTTCGACATCCGGCAGGTGGTTGAACGTGAATTTAAACCCCTTCCTCTGGCGGGGCAGTCGGGCCTGGTTCGGTTTCGATTTGTGGTGAATTGCCAGGGTGAAGCTGGTCGGTTCGAGGTATTGGAAGTAGACGAAAGTTATAAGAAGTGTTCGTTCGACCCGCGTATTATTAATCAGTTGAGCGACATATGCCAGCGAAAGCTATCGGGCTGGGAACCGGGTAAACCCAACGGTGAGACAGAGCCTGTTGATACGGTTTGCCTGCTCACATTTCGGCTGAAAGATGGCTTAATAACCGAAATCTTCCCATGAGAACTCTTCTGTCAGGGTCACTATTCCTGCTCACAACGTTGGTATCGGCGCAGGATAAAAACGCATTTACGCATCTGAGCCAGATGCTGGCCGAAAATGCCCGCTACAGAACACCCGTTACCTGGGAGGGTAGTCAGCGATTACGGACCTGGCAGTCGGACACGATCAACGCAACGACAGATAGCGTTGAGCGGGCAGACTGGCTTATATCCCGGGCGCTATCTCCGCTCAAACTTGGTGATTACGATCTGGCGTTTGCTGATTACGAAGCGGCTGCTGAACTGAGTGCCAAAAGTCGGGGTGAGATTGGCTGGCGGTACCTGTTCCTGCTGCGCGACTACCCGCGTGCGCTGATGCACTTGAACGCATTCGATGCGCTGACACCTAACTACGATGATCCCATCGACGACTATTCAGTAAATTACCTTAAAGGCCGTGCCCTCGCTGGTCTGCGCAGGTATGAAGAAGCCGCTGCCGCCTACACAATCGCTATCGACAACCGTCAAAATCGGCATGGTCCCGAATGGGTTGACTACCGCTATTGGGTGGCGCGGTCCGTTACTTATCTGGCGCTAAATCAACCGGAAAACGCATTGAGCGATCTAAATAAAGCGCTGGCGAACAATCCTAAAAGTGCTATGGCTTTGTATCACCGGGGCCGGGCGTTGCAACAACTCAAGCGAATAGCCGAAGCCCGTGATTCGTTTCGGAATGCGCTGTTCTTTGTCAGGAGTGAGCCGTTCGAGCGGGATTATTACTACGAACAGCCCAATGGGGCCTACGAAGGACAGATTGAAGAATTACTAAACGCTATTAAAAACTAATCTTTTGACTCTCCTCCGCTCGCTTTTCGTGGCCACGCGCTTGTGGGTTGCGCTTGTGACCTTCGTGCTGCTGTTCGTGGCAGCTTATGCGTTTCCCGTTCTGTTTCCCTTGGTACAAATTGGTTTTATCGTGTTCATGCTCCTGATTGGATTGGACGGGTGGTTGCTTTTTCGGGTTAAAAACGGTTTTTTTGCCCGACGCGACGTGCCCGACCGGCTCTCCAACGGCGATGAAAATCCGCTGACCATTTACCTCGAAAATCGCTATTCGTTCCGAGTCGATGCGGAGGTGATTGACGAAATCCCGTTCCAGTTTCAACGACGGGATGTGCTGTTCCATGCCCGGCTCGGCCCGCGCCAAACGCAGGCGATTCGGTACGAACTCCGACCTACGCGCCGGGGTGAGTATAGTTTTGGAGCTGTTAATGTGTTTGTGCTGTCGCCGTTGGGCTTGCTCAAACGACGCTATCAGTTTGAGCAGGACAGGTTGGTGGCGGTATATCCGTCGTTTTTGCAGATGCGGCAGTATGAGCTTTTAGCCGCCACAAATCGCCTGAACGAAGTGGGCGTAAAACGCATCCGGCGGCTGGGTCATAGTATGGAGTTTGAGCAGGTTCGGCCCTATACCACCGGCGATGACGTCCGCACCATAAACTGGAAAGCTACCGCCCGTCGGTCCGGGGCAACCGCTGCCGACCCGCGTGGGGCCTCGTTGCAGATCAACGCTTACCAGGACGAGCGGTCACAACCGGTATACTGCCTGATCGACAAAGGCCGGGTGATGCAATCGCCGTTTGAGGGGCTAACGCTGCTCGACTATGCCATCAACGCCAGTTTAGTACTAAGTAACATTGCCCTGCTGAAACAGGACCGTGCCGGTATCCTAACCTTCTCCGACCATATCGGTCAGATTCTACCCGCCGAACGCCGGTCGGGGCATCTGCTCAAGATCCTTGAACTGCTGTATCGCCAGAAGACACGGTTTGGAGAAACGGATTACGAAAGCCTGTATGCCAGCGTCCGAACGCACATTCGGCAGCGTAGTCTGCTGTTGCTATTTACTAATTTCGAGACGATGAGCGCTCTGCAACGACAGCTACCGTACCTACGTCGATTGGCGAAAGATCACCTGCTGCTCATTATTTTCTTCGAGAACACCGAGTTGCGCAGTCTCCTCGACCAGCCCGCTATTGATACGGAACAGGTTTATCTGAAAACGATTGGTGAGAAATTTGCTTTCGAGAAAAAGCAGATTGTGAAGGAGTTAACTCAATATGGTATTCAAACGATCCTGACTGCTCCGCAAGACCTGACGGCTAGTACAGTGAATAAATATTTGGAGTTGAAAGCGCGGGGTATGATTTGATTTCTCAACGTATCCCACCGCTTCAGCGTTGGGATACTGATTAATTTTTTCCCTTCACAGACTCATAGTCGGACTTAATGCGGCCCATCTCCGTAGTTAGAAATGCCTGAAGCTGCCGATTGAACTCGTCTTTTTCGTCGTCGGATAACGACGCATATAAGTCTTTCAACTCCTGATTGATGACCGCTCGTTCGGCATCGTTGGCCACGTTGATGGAGCGAATGTGGTATCGACGGAAGTCGTATTGCATCGGTATCTATTCTTCGGGTAGATTAGCAAAAATGGTATCGAGTTGAACCGGGTTTCCGTCAATCATGACCGACTCGTTCGGTTCCTTATACGTCGTCTCAAGCCAGGCATTAACCTGATCAGTTCGCCGGCAAACCAGCACTTCGCGGTCGAGGGGGTCGACAAAAACGATTTCCTGAACAGTATCCATTTGCTCATACTTTCGACGCTTGGCTCCGAGGTCATAGTCGCTGGTCGATTCAGAAAGTACTTCGACAATCAGATACGGGTTGGTGATAATAGACCGGGACTTGCCCTGATAAACAGGCTTTCCCTTTATCACCAATACATCGCCGTTGTAATGACCTTTTTTTTCCTCTTTGCGAATGCCCGCATTGCTACCCGCTACATAAACCGGTTGGCCTAAGTAAATGCCGGTAAGAATGTAGATGATTCGGCCAACTAACAATTCGTGAATAAGTGTGGCTAAGCCCATGATGATAATCTGTCCATTGTGATAGTCCGCACGGTAGTCGGTTTCGGTAAAGAACCCGTCAAATTCCTCCCAGGATGCCGAGATTATGACCGATTGTCCGCCCTCCAGCATCGCTGCCTGCTCATCACTCAGCCGTACTTTCTCCAGAACTTGCATAAGCTTATCTTCTTTTTAGTAAAGATACACGAACCACTCACAAAGCAAAAAGGTCCGCTCGGGCGAACGGACCTTCATACGTAAACTCAGATGACTACGAATTCATCAGCGCCTGCTCCTCTTTCAACCGTGCCCGATGAACGGACCCCGACACCAGAATGCTGATCTCATACAGCATAGCCAGTGGCAGCGCCACCAGTACTTGGCTGTAAATATCGGGCGAGGGGGTAATAATACCGGCCACCACTAAAATCACGATCCAGGCGTGTTTGCGGTATTCACGCATGAATGTTGGAGTTAAGACTCCTACTTTGGAGAGTACAAAGGCTACCATCGGCATTTGAAAAACGAGCGCACACCCCAACGATAGTGTCGCCAAGATACCGACGTATGACGTGATGTCGAACTGGTTTTTTATCTCGGGCGAAATCTGATAGTTCGCCAGGAAGTTAATAGCTAATGGGGAGACGATATAATAACCGAAAAGCAAACCTAACAAGAACAGGAGCGACACAAAGAACACGGCACCACGCGCAGCCTTTTTCTCGGTCATTTTTAAACCCGGCTTAATAAAACGCCATACTTCCCAGAATGCATAAGGAAACGCAAAACTTAACCCAATAATCAGCGACGACGTCAACGCCATCGTGAACGGATCGGCCATGCCCAGCGCCTGCAAGGTGAAGTTCAACTTGTCAACGCATAAGTCTTTATAACCCGTTACTTCGGACAATTTACACATCATCCGATACGTCCAGAAATCAGGGCGCTTTGGGGCCAGAATTACCTTATCGAAAATATCTTCAATGAAGATAAAGGCGATTACGGCAAACACGAATATAGACCCGACAGCGCGGATAATATGCCAGCGGAGTTCTTCCAGATGATCCAAAAAGGACATCTCCTTTCCTTCTTGGTCAATTTCTTCGTCAGTCAGTTGGTCGAGTGGCATTGTATCTAAAGAGCGAAAGAGTGAAAAAGTGAATGAGTGAAAAATGCCGTAAGCGTTGGACAGTTGCGCTCGCATTCTTTCACTCTTTCACTCTTTATTTTTAACTTTTGTAGAGCGGAAATGCTTTCATCCACTCGTTGATTTCTTCTTTTACGGTTGCCAGCGTAGCTGCGTCGTCGTGGCTCATTAGCACCCGGTCGATATATACGACGATTTGTTCCATATCCGATTCATTCAGGCCCCGCGTCGTCATGGCCGCCGTACCCACCCGCATGCCCGAGGTCACCATTGGCGATTTGTCGTCGAAGGGAACCATGTTTTTATTGATCGTGATGTCAGCTTTGATAAGCGTATTCTCCGCCAGTTTACCCGTCAGGCCTTTACTGCGCAGGTCAATCAGCATCAGATGATTGTCCGTGCCGCCCGAAATAATGGAATAACCCCGGTCGGTAAACGCTTTGGCCATTGCCTGGGCGTTGGCTTTCACTCGGAGTGTATAGTCATAAAAGTCGTCGGTGAGGGCCTCGCCGAATGCAACGGCTTTGGCCGCAATAATGTGCTCCAGCGGCCCGCCCTGAGTACCCGGAAACACGCCCGAATCGAGCAGCGACGACATCAGCCGCGTTTCGCCTTTGGGCGTTTTGATGCCAAACGGATTTTCAAAGTCGTTCCGCATCATGATCATGCCACCCCGCGTGCCGCGTAGCGTTTTGTGCGTCGTCGTGGTCACGATGTGAGCATGAGCCAGTGGGTCGTTCAGCAGTCCTTTAGCAATCAGCCCGGCCGGATGCGACACATCGGCCAGTAGTAGCGCACCTACTTCATCGGCAATGGCACGAAGCCGGGCGTAATCCCAGTCACGGCTGTAGGCCGAAGCGCCACAAATGAGCATTTTGGGCCGTTCGCGTTTAGCCGTTTCCTCAACGACGTCATAGTTGATAACACCCGTTTCGCGCTCCACACCATAGAATGTCGGACGAAAATATTTGCCCGAGATGTTCACTGACGACCCGTGGGTCAGGTGCCCGCCGTGGCTCAGGTCAAATCCTAGGATGGTATCGCCCGGATGCAGACACGCTACGAACACCGCCGTGTTGGCGTTGGCTCCCGAATGCGGCTGGACGTTTACCCACGACGCGCCAAAAAGTTCTTTAGCCCGGTCGATGGCAATCTGCTCTACCTGATCGACCACTTCACAGCCGCCGTAGTACCGTTTGCCGGGCAGCCCTTCGGCGTATTTATTGGTCAGCACACTACCGGCTGCTTCCAGCACGGCGGGCGACACGAAGTTTTCGGATGCGATCAGTTCGATCCCTGACTCCTGCCGGTGTTGTTCTTTAGCAATCAGGTCAAACACCTGCGTGTCGCGGGCGGTGATGGTTTCGGTCGTCATTGCTGCGAGCGGTTTTGGTAAGCCGTTTGTTCGGTAGCTGACTGTGGCAAGTATAAACTGCTAAACAGTCAATTGAAGGTACAAAGGTACGGGAGAAAACGGTAGAAATGGCGCGGTCTCCGGCGTCAAAAGGTGTGACGAACTACGCCTGAGTGCTATTTTCTCCGCGACACGCCCTGATACCGCAGGGGCGTCATGCCGGTGTGGAGTTTGAACTGCCGGTGGAAATGCGACACGTTGTTGAAGCCACACTCCAATCCAATCTGCCCTACGCTCAAATCGACATTGCTGAGCAGTTTGCGGGCGTGACCAATACGCAGTTCGTTGAGGTATTCGACAAATGATTTTCGGGTACGTCGTTTAAAATACCGGCAAAAGGCCGCTGGTGCTAAGCCCGCTATCGACGCAATTTGCTCCACCCGGATTTCTTCCCGAAAGTGGTTTAGTATAAACTCGAATACCCGCTTCATGCGCTCGGTTTCGGCCGTGCCGGGGGCTAATTGGCAACCATCGCTCGCCAATAAGTGGGCATCGCGGTCGGCCGCTAACTGGTCCAGAATGTGCAGTACACTCAGAACCTGGGTCAAACCCGTCTGAGTAGGCAACTGATCAATTTCCTGAGCCATCCGGGCCGATACGTCGGGGCTAAACCGTAACCCATAACGGGCGCGATTGAGTAAACTCGTCACGGCAGCCGCTTCGGGCAGGTTAGCCAGCACGTCCTCGCTAAACGCAGTGGGAAACTGGACTACTACCCATTCGGCCTGCAATGTTGACTCGCCTTGGTAATAGTCTTCATCGCTCCGCCAGAAATGAGGCATGTCTGGCCCGATGAGCACTAAATCACCAGCCATGAACGACTCTACGTGATCGCCCACGAACCGACGGCCGTCGCCCCGTGTGATGTAGGTCAGTTCGTACTCGGGATGGTAGTGCCAGGGTACGTCGAAGTGAGGCATTTGAAACCGGCGTACCAACAGCGAATTCTGCTCACTAATGGTGATTTTCTCGAACAGAGCTTTCATTTGATGCGCTATTTTGACACACTGCCGCTCGCTACAATGGAATGAATGTCAAAATTACACATAAATTAGAAAAGAGATACCTTCTTTCAACGCACTATGCAACTTACTTTTGTTTTATTCTGTCAGGGAATAAGTACTGTTTCACTATAAAGATGATGTAGGCATGGAAGCAACGATTGAGCAGAAGACACTATCGCACGAATTGGAAGCACCTTATGTCCTTAGCCCGGATGCCATTGCATTCTACCGTAAAAATGGGTATGTTAAACTCAGGCAGGTGTTTAGTCCAGCTCTATTGGAATACTACGGCCGCATTGTTACGGAATTGGTCTTTAAGCTCAACACGCTCATTAAACCCATGGAAGAGCGCACCACCTATGAGCGGGCATTTCTGCAAATTATGAACCTCTGGCGGGAGGACGACCGGGCTAAAGAGTTTGTTTTCTCAACGCGCTTGGCCAAAATTGCTGCTGACCTGATGGGTGTTCAGGGTGTGCGGCTCTACCACGATCAGGCGTTATATAAAGAACCATCCGGCGGCATTACACCCTGGCACGCCGATCAATTCTACTGGCCTCTGGCGTCGCCGAATACCGTTACGGTCTGGATTCCACTCCAGGAAACACCAATGGAGATGGGGCCACTGGCTTTCGCCGAAGGTAGTCAGCACGTTGAAATCGGCCGGGATATTGAGATTAGTGATGACAGCGAAGCAATCTTGGCCCGTGAACTCCAAAAGCAGAACTTTCCCCTGAACGACACGCCCTTTGACCTCGGCGAGGTTAGCTACCACGCGGGCTGGACGTTTCACCGCGCCGGACCGAATGCGTCCGACCAGCCCCGTAAGGTGATGACTATGATTTACATGGATAAAGATCAGGTAATTGCTGAGCCACGAAACCAGTTTCAGGTTGCCGATTGGGCTAAATGGTTAGCGAACGTGCCGGTTGGCAACCACCCGCAGGATGAGTTAAACCCCGTGCTGTTTAGTTACTGATTCTTTGTTTCATTAAAGCTTGATTACACGAACGCCCGGTCGATTGGCCGGGCGTATTTTTGTCCATTCAGCGGTTGATTATCGGATTGGACAATACGGATACCGTATTTTAGGAAATGTTTTCGTTCTAAACTTGTTCTTCTTTTAAATCGTCACGTTTCCAAAACGCCGTATGAAATTACTCACTGCGCTCGTCGTCTGGCTGTTGCTGCCACTGGCGACGTATGCTCAAATTCTCAAGCCTGTCACCTGGACGTTTTCAGCGGCTAAGTCGACAGCTAAGGTTGGCGATGTGCTCGATCTGAGTCTTGTCGCTAACGTGCGAATAGGCTACCACATCTACTCGTCAGAATCGAACCCTAAAATTGACGGGCCGCTCCCGACCGTCTTTTCATTCACGCCGAACAACACATTTGAACTGGTTGGTAAGGTAAAGCCCGCGAGTGAGGTTGAAACCAAGTATGAAGAAGCTTTTGAAGGTGATACATATTTGATGCATGGAGCGGCTAAGTTTGTGCAGAAGGTTCGCATTCTCGCTCCCAATCCACAAATCAGCGGTGCGGTCAGCTACCAGGCCTGTACCGACAAAGACGGGCAGTGTATCCCCGGCGAGGAGGACTTCACCATTGCGAATCTAACGGTATCCGCCCCTACCCGACCAACGGCAACAACCACCGTGTCGGTTGTTGCGTCGGCTCCAGCGGTATTATCAACCGTTTCTGGTCCATCATCGAAAACTGCCGCAGCAACGGTACCCGTGTCGGCAACGCTGGCCGAAGCACAACCAATAAATCGAGTCGAGCCGATGGCCACGAACGTGGCTACGGTTCCTGAATCGAATTTGAACGAAACCGCTACCCCAACCGATGGGTCGTTATGGGGCTTCATTGTGGCGGCTTTTCTCTCCGGGTTGGTGGCGTTGTTGACGCCCTGCGTATTTCCGATCATTCCGGCCACGGTGAGTTTCTTCACGAATCAGCAGGGTGGACAGTGGAAAGCACTGCTGTACGGCGCGTTCATTATTGGTATCTACGTGCTGATTGGCACCGTTGTATCGCGGGTCAACGGTCCGGCTTTTGCCAATTTCGTCAGCACGCACTGGTTGCCGAATGTGCTGTTTTTTGCCCTGTTCTTCATATTCGGGTTGTCGTTTCTGGGCCTGTTCGAGATTGTGCTGCCTAATGCCCTCATCAACAAAGCGGACGCCCAGTCGGAAAAGGGGGGAATTGCGGGCATCTTTTTTATGGCCTTTACGCTCGTGCTGGTATCGTTTTCCTGCACCGGGCCTATCGTCGGTAGTTTGCTGGTGGCGTCAGCGGGCGGGGAAATCATAAAGCCAATTATTGGCATGGCCGCTTTTTCATCGGCGTTCGCTATTCCGTTCACGCTGTTCGCGGCTTTTCCGCAGTGGCTGAAAAGCCTGCCAAAATCGGGTGGTTGGCTCAATTCGGTGAAGGTGGTGCTGGGCTTTCTGGAGATTGCGCTGGCGCTGAAATTTTTGAGCGTTGCCGATCAGGTATATCACTGGAACCTGCTCGACCGCGAGGTGTTTCTTTCGTTGTGGATTGTTCTTTTCGCCCTGATCGGCTTTTATTTTCTGGGCAAAATTCGCTTGCCGCACGACAGCGAGACAAAGTTTGTCAGCGTTCCCCGGTTAATGCTGGCCGTTGCTACGTTTGCCTTTGTTGTGTATATGATTCCGGGCCTTTGGGGCGCGCCGTTGAAGGCGTTGTCGGGTTATCTTCCCCCCGAAACCTCTCAGGACTTTAACCTGCACAACAGCCCGGCTGCCCTAACTGCATCAGCCGCTAACCAGTTGAGCGAGACGCCTAAGTATGCGGACCTGTTTGAGTTTCCGCGTGGTTTACAGGGCTTTTTTGACTACGAACAAGCCCTGGCTTACGCCAAAAAAGTAAACAAACCCGTTTTCATCGACTTCACTGGACATGGGTGTGTAAACTGCCGCGAAATGGAAGCCCGTGTCTGGTCTGACCCGGCGGTGCTGTCGCGTCTGCAAACTGATTATGTGATGCTGGCGCTGTATGTGGATGACAAAACCGAGCTGCCCGAAGCCGACTGGTACACCTCGACGTATGACGGCAAAGTCAAAAAAACCATTGGTGCTCAAAATGCTGATTTGCAAATCACGAAGTACAATAACAACGCACAGCCACATTACTGCCTGATTGACAGCGATGGAAAACTGCTGGTGGCACCAAAAAATTATGACCGGAGCGTTGCCAATTTTGTGGCGTTTCTGGATGCGGGGAAGGGGAAATTCGCTCTTTGACAGTTGTTTAGCTTACCACCTGACAAGTCGACGTCGAAGCTATTATTGGGTTATCATATCAACAAGAAAGGCGGAGCCAACTGGCTCCGCCTTTACTAATTCAGGTTGATTCAACAATGCTGTAGTGAATAGTAGAACTGGCTGGTAGTGGGGTAGGTGAGGTGGCGTAGCACGTATAGGAATGAATGGTGGGACACCTATGAACAATACCGTACCTCCCTCACCTGCTCCACTTAATAGCCAATGGGGAACGAATAGCCGATAGAAGCGGCAATACCCCGGTTACGAACATCGACGTTGACGATGGGCACCTGCACCTGTCGGGTAAACCCGTGGGTGTAGCGGCCCTCAATAAAGAACTTGCCCGCGCCTGCGTCCATGGCCAGTCCCAGGCCGCCAACGGCACCGACATCCCAGCGATTCAGCATACCCCCGTAGTTCAGGTCAACGTCGTACGGCTGCGTCGTGAACAGGGCCGTGGCGCGGGTCCGAATGCGGCCGTCGAGGGCGTAACTCACCGATGGACCGGCAATGATGTAGGGCTGAACCGCGCCGTCGCTCAGATTCACTTTAAGCAACAGTGGAATTTCAAGTGCATGAGACTGATAAGCAATTCTCGCGCCAATTGGCAGGTTGAACCCACCCAAATTAATGTCAAGACCCTCCCGGACAACAAATCCTTTTTGCACATAAGCAAGCTCGGGACGGAACGAAAAACGGTCGCTCAGGGGGATGTCTAAGAAAAGGGCACCCGTAGGACCAGCCGACGGATGAAGCGTGGGTGTGAGGCTACCCAAGAAAGCGGGTTTGGATGCAAAACCCCAGTTGCCCCCGCCCCGGATACCCACCTGAACCTGGGCAAAAGACGACTGAGCAACTAACAAACCCAACACAGCGACACTGGCAAGCACAATTCGTTTCATGACGGTAATCGTAGAAAAGTTAAAAAGGTAAACATGAACCAGGTTGTGTAAAGCGTTGGCGATAGGCTGCGTTGTTTTGTGCGATTTGATGGTTTGACAGCGCAGGTTGGCGAAGGATTAACTGAATCGAAAAAGATTTTAGAGTAAGCAGAGTCTACCGGTTTTGGACAGGTTCGGGTACAAACGGTTTATCGGAGAATTTCTGGTATGGTCTGGCATTGGCACCTTTTGTTGATAATAGGGCCGCAGTCCTGTAACTTTACCAGCTACCTGCGACCCTACTCCAACATGAAATACGTTAAGCCCACTACGTTTAGCTACTTACCCAGATTCCTCATGCCGCTGGATATACTCGGCGTGTTTGAGCGCGATCCGTTTGGCAATTCGCTGTTAGTCAGGCGGCTGATTATCGGCATGGTTGGCTGGTTAACGTACGCCCGCTACACGGTAGTCAATCGAATTCAGATCGAGGGCACGGAGAACTTAGAGAACCTACCGATCAACAATGTCCTTTTCCTGTCGAATCACCAGACGTACTTTGCCGACGTTATTGCGTTTTTTCAGATATTCTGCGCGGTTAAGTGGGGCTTTCAAAATACATTGTTGCCGCCCATGTACCTGCTTGGCCCCAGAGCGCGGCAGTACTACGTAGCGGCCTCCGAAACGATGAGTAAAGGCATTATCCCCAAAATTTTTGCACTGGGCGGGGCGCTCACTATCGAACGCTCGTGGCGAGCCGAAGGGCGGGAGGTGAAGCGGGAAGTGGATACAACGGCCAACGATAAAATTGGTCAGGCCCTGGCTCACGGCTGGGTGGTCAGTTTTCCGCAGGGTACTACCAGCCCCTACGCCCCCATTCGGAAGGGTACTGGTTATTTGATCAAGAATAATGAGCCAATTGTTATACCAGTAGTTATCAATGGGTTCCGGCGGGCTTTTGATAAAAAAGGACTACGTTTCAAAAAACGCAACACGCTGCTGACTGTTCGCTTCAAAGAACCCCTCCAGTTTGGCCCCGACGACGATGTCGACGATATCGTTGCTAAAGTCCGCCACGCCATTGAGCAGGATGCGCCGACCTGGGTTAAATAAGCCCTTCTGTAAATAGCATTATGAGCATTATGGCACGTCTGGCTGGGCGTGGCTGGCGTTGATTGCCCGTGTTTTAGTGCTTTTCGTGGCCGTGAGCGTTCCCGAATAGCTACCTGTCTGCGCCCGCCCGGTGGTCAGGACGTTTTTTATCCGACGCCGGTGAATGGAGTAACTTTTGACAATAAACCGATACGTTCCGGGTGTGGTGGGCATGAACCGAATCCGGTGTGTGCTGCCAGTAAGGGCATCGCAGAAACCCTCCGCACGGGTGGTGTCATTCGTCGGGCTAATAAACAGACCAGTCAGCAGTGTACTCATACAGGGATTTTCCGACTTGACTGGTGGCAGATGAAGGGTGATCTCGGCGTATTTATTGGTCTCAACACGGTCATGGTTCAGGGTGAACGATAGCCGCTGAGCAAACAGGAGGGCAGGGGCTAAGAGTAGAAAGGCGATGAACTTCACGGGGTGAACTAAACTTTTATAAGGCCATTATCATTATTTTGCTTTATCAAACTACCCTCAACGAATGACAAAAGTACAGGTTGTCAGGATTCCAACACCTGGCCCGGACAAAACTCCACTCTCCAAATCGCAGAAAGAATTTAACCGGCTAACTAAGAAAATTGGCGAACTGGAAACTGAACTGAGCGGCTTTCGGACGACTGCCACTACTGTTCAGCAGCGCATTCAAACCGAATACGTGCCGCTATTGCGGGATTATAACGAACACCGGGCCAATCTGGTACGGGTGTTTGACCGGGCGCACGACCGGCCCGAAGCCACCAAAACGGAGCGAAAAAAGTTAATCGATTTAATCGTTAATTTAACCTACGACCTCATTAGTCAGCACGGCATGGACGAGTTGAAGCCAATCTTCGACAAATACGATGCCGACGGTTTTGATGCGACTGACGCCGAAGCTGACGGTCAGATTTCGGAGGTGATGAAAGAAATGATCGCGTCGATGTACGGCATAAAATTCGATGAAAACGTCGATGTCAGCACGAAAGAAAAATTCATGTCCTACGTAGATGAGCAGATGCAGGCCCGCCATACCGATGACCAGCAACGTCAGCAGCAAACGGAAGAGCGAAAAGCGAAAAAGCCCAAATCGGCCAAGCAGCAGGAGCGCGAAGCCAAAAAGCAGATTGAGGAACGCAATATTACCAAGGCCGTTCGGACGCTGTACATGGACCTGGTGAAGGCGTTTCATCCTGACCGAGAACCTGACGAAGCTGAGAAAGCCCGCAAAACCGGGATCATGCAGCGCATTACGGAAGCCTACGAAAAAAGCGACCTGCTGGCCCTGTTCCGGCTCCAGTTAGAGTACAACCGCATTGACCAGGCGCACCTCGAAACGCTGGCCGAAGACCAACTGAAATATTACAACAAAATTCTGAAACAACAGGCCGATGAACTCGGCGAGGAACTGTTCGGGCTGCAAAGCCAACTGTCGGCCGCACTCGGCAAACCGCTGATAATGGTCGGCTCGGCAGTGGGGCTGGAGTTAAGTTTCAACAGCGACGTTCGGGCGCTGAAACGAAGTGTGAAAGAGGTGAAGCGCGAAGTGAAAGAGCTGTCGGACCCGGCGTATTTGAAAGGCTGGCTGAAGACCTATAAAATTCAGAAATCCGACGACCTCGACGCTTTCGGTGGATTTTTTTAGATGAAATAGCGAGTTTTACGACTTATTATCATTTCGTTAAATTCGGGTTTCTCCCCGCTGGTGGGCATAACTTAGTCCGTGAAAATGGGTTGACTCAACAGGTCCGGTTTCAGGACGGTTGTTGGCTCAGTTTGTATGCAGATATTAATCCATAACGACTGGCTTAGGCAGGCCAAAGCGCCCGGCGATGTATTCATCCGAAAGTTTGACAAAGGAATCTACGTATATCAGCCCGGCGACGAACAGACGCATATCCACCTCATCGAAAAAGGCATCGTCAAAATTGGCAGCTATTCGCCAGACGGCGAGCGGGTTGTGTATGATGTGCTGCAGCCGGGTGAATTTTTTGGCGACTTAAATTACCTTGGCAACGGCATTGAGTTCTTCGAGTTTGCCAAAACCATCACCAGCATTACCGTGCTGTCCATCGCCCTGCCGTTTTTCAGACACGCCATTGTCCACGATCCGGGCCTGTCTGAGTGGTTCAATGGTAACGTTGTCCGGCGGTGGTGGAAGGCCGAAACCCGGCTCCTTCACATGACCCGTGGCGACATTGATGCACGGCTGGGTAACCTCCGAAATGAATACGACAAAGCCATTCACGACAGCGAAGGACGACAGCACAACGTGTTTGACCTGCTGTCGCATCAGGTTATTGCCGATCTCACGGGCAGCACCCGCCAAACCGTCTCGAAAAAGCTAAGAGACGCGCTGGAACTGGTTTCGTACTAAAAAAACGCTCTTTGGTCCAGGCGTCTATAATAGCATATTGTTAAGTTTTTCGTTCGTATGTAAAGCCTTTATGAATAAGTGAGAAGATGTTAAATTTTAACATGTCTATGTTGACGCGTAGCTGGAGTTTTGGTGGTAAATATCAACTCAGCAACGTTTATTATGTGTCAACGTCTCCTCAACTTAGTCAGCTTTAGCGTTTGGTCGTCACTGCTAATATCGGTCACTGCTTTTGGACAGACAACCGACGCGAGCATCGTTGGTCTCGTAAGAGGCAACACCGGCGAGGTGCTTCCGGGCGCAACAATCACCGCCCGCAACGAATCCACAGGCTTCAAGACCAATACCGTTTCTAACGTCGACGGGCGGTTCAGTATCCGTCAGGCTCCGCTGGGTGGTCCCTACACGATCACCGTTTCGTACGTTGGCTTTGCTAATCAATCCCGCACCGGTTACCGGCTCAACCAGGGCGACCAGTTAACGGTCAACGTCGATCTGGCCGAAAACACCAGCGAACTTCAGGAAGTGAACGTGACGGAAAATGCGCTCAAAAGCCGTACCGACCGGCTGGGGGCTTCTCTGGCCATTACGGCGAACAACATCGCTAAACTGCCGATCAACAATCGGAGTTTTACCAACCTACTGGCCCTGTCGCCGTTGAGCAACGGCGGTAGTGTTGGTGGCCAGCTACCGTCATCGACCAACTATCTGATCGACGGGGCCAGTGCCCGTAACAACCTAACCAGTGGCGCATTAGGTAATGGTCCGTATTCACTTTCGCTCGAAGCGATCCGTGAATTTGAGATTAGCACCAATGACTACGACGTGACGAAAGGGCGTCAGGGTGGTGGTTCGGTCAGTGTTGTTACCAAATCAGGGACGAATACAATCACCGGAACTGCGTTCACTTATTATAATGCCGACGGTTTGTCGAGCGCCCGTGACATTCGGGGCAACGTCCGGGCAATCGACTTTACCCGGTTTCAGTACGGTTTCAGTCTGGGTGGGCCGATCATCAAAGACAAGCTGCACTACTTCGTGGCTTTGGACCGGCAAACGGAATCGGCCCCGTTTTACATTGCCGACATCCGGTCGGATGCCGATGCCAACGCGCTCGGAATCAGCAAGGCCGTGCTGGACAGCGTGGTCACAATCGGCCGTCAGAAATACGGATTGAGCAATGCGCAGCAGGTGGGTGAGTTTGGCCGCGAAACCGTCGCCAACACGCTGTTTACCCGGTTGGACTGGCAAATCAACCCCAAAAATGTACTGACAATCCGCAATAATTTCAGCAACTGGAACAATCCCAACAGCAACAATGACAATTCGGCCATCAACTTGTTTGAGGTATACGGCAACTTTAAGTCACGGGAGAACAGCACGTTGGTGTCACTCCGTTCGACGCTCCGACCAACGCTCATCAACGAGCTAAAGGTACAGTATCAGTCGGCGACCCGGAACTACGAAGCGAACAGCCTGCTGCCATCAGCCAACATTCCGCGTGCCATTGTGACGGTGCGCTCCCTGTTGCCCAACGGCCGAACCAGCAGCACGTCTGTTCAGTTGGGCGGTCAGCGGTTTACCCCGGAACGCAACTTAGAGAATCAAATTCAATTAGCCAACACGGTGTACTGGAACCGGGGACGCTACAACTTCACGTTCGGCACAGACAACACGCTTACCTATTTGGACACCTACATTTCCAATGAGCAGAACGGGCGATTTATCTTCAATAGTCTCAGCGAATTCAACAACCTGAACCCATCGCGCTACGCCCGTGAGGTGCCCACCAACGGCATCCCGTCGGTGCAACAGTACGTGCTGAATGCGTCATTGTTCGGGCAGATGCAGTTTAATCCGCACCCCGACGTGGCGGTGCAGGCGGGTTTGCGCTGGGACCTGACCAGTTACCTGACTAAAGGCGACTACAACCCGGTGGTTGAGCGGGAACTGGGCCTGCGCACGGACGCGAACCCAACGGACTGGGATAATATTCAACCCCGCGTTCAGTTGACATGGAATCCGGGTGGCAGGAACCGGAGTGTGTTCCGGGTTGGTGGGGGCGTATTTTCCGCCTACGTCATCAACTACGCGCAGGTGAACAACATCCAGAATAGTGGTACCAAAGTACTGGCTACCGACGTGACGCGCCCGGCCAATGCGACTGCTATCAATCCTGTGCCAAGACCGGACTTCGTCGCTTATCGGAACGACCCCAATACCGCGCCGGGTGCGCTGGCGGGGGGCACAACCGTTCCGGTTTCCACGATCAACCTCAACGACCCAAATTTTGAGGTGCCGACCATTTATAAAGCCAATGCATCGTACAGCCGATTTTTCGGGAATAACGTCCGGCTGGGCGTCAACTTTCTGTACAGCCGAACGGTAAATAATTACGTCTATATCGATCAAAATATAGTCGATCAACCGGCTTTTACGCTGAGTAACGAAGCCAACCGGGCCGTGTTTGTGCCCGCCAACACCATTGCCACCAACAGTGGCCAGACGAACAATGTACTCGGTCGGAAAACGCAGGCCGTTGGCCGGACGCTGATGCTGACGAACGGGGCTAAACTGCAAACGCTTTCGTTCGTTGTGGATGGCGAAATTCGGTTACCCCGCGATGGTGCATTGACGTTCAGCTATACCTGGAACGACGCCAAAGACAACACCTCGTACAATGGTAACGTGGCCAACACATCGACCTTCCGGCCGATCAAAAGCGACCCGCGTAACTTAGATGAGATCAACTACTCGGACAACCAGTTCCGGCACAAACTGGTCGCTTACGGATCGACGCCCGCCGTCGGGGGCGTTGTGCTCAGTGTTCGGTTCACGGGTCTCGGCGGTACGCGCTACTCGTTGCTGGTCGATGGCGACATCAACGGCGACTTCGTGGGTGGTCCCGGCAACGACAATGACTTGGCATTCGTCTTCGATCCAAACAACCCGGAAGTGGCTCAGGCCGTCCGTACATCGATGCAAAGGGTGCTTGACAATCCGGAAAACCGGGCTACTGAGTACATCCGCAGCAGCATTGGTACCATTGCCGACCGGAATGGTGGTGAGAACCCGTTCTCGGGAACGTTTGACGTGCGGCTCTCGAAGATTTTTAGGACCTTCAAAACGCAGAAGCTGGAGCTATCGCTCGACGTTTTCAACTTCGCTAATCTCTTGGGTCAAACGCTGGATGGCGTCGTGACGAGAGGGGCCGAAGCGACCTCGGGGCGCAATTGGGGTAGTAATTTTAACCTTGCTAACCAAACGTTATTAATACCATCAGGATTCAATGCCACAACCCGCCAATACAACTACCGGGTCAATGAAAATGTGGGCACCACGCAACGGAACGGTACGCCCTACTCGGTGCAGTTGGGTGCCCGGTACTCGTTCTGATCGATATTAATCTACCCCACCTCCGACGTTTCGGCCGGGAGTAGGGTAATGCTTTGGGTATATCAATATCTCAACAATCATCACGACCGCTACAACACCGTATTCAGCCGTTGTTAACCATAAATTTTCCGCATACGGCTGTGCGTGATACGTAAAATAGCTTAGTGGAATTAGGGCCGACCAGACTATCGGATAGCGGAACCGGGTGAACACCGAAGCGGCTATTAGTGTCGTGATGTACCAGGCATGAACGGTTGTAGCGAAGGCGAAATAGAGCGTCAGCGTGGCTAATAACTGAACCGATGCCGGGACGGTACGCCAGCGGAAGGCAATCCACAGCACACTTAGCGTTGTGGTGATCGACAGCCAGAAGCCGATTCGTTCGATGGCGTTGTAACCCTTGATCCAGTAGCCAACGGTCCGCAGTACGTAATACACACTGGCATTAAATTCAAATTTCTGGAAGTACAGGTTGATACTTGAAAACACGTTGCGAACCAGTTCCAAACTCGCAAAGGGTATAAACAGTGCTGCCGTCAGTATACATGCCAGCAGGGCATACCAAATCCCCTTTCGCCAGCCTATATGATGAACAATCAGGGGCAGCAGCAGCAATGGCAGTAATTTGGTACCGATGGCCAGTGCCAGCGCCCCTGCCGACAGAACGAGTCGATTCTGTATCAGTAGCCAGACTGCCAGGAGGGAGAAAAAGATCATGACGGCTTCAAAATGTAGATTGCCGGTCAGTTCAATAATCACAAGCGGATTCAGGCCGTAGAGCAGAGCCAGATTCGGTTTCACCCCGAGCCGACGTAACAGCTTTACCATTAGCCACAGCGACCCAATTTCACTCAGAATGATTGGAAGGCGCAACCAGGTGATATTCCCTAATAGACTATTCGGTGAGAACCAGGAGGCCAAGCCAAACAGGGCTTGGTTGACCGGTGGGTAGACGGTGAAATAATTGGGTGAGTTGAGTTGCCGGAACAGCGATTCGTCTAATCCGCACACGGCCGCAATGGGTGTGTTCAGGAGTTGACTCGGCAGGTACAGGTATGGATTATAACCGTGCGCCATTAACCGGCCATCCCACACGAAGCGGTATACGTCGTCGGACAGTTGCGGGATAGCGAAAAGCAGTGACAGTCGGAAGAGGATGGCCGATAGAAATAGAAAGCGGTCGATGTCAATCACGCCATCCACTCGCGTTACCCAGCCATACCCCAAAAACAAACCCGCCAGCAAACCGATCAACAGACCGAATTGCTGGCGGGGTACGCCATAAGCCAGTACGAGATAAAAGATGGCTGATAAAATAAGCCAAAGAATACGAAGCATGGACGCTGGTATTCGCGACCTCATCCAACGTGACAGCTCCGGCCAATCGCCGGTCATGCGCTCACCGACTGCAACGGCGGGGAACCAACCTGCTGACCAACCGGACGGCGACGACCCGCGTGCATGAACGAATAACCAAACACCATTCCGAACCCAATCATCAGCATGATATGCAGGGCGAACATTCGGAAGTCGTTAACGTAGAAGGCCAGTGCCAGCCCACCCAGAAAATAGATAGCCAGCAACCCCTCGGCAACAGCCAGCCAGCCAAGCTGACGGCTGACGTATTTGTTCGCATCCCAGTTATCAGTAGAAGCCTTAACGTTGAATTTAGGCGTTCGGACGAAGGGCGTTTTACGGCCAAGGTATCCCTCGATTACCGCAATGGTGTTGTGCAGTGACAAGCCCATCATCAATGACGAATACAGAGGGAAGTACCAGGCCAGTTTGGCTTTGTTCTCATTTTCTTTCAGCAGCCAGAACGGAATGCCGTAGAATAGCAGGAGAATCAACAGATTGAATTGAAACAGGTTGATGATGAAAAAGACCCATTCCCATTCCGGGTGTCGGCTGCGGATGTAAATCAACGGTACACTCATGATACCCAGCAACAGCACGAGAATAAACGTAGCACTGCTGAACAGGTGATAGAACGCGTGAATTTTCATGGACAGCGATACGCCCGGCGTTCGGAGAACCTGCCTAAACAACTTGCGGGCGCATTCGGCCGCGCCTTTCATCCAGCGATATTGCTGCGACTTCATGGCGTTCATGGCCACCGGCAATTCGGCCGGAGAGCCGATGTCCTGGCGGTAAACGAATTTCCAGCCGCGCAGTTGAGCGCGGTAACTGAGGTCGAGGTCTTCCGTAAGTGTATCGCTCTGCCAGCCGCCCGCATCGGCGATGGCCGCTTTACGCCAGACACCGCCCGTACCGTTAAAGTTAGCCAAGAACCCGCCTGCGTATCGCCCGCTCTGCTCAATGGTGAAATGAGCGTTGAGACCAAATGCCTGCAACTGCGTTATCAGCGAAAAGTCCTGGTTCAGGTGTTCCCAGCGGGTCTGTACAATGGCCACTTTAGGGTCGCTAAAGTGCGGTATGGTCTTGAGCAGGAAATCTGGATCGGGCACGAAGTCGGCGTCGAAAATGGCAATAAACTCACCCTTGGCAAACGCCGTTCCGTAGGCTAACGCCCCCGCTTTGTAGCCCGTGCGCTCCGGTCGCTGGATGTGCTCAATAGCCAATCCCTGTTGCTGGTACTCGGCTACTTTGGCGGCAATGACCCCAACCGTCTCATCGCTCGAATCATCCAAAACCTGAATATCAAATTTATCGCGGGGGTAGTTTAATGAGGCTACTGCGTCGATCAGGCGTTCGATAACGTAGAGTTCATTATACACCGGCAACTGTACCGTCACACGCGGTAAATCAGCGGGGTTGATGGCAACTGATACTGCGGCCGCCCGGCGTTTTCGCTCCGAGCGCAGGTACACGATAATTAGACTTAGCTGACCACAGTTGTATAGAAACAACAGCAACAAAGCCAGCCCGTACAGAATTAGAACCAAAACTTCCATGTTGACGAAAAACGAAATTTTCTTTGCGTTGAGTTCACTTACTTATCCGATGTCCTTTTCAATTATCAACTGAGTACGCGTTAGTAATACGCTCTCCGGAATTTAATTTAGTGGGGATTGACTAACCGCTATAAATATTTGAAAATCGTTGTAATGATCTTGTAACCAGCCAGCACCGTTCCCTTAACTGTCCCTGAGATTTTTGAAAAACCAATACGCCTGCGATAGCTGACCGGCACTTCTCTAACCCGTAATCCCTGTTTAGCGGCTTTTAGTTGCATTTCAACCGTCCAGCCGTAGGTTTTATCCTGCATATTCAGCGCCAGCAGATTCTCAAACCGAATGGCCCGGAACGGACCCAGATCAGTGTACCGAACGCCATAGAGCCAGCGCAGCAACGTCGTGGCTAACCAGTTGCCAACTACCTGCTGAGGGGTCATGGAGCCGCGCTGCCGGTTGCCCAACGCCCGCGATCCGATTACCATATCTACCTCATCCGACAGGATAGGGGCTACCAGCGCCTTCATTTCGCCCGGATAATCGGAGTAGTCAGCATCAAGGAAAACAACCACATCCGGTTTTTGTTGCCGATTCTGAGCGTAGGTAATCCCGCGCAGGCACGCCCGCCCGTAGCCCTGAATGGGTTCGTCTAAAACGGTAGCCCCAGCGCGGGCCGCTTCTACCGCCGTTTGATCGTTGGAATTATTATTGACAACAATAACTTCATCCACCAGGCCAGCCGGAATGTCGCGCACGACATTGCCGACGGAGTTTTCTTCGTTGAACGCCGGAATGATAACAAGAATGGAAGCCAAAATCAAAATAGTCGTAAGTCGTAGAAGTTATAAGTCGTAGAAGTCACAGAAGTCTAAGCGACTGACTTACCGACTTACTACTTCCACGACTTACGACTACTCAATCCCAAAGGTACGGTGCTGAGTTTAATTGAAATGTAGTATACTTGACAATGGAAATATCCTTTATCGGCGCGGGTAATCTGGCTTGGCACCTGGCACCAGCCCTCGAAAACGCAGGACATCACATCAGCGAAGTGTACAGTCGGCAACTTCAGCACGCCCGTCAGTTGGTCAGTAATCTGTACGACGCCCAGACCCATTCCGATCTTAACTTTGCCAATAGTCCATCGAAACTGTTCGTGCTGGCCATTCCCGACGACGCCCTCGAAGGTGTATGCTCCCGGTTAGTATTGCCCGAGAACGCCCGGATTGCGCACACATCAGGTAGTCGGCCGTTGAGCGACCTCACGCGCTGGATGGCCGTTTACAGCGATGTACCGGTTTACACGGGTGTTTTCTATACCCTTCAAACGTTCACAAAAGGGCAACCGTTTATGGCCTTTGACGAGATTCCGATCTGCATTGAGGCAGCCGAAAAAGTAGTTGAAGATGAGTTAGTGGGCATCGGGCAGGAAATCAGCGATATTGTTTACCTGATTACGTCCGATGAGCGAAGAGTACTGCATACAGCGGCCGTTTTCGCCTGTAACTTCACGAATCACCTGCTTGCCATTGCCCACGACCTGACCACAGGCGACGGACTGGAATTCGACTTGCTCCGTCCCCTTATCCGGGAAACGTTGCGTAAAGGTCTGGCCGCTGACAATCCGGCTGACGTACAAACTGGCCCCGCCCGCCGAAATGATCTTTCGACCATTGAATCGCATTTGTCGTTGTTAACAACTCAGCCCCAATTAGCCGAAGTTTACGCGTTGCTATCAACCAATATTCGGCGAATGTATAATACTTAATAGAACCCAAGTTTACATATGAACTTTTGGATAAACTTTAACGCTATTTGATAGTTCTGATTACGCATTTAATTGGAATGATTTAATTGGTTTTTTAGCTTTACCTGTGTTTTATCAATGACACTAGTGAAGTTATGTGGTTTCTAAAACGATTTAATAGAAAATCAATTGCTAATGAACCCGTTTCGTATACTGACCAACTGACGCTGTACGATCAGTACGGAGCAATGGCCTATGGTATTATTATACAAATCGTTCCCCAGCCAGCTATTGCCCAGACCGTGCTCATTGACTTATTCACCTCAACGCAGGTAAAACTGGTGCGTGAATCGCCAACCAACACAGCCTGCGCCATTGTCCGTATGGCGCGGATGAAAGCCCTTGAAGCAAAATCAGCACAGTCGTCCGTATCGATTAGCGCTGAACCTCAGTCCGGCTCTACCGACAACTTACCAAAACTCATTTTCGATCTATCATTTATTAGAGGGATTAACCCGGAAGCCCTTGCTGAGCGATTGGAGATGACGTATTGGGATGTGCTAAAAGCCCTGCGCGAACATGTTAAGTTTATGCGTACCCATTAATTATCCGACATTGAAGAATCATCAGTATTTGACAAGTGGCATTATAGAAGGTTACCTGCTGGGTTTGGTATCCAAAGAAGAAAAGGATGAACTGGAGCGAGTGCTAATCACCGACCCAGACGTGCTGACCGAACTCAATGAACTCGAAGTCCAGATGGAGCAGTATTTTCTGACCAATGCCGTGCCCCCGCCACCGGGCATAAAAGTTGCCATTGAGCAACGCATCTACGGGACTGAGATTCAAAAAAAAGAGCCGGATGTTCACACCCGGTTTGACCAGCCGACTGCCGATACGGAATCACCCCGGCCGAGCTATATCGACGTTGAGGTTAGCAACACCCATATTCGGGTGCATAAAAACTGGCGAACGGCATTCATTGCTATCTTCATCCTGTCGAAAGTATTTCTTATTCTTGGTCTCTATTATTATTTTAAATCCGACAGCCAGGAGCAGGAGATTAGGCGACTCAAAGCCGACGTGCAGCAACTGGCACCGCTGCCACGCGGCAGAACGCCGTAGCCGACAGTGGGTTAATGGAGTGGCAGGCGCACTACGCGGCTGATTCGTTGCTGAGTGCCTATCTTGCGTTCATGAAACACGCCCTTGTATGTTTGTTTGTCAACCTGCTGCTGGCTCAGTTCCCCACGTTCGCCCAGTGGCAGCCGCAGGTAGTTGGTACCGATGCCAGTTTTCGGGCGGTCAGTGTTGCCGGGCCGGATGTCGTTTGGATTGGGGGGACAAAGGGGACGTTTCTCCGTAGCGTTGATGGCGGTCAAACATGGCAAACTGGCACCGTACCCGACGCGCTGACCTGCGACTTCCGCGATGTTCAGGCTATCGACTCCCAAACGGCTTACCTGATGAGTGCCGGACCCGCCGAAAAAGGTCAGGCCCGGCTCTATAAAACGACCAACGGCGGCCAAACCTGGTCGCTGCTTTACCAAACGCAACAGGTAGGGGTATTCTTCGACGGAATGGATTTCTGGGATAAGAACAATGGCCTGGTGTTCAGCGACCCGATTGATAACAAGTGGTATATTCTGACGACGGCCAACGGCGGAAAAACGTGGCAACGCGTACCCGAAGCCGCGCTGCCACTCATGCAGCCTAACGAAGCGGCCTTTGCGGCCAGTGGCACCAGTTTGGTAGTGCAGGGTAAGCGAAACGTCTGGATTGCGTCGGGTGGAGCCCTATCTGGGCGGGTGTTTCGCTCTACGGACCGAGGCCGTACATGGGCCGTAAGTACCACGCCCCTGCCCGCCGGAGAAGCTACGGGACTGTTCGGAATGCGGTTTTTTAGTGTCAAAGTGGGTATGGTGGTGGGTGGCAACTACAAGCAGGAGCAACAGCCCGGCCCAAACGCGGCCATCACACGTGATGGCGGCCAAACCTGGCAGACGGTCAATCCCACCAACCCACCCGGCCTGAAAGAAGCCGTTGCCCTGCTCCCCGGCGACCGGTTGCTAACAGTAGGGCCATCAGGCACGAGTCTCTCCGCCGATCAGGGACAAACGTGGCAGGCGCTCGACACCGACGGCTATCATTCGGTTGCCTGTGCCAAAGCCACTTGTTATGCCGTGGGAGCGAAGGGAAAAGTTAGCAAACAGGTTTTTCGCTAATCCTGCGCGGGCAATCTGCTGACTTTAAAGTAAGCCTACAATCCTCAACCGCTTTTCGTCGTTATTCTGCCGTGTTGAACGATTAACCCACCCGGTTATACCAGTGAAAACGGCCCTATCTTTCTCTCTCTTCCTGCTTAGTGCGGCTCTCAGCAGCCCGTTGCCGGCGCAACCAGTCAGAACGCCAATGGCCGGAGCGCCAACCGTCGGAACGCCGACCGGAGCATTTATTTGTAGTTATACCGGCGGGGGCATGAGTCCTGAGGTGGTTTGCTCCCCCAAAACGCCATCCAATGGTTACGCTGAAAAGGTTGTAGATCGCATCCTACGCCCCATTGGACTGATGCGCAATTTTAAAGTGATTGAGTGTTCCAATACCGACAACTGTTTTGCCACGGTGCTGAAGGGACAGCGGTTTCTTGTGTATGACGGAGCTTTCATGTCGAAAATTGTGCAGGAAACCGAGACTGACTGGTCAGCGATCAGCATCATGGCGCACGAAATTGGTCACCATTTGCAGGGACATACCATTGACGGTCGCGGTGGGCAGCCCATCAAAGAGATCGAGGCCGACAAGTTTTCTGGATTTGTGCTGCACCAGTTGGGCGCGTCGCTTAATGAGTCGGTGGTAGCCGTCCGGGCGCTGGGCGACGAACACGCTACGGCCACGCACCCCGCCAAACCCGCCCGCGTCGATGCCATCCGCAAGGGTTGGTTAGAGGCCGAAGCTATGTATCCAAAGTCCCGCACGACGACCAAACCGGCGGTTGCCGTTGCGCCTAAACCTATCTCAACCGCGTCCAACACTACCGTAGCAACCCGACCCGTCGTTCTGCCGAAGGCTCCGATTCGGGCCACGGTGGGTTGCCTGTCGGGCGACTGCGAAGACGGGAAAGGGGTATTTGTTTATCCAACCCGCGAGCGCTACGTCGGCGAGTTTGAAGAGGGCGACAAGCACGGCGAGGGAGTAGAATATTACGCCGATGGCACATTGAAATATAAGGGCAACTTCCGCGATAACCTCCGCGCCGACTATGGGGTATATTTCTACCGCAACGGCGATAAATACGCGGGCTGGTTTCAAAACAACGTACCCAACGGTAAAGGTACCTACACGTTCGCCGATGGGGAACGCATTGCGGGTATGTTCAAAAACGGCCAGCCTGTGAGGTAGACAATGTAAAATGAACGATGGTTAATGTATAATGTGAGCTACTCGGGGACCCATTAGCTCACATTATACATTAACCATCGTTCATTTTACATTAAAATTCCATTACCGTCTTCTCAATTATATCGCACGCTTCGTGCATCTGGTCTTCATTAATGACGAGTGGGGGCGCAAAGCGGATTTTGTCGCCGTGGGTGGGCTTGGTGAGCAGGCCATTATCTTTCAGTTTCAGGCAGATTTCCCAGGCCGTTTCGTGGCCAAGATCGGGACGCTCGGTGATTACGATAGCATTGAGTAGCCCTTTGCCCCGCACAGACTTTACCAACTCCGTTTTCTGACTCAGGGCTGTCATGCGGGTGCGGAAAATTTCGCCCATTGTAGTTGCGTTCTCGGCTAATTTCTCGTCCTCCACCACTTGTAGGGCTTCCATAGTGACCACACAGGCCAGTGGGTTACCGCCGTAGGTGCTGCCATGTTCACCGGGCTTAATCGTCAACATCACTTCGTCTGACGTTAGCACGGCCGACACCGGCATGGTCCCGCCTGACAGCGCTTTGCCCAGCACCAGCAGGTCCGGCTTTACGCCTTCGTGGTCGCAGGCAACACGCTTGCCCGTCCGGGCGATACCCGTTTGCACTTCATCGGCAATAAACAGCACATTGTATTTGGTGCATAAGTCGCGAACACCGGTTAAATATCCCTCGTGCGGCACCACCACCCCCGCTTCGCCCTGAATTGGCTCAACCATGAAACCGGCAATGGTTGGGTCGCGCTTAAACGTGTCCTCCAAGGCGTTCAAATCGTTGTAGGGGATAATTACGTAACCTGGCAGCAACGGCCCGAAGTCGTTGGTACTGCTTGGGTCGGTGGATGAGGAGATAGCCGCGAGCGTACGTCCCCAAAAATTACCAGCTGCGAACACGACTTTCGCCTGATTTTGCGGAATCCCCTTGACTAAGTACGCCCATTTGCGGGTGAGTTTAAGGGCAGTTTCGCCACCTTCAGCCCCGGAATTCATAATGAGCGCTTTATCGTAGCCGAAAAACTCGCAGAGGTATTTTTCGCAATGGCCGGTTTTATCGTTGTAAAAAGCCCGTGAGGTAAGCGTCAGGCGCTGAGCCTGCTGAATCATGGCGTTGATAATACGCGGGTGACAGTGCCCTTGGCTCACAGCGCTGTAGGCCGACAGAAAGTCGAAATAACGTTTGTCTTCCACATCCCAAACGTAGACGCCCTCGCCCCGCGTCAGCACAGCCGGGATGGGGTGGTAATTGTGAGCACCGTAGTTCCATTCCAACTGCATGGCCTGGTCGGTGGCGGTGAGTGGCAGTATCGTTTCCATGGTATGTAGCGAATTTAGTAACTGAGGCTGCGTTGATGAAGAAAGATGCGGACTTTGCAACCAACGGGAAAGCTGGTCCGTTTCTCTCAAAAATAAGGCTTCTCCGGCAGACGCCCAAACGACTAATGCAACCCCACCCGAAGAAAAAGAAACTACCTGGCTTAGCCGACGACGACTATTATTACACACCGGAAGGATTCATCGTTTTTACGGCTTCCTACCACAGCAAACGCGGCTATTGCTGCAAAAACGGGTGTCGGCACTGCCCCTACGGATTCAAGAAAAGCTGATGATGAGTTGCACAGTACGAGAGAATTAGCTACTTTTGCGCCCTCATACGGAAAATAGTACGGTAATGGCCAGAGTTTGTCAGATCACAGGAAAACGCACGCGGACGGGTAATAATGTTTCCCACGCTAACAATAAGACGAAACGTAAATTCTTCCCGAACCTGCAAAAGAAGCGGTTCTTTGTTGAATCGACGGGCGAATGGATCACGCTGAAGGTGGCTACGTCGGCCATTAAAACCATCAATAAGAACGGTTTGGAAGCCACGCTTCGCAAGGCCCACCAGCGCGGCACGTTGTCGCTGTAACCGTTTACACCACATATCGTGTAGTGAGCCTCTTCCGATTGGGGGAGGCTTTTTGTGTTTGTTTACAGTCGGCGAGTTGATGAGTCGGTCAGTCAGCCACTCACTGACTGACCGACTCATCAACTCGCCGACTCATCGACTCATTAACTGTGAAACTAAATTTTGAAGACCTCATCGTTTTTGAAAGCGATGACTACATACTCATCAACAAACCGCCCCGTGTTGCCTCACTTGACGAGCGCACCACCGACCGAAGCGGCCAAAGTATTTTGCGTTTGGCCAAAGCGTATCATGCTGATGCGCAGCTTGGGCACCGCTTAGATAAAGAAACGTCGGGCATTCTGGCCATCGCCAAGAACCCGGAAGCCTACCGGCATTTAGCCATGCAGTTTGAACATCGTGAAGTCACGAAACGCTACCACGCGATTACGAACGGAGTGCATGATTTTGAAGGCATTTCGGTTTACTTACCCATTTCGCCCGTTAAAGACGGTACGGCGGTGCGGATCGACCGGGAAAATGGTAAAGTAGCCGAAACAATTTTCAACACCTTGCAGGCCTACCGGAATACAACGTTAGTAGAGTGTATGCCCATTACGGGGCGAATGCATCAGATTCGGGTGCATTTAATGTGCCTGAAAGCGCCCATTGTTAATGATGCTACCTACGGCGGGAAACCTGTTTTTCTGTCGGATGTGAAACGCAAGTTTAATCTGAAACAGGGAACCGAAGAACTACCACTGATTAACCGCGTTGCCCTTCACGCCCACTCGCTGACGTTTAAGCAATTGGACGGCACTGAGCAAACGTTCGTGGCACCTTACCCCAAGGATTTTGGCACATTGGTGAAGCAGTTGGAGAAATTCATTTAATCAGTTTCGCTCAGTTGGTGGGTCAGTGAGTTGGTCAGTTAATCAGTGACTTACTAACTTGCCGACTGATCGACTTATTAACCGACCAACTAATCGTCTATGTTCGTTCATACCGTTTTCTTCTGGCTTGCCCATCCCGAAAGTCAATCCGACCGCGATGCCCTACGCGCCGGTCTCGAATCACTGAAAGGCGTAAACCACATCGCCACGGCTTACATTGGTAAACCGGCTGACACCCGACGCTCGGTTATCGATCACACTTACGACTTCTCGATTACACTCGTTTTCGCTGACCGGGCCGCGCACGATGCGTACCAGGTTCACCCAGTTCACTTAGAGTTTGTGGCCGAATGCGCCCATTTATGGAACCGGGTGCAGGTGTATGATGCAGTGAGTTAGTGAAGATTAGTCGTAAGTCGTAGAATAAGTCGTAAGTAGCTGACGCGCGAATAATGAATGCGTCAGCTACTTACGACTGGTTTTACACCATCACCTCAATACCCATTTCCATGTTGCCTTTTATGGCTTTAGAGTAGGGGCAGACGGCGTGGGCCGTTTCGGCTAATTGCTGAAGTTGATCGTGATCCATGCCAGGCGCTTTAACGACTATTTTGCCCGACAAAAACATGTTGTTGCCGTCCTTGTTCAGCGAGATGCTCACTTCCACGGCATGTGTTGGCAGGATAACTTTACGGCGTTCGGCCACCGCCATCAGCGCCCCGTTGTAGCAGGCACTATAAGCCGCTGCAAACAGCATTTCGGGGTTAGTGGCCCCGCCTGTACCGTGCATCTCGACCGGTCGTTTTACGTCTAATTCCAAGACACCATCAAGTGATTTAACGTCACCCTCGCGCCCACCGACATTGCTGACGGTGGCAGTATACAGCGTTTCCATGTGTTATTGGTTTGTTTTTTGTGGGATATTCCGATGGGAACTGCGTGGCTGTTTCATAGAGCCGTTTGCCGCAAATCCCCACCGTATAAACCCCATAACGCTCACTTGTTCACAGATTTCTGATTCAAGATTTTGAACTACCTTTGTTTGATAAGCTCAATCACCCCAAAGCCGCAATAGATCGAGTTGAGCCGCGTTTTCATACATACGCACTCCAATATGCTGACCAGCATGATTATACATTACAGATTGCATTGGACCCGGCTGCTACTTGGGTGGGTCGGTGGTCTTGGATTCGTGCTATGGCTTGGCATGACACCCGCAGTAGCGCAACGCAAACGCGACAAAACAAATAGTCCTGCTACTAAACCCAGTTCGGTCTCAACAACGACGGTCCGGATGGAAGAGGAAACGATGTTTGCTGAGGGAATGCGTTACCTGATCACCGACGAGCCGACGAAAGCAATTACCCAGTTTGGTAAGGTGCTGCAGAAGAATCCGGCCAATGCGGCTGCGCAGTATGCCACCGCCACTGCGCTCTCGAAAACCGGCAAAACTGCCGAAGCGGTTCCTTATGCGGCCAAAGCACATTCGCTGGATGCTGACAACAAGTTCTACGCGCTGTTGCTGGCTGAACTGTTCGTGAAACAAAAGCGCTACGGCGAAGCGGAAGAACTGTATGAAGCGCTGCTCAAAAAGAGTACTGAGAATGCGGAATACGGCGTTGAGTTAGCCGCTATCTACCTGTTTGACGAAAAGCCCGACCGAGCGCTGGATACGTACAACAAGGTTGAACGCGAATTAGGCCTGAACGAAGAGATTATTCGTCAGAAGCAGCGGATTTACCTCAAGCAGAATAAAATCGATAAGGCTATTGAGGAAGCTGAAAAGTTAGTGCAGTCAGAACCCGGCAACCCGGACTATCTGCTCGAAGGGGCCGAACTACTCATTGCCAACGACCGCCCCGACCCGGCCATCGCCTGGATTGACCGGGCGCTGAAACTAACGACCGATCTGCCGCAGGCCCACGTTCTGCTGGCCGATATCTACCGTAAGAAGGGCGACATGGCCCGCGTCACGAAGGAGTTGAATCAGGTATTTGCCAGTCCCAACCTTGAAGCAGGGCTGAAAGCGCGGATTCTGTCGAATTACGCGGGCATAACGGGCGAGAACCCGGCGGCTCAGCAGGATGCGTTGACGATGGCGCAGAACTTGGCCAAAACAGCCCCCAACGACCCCAAAACACAGGTGATGATGGCTGACCTGCTCATGCAGCAGGGAAAAAAAGTAGAGGCCCGCGACGCCTACGCCAAAGCCGCCCGTTTAGATGGTTCGATCTACGAAGTATGGGAGGCACTGTTGCAATTGGATCACGAACTAAACCAGGTAGACAGCTTACTGAGCCACTCTCAGCAGGCACTTGACGTGTTCCCGACGCAGGGACTGTTCTGGTACTCTAATGGATCCGCAAACCTCAACAAACGCAATTATCAGCAAGCAGTCGACGCTCTTGAAGAAAGCCAGAAGTTATTGGTGGCCACAACCAATGATGAACTGAAAAATGGAATTGGTGCTCAGTTGGGCGATGCGTATAATGGCTTAGGTGAACATGCCAAATCGGATGAGGCCTATGAAGCGGTGTTAAAAGTGGACCCGCTGAACGATCACGTGCTTAACAATTACAGTTATTTTCTGTCGCTGCGGAAGCAAAACCTGTCACGGGCGGTGCAGTTGGCGCAAAAATTAGCGGAGCGCAATCCCACCAATGCTACCTATTTGGATACCTACGCCTGGGTGCTTTACGTCACAAAGGATTACCCCAAAGCAAAACAGTATATAGAGAAGGCCTTAGCTAACCCGGCCAGTGTTAGCGGGACAATTATTGAACACTACGGTGACGTTCTCTATCAGCTTGGACAGATTCCCAAAGCGGTTGAACAGTGGAAGCTGGCAAAAACCAAAGGTGGCGCTGGTCCCAACTTAGACAAGAAAATCGCTACCGGAAAACTGTATGAATAAATTTCTGCTCTATGCGTTGCTGCTGAGCGTATTACTCTATTCGGACGGTTGCCGACGTCGGCGGTTGTCGCAAACGCAGACTACAGGCGCTGTACCGGCAGAAAAAGGGCCAGTTGCGTCAGCACCCCGCCCCACCAGAACGGATTCTACCGGTATTACCCCACCTGAAACAACCCCTACTGACTCTAGCCTGAACCGTCCGGCCCGGCCCGGCATTGAAGAAGCCCGTACCAACGTTGCCGAAATTGATTTTCGGTATCTGACTGCCAAATCGAAAATCTCGTTTAAAAGCCCGGAACAGGATATAGATAACGCTAACATTAATATTCGGGTCCGTAAGGACAGTCTGATCTGGCTGTCGGTCAATAAGTTGGGTATTGAAGCCGTTCGGGGGCTAATCACGCGTGACTCAATCACAATTATCGACAAAATTCACCGCGAATACGCCGTTTACGACTTTCCGACACTGAGCCGTCAGTTCAATTTCGAGATGAATTTCGCTCTCTTGCAGGCGCTTATCGTTGGCAATCTTCCCTTGCCCAAACGCCCGGCGCAAAAAATCAAGAACGAACGCGACTACCTGTTACTGCGCCAAAGCGAAGGAAAGGTTCTAGTCGAAAACTACATTGGTGAGCAGGACCGGAAGCTCAAAAAATTGATGGTAACCGAGCAGCCGACAAAAAATACGTTGCGGCTGGATTACGAAGATTTTACCTCGCTCAACAACTTTCTGTTTCCGTATACCAGCCTGGTAACGTTAGATTACAAATCCAAGACAGATGGCCAGTTTTACCAGACGCTGCTCCGCATAAAGCACAATAAAGTTGAACTGGTCGACAAGAATCCGGGGTTTCCATTTACTATTCCGGTCAACTACTCCCGTCGACCTTAAGTAATTCGTGGTTTTAGTATCTATGCACACCCGTAATCCGCTTTTTAATTGCCTTAGTCAATGGGTAGTACTACTGCTCGTCGGTAGCGCATGGCTGTTGACACCAGCGTGGGCGCAGCAAACACAACGCAGCCGACAGATGCTGGAGAAAGAGAAGAAGCAGAACTTAGAAAAGATGAATCAGATTCGGACGGTTTTGAAGCGAACCGCTTCCGAAAAACAGGTGGGGTTGGGTCAGTTGAAAGCCTTAAACCAGGAGATTCAGGCGCAATCGCAGCAAATTGGGTTGCTCAACAAAGACCTACAACTGACCGAAGCTGAAATTGCCGAACTTCGTCAGACCAGTACTGCACTCACGCGCGACTTAGACAAACTCCGGGCCGAATACGGCTCAATGATCTACGCAGCCGACAAGCGCCGTCAGCAAGTCAATCCATTGGGTTTTCTATTTGCCGCCGACAACTTCAACCAATTGGTGGCCCGGTATCGGTATCTGCGGCAATACTCCGACGCTCGTCAGACTCAGGTGCGCCAGATGAACAGCGTCCAGACGATGCTGCAAAACAAGCAGCAGATTACTCAGCGTAAGCGCCAGCAACAGCGTGGTACGCTGGTTGTGAAAGTAAAGGAAACTCAGAAGCTGGAGACGCTTAAAGGCGAGAAAAACCAGGTAGTGAAAGAGTTAAGTCAAAAAGAAACAGAACTCCGTGCCGAACTAACCGAAAGTCGGCGGGCTGTCGACCGGCTCGAATCCATGATTACCCGCATTGTTGCCCGCGAGGCAAGGGAGCGGGCTGCGCGTGAAGCCCGCGAACGCGCTGAACGGCGGGAACGGGAGCGGGTGGTTCGCTTAGAAGTGGCCCGCCGGGCGTCGGAACGGAAACGGGCGGAAGAAGCCGTGGCGGCTGCTAAAGAAGCGGGTGAGAAACCCGCACCCGCCGATGTAGCAAAAGCGGAGCGCCCCATTGAGCCGGTTGATGAACCCGCCCCCCGCAAAGCCGACGAACGCCGAAATAACAATTTGAACGATGAGGAAACGGCCCTCGCGTCGTCGTTTACCGCATCACGGGCCAGGCTGCCCTGGCCTGTGACAAAAGGATTCATCTCGGACCGGTTTGGCCGCAAGCCGCACCCCGTTCTTAAAGGAATCTACGTCGAAAATCAGGGAGTCGATATTCAAACTACGGCGGGCGAAGGTGTCCGGACAGTCTACGACGGCATTGTGCAGGATGTGACCAGTATGCCGGGTATGAACAACGTGGTGGCCATTCAGCACGGCGATTACTTCACGATCTATGCTAAACTGCGCAGTGTATCGGTTCGGGCGGGGCAACGCGTAAAAGCCCGCGAATCAATCGGTACCGTAGCGACCGATAAAAACGGCGTATCGGAAGTCCAGTTCCAGATTTGGAAAGAGTTCACAAAACTCAATCCGGAATCGTGGCTCGTTCCAAGATGACTTACACCGTTGGCCAGTCAGTAAGTCAGTAAGTTTGGCGTAATTTTGTCAGTCTTCGTTGACTGATCGACTAAACAACCCCATGACTGCCTTCCATGTCCATCCATAACCCAGATATCAAGCGCGTTACGACGCATACTATTCAGGAGCTTAAGAATAAAGGCGAAAAGATCTCGGCTCTGACAGCCTATGACTTCTCCATGGCTCGGGCAGTCGACACGGCCGGGGTTGAGTTAATTTTGGTGGGCGACTCAGCCTCGAATGTGATGGCGGGTCACGAAACCACACTGCCCATCACGCTCGACCAGATGATTTATCACGCCGGTTCGGTGGTGCGGGGGGTCAAACGGGCGCTGGTCGTAGTCGATCTGCCGTTTGGTTCATACCAAGGTAATTCGACTGAAGCGTTGCGGTCGGCGATTCGGATCATGAAGGAGTCTGGCGCACACGCCGTTAAAATGGAAGGCGGCCTTGAAATCAAAGAGTCCATCGTCCGAATCTTAAGCGCGGGTGTACCGGTCATGGGCCACCTCGGCCTGACGCCCCAGTCGATCTATAAATTTGGTACATATGCGGTGCGGGCAAAGGAAGACGCCGAAGCCCAAAAGCTGATGGACGACGCTCACATGCTCGAGGACATTGGCTGTTTTGGAATAGTACTCGAAAAAATTCCGGCCGTGTTAACGAAGAAAGTCTCTCAAAGTCTCACAATTCCAACTATCGGTATTGGCGCTGGCCCGGACGCCGACGGGCAGATTCTGGTAGTGCATGATCTGCTGGGGATTACCAATGAATTCAAGCCCCGTTTCTTGCGTCGCTACGCCGATCTGCACACGACTATGACGGAAGCCATTGCGCATTACGTCGACGATGTGAAGGCCAACGACTTCCCGAACGAGAAAGAAGCGTATTGAGTTGATTACTAAAGAATGAATAACGCAGAATGTAGAATGAATAATGATCGTCCACAGATGCATTATTCATTCTTTATCCTATAGAATTGATTATGAAAAAAGATCCCTTTCAAGTTGTATACGAAGATAATCATCTGCTGATTGTCAATAAAGTACCTGGAATTCTGGTGCAGGGCGACCGCACGGGCGATGTAACGCTGCTCGATGTATTGAAGGATTATATTAAAGAAAAATACGGTAAACCGGGGGAAGTATTCCTGGGTCTGGTTCACCGGCTCGACCGGCCGGTGAGCGGTTTAGTGGTGTTTGCCCGGACGTCAAAAGCGCTGGAGCGGATGAATGAGATTTTTCGGAAGCGGCAGGTACAAAAAACGTATTGGGCGATTGTCCGGCGCAAACCGCCCGTAGATGCTGATAAACTAATAAACTGGCTGGTGAAGGACGAACAGAAGAACCAGGTAACGGTGTACGATTATGAAGCTCCCAATTCGCAGAAGGCCGAATTGTCCTACCGTATGCTGGGCAAAATAAATGAACATTATCTACTTGAGGTAAACCCTATCACGGGGAGGCCGCACCAGATTCGGGCTCAACTGGCGCATATCGGGTGCCCAATTCGGGGTGACGTTAAGTATGGATACGACCGAGCGGTTCCTGACAAGAAAATATACTTACATGCCCGGCGGCTTTACTTCATGCATCCGGTTAAACAAGCCGGAGCGCCCGACCGACCTATCGTTTGCAAAGCTGCCTTGCCAACCGATCCCTTCTGGGAGGAGTTCCTGGCGTTGGATGATGAAAATTATAAAGACAAGAACATCGACTTTATATTTGGGTAGTCTATCATGGTACAAACATGCTACAAAGGCAAAAGCCGGATACACATTTAACTATGTATCCGGCTTTTGCCTTTGTAATATGGTATTCAATCTATTGTAGGGCGTGCTTCACGCTGCGGAGCGATATCCGTAAGTATCTGCTCTAAAACGCGCTCCGCCATTTGGGCTGCACCACGTAACGCGCCATAGATTAAACAAAGGGGTAAAATGACCGGTAAGAAAAAGATCCATTGGAAGATCATGTATAAACGAACATTTTTCATTAGCTCAAAGGTTTTTATGGTTAAGCATACGGTAACTTATTCGTAACAGGCAAATTGGGCTTAGTTAATTGTCTGTGCTCCTTTCATATTCAAAATTAACCTTGACTTAATCCAAAACCAAGAGAAGGGTAGAAAATTTACTGTCTATTCCCAACTTGTTGTTTCACATAACCCCTTGTTAAAGTCTACGCTTCATCCGACGCTTTCCATCAATTTTAGTGCCAAAAGTGGTCTTTAAAGCTGTTATTTTACCAAGACGTTAAGAACTGGTAAGATCATCTTACTTTTGTTCATCAATCAATTTTAACACCGTTCGAGTGTTTCGTCTGAAACAATATCGGTTTGGGATTGCCCGACTTCTTCTTGGCCTGTACGTTGCTGTATTGGTCAACGGGGTTGTGTTTCGCCATTCTCACCGGTTGGCTGACGGAACTATTATTTGTCACGCTCACCCGTACAAATCATCGCCGGGCACCCAGTTTCCTAATCATGCCCACAGCAGCGACGAATTAATCTGGCTTGATGCATTCGCTAATGCGCTGTATGCCAATTCGGACCCTGTCACTTGGCATGTGTTAATTGCGGTCATTCTGTTGCCCAGGGTGAACGGTGAAGCACCCGTACCCGCTTCATTTGGGGCTACGCACGTTGCGTTCAGACATCGGGGGCCACCGGTGCATTTGGGTTGATTCCTGCATTTTCCGTGTGTATAACATCCTAACTACTCTCTACCAGAAATCTGGGAAGGAAAGGTCTGGGCGTGCGTACGGCTGGTTCATTCTCCAACTGCTCTCCAATGTTTCATGCGTCGACTACTCCTTTTTTTTACGTTGCTACCGGGCCTGGCGACGGCTCAGGCCATTTTTAGTGGTCTCATCACTGACAAAGCCTCCCGTGAACCGCTCAATGGCGTGACGGTTTATTTCCCCGCTTTGCAAAAAGGGGGTGCCTCCGATACGCTCGGCCGGTTTCGGATAACCGATGTACCCGCCGGTTCTCATAAAGTGCAAATCCGTTACTTAGGCTACAAGTCGCAGGTGCGTACCGTTCGGCTGCTCGACGGCGAGACGATCACCGATTTTGTGCTTGAACCCGAAGCCGGACTACTTCAGGAGGTCGTCGTAACGGGTCTCACCACTGGCTTAACCGTAAAGGACAGCCCTGTCCCGATTTTGACGTATAATAAAATCCAATGGCTGCAAACCAGTTCGACAAATTTGGTCGATGCGGTTGGGAAACTGCCGGGCATGTCGCAGATTACAACGGGCGTGGGCCTGTCTAAACCAGTCATTCGCGGGCTGGGTTTCAACCGGGTCATTACGGTGCATGATGGCGTTCGGCAGGAAGACAATCAATGGGGTGAGGAACACGCCCTGCAAATCGATGAATACTCTATTGAGCGCTACGAAATTATTAAAGGGTCCGGTAGTCTTCTCTACGGCTCCGACGGCCTGGGGGGGGTGATGAGCCTGATTTCAACCCGCCCGCCCGAAGCGGGTGTTATGCGCGGTCAACTGTTGACCAACTACCAAAGCAACAATGGCCTGATCGGATTGTCGGGGGTGGTGGAGGGCACAACGCAGAAAGGTTTGTTTGGACGAGTGCGCATAAGTTCCAAGAACGCTGGTAACTACCAAAATCGCTATGACGGGCGAGTTTATGGCTCGGCCTACCGCGAATTTGACGTGAACAGCACAATTGGAGTCAACCGAAAGTGGGGCTATTCGCAACTATACCTATCCAACTGGCACCAGGATATTAACGTCGTAACGGGCGAACGGGACCGTACGGGGCGCTTCCAGGAGCTTGTTCGGGTGTCGGCTGACTCAGAAGCGCTGCGTCCCGTTTCGGATGCCATCTTGCGCAGCCGGGCCATTATACCGGCTAATTACCAGAGCCTGAACAATTTCAAAACGTCATGGAATACATTTGCTAAAATAGGCAGGGGTAACATCTCCGCCATTGTCAGCTATACTCAGAACCGGCGTCAGGAATTTGCCAGTACGCTGTCGCCCGGTCAGCCCGACCTTTTCTTTTATCTGCAAAACGTCTTCTACGATCTGAAGTATTACCTCGGTGGGCGCAACGGCTGGGATTTCACGATTGGCGGCAACGGGCTGCGTCAGTATAATCAGAACCGGGGATTGCAGGTACTCTATCCGGGCTACCGCTCGTGGGATAACGGGCTGTTTCTGTTCGCCCAAAAGAAAACTGACCGACTTACGGTCAACGGGGGTTTACGAATGGACGTTCGGAAGATGAGTATCAATCGACTTTACGCCAGTAGGGAAGGCGTTTTCAGCGAAAATCCGACTCAGGGAAGCCAGGTGCGTTTTGCGGGCTTAGATAAAACCTACTCAAACCCAACAGCCAGTTTTGGTGCGACCTATGCGCTGTCGGGCCGCTGGACGGTAAAAGTTAATTTAGGGCGTGGATTCCGCGCCCCGTCGACGCCCGAACTGTCGGCTAACGGCGAACATGCCGGTACGTTCCGATACGAAATTGGCAGCCCAAATCTACGCTCAGAAACCTCGTTTCAGAGTGATCTGGGGGTTAATTACGAATCGCCCAGTGTAAACATAACCGCCAGCCTGTTTCAGAATCGGATCAATAATTTTACCTATTCGGAAAAGGTACTTGACCGCTTCGGCCGCGACTCCATCGTGGACCCGGACCGGCCAATCCTGACGTATCGGTATAACCAGGGCAACGCCGTCCTGTTTGGAGGGGAAGCGCAGCTTAGTATTAATCCGCGTTCGGCGCGGTGGTTTCACCTCACCACATCCTATTCGCTGGTACGGTCGCGCAACCTGTCAGCTACTATTGACTCGGCACGGTATCTGCCGTTTCTGCCACCGCCCCGCGTGATTGGTCAACTGAAGTTCACGAAAGCCGAAGCAGGCAATCGCTGGCGAAATCTGTACACGTTGCTTGAAATCGAACACAACGCCCGGCAAAATCAGGCACTCTTAGCTTACGGCACCGAAACGCAGACACCTGCCTACACACTTATTAATCTGGGTGCGGGTAGTGACGTGCTTGGCAGCAAGGGCCGGACTTTATTTTCGCTGTATGTTACCGTGCAGAACCTGTTTGACGTAGCCTACCAGAGCCATCAGAACCGGTTAAAATACTTTGGCGTAAACGAGTTTACGGGCCGGGCCGGGGTCTTCAACATGGGCCGGAACGTGAGCGTGAAGGCCGTTGTACCGTTTGGAAAGAGTGGTAAGTAAAGAACGGGGCCGCCCGTGCGGTCGTAAGTAGCTGGCGCATGTGTTGCTTCCGCGCCAACTATTTATGACCGCACGGGCGGCTTACCACTCTTTTCACTTCAACGTCGCCACTGCGTCTTTGATGCGTTGCACGGCTTCGGTCAGGGCCTCGTCCGAAGCGGCCGTGCTAATGCGCAGACAGTTAGGTGCACCAAAACCCGATCCGGCTACCGTTGAAACGTAGGCCGTGTTGAGGAGCCAGCCCGCAAAATCGTCGGAGTTCCCTATCGTCGTTGTGCCATCTGATTTGCCATAGTAATAGCTGATGTCGGGAAACGCATAGAAAGCACCTTCGGGAATGTTGGTGCGGAAGCCCGGAACCTCGTGCAACAGGCCTACAACCAAGTCGCGCCGACGGTGGTACGCTTTGGCCATGTCCAAACTTGGCTCCATTGGGCCGTTCAGAGCTGCTACGGTAGCTTTTTGGGCGATGGAGTTGGTGCCAGACGTTACCTGCCCCTGCAATTTCTCAACGCCTTCGGCAATCCACTTAGCCGCACCAATGTAGCCAATGCGCCAGCCGGTCATGGCATAGCCTTTCGCCACACCGTTGACCGTGATGACCCGATCAGCTACTTCAGGAATTGATCCCATGCTGAAATGGCCTTCGGGCGTGAAATTAATGTATTCGTAGATTTCGTCGGCCAGCACATAAATGTTCTCATGGCGGGCCACGATGTCGGCAATGGCGCGAAGCTCGGCTTCGGAATAGATTGAGCCGGTCGGGTTGTTGGGCGACGCGTACATCACAATACGGGTACGATCCGTGATGGCGGCCTCGAACTGTTCGGGTGTTACTTTAAAATTATTCTCGAACGAACCATCTACCACAACCGCCTTGCCCTCCGCGAGCTTCACCATTTCGGAATAGCTAACCCAATACGGAGAAAAAATCAGTACCTCGTCGCCGGGGTTAATCAGCACCTGAATCACATTAGCTAACGAATGCTTAGCTCCCGTCGACACAACGATGTTTTCCGGTTTCCAGTCGATGTTGTTGTCGCGCTTGAATTTGTCGGCGATGGCTTTGCGCAGGTCGGGATAACCAGCTACGGGGGAGTAGCCGTGAAAACCATCGTCGATAGCTTTTTTAGCGGCATCGCAGATGTGAGCGGGGGTTTTAAAGTCAGGCTCACCCACACTCAGACTGATTACGTTATGGCCCTGCGCGGCTAATTCGCGGGCTTTTTTGGTCATCGCCAGTGTGGACGATTCTTCCAGCGCATTGATGCGGTCGGCTAACAAACGCACGGTGTCGAGCGTGGCAGGCATAGCAGGGTGGTTTTTATGAAATGACAACAAACTGACCGCTCCGGCGGCCCGGCACAAAGGTAAAACCTTTTGAGTGCAAGGGCGAAGCTATTAGCGAACTTAAAACGGATTCATACCGCGATGACCTTGCCAGCGTCGGTACACTCGGCCAGTAAATTAATTGTCGTCTTCCGTAAAATAGGATGCTCAAAATCGGGTGCGATTTCGGCCAGTGGCACGAGCGTGAACCGGCGCTGATGAAGATGCGGATGCGGAATGATGAGCGTTTCAGTGGTCACAACTAACTGGCTATGATACAGAATGTCGATGTCGATAACCCGTGCGCCCCACTTTTCCTGCCGAACGCGACCGAGTTCCTGCTCAATTTCCTGCGTTTGGACGAGCACAGCCTCCGGTGCCAGCATCGTTTCAACGGCCAGCACCTGATTCAAAAACGCTGGTTGGCTGGTGATGCCCCATGGCGCTGTTTCGTACAATCCCGACTGCTTCATTACTTCTCCGACACGCTCAGCAATCAGACTCGTAGCCCGACGCAGCGCTTGAGCGCGGTCGTTGAGGTTCGCGCCGAGCAGAAGATAGAGCATAGATAAAGAGTGAAAGAGCAAATGAGTGAAAGCGTGAAAGCGTGAAAGATGCTGACGACAAAGCACAGCCACTCTTTCACTCATTCGCTCTTTATTAATAGTCTTTGATTGGCTTGATGTCATAATACGCTTTAATGTCGTCCTCAGTTGGCGTTTTGACGGGCCTTACAATGCGGAAGCCGACGAACGAAGCCGACGTTAGCCACCAGTCGGATTTGGGGCTTTGCGGGTCGAGGACTTTCCAGGCCGGGGCCGAGGGCGTCCGGGCGGCTGAACGCAGCACTGCCGGTTCGTCGTCCCACGAGCCGCCCCGCACAGCGTTGGGGTAAAGGGTTGTCGTGGGCGCGTACGGTTCGGTAACTTTTCCGGTAGCTTTCTGCTTGTAATAGTCTTCAATATACTGGTCTTTCGTCCATTCCATTACGTTGCCGTGCATGTCGTACAGCCCGAATGAGTTAGGCTTTTTGGTGCCGACCTTCTTATACCCGCCCCCGCTGTTGCCGGTAAACACCGCGTATTCGCCTAACTTTTTCACATCGTTGCCAAATGAGTAAGCCAGCGTGGCGTTTGGGCCAGTGCCTCGGCAGGCGTATTCCCACTCGGCTTCGGTCGGCAGGCGGTAAAACACGCCCGTTTTGGCGTGGAGCCAGGCGCAGAACTTGATCGCTGCGTACTGGGTCATGTTGATGGCTGGATAGCCCGCCCGCCCCATTCCGAATGACATATCGACATAAGGGGGGCTGGGTCGTGTAGTCGCGTCGGTTTTGGTCAGGTTCGCGTCGGCCTCCGTATACTTCGCTGCCATCTCTTTTTCCATGTTGGTGAAGGCAAACAGGTCATACAAGTCCCACGTTACTTCATATTGGCCCATGTAAAAAGGCTCGACCGTAACGCTGTGCTTTGGTGACTCGTCGGGCATATGGCCTTTTTCATCGGGTAAGCTGCCCATTAGAAACTTGCCGCCCGGAATAGCTACCATCGCGTAAGTCTGATTACTGCCGGGAATCGTCTGGGTATAGGATTTAGCGGGCGTTGTCGTTTGAGCAATTGTGCAGGTTGCCGTTGTGGTCGTGAGGACAACCGCCATCAGGAAACGGTTCAGGTGCATTATTGGTTGATTAAGAGAAGGAGCTTAGTACGCCTTTAAAGGTAAAAGTACGAACGATTTCCTTTGTTGTACCTTTGTAAAAGCACACAAAACCACCACCCACACCTGCAAGGGCCGGGCACCCCCGTCCAGGATCTTACAGGGTTAGTTAGTATGAATTACTTATCAGCCGAAAATTTAACTAAATCCTACGGCGACCGTACGCTGTTTCGCAACCTTACCTTTGGCATTAGCCGGGGCGACAAAATCGCTATTGTTGGCGCTAATGGCTCCGGCAAAACTACGTTGTTATCCATTTTAGCCGGGACTATGCCGCCCGATGCCGGTCTTGTCAGTGTGCGCAAAGACATCAGTATTGGCTACCTCGATCAGCAACCGGAATTCAACGACGCGCTAACCGTAATGGAGGCCGTGCTGGCGGGCGAAAGCGCTCAACTCGATGCCGTGCGGGCTTACGAAATGGCACTGTCCAGCGAAAATCATGCTGGGCTTGAACGCGCCATGGCCGACATGGAAAAGCTCGAAGCCTGGGATTACGAAGCGCAAATCCGGCAGATGCTGGGCGAGCTGGGTATTCAGGACATTGAGCAGCGGGTTAGTTCGCTGTCGGGTGGGCAACGTAAACGGGTGGCTCTGGCGCGGGTGCTGATTCAGGATCCTGATCTGATTATTCTGGATGAGCCGACCAACCACCTCGATCTCGAAGCTATCGAGTATCTGGAAAACTTTCTGACGACCAGCAACGGTACGCTACTGATGGTATCGCACGACCGGTATTTTCTGGACCGGGTCTGCAACCAAATCGCCGAGATGGACAATGGGCAGTTGTATACCTATAAAGGCAACTACGCTTATTTTCTGGAAAAAAAGGAAGAACGTGAAACGGCGGCTGCGTCGGAACTGGCCAAAGACCGCAACACGTTCCGGCGTGAGTTGGAATGGATGCGTCGGCAACCCAAAGCCCGGAGCACCAAGGCGCAGTACCGTATTGACGCATTTGAAGATCTGAAAGAAAAAACGAATGGTAAGAAATCTGACGGCGACCTCGACCTGAACCTGCGCATGGCTCGGCTCGGCAGTAAAATATTAGAGGTTGAGAACCTGAGCAAACGGTTCGGTGACAAGGTGCTGCTCGATCATTTCACCTACACGTTCAAGCGCCCTGACCGCGTGGGGTTGATTGGGAAGAACGGCATGGGTAAAACTACACTTATGAACATGCTCACCGGCGAACTGCGTCCCGATTCAGGCAAGATCATAACGGGCGGCACGGTCAAATTTGGTTATTACACCCAAACAGAACTGGATTTACCCGAAAATCAGCGCGTTATTGATGTTGTGCAGGATGTGGCCGAAGTAATGAAACTCGCTAACGGCGATACCATCACGGCTACGCAACTGCTGAGCCGGTTTCTGTTCGACCGGCCGAAGCAATACGACTTTGTTGCCAAATTGAGCGGGGGCGAAAAACGGCGGTTGCAGTTGTTACTGGTGTTAGTGCAGAACCCGAACTTTCTGATCCTTGACGAGCCGACCAACGACCTCGACATTATGACACTGAATGTACTGGAAGACTTTCTGCTCAACTTTGCGGGCTGCGTCCTGATCGTGACCCACGACCGGTACTTTATGGATCGGCTTGTGGAGCATGTTTTTGTACTGGAAGGCGAAGGCAAAGTGCGCGATTTTCCGGGTAATTACACCGACTACCGTGAGTGGCGTGATTCTAAACCTCGCACTGACGGACGCGCTGACAACCGACCCGCTGGTACGATCCTTCAGAACCAAACCCCCACCCCTAAGGTTAACTCAACACCGGCGAACGTAAATGTGAACGGATCTAAGAAAAAATTGTCGTTTAAAGAGATTCGTGAATATGAAACGCTTGAAACCGAAATTGAGATACTGGAGCAACGCAAAACCGAAATTACGGGTCTACTCAACGGCGGAGGGCACCACGAACAGCTAACAGCCTGGGCGCGGGAAATTCAGGAGATTGACCAAACCGTTGCTCAAAAATCTGACCGCTGGCTCGAACTGGCGGAGTATGTGTAGAATGGACGTCCACGTCCGTTCAGCCGCAAGGCTAATAACACATCAAATTAGCCTTGCGGCTGAACGGACGTGGACGTCCATTCTACATTATGAACCAGCTCATCGACTTTTTTCAATACCTGCTCAATTCAGAGGAGATTATCCGTACGGGTGGGCTGGTACTGATTACGCTCATTATTTTCGTTGAAAACGGCATTTTCTTCGGCTTCTTCCTGCCGGGCGATTATCTGCTATTTCTGGCGGGTGTATTTGCGGGTACGAAAGTGCTAAATGTGCCGCTGTGGCTGCTGATGACGTGCATTTTTGGGGCGGCCGTGCTGGGGTCGCTGCTCGGCTACTTAACGGGACACTACTTTGGTGGGCGTATTCAAAACCGACAGGACTCGCTGTTTTTCAAGAAGAAATACATTGAAAACACACGTGTGGCGTTCGAGAAATACGGTACGAGCGCATTGATTGTAGCTCGGTTTTTACCCATCGTTCGCACGTTTGCGCCGATTCTGGCCGGGCTGATACACATGAATTTCCGCTTTTTCATGCTGTATAACCTCGTGGGGGCAGCCATTTGGGTAACAACCTTAGTTGGGGGGGGATTCTATTTTGGAGAAAATTTCCCGTGGATTATCAACTACGTCCACTGGATTGTCATCTTCTTCCTCGGCATTACCACGTTTACACTCATACGTGGGTATTTAAACGCCCGGAAGGAAGAGCGGGCGGAAAAGGTGTGAGAAAGTTTGTGCGGTTTCCCTCCGGGATTCGTAGTTTGCAGTCGTTGACTAAGCCAGCAACTACAAACTACGAATCCCGGAGGGAAACCGCACAAACTTGTTAAACTCTTCTTAGTTTCTCACCGGTTTCCCACCTGCCAGCAGGCTCTGGATCCGCTCCAGTGTCTTCTTCTCGCCGGTTAGCGACAGGAATGCTTCGCGTTCAAGATCAAGCAGATACTGTTCCGACACGACTTGGGGTGACGTTAAATCACCCCCGCAGATAACGTAAGCTAATTTGTCGGCAATTTTCATATCGTGATCCGAGATGTAGCGGCCCATGCGCATCGCCGTCAGACCGGCCTTGAACAGCGCGATGCCGGTTCGGCCCTGCACTTTAATGTCCGTCCGCATTTTGGGTTGCGTATAGCCATTGTCGGCCAGTTCGAGGGCGGCTTGTTTGGCTTCGGCAATTAGTCGGCTGCGGTTCAGCACAATCTGATCCGTAGCGCGCAGGTAGTTCATCTCACGGGCTTCCTGCGCCGAGGTTGACACCTTCGCCGTGGCGATGTTCATAAATATGTTTTGCAGAATATTCAGTTCCGGATCACCCGTCTGGTAGAGGTCCGACGCGCGGGCTGCCATTTCTTTCGTACCACCCCCGGCGGGAATCAGACCAACGCCCACTTCAACCAAACCAATGTAGCTTTCGGCGTGGGCCACGGCGCGGTCGGCGTGCAGCACCGCTTCGCAGCCACCGCCCAACGTGAGCGTGTGTGGCGCTACCACCACTGGAATAGCCGAATAGCGCAGGCGCATGATGAGTTTCTGGAACTGCGCAATCATTAGATTGACCTCGTCAAACTCCTGCTCCACGGCATACATGAACAGCGTACCCAGATTAGCCCCAGCCGAAAACGCTTCCGTTGAATCGTTACCGATCACCAAACCCCGAAAGTCCTTCTCGGCCATGCTGATGGCTTTAGTCAGCCCTTCGGATACCTCCGTGCCGAATGTGTTCATCTTGCTGCGGAACTCTAAGTTCAGGATGCCGTCGCCGATGTCGTAGATAGCGGCCCCCGCGTTTTTCCAAACTTGTCCATTGCTCAGGTTTTCCAGAATTGTAAATTGCTCTACACCCGGAATCGCTTTATAGCTCTTCGTTGGAATATCGTAATACTGCCGTTTGCCTCCGTCAACTTTGTAGAACTGATCGAAACCGGCATCGAGCATTTCGTAGACCCACGGCGCGGGTTTCTGGCCCTGCGCTTCGATCATCTCCAGTCCTTTCCTGACGCCAATGGCGTCCCACGTCTCGAACAGGCCTAACTGCCAGCCAAAACCAGCCGTAATGGCCGCGTCGATGCGGTACAGTTCGTCGGAGATTTCAGGAATGCGGTACGTAGCGTAGGTGAAGCCATCGGCGAAGGTTCGGCGGTAAAATTCACCCGCTTTGTCTTGACCAGCCACGAGCACTGGAAAGCGCTTTTTCAGGTTGTCAATCGCTTTCGTGCTTTCCAGCGTACTGAATTTTACCTTTTGCGATGGCTTGTACTCAAACGTTTTCAGGTCGAGCGCCAGGATTTCGGTTTTGCCACTGGCATCTTTGGATTTCTTGTAATAGCCCTGTCCGGTTTTGTCGCCGAGCCACTTGTTTTCCATTAGCTTCTGCACCGATGCGGGTAACTCAAACGACAGCCGGGCTTCGTCATGCTCCATCTTGACAAGGTTACCCGCTACGTTAACCGTCGTATCCAGCCCCACCACATCCGACAGCCGGAACGTACCCGACTTCGGCCGACCGGCTACCGGACCAGTCAGTTTATCGACTTCTTCCACCGTCAGGCCCATGTCTTCGGCCACGCGGATGGTTTGGATCAACGACTGAATACCAAGCCGGTTGGCAATAAAACCGGGTGTGTCTTTGCCCAGTACGGTCGTTTTGCCGAGGTACAAATCACCGTAATTCATCAGAAAATCCACCACGACGGGGTCCGTATCGGGGCCGGGAATGATTTCCAGCAGCCGCAGGTAGCGGGGCGGGTTAAAAAAGTGCGTCCCGCAGAAGTGGCGCCGGAAATCGTCACTCCGGCCCTCGGTGAGCAGGTGCATCGGAATCCCCGACGTGTTGGACGTGATGAGCGTTCCCGGTTTGCGGAACTGCTCAACGCGCTCATACACGGATCGTTTAACGTCTAACCGTTCCACCACAACCTCAATTACCCAATCGTACCCGGCAATGTCCTTCAGGTTATCGTCGAAGTTTCCCAACTTGACGCGCTCAGCAAATTTAGAACTGTAAAGCGATGCTGGACTGGCTTTGAGCATTGCCTGAAACGCGTCGTTGACAATGCGGTTGCGTACGGCGGGGCTATCGGTAGTGAGGCCTTTTGCCTGCTCGGCCGGGTTCGGCTCCTTCGGAACAATGTCCAGCAGCAGTACATCGGCACCGATATTGGCAAAGTGAGCCGCAATCCGCGATCCCATAATGCCCGATCCCAGGACGGCTACGCGCCGGATGGTCCGATTTTTCAAAGTGGTTTTGGGTTTTTCTAAGGTAGCTTCCATAAGTAAAAAAACGTAATACAGATAAGACGGATGGAAGAGCAACTGTGTGGATCCATCTAATCGGTGTTCCGATCATTTTTGAGTTTAATTAGTTCTTCTACATCCCCCAAATCTTTGGATCGCCCGGTGGCGAGTTTCTCAGTAATCAAATCGTTCAGATGAATGACTTTGAACGGCAACCTCATCGCGGCTGATGTCCATTTGTTGGGTGAGTTTTTTGGATTCGCCCGGTAAAACGTGATCACAACACCCATCAGACGCTCAAAACTCATCATACGCTTGTCAGCAGGCAGCGGTAGGGTCATGGTTGGTAGATTTAGTCCAGGGTCAACTCCTCCGGTTCTCCGGCTTTGATCTTGGCATTTTCTTCTTCCACAATCCGGTTGATGTCCTTCATAACTTCCATAAACGTCACCAACTTGTCGAGCGGAATGCGTTCCCGAATCATGTTATTAAACTGGATAACGCCTTCGCGGGCCATCTCCCGCTTCTCCCGGCCGGTTTCGGTGAGGTAGATGCGTACAAAGCGCTTGTCGTTTCCGTCGATTTCGCGCCGTATCAAGCCGCGCTCCTCCAAACTCTTCAGCATCCGCACCAGCGAGCGCGGTTCCATACCCAGTAGCGGCCCAATTTTGGTAGCAGGCGTACCTTCGTCCAGGTCAATATTCAGCAGCACGTAACCAATTGCCATTGTCAGGTCGTAGCGCGACGCGTAGGCGTTATACATGCGCGAAATGGCATGCCAGCCCCATTTTATATGAAAGTCAACGGTTTTCTCTTTCTTCATGGCAGGTATTGCCTTAGTCATCTTGGCCCTGTAAAACTACTATATTTTCAGAAAATAGTATGCGTGCATACGGTTTTATTCGGCCAGCAGCTTATCCACTAAGCGATTGAATTCGTCTACGTATTGATCGTAGTAAACGCCCGTGCCCGGACCGTTAAAACCCGTGTGGATATGGCGCACCTGCCCTTTTTTATCCAAGAAAATCGTGGTGGGGAACGCAACAACGGCGTTTAGATCGGGCAAGGCTTTGCTGGCCTGCGCCTTGTCATTTGTACCGGCCAGTACGACGGGGTAATCGATCTTAAACCGCTCTTTCATGCGTTCGATCTTCGGCCCTGACACGGCCATATCCGGCGACCGCTCGAACGCCAGCCCCAGCACCTCGACCCCCCGGCTTTTGTTGCGCTTATACCACGGACTCAGAAAGTTGGTTTCGTCCATGCAGTTTGGGCACCACGACCCCAGAATCTGCACCACTGTCACTTTGTTTTTGAAGCGTGGGTCCGTCAGCGAAACGGTTTTGCCCGGTCCGTCGCCACGGTTGGGTTCGGGGAAGGAGACGTTGAGCGTTTTGGCCCCCGGCTTCAGATACGTTAGTTTGGCCGGATCGGGCAGTTTTGCATTGGGATCGAGCCGCGCTACCCATGATTCGTAGCCCGCTACACCCGACCAAAACCCACCCATGAGTGTTTGATTGGTTGGGTTATGTTTGGCTTTGAACAAAAATAGGTGGGACCCGTCGAAGCAGGATAAAAATAGGCTATCATCTACGACGTTTCCTTCCAAATAGCGATAATCGCCGGTGGGCGTCAGAAACGTACCCGTTAGGCGGTTGCCTGTTTGTTTGAACACGCCCACTGCATCGGTTGTGTCGACGCGCCCGGTTTTGAAGTCGAAATCCGTCGCCCAGTTGCCACTCAGGTTCGCACTGGCAGTTCTGCCATCTGGCGTAAAGCGGTATGTTAATCCTAACTGAGCATCAAACGGTAAGGTTTGCGTTTGCTGAGCCGTCCGTCGCCGACGCCATTCGCCCCGGAGCGTATTCCCGTCTATCTTTGCCACCAGTTCCGACTCGAATAAGGCCATCGGAATGCGAATCGAGTCGCCCTGCACCGTAGCCGGGTCCATGGGCAACCGTTCGTTACCGTTGAGCGCAAACACGCTGTAGGTGTTGGGTTCGTTAGCTACTGGTTGAATAGCCAACCCAAACGGTAGCTCACCGCCCTTGGTTTTAAGAACGGCCCGGTACGTGCCCGGTTTGACCGTTGCCGGTGATGACTGGCTGGAGCAGGCCGTTGGTAGCGACAGCAGACCGAAGGCTGCGAGATAGATAATTTTTTTCATGATAAAAAAATAACGACCACTCCATACGGTTAGTTTCTCCATGATTAATTACCACGAACCTGTTCTGCTGCAAGCCTGTGTCGACGGACTGAATCTTACAACCGGCGGTATCTACGTCGACGTTACGTTCGGCGGGGGGGGGCACAGCCGCGAAATTTTAGATCAACTGCCTGCGGGTAGGTTATTTGGCTTCGATCAGGACGCCGATGCCCGCGCGAACGCAGCCGCGTTGAATGACCCACGCCTGACGTTTGTGGCATCGAATTTTCGTAATCTCAAGCGATACATGCGGTTATATAAAGTAGAGCAGATCGATGGTATTCTGGCTGACCTGGGCATTTCGTCGCACCAGATCGACACGCCCGAACGCGGTTTTTCGACTCGGTTCGACGCCGATCTGGATATGCGCATGAACCAGCAGGGCGACCGGACTGCCCGGCAGGTTGTCAATGAATACAGCGAGACCGATTTGCACCGGATTCTGGGCATGTACGGTGAGGTGACGAACGCCAAAACTTTAGCGGCTGCTATCGTATCGGCCCGCTCAAACCGACCGATAAATACCGTCAACGATCTGAAAGCGGTATTGCAGCGGTATGCTCCGCGTGGCAAGGAAAACAAGTATTCGGCGCAGGTGTTTCAGGCGTTGCGCATTGAGGTTAACGAAGAGTTGCAGGCGCTGGAAGAGTTTTTGGAACAGGTCCCCGACATGCTGAGACCGGGCGGGCGGTTGGTGGTTATGGCTTACCATTCATTGGAAGACCGTTTGGTCAAGAACTTTATTAATAAAGGAAAATTTCAGGGCGAGGTCGAGAAGGATCTGTACGGCAACGAGATCAAACCGTTGCGCAGTGTAACGCGCAAACCCATTGAAGCCACGCCCGACGAAGTAGCCCGCAACCCCCGCGCCCGGAGTGCCAAACTGCGCATCGCCGAGAAGATTTGATCCGGCAACGGCCGACCGTCTCGCCCTATGGGAGAGGGGCCGGGGGTGAGGGAAATTGGTACTAATGGTGCCCCAGCACCTGATGTCTCATCGGTTTGAGATACACCGTTTGCCGCCCGGCGAGCCAGTCGGCGTCGATGCCAATAACACCGAATACGCGGTCCCAACTACGTTCAAAACAATGGGCGGCATCAGGAAAGGTGATTGAAACAGTGAGTGCCCGCTCGTAAAAAGAGAGTGGTTGCTGACGGATTAACTCGCGGTGAACGGCGAACTGCGCACCCAGCACGAAGGTGTAGTTGTTGGGGCCATCGGTGCCGAACAGTGCCTGATGGAAGCTCCGCAGGTCGAGGCCGCGCCCGTCTTCGTTTTTGCTCCACGGCCGAAATAGGCGTTCGCCCTGCTTATCGTCGGTGTCGATCAGGTGGCCGAGCCATTTGAACGGGCCAATGGTCGTTGGACTGGCGGCATAGTCCCGCATCGTTTTTTTGAAATCATACGCGTGATCGAAGGGCTTTCCCTGACAGAAAACCGTCCACTCGGTCAGCGACTCGTAGCGGCTGACAATGTGGTGCAAATACGTGTGGGCTTCGCGGCCGATGTTGGGCAATGCAGTCACTTGTTCGCCACCGGATGCGTCGGGGCTTTTATCATACACGGTTACGGTCAGGTTAGCGGGGCGTTTGCGAAGCCAGGAGAGGTCTTCGGTGTATCGGGCAACGACGAGTTCAATCATAGTTTTACTTAAAACCTTTATTTTTACAGATAACAAACGAACTGCGATATGAAACGAACGTGTTTTACCCTCATCACCACGCTCACGCTATACGGCATGACCCAGGCACAATCTATTATGGCACCGTCCAGTGCGGCCCCCAAAGCGGCCATCAAACCCAAAGAACTCGTTATAAATGGCGACAAACGTATCGACAATTACTACTACCTCAACGAGCGCGAAAATCCGGAGGTTATCAACTACCTGAAGGCCGAAAACGCCTATCTCGACCAGGTGCTGGCTCCCGTCAAAAACTTACAGGACAAGTTGTTTGAGGAACTGAAAAGTCGCATCAAGCAACAGGATGAGTCGGTGCCGTACAAGGAAGGTACCTATTACTACTACACTCGTTACGTGACGGGGGGCGAATACCCAATCTACTGCCGCAAAAAAGGCTCGTTGCAGGGTGCCGAAGAAATCATGTTCGACGGCAACGCCATGGCAAAGGGCCACAACTACTACCAGATTGGCGGCTACGAAGTATCGGACAATGATGAACTGGCAATCTTCGCGGAAGATACCGTAAGTCGGCGACTCTACACATTGCGGGTGAAAAACCTCAAAACGGGCAAATTGTATCCCGAAGCCATCCCGAATACGGAAGCGGGCAGTTTCGCGTGGGCAACGGACAACAAAACGCTGTTCTACGTCAAAAAAGATCCGCAAACATTGCTTGGTTATCAGGTCTACCGTCATACGCTGGGCACTGGTTCAAAGGCCGACGCGCTGGTATACGAAGAAAAAGACAACCAGTTTTACATGGGATTGGGCCGGTCAAAGTCCAAGAAATACATTACCATCGCGTCCGACCACAACGGCGTGGCCACCGAATATTATCTGCTCGAAGCCAGCAGGCCGACGGGTCAGTTTACGACGTTCCTGCCCCGCGAGAAAGGCCACGAGTACGACATTGTGCATTACAAAGACAAGTTCTACGTCCGCACGAACTGGAAGGCCGAAAATTTCCGGCTTATGGAAGTACCCGAAGGCAAAACTACCGACCGCACGGCGTGGAAAGAGGTGATTGCTCACCGCCCGGACGTGTACTTAGCCAACATGGACGTGTTCGCCAATCACCTGGTGCTGGGCGAACGCAAGGCGGGCCTGACCAATATCCGGGTCATCAACCAGAAAAACAAAGCTGACGAATACCTGAATTTTGGCGAACCGGCCTACGTCGCGGGTATCGGCTACAACCCCGATTTCAACACGAACGTGCTGCGGTTCAGTTACGCATCGCTAACGACGCCCAACTCCACCTTCGACTACAACATGGATACGAAGGCTAAAACGCTGATGAAGGAACAGGAGGTTTTGGGCGGTTTTGACAAGAACAACTACGTGTCGGAGCGTGTCTATGCCGCGTCCCGCGACGGGGTGCAGGTGCCCGTGTCGATTGTGTACCGCAAAGGCACCAAAAAAGACGGTTCGGCCCCGTTACTGCAATATTCGTACGGTTCGTACGGCTACTCGACCGACCCTGGTTTTAGTTCTACGCGGCTGAGCCTGCTCGACCGGGGTTTTATCTACGCCATTGCTCACATCCGGGGCGGGCAGGAAATGGGTCGCCGGTGGTACGAAGACGGCAAGATGCTGAAGAAGAAAAATACGTTTAACGACTTCGTAGACGTGTCAGAGTACCTTATCAAAAACAAATACACCAGCGCCGACAAGCTGTTTGCGATGGGTGGTAGCGCGGGTGGTTTACTGATGGGCGCGGTTGTCAATCAGGCTCCGCAATTGTACCGGGGCGTGGTTGCGGCCGTGCCGTTTGTGGACGTGGTGACGACGATGCTCGACGAAACCATTCCGCTCACGACGGGCGAGTTTGAGGAGTGGGGCAACCCCAAACAAAAGGTGTACTACGATTATATGCTGTCGTACTCACCCTACGACAACGTCGAGAAGAAAGCGTATCCAAACCTGCTCGTAACGACCGGCCTGCACGACTCGCAGGTGCAATATTGGGAGCCCGCCAAATGGGTAGCCAAACTCCGCACCATGAAAACCGATAATAATCAACTTCTGCTCCACACGAATATGGAAGCGGGCCACGGTGGCGCGTCGGGGCGGTTTCAGGCGCTGAAAGAGATCGCGCTGGAATACGCATTCATGCTAAATCTGGTAGGGGAGAAGCAGTAAGTCACAAATGGTGAGGGGTCAACTTTGCCAAAGTCCAGGACTTTGGCAAAGTTGACCCCTCACCATTTGTGACCCTGTGTCAGTTACCGCTTTCCTCTTCCACCACGCCGGTTTTCGCCTTTGGGGGCGGTACTTTCCGTGCGCTTTGGTTTAGGAGCACTGCTGGTGCTGCGGGAAGTCGATGAAGAACCACGAGCGGAAGCGCCCGACCGCGAACTACCCGATCGTGGGCTGCCACCATCGCGCCGACCACTTGAACCGGACCGGCTCGACCGGCCATCGTTGCCCGAATCGGTAACGTGTCCGGCTTTGTCGCTGACGAGCGCGAAATCCATGCTTCGACGGGCGAGATTGGTTTCTTTCACGCGGACTACCACCTGATCTCCGAAGGTGTACATCTTTTTGGTCCGGCTCCCGACGATCCGGTAGTTTTCTTTATCGTACTCGTAAAAATCGTTGCTCAGGTCTTGCATCCGTACCAAACCCTCACAGTTATTTTCGGTGATCTCTACGAAGATGCCGAATTCGGTTACGCCCGAAATAACGCCCTCGAACGTTCGGTTGGGGTCCATCCGGCTCATAAATTCGACCTGCTTGTACTTGGTACTGGCCCGTTCGGCATCGGTGGCCATCTTCTCGCGGGCCGATGCATGTTTACACTGATCTTCGAGCGGGTCACGATCTTCGGGTTTGCCTTTGTCTAAATAATGTTGCAGCAGCCGGTGCGCCATCATGTCCGGGTAGCGACGGATGGGTGACGTAAAGTGCGAGTACCGCCGGAACGCCAGGCCAAAGTGGCCCAGATCTTCGGTGCTGTACCGCGCCTTCGACATAGTTCGGACCGCCAGTTGTGACAGCATGTTAGCCTCGGGTTTGCCTTCGATAAGGGCCATAAACCGGTTCATGGAGTTGGACAAATGCTCATCGTCCACGTTCAGCTTGTAGCCCAGGCGACCGGCAAAATCGGCGAATTGCTGTAGCCGGTCCGCGTCGGGACCTTCGTGAACTCGGTAAACCATCGTGTTCTCGTCGCCATTCTTGTTCTTCTTCGAGAGTAGGTGTACATACTCGGCCACACGTTTGTTAGCCAGCAGCATGAACTCCTCGATGAGTTTATTCGTGTCCTGCCGGAGCTTAGGATATACGGATAGTGGAACACCGTTCTCATCTAACTTAAACCGTACCTCAACCGTGTCGAAATTGATGGCTCCACTTTTAAACCGTTCATTGCGAAGTTTAAAAGCCAGTTCGTTCAGCAACTGAAGTTCGGCGAGGTAGTCACCATTGTTGTTATTCAGAATGTCCTGCGCTTCTTCGTACGAAAACCGCCGATTTGAGTGGATTACGGTACGCCCAAACCATTCGTTCACAATGCGGGCGTCGGGGGTAAGCTCAAACACCGCCGAGAACGTCAGTTTGTCTTCGTTCGGACGAAGCGAACACAGGCCATTCGACAGTTTTTCGGGCAGCATTGGCACCACGCGGTCGACCAAGTACACCGACGTTGCGCGTTTGAACGCTTCATCTTCCAACCGGGAGCCGGGCCGGACGTAATGCGTTACGTCGGCAATGTGAATGCCAATTTCGTAGTTGCCATTGTCGAGCATTTGCACCGACAGCGCATCGTCAAAATCTTTGGCATCGACTGGGTCAATAGTAAACGTGGTTATTCCACGCATGTCGCGCCGTTTGGCCACCTCCTGCTTTGTAATTTTGGTCGGGATCGTTTCAGCTTCCTGCTCCACATCTTCAGGGAAGTGAATCGGCAGACCGAACTCCGCCAGGATAGCGTGCATTTCGGTGTTATTGTCACCCGCCACGCCCAGTACTGTAATCACCTCACCCTCGAAGCGTTGTTTGCCGCCACCCCCGGATGGGTACTTGGTGAGCCGCACAATGACTTTATCGTCATCATTAGCCCCGCCTATTTTCTCTTTTGGGATGAAAATATCTTCGTAAACCTTCTTGCTGTCGGGAATGACGAAGCCGTAGGTGGGCCATACTTCAATCCGGCCAACCAGTTCGGTGCGGCCCCGCTCAACAACGCTGACGACTTTGCCTTCCACGCGCCGGGAGCGATTGCCCAAATCCGCATATTTCAGCACCTGCACCCGGTCGCCATCAACGGCTCCGTTGAGGTCATCGGTCGATACCCAAATGTCGTCGCTACGCTCACCCCGAACGCCACTGGCCGTAGCGGGCACAACGAAGGCAAACTTCGAGTTGACATGGTCCACTACGCCCTCCGTTAGGTTAGCCGCTTCGTCGGCGCGGTAGCTGCCATCGGGCTGGCGGATGATGGTGCCTTCGTCCGTAAGTTCGGCCAGCAGGCCATGCAGCAGCAGTTTCGTTTTGCGGTCGCCCGTGTCGAAATGGTCCAGCACCTGCTTTTGCGTAAAAGACTCGCCGTCGTTAATTTGGAAAAACGCCGTCAGATCGTTTTTCATCTCGTCCAAAAACGAGTCGGTTTGCTGAATCGGCCGGACTCGTGCCGAACCGGTCCGATTCTGTTTTTCTGCCCCTTTCTCGCGGGGTCGAGTCGTCGCCGATGCGCTGCCTGTGTTGGGCTTGCCTGACGCGGGCCGTCCTGGCGCGGACTGACTGTATTTATCTTGTTTTGGTTTTCCGTTTCTCATTCTTTATTCACAGGCTTCAACCCGTGATTTGTGTGAGCGATCCAGACTAAAAATTAATGGAAATGTCCGGACCGCTATCTGTAGTATGCTCGTGGCTCACGAGCGGAGCGTAGCCTGTATGCAGTACATAACTACTGACATCAGGACATAGTCAACTATCTTGCCGGATGCTTATGCGTGCAGAATACCTTCCAGACCCAGCGCAGGGATAGGTACTAAATGCTCTTCGACAATGCTATCCGGCACAAAAATATATTTCTTGTCAAAAACTTGATTATCAATGTAGTAGCTAACCCAGTATTCATTGTTAAGATGAAATACATCGGGCATAATCGACTCGACAACTTCGTGCGCACCGGGTTGCACCTCCACAAAGAAATGCCGGAGCGTGGATGTTTTTTGCTCTTCGTCGTCCTTGAGACCGTAGCCTTTCGATGTCACAAACACCGTTTTGATGGGTACGTCTTTCTGATTAATCAAAAACACCTGCCAATCGTACCCGCCAATGATGTTTTCCTTTCGCGCTATGGCTATCTGTACGCCCTCGACGGGCAAAAAATTAATGTCTTTCTTCATCACTAATTATCTTAAACACGCAACGGCCTACCGCTCCGTGTTTCAACTGTTTCGATCAGTTTCATCTCAAACAACCCACTCATGTGCTTCCAAACGTGGTCAGCTACTTCGGTCAGCGATGCGGAATGGCCCAACTCAGCCGCCATCGACGTAACCGCCTTATCGGTGATGCCACAGGGGACAATATGGTTAAAATAACTCAAATCCGTATTAACGTTCAAGGCAAAGCCGTGCATCGTTACCCAACGGCTTGCTTTCACGCCCATTGCGCAGATTTTCCTTGGCTCGGGACCGCCTTCGTTGTCGAGCCAAACGCCCGTTAAGCCGTCGATCCGCCCTGCATTCAGGCCATAGTCGGCGAGGGTCAGGATAATGCTTTCTTCTAATAACCGCATATACCGGTGGATATCGGTAAAAAAGTTATCCAGATCCAGAATGGGGTAGCCCACCAACTGACCGGGTCCGTGGTACGTAATGTCGCCCCCGCGCCGAATCTTAAAGAACGACGCGCCCAACTCATTGGTAAGTCGATCCTGATCCACTAACAAATTGTCGGTGTGGCCGCTCGTGCCGAGGGTATACACATGCGGGTGTTCGCAGAAAAGCAGGTAATTGGGGGTGGGTAGCTGCGCGTCGTCGGGAAGGGTTCGATTCCGGAGTTTCTGGTCAACGATCTGAGCAAACAGCCGCTCCTGCTCATCCCAGGTTGCCCCATACTCAACCAATCCTAATTCCCTGACTTCTACTTGTTTATTGACGCGACTATTCATTGTTTTACGGAACATGCGAAGGTCGCATTCTCTTTAATAACAATAGGATAGCCGGGTTTCGTTCGACCCGTACCGTAGTAAACCCCACCGTCAATGGCTCAGCACAATGAAACCGGCAAACAGGGTGAAGCCGAAGCCAGCCGATTCCTGCAGGAGAAAGGCTACGAAATTATGGCCCGTAACTTCCGCTACCAGCACGCCGAAATTGACCTCGTCGCCAAGAAAGGAAAGCTGATGGTCTTTGTTGAAGTCAAAACCCGGACCAACCTCAGTTTTGGTAATCCGGAGGAGTTCGTTTCGTACACCAAAGCCAAATTGGTGATGAAAGCCGCCGAACACTACATCTTCAGCCACAACTGGCAGTTTGATATTCGTTTTGATATTGTGGCTGTGTCAATAGTGGGCAATGAAATGCGGATAAATCACGTGGAAGATGCATTTTTCTGAGGGTGAAAAACAGGGAAGTTTGCTGCTCGTCCATTTTACGAATTGCCCCCAATGTGGCGCTGAACGCCGTAGTGAGACTGTCTAAGAAAGATGCATTATGGCTGATTAAATAGGCCATAATGCATCTTTTTTGGTCTTCAATTCGTTTACTATAGACAACCCAATGGCAATCCAACTCAACTGTTTATGAACGTAGTAACCCGTTTTTTGCGTACCGCTTTGCCCCTGTTGGCTTTTGGCGCGTTTCTGCTGAGTTCTTGTAAGACACCCGAAGAAGTAGCCCCCATAACGGCACCAACGACATCGACAACGGTAGCTACTGGAGCCGTTACGTCAGCAGAAGTTAACGACTGGATTCTGGAAAACATGAAGCTCCTGTATTACTGGAACGACAAGATTCCGGCCAATCCTGACAAAACGTTAACCCCTGACAAGTTTTTTGATTCGATCTTATACAAGTTCAACGCGACCACCAACCCGACCGGCGACCGTTTCTCTTGGATTCAGGAGAGCGCTGACGATTTAAAAGCCAGCCTGAGTGGCCAGTCGAAGACAACAGGTATGGAACTGACGTATTATTTACGGAGTGAGGGATCGGCTGACGTTGTTGCCAGTGTTCTGTACGTACTGCCGGGGTCACCGGCGGCCAAAGCTGGTTTTAAACGGGGCGATATCATCTCGAAGGTCAACGGGGTAACGCTGAGCAACACGCCGGGTGCATCTTTCTTCGGTGATCTGTTATTTGGTGAGGGCGATACGAAAACCTACGGCTTAGCCAGAGTCGAGGCTGGTAAAGCAGATCCAACGAAAACAGTTACGGTAGACACCGACGTAACGCGGTCCGTAACGGCGGTTGTTTTTCAGGAAAACCCGGTTTATTTAGATTCAGTGTATACGATTGGCAGTAAGAAGGTTGGTTATTTGGTTTACAATCAATTTGTGACGGGTCCTGGAGGGCCCAACGACAAAACGTATGACAATCAGATCGACAACGTTTTTGCCAAATTCAAGGCACAGGGCGTTAACGAACTGATTCTCGATTTTCGTTATAATCCGGGCGGGTATGTCTCCTCGGCCACGAACATGGCCAGCCTGATTGCTAGGGGCATCACGGGCACGAAGTCGGTGTTCACCCGCAAAGAGTGGAACGCGACGATTACGCCGGAGTTGAAAAAACAATACGGTGACGACTTCTTTTACGATTACCTGCAATCTAATAAGCCTAACAACATTGGTAGCAAGCTGCAACGGGTGTACGTGCTCACGACGGGTAGCACCGCTTCGGCCAGTGAGCTGATGATCAACGGGTTGAAACCGTATTTCAATCAGCAGGTATTTACCATTGGCCGAACCTCATACGGCAAGAACGTGGGGTCTATCACCATTGAAGATACGGAGAACAAGCGTATCAAGTGGGGAATGCAGCCCATTACGACGAAGTCCTTCAACAAGGACAATCAGTCGGATTATTCAACGGGTTTCGTTCCAACCGTCGAACTGCGCGAACCGCTGGCGCTCAAACCGCTGGGCGACGTTACGGAACGTTACTTAAGCGAGGCACTATTCCAGATTACGGGTACGCGCACGGCACGCCGGGCCGCATCGGATGAGCGGCCTGTTACGTCGGTTGGCTCATCCATTGAGCGCAAAGCGGGTGGCAGCAATATGTTTTTTACCGATAAGTTGCTAACATTGCCCCAATAATCATACACAATTTTACGTCAGGAGCAGCCCCACAAGGCTGCTTTTGGTGTTTTATCCTGTAACTTTATCAGCAGCAAGCCGCCCCATACGATGTACGAAAAAAATATAGGTACGAAGCAAAAAGCACTGCGTATTAACCTCGACCGCAAAATATACGGTTCATTTGCCGAAATAGGTGCTGGGCAGGAGACAGCCGCGATGTTTTTTAAAGCTGGTGGGTCCTCGGGTACAATTGCCAAAACCATCTCGGCCTACGATATGACCTTCAGCGACGCCATTTACGGCGTGGAGGAAAGTGGTCGCTACGTAGTAGAATCGCGCCTGGTAAAAATGCTCAACCGGGAGTACAGTTTGCTGGATAAGCGGTTGGCCGAAAAGCGCGGTCCCGACACAACGTTTTTTGCTTTCGCCAACACAGTCGTCGCGCTTAACTACCAGAAAACGAATGATGCCCACGGCTGGATCGGGTGCCGGTTTCAACTGAACCCGCAGGCGGGTTTCAACGACGTGATCATCCACGTCAGAATGCTCGACAATGAAAATGTGCTGCAACAGCAGGCATTGGGAGTCATTGGTGTTAACCTGATTTACGGCTGTTATTATTACGCCAAATCACCCGAAACGCTGGTGCTTTCATTAATGGACGATCTTTTGCTGGAACGCATACAGATCGATATGATCCGATTCAATGGGCCTGATTTTGTTGATGTCGACAACCGGCTGATGACGTTGCATTTGGTTAAAAATAGTTTTACGGATGCCGCCCTGTTCGGACCGGACGGGCAGGTGTTGCAACCATCGGAAGCGCTGTATAAAAAACACATTCTGGTCATGCGTGGACGGTTGCGACCCGTCACCAACGTGCAGATGGACATGATCGAGAACGGAGTGAAGCAATTTAAAGCTGAACCTGATGTCGACGCTAACCGCGTGATTTCGATGGCTGAGTTAACGCTACACAACTTAAAAGCCAACGAGCAGGGCATTGACGAGAAAGACTTTCTGGATCGAGTCGACATTCTGTGCTCGATGGGTCAGACGGTAATGATTTCTAATTACTTAGAGTATTATAAGTTGGTTGCATACTTGGCGCGGTTGACCCGGCTGAAGATTGGTCTGGTAGTGGGTATTCCGAATTTGGAATACATTTTTGAGGAAGGCCACTATGAGTTCCTGCCGGGCGGTATCTTGGAGTCGTTTGCCACGCTGTTTAGCCGAAAGGTGAAGCTGTTCGTGTACCCAACGTTGAAAGAAGGCTCCATTTACACTTGTAATGAGTTCAAACTTCCGCCAACGCTGGAGCCGTTATTTCAGTACTTGGTCAGGAATGACAAAATCGAGGATATTACGGATTACAACGAACAAAACCTGCACATCTCTACGGATAATGTGCTGACGATGATTCAGGAAGGACAGGAGGGCTGGGAGCAGATGGTACCCGAACGAGTGGCCAAACGAATCAAAGATTATTGCTTGTTCGGCTACCCCTCTGATGTTGAATACGTGCCCATTGGGCAACAGGTACGCCAGAAACAGGAGCAGCAGATTGCAAACGGCGTTGTTCTGACCAATCAGACGTAGGTAACAGCGGAAATTTGAGATCCCTCCTGCCGCACCGGCGGACCGGTCGGGATGATAAACCAATACACTTAAAATGACCGCTCCGCCTGTGCCCGCATCTGTCGGGTCAGCACAATAATAAGAATGCCGAGAATAATGGGGAAGATGCCAATGAAGCCCATTGAATCGTCGAAACCCGCTGGGCGGAGCAAGAGCGTAAACGTCAGACCACCCGCGACCAGAACGTTTCCAAAGTGAATGAAACTGGTGTTGCTGACGACGCCCGCCCCCCGAGCCGCCATGAACGAATACATCGCCTGAACCGCCTGCAAAAAGGCGTACATCATGGCCCAAAAGCCCAGCACGTCCACAAAACCTTTGATTGTGCCTTCAGAGAAGATGAAGATAGCCACGCCAAAGCCGACATCGGTGACTCCGTGCAGAACGCCCCAAATATTATTTTTATCCGCTTGTTGATTTGTGAAAGAAAAGATTAATTGACAGATACCGGCAATGGCCGCCATTGCACCAATTACGTGACCAGACTGCGCTGAGTAAGAATTGGCAAAAACAAACATGGCGGCACCAATCAAAATGTATAGTACGCCACGAGCAATCATAAGCCACCAGCGTTGAGTTGTCGGATTATTACGTTCCATTCGATTTTGATATTACATTGATTTGTATGCTTCACAACGCGGGGGCACGGTTGTTTGTTTAGTGAGCAAGGTAACACGCAGAATTGTTTAGATCAGTGGTGTTGCGATTGGCTATTTCCAACCGCTGGTTTGCCTTATGTAGCGTACTGATTTACTATGATAAAAGTGTCTTAACAGGTAAATTATTAATTGTCTGGAAAAAACTGTCTATGAATACTATTGTGAATAATGGCTTTGCATTTAGACCAATAATTATAAATCAAAACACATTGATTATAAACTTTTAAAGATATTCTATATATAATGTGTTGATAATTATGAACTTAACGTTTTTGTTATATAATTTTGCGATGTAAACCAAACAAAGACTCATCATGGCGGTTGCCAAACAATTCATCAAAAGTAAGCCTGTCTGTAAAGTAACGTTTGCGTTGCCAGCCGAAGCTGTCAATGGTGCTAAGACGGTCGCTGTCGCTGGCGAATTCAATGGTTGGGATGCCAGCGCTCAGGTACTGAAGAAGCAGAAAGATGGTTCGTATAAAACAACGGTTGAACTGCCCGTAGGTGGCGAATATCAATACCGCTACATTCTGGATGGTACGACTTGGGAGAATGATTGGGCCGCCGATAAATATGTAGCCAGCGGAGTTTCGCCCGACGAAAACTCGGTGGTGGTATTGTAAGAGCAGTAAGGGGTAAAAGGGATATGAGGTAAGTACTGTCAACAGTCACTTACCCTATATCCCTTTTACCCCTTACTGCTACTTTTTTTACACTGTAAAACTGTCCGACTCGATGTAGGCTTTAATTAATGCCATCTCGCCGTCTTTACCGGGCATCGAATTGCCGTGTTCCATGCCAAAAACAAATTCTTTATTCTCCGCTTTGGCCTTTTTATAAACGTGTTTGAAAATGTTTTTGTAATTAATTTCACCCGTTGTTGGCTCCTTGCGACCAGGATTGTCACCGATCTGAAAATAAGCAATTTCACTCCAGGACCAGTCGATATGCGGAATAACGTGCCCTTCGTTTTTCTGCATGTGGTAAATGTCAAACAAGAGCTTGCAGGATGGACTATTGACGCCCCGGCAGATTTCGTAGGTCTGGTCTGACGTTCTCAGAAAGAGGTTGGGAGTATCGCTGAGTGGTTCGAGCACCATCACTAAACCGGCTGGTGCCAGGATGTCGGCTCCCCGGCGCAACGCGTCGATAACGTGACCGGTTTGAATGCCAATGGGCAGGTTGCGCTCAAAATCGCCGGGCACGACCGTTGTCCATTTCGCGTTTACGCGCTTGGCCGTTTCGACCGCCCGACGGCAGCCTTTCAAAAAAATTTCGATGTATTCGGGCCTTCCAGCGGCCAGGGTATTCTGCGAGTTACCGCCTTTATCAAGCACGAAAACGCCCATTGTCATACCAAGGCGGGTCAGTTCCTTTCCTATCTTCTCCTGCAGGGCCGGGTCGCGGCCCATCATGCCATTGTCCTCCAGAGCCGTAAAGCCCATGTCGGCCATAAACTTAAGCTGATCGATTGGGTCTTTGCCTGCACTGTTCTCAAACATCCCGAAGTGTGGTGCGTAGGCAAGTTTGAAGTTGTTCTTGGCTAAGAAGTTAGGCTGTGCATGCCAGTTGGCGGCTACTGATTCGCCAAAGCTGGCCGCACCCAACCCGGCTGCGCTAAGGGTTGATTTAACAAAGTTGCGTCGTTGCATGACAAGTGAGTATGTAGGTTTGCGTTTAGGGGCTTAAAAAATAAGGGAGCATCCTCCAGTTGAAGATGCCCCCTCAGGAAAGGGGTCTTGCAAAGAAACGATATTATTTCTTTTTCATACTCGCCAGATACTCGACTAAATCGACCAGTTCCTGTGTGCTCATGGCATCCTGCCAGCCCGAGGGCATCATGGACGCATCCATTTTCTTCATCGACGTTACATCGGCCATTTTATAGTTTGATACGACACCACCAGGAAACTTCATCTGCAAATCCGTTTCGGTTTTACTCGAAACGATTCCGGCCATTGTACTGCCATCTTTAAATTTCACTTCCCAGCCTTCGTAGCCGAAGCTAATGCCCGCGTCGGGATGTAAAATAGCAAGGTACTGTGCTTCTTTAGGGAGTTTAGAACCAATTTCGGACAGTTTCGGACCAAAGTCCATACCTTCTCCATTTACCTGATGGCAAACGGAACAGTTGGTTTTGAATACGTTGACGCCTTTCGTCGCATCGCCGTTCATGGCTAACAGTTCGGTCATGGCGGGTAGTTTCTTGCTGCCTGTTTCGGCACCCCCATCGAGGTAACGGGCGGCCTCCTGCCGAATTTGCTTGCGCCAGGCGCCACTCACGCCTTGTACAGCGGCAGCTTTGTACTCGCCGTTGATTTTTCCTGATTTTAGCAAAGCGACTACTTCATTTTCGCCGTCGTTGCTACCGCCAAGCGAACGGGTTGCCTCCCGGCGGAGCGCTACTGGTCGTTTCTCATCTAAGGCAACGGTTTTTAGTATGTCAATCGACTCTTTATTGCCAACCCGGCGCAGAGCTACCAGCATGTTCATGGCGGCATCCGGGTCATTGCCGTCAATAACTTCCCACACTAATGGTCCACCTTTCTGCTTAAGCAGTTGTTTAGCCGCGTCCCTACCCATACCATCCATTGCCTTTTGAATAGCCAACTGCTTCAGCCGGACGTTTTCTGATACTGGTTCGTAACGGGTCACGAGTTCGACGTATTCGGGCGTACCATATACATCGTTCATGAGTTTATTCAGCGCGTTTGTGGCCACGGGTGATGTTTTCACGAAGGCAGGGTCGAGGTGACGCAGCGCCAGTTTTGTTACATCCGAAGAGCCACTGTTCGCCTGTAATATAGCGAGCAACGCAGTTGACTTTTCCGTCGCACCGGGGTTGAAATCGAACGCCCGGAAATAGCGCAGCCGCTGGCTTAAGTCCGTGCTCGGGTCGCCCGCTAATTTAGCCAGCATCGGTACGGATTCCTTCGTACGGGCACGCCAGACAATGTCGCGGCCACCGGCGTTGGCGAGTGGATCTCCGTTAAGCTGTTTAGTCCATGCCGTATAGTATGTATCCCAATTACCCTCGGCACCAATACCGAGGGCTTCCAGATACCAGCGGTCTTTACCATCGTGTTTATTGGCTAATTGTGCCCACAACGCCGGAGCCTCGGCCGACTTGCTGCCCCGTAGCGCAATGGCGCATTCCCGGCGCACCTGCGCGTCTCCGTCGTTGACCAATTGCTTCACCGTAGCTGTAATATCGCCGGGCATCTGCCGGGCGGCCCGCAGTGCCGTAATGCGCAGGTCGGGATTGGCATCGGTCAGGGCGGCCTGAACGTAACGCTGACCTCGGTTGTCGGGCAATTTGCTTAGCAGCCACAGAGCACGAGCTTTCTGACGCGGGTCAGCGACGGTTTTGTAGAATTTGGCGAGCGGCTTTTCCGCTTTCTTTCCCATTTCATGCAGTTTCTGCCAGCCAGCGTAGCGAATCGACATATTCGGACTTTGCAGCGCGTCGATGGCTCCTTCAGTCGTTGAAACATCGATCTTCGGCATAGTGTAGGGCGAGTTGGCCGGAGCAACGCGGTACACGCGGCCCCGGCTCTGGTCACCGGCTTGGTGCCCACCCACACCGGGATCATACCAGTCGGCAATGATGAGCGAACCATCCGGGGCCACACACACGTCGGCGGGCCGGAACCATTGATCACGGGCACCTTCCAGCACGTTCACCATCTCGGCTTTGTAACCCGCGCCGTCCTTCTGCACCGGGTAGGAACGCACCACATTCGGACCGGCATCGCAGTGAATCATCTGCCCCTGGAACTGCTGGGGCAACAGCTTACCCTCGTAGACGATCATGCCCGTTGGCGAGCCAGCTCCGGTCTGAAGCAGGTTTGGCACACTGCCGGGGTCGTTGAGGTGCCAATGACGTTTGGGAATTTCAGGTTCAAGGTTGGTGCGATTGGCCTGCCAGCCCGCGCCGGTCAGTTCGTCGGTATAGCCGTAGTTGCCATATTCCATAACGTAGTTGATGCGGACGCCCTTGTTTCCGTCATCGTCATTGTCCGACTGCCACAAGGTACCGTACGAATCGACGGCTACTTCGTAGTTATTCCGGAAATTCTGGCCCAGTAACTCCACGTTCTTTCCGTCGGGATCGCAACGGAACACCATGCCCTGTTTGAAATTCTGCTTATCAATTGGTTTGCCGGTCGCAACATCTACAACGGGCTTGCCGTCCTTATCCAACAGTTGCTCACCGGCATTACCAAAATTGAAGTACCATTTGCCGTCCGGGCCGAACACGAACGTGTGCATGCCGTGGTCGTGCTGTTCGCCCCCAATGCCAGTGAATAATAGTTCTTTCTTGTCGGCCTTGTCGTCGCCGTTCTCATCGGTGAACACCCACACATTCGGGCTGTCGGAGACGATAACTTTATTGCCCTGCACCCAAATTCCAAGTGGTGATTCGAGTTCCTGCCCCTGGTAAAATACCTTACTGACATCGGCTTTGCCGTCGCCGTTGGTATCTTCCAGAATTACGATCCGGTCGCCTTTGGTATCGGTTGGGTTGCCATTGATGGCCGGGCGGTAGTTATAAGCCTCACATACCCATACACGGCCTCGGGCGTCCACGTCGATGTCGGTTGGATTTTTAAGCATCGGCTCAGCCGCAAACAGCGTTGCCTCCAGCCCCGGTGCTACGTTCAAACTGCCAACGGCGTACTTGGGGTCTCGTTTGTCATCGTCCGTTAATTGGGCAAACAGCGTAGTCAGGTAATTGCTCGAAGCCGCGTTAAGATTGCGGTTCTGATAGGCTCCAATGAAGGTGCCACCCACCAGCAAACCAGCCGCCGACACGACTATTGCTCGTCGGGAGAGGGTCGAAAATTTAGGAAAACGAACGTTGTTCATGAGTTAAAACGGGAAGACAACGGGTTGAATTTTAACGGGTAAATATAGCCATAAATCAGGCCCGACATACGCAACTGACTGTTTATCTATTTTGTATGCGCAACGTAGAAAATAAGGAGGCCACCGCCACTCGTCTACTAAAGGAGGATACTCCGTAAATTTCCTCATTGATTTCTATCAGCTATCTTGCCCGTTACTTTGGTCTAAGCTTTGGTACTGGACCAATCGAAAATCTGAGTTGACGGTGAAAAGTAGCCATCGTATCAATTAACCCGAAATCGATACGTCCCCGAACCAACTTTATACATTGAATTCCCCTTTTCCTGCCGCACAAACTGAATATCCTTCTGCTGGCTAATGGGCTGACTGCTTTCGGTTACCGAAGTCGGCTTATCGGCAGGTACGTAGACAATTGCTGTTGTGTTGACGGGTACATCTACCGTCAGTTCGACCTGAGAACCGTCCTTTTTCCACTGGCTTCTAACCCGGCCATACGGTGAGTCATAGCTGGCGTCTACGGTTTTCACATCACCCACCATTTTTGGATAAATGACCAGCTCTTTGCCCGCTATCGACGCTGGGGTTTCCTGAATTCCTGCCAGTTCCGCGTAAAGCCATTCCATCAGGTGGCCCAGCATCAGGTGGTTGTTTGACGCGTCGTGGTTGGCTTGCCAGGATTCGGTCAGGGCGGTGGCACCCTTCTGCAATTGATAGCCGTAGCCCGGCACGTCTGTACGGCTGTTCATGTCGAACACGACGTCCGATGCGCCCGCCTGACCCAAGGCCAGCAACAGATAGCGGTAGCCCACGTCGCCCGCCGTCAGGCTATTATTTCGGGCTTTTATTTCCTTAATCAGGCTGACCGAGACAGCCGTCCGGTTTTCGGGTTCGACTAAGTTCATGTACAACGCCATCGCATTTGCTGTCTGGCTTCCTGTTCCGTATTGCGCCGTTTCTGGATTATAATACGTCTGGTTAAACGCCTGTTTCACTGCCGTTGCCCGTTGATCGTAGCTGGCGGCTTCGTCGGTTCTGCCAAGTAGCCGGGCCGTCTGGGCCAGAATAGTCAGGTCGTAGTAATAGGTTGCCGTTGCCGTGATGCCTTTGGGCGTAAGCTGGGAAGGGCCGAGCGGTTTGGGACCGAGGTCATACCAATCGCCGAGGCCGTGCGTCAGAATGTTGCCTTCTGCTTTTTTGGCCAGATAATCTACGTATTTCTGCATCATCGGGTAGCTCTCGGTCAGTAATTGCCGGTCGCCGTACCATTGATATAGATACCAGGGCAGAATCACGGCGGCACTGCCCCATTCGGGCGAGTCCCGGAATCCGCCCCCAAATCGGGGATACTCCGGCGCAACGCTGGGAATGAGTCCGTCGGGTGTTTGAGCCTACTGCATATCGTGTACCATTTTCGCGTAAAATTGGGCGATATCGTAGTTGTAGCGAACCGAGTTGCCCATGAGGTGCGTCACTTCGAGCCAGCCGAGTTTTTCGCGGTGCGGGCAGTCGGTTAGTATGCTGGCCATATTGCTTCGGACACTCCAGTCGATCAGGGTGTTGATGCGGTTGAATAGCTGACTGGAACTGGTAAACGACCCCACCCGGCGGGCCGCATTGCGGGTGTGCAACCCGTTGATTGCCTGAACGACCGGCAGGTTGTCGGGATTGGGTTCACCGGCGGGAACGGCTCCTTCCACCTGCACGTACCGAAAGCCGTAATAGGTGAACTCCGGGTGCCAGATTTCTGCGCTGGTGCCGCGCAGTGTGTACGTAAAAAAAACAACGGGACCCACCGCCCGCTGATCGGCCAAGCTGCTGTCGGTCAGCAGTTCGGCGGGGGTCATCTTAACGCTGGCTCCGCGCCTGCCGGTGACGGTCAGTTGTGGAAGCCCCGACATATTTTGCCCCAGATCATACACCCAAATGCCTTTCGTCGGGCTTTTCGGCCGACCCGCCGTGAATGTTTCGTGAATTTTGATCGGCTCCTGTTCCTGCGCCGACAGCTGAGATGGTCCCTGCACCACAACGGGCGTCTGCCACGATTGGTCGTTGAACCCGGCGTTCATCCAGCCGGTCTGCTCCTGCGTGGCATCGTAATCTTCACCACTAAATACGCTGCTGAACGTAATCGGGCTTTTGGTGGCTTTCCAGCTTGTGTCACTCACTACAGTCTGCGTCGTACCATCGGCGTATTCGATGAGGATGTTGGCAATGAACATCGGGTAGCCGTAGGTCAGGACAAACTTTTTATACCGCTCGTTGGGAATGTTGAAAAAACCGTTGCCGAGCATCACCCCGACCGCATTCGCTCCGTTTTTAATTTGTTTCGTGATGTCGAACGTGACGTACCGCGCTACCTGATTGTACTGCGTCCAGCCGGGGTCCAGCACGTGGTCGTCCACTTTGCTGCCATTCAGAAACAACTCGAAATGCCCCAGCCCCGACACGAAGGCCGTGGCACTTTTGACCGGCTTCTGGACCCTGATTTCTTTGCGGAACTGCGGCAGGACGTTTTTGGCCGTCATTAAATCGGGCCGACTGTGCTGAGACTCCAGCGTATTACCGAACTCGACAGCGGGCACAACCCGCTGCTTCGGGTCCATTTTCTCCAGCGCAATCCACTGCGCCCTGCCCCAGTCAGCCGCCGTAGGCAGGCCCATTCGCCAGTGAGCCGCCGAACTCCAGGCCGATGGCTTACCGGCTTTATCCCAGACTTGCACCTTCCAGAGATATTGCTCTGCGGCCATGAGAGGCTTTCCGGCATACGGCACCAGCAACGACTGGTCGGTCATTTGCTTCCCCGAATCCCACATAGTACCCTGCTCTTTTTGCAGGCTTTCGGGCGAGGTGGCCACCAGAATGCGATAAGCAGTCTGGCTCTGATTACGCTGGGACGATGTCAGTTGCCAGCTCAAACGAGGAGTTGTCGTTTCGATGCCCAGCGGATTATCACTGAACTCGCAACGCAGATTAACGGGCATTACGTTGCCCGACGATTGGGCGATAAGCGCAAAAGCAGGTCCGGCCAGACTACCCAGCAGGCTGACAAGGACGCGGCATATGACTCTATAATTCATGGCGATGTTGAGTGCTTGAAGGACTGATAGCGCCCGACGGAGAAGTAAACGTTGCACGAAGAGTCCAGCCCGGTCAGCGAACGGCAATCAGCAAACCTGAACAACCTCAATAGCGAGCAGTTCACCCAATTTCCTGATTTTCGACGCAATGTGTCCCACACCTACCGCACAGTGGTGGGCCGGGCCGTGCTGGTTCCAGCGTTCGACAAACTGCCGGGCACCCGGCGCAAACCGATACCGGCTGTTCGTGTTACCAATCTCCAGTATTGGCCCCGCCACCGACTCGCCTTCGGCTACCAGCAGCATCAGCTTGCCCTTGCCGGTTTCGACCACCGACAGCAGCGTTACCGGTCCTGTTTGCACCGACATCTCGACCGACAACCCCGCCCCAACCTTGCCGTGGTAGACCTGTAGCGGGCGCACCTTGGTTTTGCTGGCCGCAATCCTGATATGGCCCGGCCCGTCGTGCCCCATCAGCACCACATCGTCGGTAAAATCCATTGCGTAGTATTCTGTGAAGGAACCACCTGCCCCAAAACTATCCATGATTTTCATGGCCTGGGCATTCTTAATTTCGTACTCGCCCGCCACCGGAATACCCCGCGCCGTGAGCAGCGACGTGCCCAGAATAATCGAACTCATCGTATCTTCATTGACCGGGTTACCCGTGCCTTTGTGGTAATAAGCCAGCGAACCAAGTCCATACTGTTCAGCCAGTTTGTCCAACGCTACGGAGGTGCGGGCAGCCCGTTTCAATTCGGTAGGTGAGCAGTCGGACTGCACGTCGAAGCGGTCATAAAATTCGGCTACCCGGAGCCGGATGGCTTCGTCGTCAACCGTTCCTTTCAGGGCTGAGAGTTCGTCAACTTCCAGAATCTTCATCTGCCCCCCGAAGGTGATTAGCTGTAGAGTCGGGTCAGAATAGATGTCGAGCATACCACTGTAATAATTGCCCATCAGCCCTAAGCAATTATGCGCCATCACGTGCGCCACCTGAGCCGCGTCGATCCACTCGTCGATTTGTTGCCAGGCGATAGGGTCGTCGTGAAGCATACCGGTCACTTGCTGAACGGAAATCCCTGCCCGGCGGAAGACATTGGTAATTTCGGGCACGGGACAGGCTCCACAGAAAGCCAGCCACTCGCCGGTCATGCGGGTGCGGTCGTTGAGTTGGTTGAACCACGCGTAGTCGATGTCTGCTTCGGGAGACAGATTCAGCAGAACAACCGGAACCTTAGCCCGCTGCACCACCGGCAGCACCGTAGCCGAGAGGGCATAGGTCGTTACGTAAATGAACAGAATATCAACGTCAGCCTGGCGGCAGCGATGGCCCGCCAGTATGGCTTTTTCGGGCGTATCGACCAGTCCCATGTTGATGATTTGGGCGTACGGCCGTTGGAGCCGTTGTTCAACCACTTGTAGATACCCGATCAAACGAGTTTCCAATCCCTCGAACTGGGGCCAGTACACATCCAATCCAATACCAAACAAGCCAACCGTAAGCGGATGTTGCTGCTGACCGGATTGGGTAAGCTGTCCATTATAATCAGCTGAGACTTGCGGAATGGCCTGCATGTTGGGGCGTTGCTTAGGGTCGGACTGTCACTTCTCTGAGATAGTCAAATAAAAAGCGGGTCTGCCGCCTTCTCCGTATCGAAAAAACATCACTTCGTCATCTGCGTGAATGTCACCGTCCCAACGCTGTTGGGCTTTCCCGGTTCAGGGGCCGAGATGGTGCCATTGAGGGAACCGTTCGGTTGCTTCGTTACGCGAATCTCCCGAAAACTGTACTGCCCTTTTTCGTAATCAAATGTCTCGCCATCGTCGTCATAAAGTTGGTACACGCCCGGTTTACTGCCGTAGTAGCGGACCTCGATGGGCACTGTTTCCCCCGCTTTGGGTGCGTGGAGCCGGGCGGGCGTCATGGGCACAAGGCCACCATCTTTTACGTAAACTGGAATACGATCCAGCCCCGGCGATGCCGTAATCTGCTGACCGTTGCCAACGAGTTCGCCGGTGTATAAATCGTACCAATTGCCCGTTGGCAACGTGACGGTGCGGCTTTTCTGCCCCATAAACAAGGGGGCGACCAGCAGATATTCACCAGCCATGTACTGATCTTTCGTTTCTTTCCTGACGGCTTCGGCGTAGGGATTTCTTTCTAAACTTGTCGTCAGCAACTCACTTTTGACTTCCGACGAAAACCCTTCTTCCAGGTTCATCGCCCGGAAGGGGGGCGTTCCCTCAAAATGGTATTTGGCAAACTCGCTGTACCAGTAGGGCATCATCTGCATCCGCAACAGGGCCATGTCCTGCACGGCCTTGCTCACGTCCGCAAACGACCAAGGCTTTGTGCCGCTATCCCACGCGTTAATCATGGCTAATGGCGAGAAAACGACTGTCTGAATTCGGCGCAGCCATTCTTCGCTGGTGTCGGATGAGCGCACTTCAGGGGTCCAGAGCACTCCGGAAAAACTACTGGTAATCAACGCCGTGATGAAATCTTCGTGTTTGTAGTAATCATTGTAAATCACATACGGAAACGATGAGCCGCCTGCGTTCGACGCCCGGACTAACCCATACGTACGGCTGTTTTGTTTCCGGTACATATCGGTGCTGTAGAGTTGCACCAGCAGACCGTAGGTTTGCCGCATCTGCTCGGCCGCGTGGCCCGATGGAAACGTTGCGACGTCGGGCCAGAGCCACGAATCATAGCCGTCGACCTCGTCAATTTTGTAGCCGCTCACGCCAGCGTTTACGCCATCTTTCGTCAACTGACCGAAGAAAATCTGCCGTGCCCGTGGTTGGGTCAAGTCGGGGACAATGCCTGTCCAGACCGTGTGCGAGGCTGTGTAAGGCTGGATGGCTTTGAAAATTGACGCCGATGGCGACACGTACGGATTGAGCCACAGATTGGCCCGAACGCCCTTAGCCAGCATCGTTTGCAAGAAGCCTTTTGGGTCTGGGTAGCGTGTTTTGTCCCATTCAAACGTGCAGGGATACGATTTACTCTGCCAGCCTGGTTCCAGCCCGATCACGTCAAGGGGGAAACCTTTCTGCTCAAACTGCTCGGCTTCGGCCAGCACCTGGTCCGATGTATACAGCGTTTTTACCCGCTGCTGAAACCCCAGTCCCCAGCGGGGCGGCAGACAGCCCCCGCCGTTGAACAGATTATACCGCCGGACAACATCCAGCAGTTTCGGGCCGCCAAACACGTATAGCTCTACCCCGGCCGCTGGTACGAGAATTTCTACGGCGTCGGAGTAGGGGCTACTGTCCCACGATTTATCTGTGTTTCGATCCTGCGATTCGGGTGGGTCGGAACTGTCTTTACGAACGGCGGTCCCCGCGTAAACGCTCAGGTAACGGGCCGAATTAATGAAGACGCCGTAACCGTTAGACGAGGCATAGAATGGCGTTGGGGCGTGGGTTCGGCCGTTATCGGAACCCCGAAAATGATCGACATGCAGGTTCAGAATTCGACCCCGCTGATGCACCGTCTGGAAGTTCAGGCCAAAGCCGTAGAGTTGCTCGGTTCGGTTAAGGGGGAAACGCAGGTACGTTTTTCCGTCAGCGATGCGGGCTGTGATGGCTGATTTTGGTAACGGAAATGTAGCTTGCCCCAGCTTCGTTAAACCCGATGTGCTGGGCTTGGCTCCACTGGCCGTCAGTAGGTTATAGACTTCGGGTTTGCCAACTGTAGCTTTCCAGACGCCCGGCTGCACGGGTGTCCAGACTATAGCCTGCGCCGTTGCGAGGGAAACCGTCAGTAAAAGCAGGAGAAGCGTTTTCAAGGTGTTGGTCTTTAGTGCAAAATGATAGTCCTCTATTTTGCCCATAAGATCTTAGTATAACAAGTGAATAATCACAAAAGCTACCAACACGATGACTTCTAATGGTGAGTGAATTTATCAATAAGCCACAATACCTACCCCGCCCAGTTTTCGCGGTCTAAGCTCCGGTACTGAATGGCTTCGGCAAGGTGCTCGATTTTGATCTCATCGCTGACGGACAAATCGGCAATGGTGCGCGACACTTTCAGGATACGGTCGTAAGCGCGGGCCGACAATCCCAGACGCTCCATGGCAGTTTTAAGCAGTGCCCGGCCCGCATCGCTGATAACGCAAATCTCTTTCACCAACTGCGACGGCATCATGGCGTTGGAATAAACGCCCGGCTGTTCGGCGAACCGCGCCGTTTGGACCTCCCGCGCCCGCATGACCCGCTCCCGAATAACTTCGCTGGGTTCCGACGGGCGGTTGGCCGTCATCTGATCGAACGAAACGGGCGTTACCTCCACGTGCAGGTCGATCCGGTCGAGCAGGGGCCCGCTGATTTTAGCTAAATACTTCTGCACCACGCCCGGCCCGCAAACGCACTCTTTTTCGGGATGATTGTAGTAGCCGCAGGGGCAGGGGTTCATACTGGCAATAAGCATGAAACTGGCCGGGAACTCCACCGCCCATTTGGCCCGCGAAATGCACACCTTGCGGTCTTCGAGCGGCTGGCGCATGACCTCCAGCGCCGAGCGTTTGAACTCCGGCAGTTCGTCTAAAAACAGGACACCATTGTGCGCCAGGGATATTTCGCCCGGTTGCGGGAAACTTCCTCCACCGACCAGTGCCGCATCCGAAATTGTGTGGTGCGGAGCGCGATAGGGCCGGGTAGCGATCAAGGTAGAGCGAGTACCAAGCTTGCCTGCGACGGAGTGAATCTTGGTCGTTTCGAGGGCTTCCTGCAACGTCAACGGCGGCAGAATACTTGGCAACCGTTTGGCCAGCATGGTTTTGCCCGCGCCCGGCGGCCCAATCATAATGACGTTGTGCCCCCCGGCAGCCGCGATTTCGAGCGCCCGTTTGATGTTTTCCTGTCCTTGCACGTGCGAAAAATCGGCATCATATGCATTGACCTGGCTCATAAACAGATCGCGGGTGTCGGTTTCCAGTGGCGTAATGTCCCGTTTGCCCTCGAAAAATTCAACCGCTTCCTGAATCGTTGTTACGCCGATTACGTCTAACTGATTGACGATTGACGCTTCTTGCGCGTTTTCGGTGGGCAGAACAAAACCTTTATAACCACGTTTGCGAGCCTCGATAGCAATGGGCAGTACGCCTTTAATGGGTCGCAGCGTGCCGTCGAGAGCCAGTTCGCCCATAATCACGTAGTCGTCTAACTTGCGCGTCGTCGTAATTTGTTCGGAGGCTTCGAGTACGCACAGGCCAATCGGAAGGTCATAAGACGAGCCTTCTTTCCGAATGTCGGCAGGAGCGAGGTTAACGACGACTTTTTGGCGGGGCATCCGGTAGCCAAAAAATTTCAGGGAGGCTTCAACCCGCTGTTCGCTTTCTTTGACGGCGCTGTCGGGCAGACCGACGAGGTGAAAATGTAACCCCTGAGCAACAACAACTTCAATGGTAATAATGCTGGCATTGACGCCATAAACGGCCGCGCCGTAGGTTTTGGCTAACATGTCAAGGTACGGTAGACGGTTAAAGGCGATAAGTATCAAAACTACGGAACGACCGTCTGATAAAAAAACGCGATGCAGCAACATTTTTTGTGGAGCAGCCGAACGCTTTTTCCACACAAAGCGTCTACTGATTCGGGCCTCGAAATCAGCCGCTTTTATTGTATATTTATCAGAGAATTGAAATTCCCTTCCATGCACCGAACGTTTTACGTGCCCCGCTTCCGGCTCTTTCTGTTCTGTATCGGCACCGCCGGTTGCCTGACTGCCTTTTTTCCTCCTGACGTTTCGCTCGAAAAGACCTTCTCCCGCATCAATACCGAAGTCAAGCAACACAGCCGCGCTTATGAAACGCTGTCGGACGCAACGCAACGGGTGGGGCACCGGCTCACGGGTAGCCCCAACGGAACCCGCGCCGAGGATTATGCCTACAACCTACTATCGTCGTATGGTTTCCAGGAGGTGCGCTATGAACCATTTGAAGTGGAGGCTTGGGCACGCGATACCGTTACGCTGTCGGTGGTACCCAAAAGTAGTGACAACTTCCGCGAAGTAGCCGTGGTTGCGTTGGCGCACTCGCCCGTTGAAGCACACGTGAGGGGCGAAATTATTGACCTTGGTAACGGGCTGGAAGGTGATTTTGCGGAGTTGAAGGACAAAATTAGGGGTAAAGTCGTGCTGGTCAATATCGGTTTGTCGGCTCCCACAAAAGGCGCCCGCAATTTGCACCGCTCGGAGAAAACGGCTTTGGCTATTCAGTATGGGGCTTCGGGAGTTATTATGGTTAACCTCGTGGTGGGCAACGTGCTGCTGACCGGCACGGCGTCGGTAACGGGTAAGCTGATTCCGATTCCATCGGTGTGCATTTCGCTCGAAAGCGCCCAGTCGCTGCGGTCGTGGATGCAGGAAGAACAGGGACAACTGCACGCGGTAATCAACATGACCAATACCAGCAAAAAAATTCGCGCCCGCAACGTAGTTGCTACCATCAAAGGATCGAAATACCCTGATGAGAAGATCATTATCGGGGGACACTTGGACTCGTGGGATCTGGCGACTGGCGCCATCGACAACGGCATTGGCTCATTTGCGATTATGGACATTGCCCGAACGTTCAAAGCGTTGAAAATCAAACCTAAACGCACCATTGAGTTCGTGCTGTTTATGGGCGAAGAACAGGGCCTGCTCGGTTCGCGGGCGATGGTCGAGGGTCTTCGGAAATCGGGGCAGTTAGACAAGGTACGCTACATGATGAACCTCGACATGACGAATGACCCCAACGGCCTGAATGCCTTTGGCCGGACCGACATGGTCCAGTTTCTCACCACGGTTGGTGAGACGATGAAACAAACCGACCCGGCGTTTGCCAATCAGTTGGAGAACCGGGCGGGGCTGCACTCCGACCATCAGCCGTTTATGCTCCAGGGCATACCGATTATAGGCATGAACGGCCACCTCGACCGCTCGGTGCTCGACTGCTACCACGCTGACTGCGACAAAATCAACCTCGTCAACGCAGACCAGTTACGCAATACCGTTCGGTACTCAGCCATGCTCCTGTATGCCCTCGCCGACGCAGATAACATACCGGCTCGCCGACAAACCGACACCCAAACCCGCGATTATCTGGTGGCGCAGGGACTCAGGACTCCGCTGCAAATCGCCAATGAATGGCGATGGAAGGAGTAATCTGTTAGCCGAACGTTCGTTTGTCACTATTTTCAGTTGTTTGTAACCACATCGCAGTCTATCCCGTCATGGCTAAAAACACCTTCCGCGAACCCGAGCGCGTTCCGAAACAGAAAAAGCAACGGCGTCAACTTCGGCTGGCGTCGTGGCTCAATGAATTCATCGGTCTTGACCGGCTTTTCGGCGAAGACAACGCTTGGCCAATCCGCCACATCGACCGTATTTTGTGGGTAACGCTCCTGCTCATTGTTTATATTGGCTTGAATCACAACGCCGAACGGCTCGTCCGGCGAATTCAGCGGGCACGAACGCAGGTTGACGAACTCCGATCGCAATACACGGTGCTCAACGCCGATTTTATGAAAAGCGGCAAACAATCTGAGATTATGAAACGGGTTAGTACCCTGGGTTTAGCCGATAGCCAAACGCCACCCCACAAATTAGTCGTCAAGTCAAATGAACATTAAGCAGGATATTATCCAGCGGGCCAACCACGTTTTCTACGTCGTTATAGCCCTTGCTTTTGCCGTAATGCTCCGGCTGGTTTACGTTCAGTATTTCCAGACGTTCAAAGGCCAGTTCTGGCGCGAACGCGTGGCGGCAACTCTTATTCAGCGCGATACCATCCGGGCCATGCGGGGCAATATCCTTGCTGCCGATGGTAGCCTGCTCGCCACATCTCTGCCGACCTACGTGGTGGGGCTTGATCCAACGGTAGCCAAGCCCGAGTATTTCAACCGTAAAGTAGATTCGCTGGGCCTGTTGCTGGCCCGCATTTACAAAGACCGATCCGCCCGCGACTATACCGACCTGGTTCGCGACGCCCGTGCCCGCAAACGCCGGTACGTACTGCTGAACCGCCATCGTGTCACCTTTCAGGAGCGGCAGATGATGCTGAAATGGCCTTTTTTTCGCTCGTCGGCGAAAGTGGCAGCTCGCGGGGGCGTGTTGCGGCCGTACTACGAACGGTACCATCCGTTTGGGTCAATGGCCGAGCGAACAATTGGAAACCTCGACGCTAAAACCGGGCGGGGCCTGATTGGGCTGGAGGCTTCTTTCCAGTCCGCTCTGGCTGGTAAAAACGCTGTAGGACTGGTCGAAGTACTTTCGGGCGGTATTCGCAAACCCGTTAACGACGGTCCCGATATGAAACCCGAATCGGGTATGGATCTGTACACGACTATCGACGTCAACTTTCAGGACATGGCTGAATCGGCACTGCGGTCGGCCCTCGAAAAATATAACGCGGCCAAAGGCTGCGTAATCGTAATGGAAGTAGCCACCGGCGAAATCCGGGCAATGGCCAACCTCTCGAAGCGGGGGAGTGGCTACGTCGAAAATTTCAACCATGCGTTAGCAGGCCGCACTGACCCTGGTTCAACGTTTAAACTGGCAACGATGATGGCGTTGCTGGAAGAAAAAGCCATTTCGCTGAATCAGCCGGTTGTCACCGGGAGCGGGTCTGTGCGGTATAACGGGCTGTCTATTCAAGATACTAAACGGGGGGGATGGGGAACGATTACTGCACGGCAGGTCTTCGAGAAGTCGTCGAACGTTGGCATTCATCTGTTAATGAAGAGCTACTTCTACAGCCGTCCCGACTTGTACTGCCAGTATCTTCGCCAGTTTCGGCTGACCCAACCAACGGGTATTCACATGAAAGGCGAGGCCGTGCCGGTTGTTCGCAATCCCGATATGAAAGGCTGGAGCAAATTGTCGCTGCCGTCGATGTCCTACGGCTACGAAATGCAGATTACTCCATTGCAGATGCTGACGTTCTACAACGCCGTGGCTAACGACGGGCGCTGGGTACGGCCAATGCTGGTCCGTCAGGTCAAACTCGCCGATGAGGTGATCCAGGATAACGTACCGGAGGTGAGTTCGGAACCGATTTGTTCGTCAGAAACCGCCCGTAAGGCGCAGGAGTTGTTGCGGGGCGTAGTGGAGCAAGGCACGGCAAAACACATTAACAACCCGCACTACGCCATCGCCGGAAAGACCGGTACGGCTCAGAAAATAATAAATGGACTGTATCAGGCTGGTAAATATCACACCTCATTCATTGGCTATTTTCCAGCCAATAATCCTAAGTATAGCATGATTACGGTGGTGGATACGCCACAGGGCGACCTCCCTGAGTACCTGCTCTACGCCGGAGCCGTGGCCGCGCCCGTATTCAAAGAGGTGGCTGATCGAATTGTGGCTTACGATGTCCGAATGCACGCGCCGATTCGTTCGGGCGGGCGGCAGGCACGTCCGGCGGGTGCACTATTGGCGGGTTATGCCGACGATTTGCACACGATAAGCGCTACTCTGAACATGAACAGCGAACCGTCAGTAGAGGGTTGGGTTGAAACGACGGCCAATGGCCGCTGGAAATCACGGCCAACACGGCCCGACCAGGTTCCTGATGTGCGTGGCTTAACCTTGCGCGATGCTCTCTTTTTGCTTGAAAACCGGGGCTTCCGGGTGCTCGTTGAGGGACGGGGGAAGGTGAAAGAGCAGTCGGTTACGCCGGGAGCTATTACAGTAGCAACGACTGACAAAATCATTACACTAAAACTGGGGTAAGCGATAAAGACGTTCACTCGGCGGTTAACGCAGCACACATGTCTCCTTATACAATTCCCGATCAAACCCGTATCGGGCATATTCATTTGAAAGTTACCGATCTGGACCGTGCCTTGACGTTCTACCGCGATCTGCTGGGCTTCACCGTTACGACCCTATACGGCGATCAGGCCGCTTTCATTTCGGCGGGCGGTTACCATCACCACATTGGACTGAACACGTGGTATAGCAAAGGCATGCCACCGGCTCCGGTACGAAGCGCCGGGTTGTTTCACACGGCCATTTTGTATCCTACACGCCGTGATTTAGCGGTCGCCTTTCAGCGGCTGATCGACGCGAGCTATCCAATCACGGGGGCGTCGGACCACGGTGTTTCAGAGGCCATTTATCTTAACGATCCTGACCAAAACGGGGTTGAACTATACTGGGACCGGCCAATGAATCAATGGCCACGTAAACCGGATGGATCAATAGAGATGTTCACGGATACCCTGGATTTAGAAGGACTGTTAAGCGAGTTGGGATAAAGTATTTGAGTGTGCAGGTGGTCAGGTGTTTGAGTACGTGTATGTGCAATAACACCTCAGCACGTACATACCCAAACACTTTACAATGGCTTCAGCACCAACTTCCGCCAACGAACCTTAATGCCCCCGCCATCGTGAATCTGCAAGGCGATGGAACCGGTAGCTTTCCCAATCTTTGCATCATGCATATCAACCATTGGTTTGCCGTTGAGGTACGTCTGAACGTGGTCACCCTCAAGCCGGATGCGAAGCGTATTCCATTCGCCGGGTTTTAGAATCGATTCTTTCTCGTCGGGTATCTTCTCCATCCATCCCCGGCCGTAGGATTCATAGATTCCGCCCGTATCGTGGTCTTTCGGTGCTACTTCGACCTGCCAGCCGCTGATTTTTGTTCCCTCAATGCTCGACCGGAAGAAAACCCCGCTATTGCCGTTGGCCTCTTGTTTAAACTGCACCGACAGATCGAAGTTCTTGTACGCTTGCTCGGTTGCTAAATAGCCGTACTGCTTGTCGGGACCACTTTCGCAAACCAATTCTCCATTGGCAACGTACCACTTTTCGGTACCATACACCTTCCAGCCGCTTAGATCTTTGCCATTGAACAGCACAACTTTTTTGGCTGGAGCAGCCATAATAAACAAGGCGAGCAGTAACCCGGAAAGCAAGATTCGATTCATTCTGTCAGAAATTTAGTTGTGTATAATTGTCACCGTGACCCCATAATCACGCATACCGGAGCGGGCACACTCACCGACTGGCCCGTATAGGTTAGTTTTCCGGTTTTCTGATCGCGTCGGAAAATAGTGATGTTGTCTGAGTCCTGGTTAGCCACAAAGACAAAATCACCTTTCGGATCGATCAGAAAATTGCGGGGTGTTTTACCCATCGTTGGCTCATCGCCCAGCGAGGTCAACCTTCCGTCATTGCCGATAGAAAACAGGGCCAGTGCGTCCCGACCCCGGTTCGATTGATACAAAAACCGACCCGATGGATCAATGTGGATATCGGCGCTGGTATTTTGTACGCTAAAATCAGCAGGTAAGGTTTTAACGTTATCGCTCAACAGTGTTAGCGCACCTGTTTTAGCATCGCGGCTAAATACTGCCACCGACGAGGTCAATTCCTCAACTAAGTAAGCGAATTTGCCATTGGGATGGAATGCAAAATGGCGCGGACCCGAACCTGGCTTTACCGTTACAAACGGCATTTGTGCAGGCTTTATGGTGCTGCTGTTAACGTCGGCTTCGTAAAGGTGCAGTTTGTCCGTGCCTAAATCCGCAACGTACAGAAAGCGATTATCCGCAGAGAGCGTGGCCGAATGAATATGCGCTTTCTCCTGCCGCTTGGTATTAGGCCCCGTGCCTGTATGTTGAACGCTATCGGTGGCTGCGCCTAAAGTACCATCCGTTTTGATGGGCAATACCGCCAAACTACCCCCGCCATAGTTCGAGACAAACGCAGTTTTGCCCGTTTGATCAATGCTGATATGGCACGGACCCTGACCCAACGATGACTGATCGTTCAGGAAGTTGAGCTTGCCGGTAGCCCGGTCAACATCGTAGGCACTAACAGCTCCGGCATTGTTTGGGCCCGCCTGGGCGGCCTCATTGACTGAATATAGATAGTTGCCGGATGGGTGAATCGCCAGGAACGATGGGCTTTTTGCATTAGAAACCGACTGGAGAGGCTTCATGATTCCTGCTTTCCGATCGAATTCAAAGACGTAAATTCCTTTGCTGCCCCGGAGTGAGTAGGTACCCACATACATGATATCTTTAACAGACTGTGCATCTGCCACCATGCTCAAGAGAGTTAAAAGCGTCGTGATATCAACAAATAATTTGTGCATGTGTGTATTTAGTCGCCAATTGTATAAGTAAAAAGGGCAGCTCAACTACCGATGCGTGCTGTTCTGACTGCCAACTGGTCAAAAATAATCAGATCAAGTAATTGTTAATGGCTTGAAAAAGCTGGCTGCGTTTGTCGTGAGTCAAATTTTGTTAAATTGAACAGAAACAATGCCGACAGAATTGTTTAACATAGGTGGAACTGGCAAAACGGTTAATCAGAATCACTTACTTTTGTGATACGATTGGCTGAGCCAACAATTCACGTCGTCAAAACCTAACTGTTCGTTACCCATTAATTTTTTCATTATCCTTATGAAACGAATACTGATTGTTTTCGCAGCCGTAGCTATGCTTTCTTCCTGCAACAGTAAGAAGCGATTGGCTGAAATCAAAACCTTACAGGAAGCCCGCGACAAAGCCGTTGCGTCGCTCAACGACTGCGACCAGCGTACGGCCGATCTGCGTTCGCAATTGTCCGCTAAAGACACTGATTTACAAGGTAGAGATAAGCAGGCGGCTGATTTACAAGCCCAGATCGACTACCTGAAACGGACGAATACTAACCTGCTTGACCGGATGTCGGATTTATCTATCGTGAGCAAGTCAGGCGCGGAGAGCATCAAAAAATCGCTCGAAACGCTTAACGAGCAAACCAAGTATGTCAACAATTTGAACACAAGCATCCAGCGTAAAGATTCGATTAATCTGGCATTGGTTATGAACCTAAAACGTTCGCTGGATGATATTAACGATCAAGACGTACAGGTTGAAGTTAAAAAAGGGGTGGTATATGTATCCATCTCAGACAAGCTGCTGTTCAGATCAGGTAGCTACGATATTACGCCCAAAGCCGAAACGGTGCTGGGTAAGGTGGCAAAAGTAGTGAACGACCACAAAGAACTTGACATCTTAGTCGAAGGTCACACCGACGTTGTACCCATCTCGACAGCTTCCATCAAAGACAACTGGGACCTGAGCGCTCTGCGTGCTACATCCGTTGTGCGAACGTTACAGGGTAGGTTTGGAGTGGCGCCGGAACGCATGACGGCTGGTGGCCGCTCAGAGTTTAGCCCGAAAGATGACAACACTACGTCGGTAGGACGTCAGCAGAACCGCCGGACGGAAATTATCATTACTCCAAAATTGGATCAGTTCTTCAATCTGCTATCGAACGGTCAGGCTGGTAAATAGCGTTTTGCGTTAAAAAAGGTAAGGAGCTTTGTCGGAGTTCTAAAACTCTGGCAAAGCTCCTTACCTTTTTTAACGCAAAACAAAAAGCCGCCCAATAATTGAGCGGCTTTTGTAATTTCGATGACCACCGGGACCGTGGTCGGTATAATTGGTTTAGAACCGGAAGTGTGAAAACGCCTTGTTGGCTTCGGCCATGCGGTGCGTATCGTCCTTCTTTTTCACCGCCGAGCCTTCGCCCTTAGCGGCTGCCACAATTTCAGCGGCTAACCGGTCTACCATTGTTTTTTCACCTCGCGAACGAGCATACTTAATAAGCCATTTCATGCCTACCGCGACTTTTCGGTCTGCCCGTACTTCGGTTGGCACCTGGAAGGTTGCTCCACCGACGCGACGACTTTTTACTTCAACCGTGGGCATGACGTTGTTCAACGCTTTTTTCCACGTGTCCAAACCACTCTCGCTGGTGCGTTTAGCTACTACATCAAGAGCGTCGTAGAAGATCGAGTACGCCAGGCTTTTCTTGCCTTCGTACATCAGGTTATTCACAAATTTAGTCACGAGGACCTCCTTGTATTTAGGATCGGGTAACACGTAACGCTTGGGCGGTTTCGCCTTTCTCATAATTGCTTCAGATTTTTGGTCTTACTCTGCCGTAGTTTTTCAACGGGCAGTTTTCGTTGAATGCATAATGAGGAATGAATAATATATAATGAAAGCAAGTGATTATTCATTATGCATTATGCACTTTACTTTTTCTTCTTCGCTGGCGGTGCACCTTTGCCACCTTTAACCGGAGCCTGACCTGGCTTCGGACGTTTCGCGCCGTATTTCGAGCGGCTTTGCAAACGACCGCTTACGCCAGCCGTATCCAATGCACCCCGAACAATGTGATACCGCACACCCGGTAAATCTTTCACCCGGCCACCCCGAATCAGCACAATCGAGTGCTCCTGCAAGTTGTGACCTTCGCCCGGAATGTAGGCGTTTACTTCCCGGCCGTTCGTCAAACGAACGCGGGCAACTTTACGAAGGGCCGAGTTCGGCTTCTTCGGCGTCGTCGTATACACCCGTGTGCATACGCCCCGACGTTGTGGGCAGGAATCCAGTGCTGGCGACTTCGATTTGTCAACCAGTTTCTCACGGCCCTTGCGCACCAATTGTTGTATGGTAGGCATTCTTAAATTGAGTTTACGAAAAACAGTCTTCCCGAATTTTGAGGTGCAAAGATACGGAAAACATACTGTACCTCAAGTGTTGGTTGTTAAGTATTTATGGAACCAGATTCCCCTAATTCTATGCTTGCCCCACCGGCCCGCCAAACCCACCACTTGGAAATCGGAACGTGTCGGTTGGGCTGTTAATGTCACCATAGGCTTCCTCGAAACGACCGATATTTTCCTGCAAAGCCGCCAGCAGCCGCTTGGCGTGTTCGGGCGTCAGAATAATGCGGGCCTTCACTTTAGCCTTAGGAACACCCGGCATCAGGCGAATAAAATCCAGGATGAACTCACTGTTAGAATGGGCAATCATGGCCAGATTGGCGTAAGTGCCTTCGGCAATTTCTTCACTCAATTCGACGTCAATCGATCCTTCGGGGTTTTGTTGTGGAGGAGTCATAGCTGCTTTCTTACGATAAAAATACCAATTAAAAAACGCCCCGGTCATTACTGACAAGGGCGTTTCTATAGTAACTCTATTCAATGCTTTACACCGTTGCTTTCTTCTTGCTCCGGGTAAATTGCTCTTTCGATTCGGTAATCGTTTCCAGTTCCTCTTTTGAGCCAATGATCGCGCTTTGGTAACGACGCAGACCCGTACCCGCCGGAATCAGGTGACCAACGATTACGTTCTCTTTTAGCCCGTCGAGGACGTCGCGCTTACCCCGGATTGACGCTTCGCTCAATACTTTCGTCGTTTCCTGAAACGAAGCTGCCGAAATGAAGCTATCCGTGCCGAGTGATGATTGGGTGATACCCATCAGCGTCGGCTGCGAAACGGCGGCCATTGCATCGCGCACGGTCACGAGGGCCATGTCACGACGTTTCAGGCTGGAGTTCTCATCGCGCAGGCGACGGGTCGTCACGATCATACCCGGTTTCAGGTTCTCCGAATCACCGGCGTCCATCACAACTTTAGCATCGAGCATCTTGTCATTCTCCTCCCGGAACGCCCATTTGTCAACTACCTGTCCTTCGAGGAAATTCGTGTCGCCGGAGTCGATGATTTCAACTTTCTGCATCATCTGCCGCACGATGGCTTCGATGTGCTTGTCGTTGATCTTCACCCCCTGCAAGCGGTACACTTCCTGAATTTCGTTCACTAAGTACTCCTGAACGGCAGTGGGCCCTTTGATTGCCAGAATGTCGCTCGGCGTGATAGCCCCGTCGGACAGGGGAGCACCAGCCCGCACAAAGTCGTTATCCTGCACCAAGATAAACTTAGAGAGCGGAACCAAATACTTCTTCCTTGTACCGTCTTTCGATTCGATGAAGATTTCGCGGTTACCACGCTTGATAGCACCGTAGGTTACAACGCCGTCAATTTCGCTTACCACGGCTGGGTTCGACGGGTTCCGGGCTTCAAATAATTCAGTCACGCGTGGCAGACCACCGGTAATATCACGGGTTTTACCCACATTACGCGGAATCTTTGCCAGTGGCTGACCGGCTTTAATCGCCTGTCCTTCTTTGACCACGAGACGTGAACCAACCGGCAGGTTATAGCTTTTTTGTAACTGGCCACCCTCAGTAACCGCTTCAAGGTGAAGCAACAGCGTACTGGTGCCATTGACGACGATAGCCGGGTTCTTGGCTTTATCGCGGGTTTCGATAATCACTTTCTCCTGAAAACCTGTCTGTTCATCGAACTCTTCGCGATAAGTAATGCCGTCCTCTACCGCATCGAACGACAGCGAACCCGTTAGTTCCGAAAGAATCACAGCATTATAAGGATCCCAGGCGCAAATATCGTCGCCTTTTTTCACCATATCACCGTCTTTCACCCGCAGGAATGCACCGTACGGAACGTTATTGCTAATCAGGACCACGTTACGGTCAGCAGGATTCACGATACGAATCTCACCCGAACGGCCCATGACGACCGTCTGCGGATTGCCTTCATTATCCTGTGTTTCAACCATCCGCATTTCCTCGAACTCGATGAGTCCATCGAATTTCGCTTTGATCGACGCATCAACGGCAATGTTGGATGCAGTACCACCTACGTGGAACGTCCGCAGCGTTAATTGCGTACCCGGTTCACCAATCGACTGCGAGGCAATTACGCCAACTGCTTCACCAATGTCGACCATCCGGCCCGACGCCAGGTTACGACCGTAACATTTAGCACAAACGCCCTGCCGCGATTCGCACGTTAACACCGACCGTATTTCGACGGTCTCTATGCTTGTTTCGTCGATCTGCGCGGCCACTTCCTCCGTAATCAGTTCGCCAGAGGCAAGAATTAACAGCGGTTTGCCGTTGCCGTCTTTAAGCAATGGATCATAGATATCGTGAACCGTAGTCCGGCCTAGGATACGTTCCGATAAGGGTTCTACGACATCTTCGTTGTCTTTCAACGCCGACACCTGCAAGCCACGCAACGTGCCACAGTCGTCTTCGCTAATGATAACGTCCTGTGCTACATCGTGCAGACGACGGGTCAGGTAACCAGCATCAGCAGTTTTCAATGCCGTATCGGCTAGGCCTTTCCGGGCACCGTGCGTCGAGATAAAGTACTCCAACACGTCGAGACCTTCTTTGAAGTTCGACAAAATCGGATTCTCAATGATCTCACCCACTGAGCCCTGCAGGTTTTTCTGCGGCTTAGCCATCAGCCCCCGCATACCACCCAACTGCCGAATCTGCTCACGGGAACCGCGGGCCCCCGAGTGCATCATCATGTAGATCGAGTTGAAACCACCCTGATCGGCTTCGAGCTGCTTCATCAGCGTCTCGGTCAGGCGCGAGTTTACCCGCGTCCAGATGTCGATAACCTGGTTGTAGCGTTCGTTTTCCGTAATCAGACCCATCAGGTAGTTATCCCAGACGGTCTGTACTTCGGCTTGTGCTTCCGCCACCAATCCCTGCTTGGCGTCGGGAATCATAACATCGCTCAAACCGATAGACAAACCACCCTTGAACGCCATTTGAAAACCGAGTTCTTTGATCTCATCAAGGAACTGAGCCGTCCGTGCGCCACCCGAAATTTTAAAGATCAGCGCAATAATTTGTTGCAGCTTCTTCTTCGTCAGCAGTTCGTTAATGTAGCCTACTTCCTCCGGCACTGCCTGGTTAAACAACAACCGACCAGCCACCGTATCAATCAATTTGAAAACCAACTCACCGTTTTCGTCCCGGACTTTCACCCGGCACTTAATGTTGGCGTGCTTGGAAACCTTGCCCTCGTTGATGCCGATGATAACCTCTTCAGCACCGTAGAACGTCATGCCCTCGCCCGTAATCGGGTACTCAGGGATACTCTTACGGCCTTTGGTCACGTAATATAAACCAAGTACCATGTCCTGCGACGGCACCGTAATCGGCGCACCGTTGGCAGGATTTAGGATATTGTGCGATGCCAGCATTAGCAGTGACGCTTCCAGCACGGCTTCCTGACCCAGGGGCACGTGAACGGCCATCTGGTCACCGTCAAAGTCAGCGTTAAAGGCAGTACAGACAAGCGGGTGCAACTGAATGGCTTTTCCCTCGATGAGCTTCGGCTGGAACGCCTGAATACCCAAGCGGTGCAGCGTTGGTGCCCGGTTCAGCAGAACGGGGTGTCCTTTCAGCACGTTTTCTAGAATATCCCAGATCACAGGATCTTTCCGGTCAACGATTTTTTTCGCCGACTTTACCGTCTTGACAATTCCCCGCTCAATGAGTTTACGAATCACAAACGGCTTGAACAACTCAGCCGCCATGTCTTTCGGCAAACCACACTCGTGCAGTTTCAACTCAGGACCAACCACAATAACCGAACGGCCTGAGTAGTCAACGCGCTTACCAAGCAAGTTCTGCCGGAACCGGCCTTGCTTGCCCTTCAGCATATCGGACAGTGACTTGAGCGCCCGGTTGCCTTCCGAACGAACGGCATTCACCTTCCGCGAGTTGTCGAACAGCGAATCGACTGCTTCTTGCAACATTCGCTTTTCATTACGCAGAATTACTTCCGGCGCTTTGATTTCGATTAGTCGCTTCAGGCGGTTGTTCCTGATAATAACCCGACGATACAAGTCATTCAGGTCGGACGTAGCAAACCGGCCACCGTCTAAGGGGACGAGCGGACGCAGTTCGGGCGGAATAACCGGTACCATCTTGATAATCATCCACTCGGGACGGTTCTCAATCCGGCCGTTCGCTTCCCGAAACGCTTCTACGACTTTTAAACGCTTCAGCGCTTCAGCCTTACGTTGTTGCGACGTATCGGTAGCAGCCGCGTGACGCAACGAATACGACAATTCATCAAGATTCACGCGCGACAGCAGCATTTCCAGTGACTCGGCCCCCATCTTGGCAATGAATTTGTTTGGGTCCTTATCGTCGAGGTGCTGGTTGTTACCTGGTAATTTGTCAATAATATCGAGGTACTCGTCTTCCGTCAGGAAGTCTAATTGGTTGATACCGTCTTCGGCTTTGATCCCAGGCTGTACCACCATGTACCGCTCGTAGTAGATAATCTGATCGAGTTTCTTTGTCGAAAGGCCAAGCAGGTAACCAATTTTGTTTGGCAAACTGCGAAAATACCAGATGTGCGCAACGGGCACCACCAATTCGATGTGGCCCATCCGCTCCCGGCGTACCTTCTTCTCAGTCACTTCAACGCCACAGCGGTCGCAGATAATGCCTTTATAGCGAATCCGCTTGTATTTTCCACAGTGACATTCCCAGTCCTTCACCGGCCCAAAGATGCGCTCGCAAAACAAGCCACCCATCTCGGGTTTGTAAGTCCGGTAGTTAATTGTCTCCGGCTGTGTCACTTCGCCGTAGGAACTCTCCAGAATGGACTCGGGCGATGCCAGACTGATGGTCACAGTGGCAAAGTCGCTGTTGAGTTTCTTGTTCTTTTTGAACGACATTGGTTGGAGATTATAGTAGTTAAAAAGAGCAGATCATAGCTTATATTTCGTAGTTTGTAGTTCTTCTGGCGTTAGCCAACCACAAACCACGAACTATAAACTACAAACCACTTTACTCAAGCGTAATTTCAAGTGCTAAACCGCGCAGCTCGTGAACGAGTACGTTGAATGATTCAGGAATGTTAGGCTTCGGCAGGTTTTCGCCTTTCACGATGGCCTCGTATGCCTTCGCACGGCCGACCACGTCATCTGATTTTACGGTCAGAATTTCCTGTAAGATATGCGAAGCGCCGAAGGCTTCCAACGCCCATACTTCCATCTCGCCGAACCGCTGACCACCAAACTGTGCCTTACCACCCAGCGGTTGCTGCGTAATAAGTGAGTAAGGTCCAATCGAGCGGGCGTGCATCTTGTCGTCCACTAAGTGTCCCAGTTTGAGCATATAAATGATGCCGACCGTCACCGGCTGATCGAAACGTTCGCCTGTCAAGCCGTTATAAAGGTACGTCCGGCCGAACGATGGTAAACCCGCTTCGTTCAACTCGTCAACAACCTGCTGCTCGGTCGCTCCGTCGAAAATCGGCGTTGCATACTTACGATTCAGCTTCTGACCAGCCCAAGCAAGTACGGTTTCGTAGATCTGCCCAAGGTTCATCCGGGACGGTACACCCAGCGGATTCAGTACAATATCGACTTTCGTCCCATCTTCAAGGAACGGCATATCTTCATCGCGCACAATCCGGGCAACTACCCCTTTATTTCCGTGACGACCAGCCATCTTGTCACCTACTTTCAGCTTACGCTTCTTAGCGATGTACACTTTAGCCAGTTTCACGATACCCGCTGGAAGCTCATCACCCACTTCGAGTGCGAACCGTTCGCGCTTGAACCGCCCCGTGATTTCACTCCGACGATTGTTAAAGTTCTTTATCAGAGCAACAATCATCTTATTGAGCTTGTCGTCATCAGTCCAGCCCTCCAAGTTCAAATCCGACAGCAGATTAGCTTCTTCCGGAACGGCGTAGGTGCTTTCGTCACGATAATTGTTCTTGTCCGGGAACAGGTTCTCCGTTATATTCTTACGGGAAAATTTCACGCCTTTGCTGACAACGTCGTCACCAAATTTGTGCTTGACGCCCAAAGTCGTTTTACCATCCAGCAACTCAACCATCTTGTCGACCATACGGGCGCGGAAGTCATTCAGCTCACGACCGTACTTCTTCATCAGCACCTTCACTTCGTCTTTGTGCTTACCCCGGTCTTCTTTGGCGGGACGCGCAAACAACTTGGTGTCAATAACAATGCCCTTCAAGGATGGCGGTGCTTTTTTGGACGCGTCCTTCACATCACCGGCTTTATCGCCGAAGATGGCCCGCAACAGTTTTTCTTCCGGCGTCGGATCGCTTTCGCCCTTCGGCGTAATCTTTCCGATCAGGATGTCGCCTTCTTTCACTTCCGTACCCACACGGACAATGCCGCTTTCGTCGAGGTTACGAACCGTTTCTTCGCTCACGTTTGGAATTTCAGAGGTCAGTTCCTCTTCGCCCCGCTTGGTGTCGCGCACTTCCAGTTCAAACTCTTCGATGTGGATCGACGTAAAAATATCTTCACGCACCACACGCTCCGAGATCACAATAGCATCCTCAAAATTGTAGCCCTGCCACGGCATGAAGGCAACCTTCATATTCCGACCCAATGCCAGCTCACCTGCCTGCGTCGCATAGCCTTCGCACAACACATCACCTTTCTTCACCTTCTGGCCCTTCAGCACCGTCGGTTTAATGTTGATGCACGTGTCCTGGTTCGTCCGACGGAATTTGATGAGGTTATACGTCTTGCGATCCTCGTCGAACGACACGGCAATTTGATCCTCGTCAAGTGTGTACCGAACGATGATCTTGCTTGAATCAACAAACTCAACGACACCATCAGCTTCAGCAATAACTAACGTCCGCGAATCGACCGCGACACGACCCTCCAAACCCGTGCCCACAATCGGCGCTTCGGGACGGAGCAACGGCACCGCCTGACGCTGCATGTTCGAACCCATCAGGGCGCGGTTAGCGTCGTCGTGTTCGAGGAACGGAATCATCGACGCGGCCACCGAAACAATCTGGTTCGGGGCAATGTCCATGAACGTCACATTCTGCGGCTCGGCAATTGGGAAGTCGCCTTCAAAGCGGGCCTTCAGTCGGTCGACGGTGAAGTTGCCTTTCTTGTCGATACCAGCGTTGGCCTGCGCAATATAGTGCGTATCTTCCTCTTCCGCCGTAAGGTACATCACGGGCTTATCCATCGACACCTTGCCGTTTTCGATGATCCGATACGGTGTTTCGATGAAGCCCATACTGTTGATTTTGGCATAGACGCAAAGCGACGAGATCAAACCAATGTTCGGTCCTTCCGGCGTTTCGATGGTGCACAACCGCCCATAGTGGGTATAGTGTACGTCACGAACCTCAAAACCGGCCCGCTCCCGCGACAGACCACCCGGTCCCAGCGCCGACATCCGACGCTTGTGCGTTACTTCGGCCAGCGGGTTGGTTTGATCCATGAACTGCGATAACTGGTTAGTGCCGAAGAACGAATTGATCACCGACGACAGCGTCCGGGCGTTAATCAGGTCAACGGGTTTAAAATCCTCGTTATCCCGAACATTCATCCGCTCTTTAATTGTCCGTGCCATTCGCGCCAGACCCACGCCAAACTGGGAGTACAATTGCTCTCCCACGGTCCGAACGCGTCGGTTACTCAGGTGGTCAATGTCATCCACAACGGCTTTCGAGTTAATCAGACCGATCAGGTACTTCACAATGGACACAATGTCCTGTGTGGTCAGCACCTTCATCTCGGACGAGATTTCGAGACCAAGCTTTTTGTTGATCCGATACCGACCAACGTCGCCAAGATCATACCGCTTGTCAGAAAAGAACAAACTCTGAATAATTTCGCGGGCTGCCTGCTCATCAGGTGCATCGGCGTTTCGGAGTTGCCGGTAAATCTGCTCGACGGCCTCTTTCTCCGAGTTGGAACTGTCCTTCTGCAACGTATTATAAATGATGTTGTAATCGGCCATGTTCATGTCTTCCTTGTGCAGGATGACTGACTTCTGCCCCGATTCTGTAATTACATCAATATCATCCGCTTTGATAGCCGAATCGCGCTCCAACAGCACTTCATTCCGGCTGATGGAAACCACCTCGCCGGTGTCCTCATCCACGAAGTCTTCCGTCCAGGTTTTCAACACCCGGGCGGCTAACCGACGACCAATAGCTTTTTTCAGGTTAGCAGGCGTTGCCGGTACTTCTTCCGACAAGCCGAACAAATCCAAAATGTCTTTATCCGAACCAAACCCGATGGCGCGTAGCAACGTCGTGACTGGAAATTTCTTCTTCCGGTCAATGTACGCGTACATAACGTTGTTCACGTCCGTCGAAAACTCGATCCACGAGCCTTTGAACGGGATGATCCGCGCCGAGTACAATTTGGTGCCATTGGTGTGTTTGCTCATCGAGAAAAACACGCCCGGCGAACGGTGCAACTGGGAAACAATCACCCGTTCGGCTCCGTTGATGACAAACGAACCTTTCTCGGTCATGTACGGAATGTTACCCAAGAACACTTCCTGCTCAATCGTCTCAAAGTCCTCGTTGTCGGGGTCGTTGTTTGACAAGCGCAGTTTCGCTTTCAGGGGCACCGAATATGTCAATCCCCGGTCAATGGATTCGTCAACCGAATACTTGGGGGGATCAACCAAATAATCAATGAACTCCAGCTTGAAATTTTCGCGGGAGTCAGAAATTGGAAAATTTTCCTGAAAAACTTTAAACAGCCCTTCTTCCGACCGTTGGTTGGAAGGCGTGTCAAGCTGGAAAAAATCTTTGAAGGATTTAACTTGAATATCCAAAAAGTCAGGATACCCAATCACTGGCTGAATCGTCGCAAAATTTTTGCGCGTACTGATTTTCGCGTTTGTAGCCAAGATTGTGTTTCGTTTAGTTACGTAACCGGTTCTCTATAAGTACGTTGCGAGGATTTGCAACGGCACTCGAACTAAGCGGTCTATCAGGCTCTGGGCGTCACCCGACCCGTGGAGCATAAATAGACAACGTAATGCAATACGAATAAGTTTGTCTTTTGCAAGGGCATAGACAAAAAAGTCTCCAAACAGGAAAAGACCAGACGATGGTCCGGCCTCCCCTGCCTGGAGCGATATACGAAAGGGCTTTGCTTACTTTACTTCTACTTCAGCACCAGCTTCTTCGAGTTGTTTGCGCAGGCCTTCAGCCTCGTCTTTGCTAACACCTTCTTTAACTGCCTTCGGCGCTGTGTCGACCAATTCTTTAGCCTCTTTCAGGCCCAGACCCGTCAGGTCTTTCACCAATTTTACTACGGCCAGTTTAGCGGCACCAGCCGATTTCAGGACGACGTCGAAAGACGTTTTTTCGGCAACAGCCGCCGGAGCATCAGCACCACCGCCACCACCAGCTACCATTACAGGAGCCGCAGCAGCCGGCTCAATACCATATTCGTCTTTCAGGATAGTAGCCAGTTCGTTAACTTCTTTAACCGTTAGGCTTACAAGCTGCTCAGCGAACGCTTTCAAATCTGCCATTGTCGTATTCTCTATTTGATTGTGATACAATAAGATGAAGATGCGGAACGAGGCCCCACATTTATTATGCTTCCTCGCGCTCCGACAGCGTTTTGAGGATGCCAGCCAGTTTGTTGCCACCACTCTGCAACGCCGAAATGACGTTTTTTGCAGGCGACTGCAACAGGCCAATTATTTCGCCGATCAACTCTTCACGACTTTTCAGCGCAATAAGCGTATCAAGCTGATCCGCCCCAATGAATAGGCTTGTATCAATTGATGCGCCTTTCAGTTGAAGTTTATCGCTTGTTCTGCGAAATTCTTTGATCAGTTTTGCTGGTTCTTTGCCGTTAGTTGGATGAAACATCACCGCCGACTGACCTTGCAAGACCGTGTCGTTGAAGGGAGTAAAATCCGCTTCGAGGGTTTCGAGTGCTTTTTTGATGAACGTGTTTTTCACCACTTTGTACTCAATACCCCGCTCAAAACACATCCGACGGAGGTTGTTTGTTTCAGCAACCGTCATGCCATTGGCTTCCGTGATGTAGAAGAAGGGAATTGACTGGAACTTGCCCGTCAACTCTTCAATCATTACTCCTTTTTCGTCGCGTTTCATGGCTTAAATTCCGGCTACTGTGCCTTTGTCGATGGTTACTCCCGGACTCATTGTGCTCGACAGGTAGATCGTTTTCACGTATGTGCCTTTGGCCGATGACGGCTTCAAACGCATGAGTGTGGCAATTACTTCCTGCGCGTTTTCAACCAGTTTATCCGGCGTGAACGATACTTTACCAATACTGGTGTGAATGATACCCGTTTTGTCGACTTTGAAGTCGATTTTGCCGGCTTTCACCTCACGAACGGCTTTGGCTACGTCGGGCGTAACCGTGCCTGATTTTGGATTCGGCATCAAACCACGTGGCCCCAGTACCTTACCCAGACGACCAACTTTAGCCATGACGTTCGGCATCGTGATAATCACGTCAACGTCCGTCCAGCCCTGCTCAATCTTCTGAATATAGTCATCTAAGCCCACAAAGTCGGCACCAGCCTCTTTTGCTTCGTTTTCCTTGTCCGGGGTGCAAAGCACCAGAACGCGAACCGTTTTGCCCGTACCGTGGGGCAACGTAGCAACGCCACGCACCATTTGGTCGGCCTTACGCGGGTCAACGCCTAACCGGACGTCAATATCCACGGAAGCGTCGAATTTAGTGTACGAAATTTCCTTCAGAATATCGGCTGCCTGCGCAAGCGAATACTCTTTGGCAGCGTCGTACTTCGACTGAGCTTCCTTCTGTTTTTTTGTTAACTTAGCCATGTGTGTGTTTGCTTCGGCAAGTCTGTTTAGTTCTGGAATGGCGCTGCACCCGTCACCGTGATTCCCATGCTGCGGGCCGTACCGGCCACCTGCTTCATCGCCGATTCAACCGTGAAGGCATTCAAATCGGGCATCTTCGTTTCAGCGATGGTCCGAATTTGATCCCACGATACAGTACCGACTTTGTTCCGGTTTGGTTGAGCGGAGCCGCCTTTCAGCTTGGCCGCTTCCATCAGCAGTATCGGTGCGGGCGGGGTTTTGATGACGAAATCAAAGGACTTATCCTTATAATACGTAATCAGAACTGGTAACACCGTCCCCATTTTGTCCTGCGTCCGGCCGTTGAACTGCTTACAGAATTCCATGATGTTTAAACCTTTGGAACCTAACGCCGGACCGATTGGAGGAGAGGGATTGGCTTGCCCGCCTTTGACTTGCAGCTTTACATAGCCACCTACTTCTTTTGCCATTGTCTTGATTAATTTGTGACTGCTGCCTGCTACCTACTGGGTGATCCGTCACATTCACACACCAGCATTCGTCGGCATCAACTCACCTGTTGTGGCCGTTTGTCTCCTGAGGGAAGCATGAGACGCCCGACCGATTGAAAGTTAGGTTGCCCTTAGCTTTCCTTCTCTACTTGCGCGTAACTGAGTTCTACCGGGGTATTCCGGCCAAATATTTTCACGACGACGTTCAATTTCTTCCGGTCGTCGAATACTTCTTCTACGGTTCCAATGAACCCGCCAAATGGGCCATCAACTACTTTTACGGACTCACCCCGGAGGTAGGCAACGGTGCTGGTCGCTACTTCCTGAGTTTCCTCCTCTACCTTACCCAGGATGCGATTCACCTCGGCCTCACGCAGTGGTACAGGTACTTTCGATGTTGTGCCAACTTGTGAGTTACCTAAGAAACCCAATACACCCGGCATGTTCAGGATCATGTCGAGGGCGCGATTATTACCCAGATCAGCCGAAATAAGAATGTAGCCCGGAAAGAATGACTTCTCCCGAACGCGCTTCTTGCCGTTGCGCATTTCATACACCTTTTCCGCTGGGATAAGAACCTGCGGAATTACTTCGTCTAACTTTTGCCGGATAATCTCGTTATCGAGGTAGGATTTGATCTTCTTCTCCTGTCCCGACACCGCCCGAATGACGTACCACTGTATGCCGTTCATATAGTTACAAGTTTTTGAGTTTTTTTGGTTTGTGCGTTTCTATCGTAACTAAGCACACAGACCTTTTATAAACTCAAACACTAATTTAGAATGACTGATAAAACGCGTTCAGTGCATTCTCAAACACCAAATCGATCAACCCGACCATTAGCGCAAAAATGATTGAAGCGATCAGTACCAACGTAGAACTGGACTGCAGATCGCTGAATTTAGGCCAGGTTACGTTGTGTTGAACCTCCTCCCAGGAAGCTTTCAGAAACGAAATAAACTTATCCATTCTGTGTAAGGAATTGGCACGGGTGGAGAGATTCGAACTCCCATCAACGGTTTTGGAGACCGCTATTCTACCCTTGAACTACACCCGTATAACCTGTGGTAGACGACAAACGCCGGAAGTTGGATAGACGATCATGTTAACAACTGACCGCTTTTTCTAACACCAGCGTCTTACCGTTTCAATCCGAATTTCGGACTGCAAAAGTACGAAATAATCTCAAAAAACAAGTGCACCTCCGAAGAAATGCACTTGTTCTGAGTTATTTGCTTAATCGAGGATCTCCGTTACCTGACCAGCGCCAACCGTACGGCCGCCTTCGCGAATAGCGAAACGCAGGCCTTTTTCCATAGCGATTTTATTGATCAGCGACACATCAATCGTGATGTTGTCACCCGGCATCACCATCTCAACGTTCTCTGGCAGAACAATCTCGCCCGTTACGTCGGTGGTGCGGAAATAGAACTGAGGACGGTATTTGTTAAAGAACGGCGTGTGACGGCCACCTTCCTCTTTCGAGAGTACGTAAATCTCAGCTTTGAATTTAGCGTGTGGTGTTACCGAACCTGGCTTGCAGATTACCATACCCCGGCGAATATCGGTTTTTTCGATACCACGGAGCAGCAAACCTACGTTGTCACCGGCTTCGCCACGGTCCAGAATTTTCCGGAACATTTCAACACCCGTCACAACCGACTTCAGGTTTTCGGCACCCATACCGAGGATCTCAACCGGCTCACCCGAGTTGATAATACCCCGCTCGATGCGGCCCGTTGCTACCGTACCACGACCCGTGATCGAGAACACGTCCTCAACCGGCATCAGGAACGGCAGTTCTGTTTGACGCGGAGGCAGCGGAATAAAATCATCCACATTCTGCATCAACTCTTCGATAGTTGCCACCCATTTGGCATCGCCATTCAAACCACCAAGCGCCGAACCCTGAATAACCGGAATGTTGTCACCGTCGAAGTTGTAGAAACTCAACAGCTCGCGAATTTCCATTTCAACGAGTTCGAGCAGTTCCGGGTCATCAACCATGTCCACTTTGTTCATGAACACAACAAGTTGAGGCACACCAACCTGACGGGCGAGCAGGATGTGCTCACGCGTCTGTGGCATTGGCCCATCCGTTGCCGCTACCACGAGGATAGCGCCATCCATCTGAGCAGCACCCGTAACCATGTTTTTTACGTAGTCAGCGTGGCCTGGGCAGTCAACGTGCGCGTAGTGGCGGTTAACAGTCGAGTACTCAACGTGCGATGTATTGATAGTGATACCGCGCTCTTTTTCTTCAGGAGCGTTGTCGATCGAGGAGAAGTCCCGGATTGCGGCCAGACCCTTTCCGGCCAGCACTTTCGTAATGGCAGCCGTAAGCGTCGTTTTACCGTGGTCAACGTGACCAATCGTACCGATGTTAACGTGCGGTTTCGAGCGGTCAAAATTCTCTTTTGCCATGTTTTTAAAACGCTATTGTGAACTGTTGATTGTTTTTGAATGAACTCGTTAAACGGCAATTTAAGCCGACGAGATCATCCCTTGCGAGAGTAGATGCCGCTGCGGCTTAAAACGTAAAAAGACTTCGCGGAGAAGTCCTGAGCCGTTACGGGGATTTGAACCCCGGACCTCTTCCTTACCAAGGAAGTGCTCTACCACTGAGCTATAACGGCTTGTTTTAGTAATGGAAATGCATAACGCAAAATGAATAATAGGTGCTTCAAGAGCATTATGCATTTTGCGTTATTTATTCTTCATTAATAGAGCGGAAGACGGGTCTCGAACCCGCAACCTATAGCTTGGAAGGCTATCGCTCTACCAATTGAGCTACTTCCGCTTACTTACTTTCTGTGGGGAGTGGAGGATTCGAACCTCCGAAGGCGTACGCCAGCAGATTTACAGTCTGATCCATTTGGCCACTCTGGAAACTCCCCAAAAAGTACTTGTAAAGAACACGTTCCGCACCCGTTTTGGGTTTGGAGTTGCAAAATTAGGAGGTTTTGTGGTGTTGTCAACAAATGACTTAAAAAAAAGGTGAATTAGTTGATTAGTTGCTAAAGTCAAACCAAGGCATACTATACAACTGGCTATTATTGTAAAAGTTGGGTTAGTTGCTTACCGTCAGGATAAAACATATCCTTAATTCGCCACCGTCCGGCTATTTGCTGCATGTCGATGCGGATTTCCTCGGGTTTAATGTTCCGTTCGAACGTCACGTACACCACCGCCCGTGACCCTGCAACGACGGCTGGAAGTACCCATGTTTTCTTGATTGTTTCATTTGGTGCGTTGAAAAGCGGATTAACTTTCGTCCGTTTCAGTTTTCCGGGCGACGCCAGCGCATCGCGCCAGATGAGGTCTGCAATAGATTTTGCGAAGAACTGGTCAATCAACGCTCGATTGTTCTTTTCCAATAGTGGATTTTCCTTCTTACTGTGCTCAAAATACAGCGCCCTTATTAATCTGTCAGCGGCTGACCGAGGAGTATCAGGACCAGGTCGTTTGGCGAAGATTGCCGCGCTATCCACGGGGGGGGGCGATGAGGAGGCTTCCTGCTTCGGCTTTGTTTGACATGACAAGGTAATGACCAGCAGGAACACAATGGAAATTCGTGGCATAGTCGGGAGTGTTTACAAGTATGCGCTGGTATCAATTTTGGAAAGATGCATGTACTCTTATGTGCATCTTTCCAAAATTGATTTACTCTTACCAGACTTTAATCCGTTGCTCTTTTGTTTTGTACATTTTATCACCGGGCTGGACGTTAAAGGCCTGATACCAGGCGTCGATGTTTGACAAGGGACCGTTGACACGATACATGTCGGGCGCATGAGAATCGGTTAAAATTCGTTGCGCGGTCGATTCAGGAAGCTGATTACTACGCCATACCTGTGCCCACGACAGGAAAAATCGCTGATCAGGCGTGAATCCATCGATCAAACTTTTCTTTTGATTGGCTTTACCAAGCGTGGCCCGACCCTGCGCCGTTTTTTTGAATGCGTCGTAGGCAATGGCCAACCCGCCCAGGTCAGCGAGATTTTCGCCCAAAGTTAGCTGACCATTTACTTTTAGTGAGTCGAGCACTTTGAAGCCAAAAAATTGCTCTTTTACCCGATCAGCACGTTCTTTAAAATTAGCCGCGTCGGTTTTGGTCCACCAGTCACGAAGGGTGCCGTCGGCGTCGTACTGCCGCCCCGAGTCGTCGAAGCCGTGGGTCATCTCGTGGCCAATTACCGCACCAATACCACCGTAGTTGACAGCATCGTCGGCATCGTAATCGTAGAATGGAAACTGTAGAATAGCCGCCGGGAACGCAATTTCGTTGTTAACGGGGCTGTAGTACGCGTTCACGGTTGGGGGCGTCATGCCCCACTCGGTTTTATCGACTGGCTTGCCCAAGCGATTAATCATGTAGTTGTACGACCACTTTCCCACCGACTGCACGTTGCCGTAGAAGTCATCTCGGGCGACAGACACACCGTCATACGTTTTCCACTTGTCGGGGTAGCCGATTTTTCGTTTGAAAGCCAGCAGTTTCACCAATGCCTTTTTCTTGGTGTCCTCGCTCATCCAGTCGAGGTTTTTGATGTGTTCCTTATACGACGCTTCCAGATTGTCGACCAGCGTGAGCATTCGCTGTTTGGCTTCGGGCTTGAAATAACGCTGCACGTACAGTTGACCCAGCAGATCGCCAAGTGTACCGTCGATCAGGCCACTGACTCGCTGCCAGCGGGGTGTTTGTTCCTTCTGGCCAGATAGTACTTTCGTGAACGCAAAATTTTGTTTAACAAAGGTGTTGCTCAGATACGGAGCCGCATCTTTGAGGATATTCCAGCGCATGTACGTTCGCAACTCCTCAATGGGCGTAGCCGACACGAGACTGTCGAGCGAGCGGTAGAATGCCGGGTTCTGCACCAGTACCGTATCCTGACCTTTAGCACCGAATCTTGTCAGTTGATCGGCCCAATTAATGCCAGGTGTTTGCTTGCCGAATTCAGCCACGGCGAATTTGTTGTACGTTTTATAGGGGTCGCGCATTTCTACGCGAGGCATCTGGGCCTTCGCCAGCGCCGTTTCGACGCGCATAATTACGTCGGCATCCTGCGAAGCCTGAGTTGGTTCCTCACCAATGAGGGCAAACATTTTAGTCAGGTTATCGCGGTATGCATCGCGGATTTTTTGACTGCGGGCATCGCTCTTAAGGTAATAATCACGGTCGGGGAGCGTAATGCCGCCTTGGCTGAGCTGTGGTACGTATTTGGTAACGTTCTTACGATCCTGAGCCACCGAGAAGCCAAACAACATACCATTGCTCTGCGTCCGCTGGTAAGCCAGTTCATTTAGGAAATCAATTTTAGTGTTGACCTTATCAATGCGGGCCAAATCGGGTTTAATGGGATCGAAACCACGCTTCTCAATGGCCGCGCTATCCATGCCGCTGACGTAATAGTCACCCACTATTTGGTAAAGCCGCCCTTTCGTGGTGGACTTGGACGCATCTTTGAGAAGAACCTTCATGGCATCAAGGCTTTTCTCGCGCAATATGTTAAAGCTGCTCCATGAGGTTTTGGACGCTGGAATAGCGTTTTGGCGCAGCCAGTTTCCATTCGCATACTGGTAAAAATTATCGCCCGGTTTCACAGATTGATCCATGTTCTGCGAGTCAATAAACTTGAATGGGGGCGCACCGGGCAGAGGAGCCGGTTTTTTTGGGGGCGTCGCTGAACTGGCTGAAGTAAACAGCAGGCCGGGAACGAGCAAGATAACGCAAAGAAAAATCAGTCGTTGATTCATGTATTCAGTAAAATCAGGTTAACGAAGGATGTAAAAATAACGAATTGCAGCACACAGACCACCTATAAGACGAATCGAGCGGATAAAAACGGATAACCTATCCATTTTTATCCGCTCGATTTATGCCCTACTGATACTATTCTGACTGTTTACTTTCCTGCCGTTAGTGATCCTCGGAACGACTTTTCGTATGTACCAGCTTTATATTGATCAAAGGATTCTTTCTGATGGTAGTTCTGACCGAAATAAGTAATAACCTGATGGAACATACGTGGCTCCAGATAGCCAGGAATGGGCTGAATCAGTTGAAATTTTTCGTCTAAAAAAACCGTCGTGGGGTAGCTCATCTGGTTTTTCATGAGCGCAGCCGCCAATTCATGAACGCCCCGGCTTCCGCCACTAACATATTTGAACGTTTGCTTACCCAGCTTGATGTCGCCGGTTTGCTCAGCATTAAGCTTAACTGCGTAATAATTCTCGTTGACGTAATCGACAATAGCGGGTTTTGAGAAGGTCTCCCGGTCCATAACTTTGCACCAGCCACACCAGTCGGTGTACACATCAACAACAAATTTTTTGGGCGTTTTCTGGGTCAGCACGTAAGCCTCCTGGATGGTTAGCCACTTGATTCGTTTGGGCGCAGGATCTGCCGAACGGAGTAGTTCAATAGGCAAAGTCGTTCGGAAGGCGCCGAACGTGAGCAGCACGAAGGCGGCAAAAAAGAGGAGCAAACGATTCATAGCTTGATGTTTTACTGATGAATAACGCGTTGAAGTGAATAAAATTTGTCTGATCTCGCAATTTGTAACGTCTTACCGGCAGGCCGCTTTACTGTTTTACCGCTCTCAGAATATCGCGTTTGCCATACGGGCCAGGATGTTTTTCAACGATCAGACCGGCGGTCCGCATGTTACGTTGTACGTAGCTCTTCGAACAATAGGTAGTTAGCATACCGCCGGGAATAAGTAATTCGGCTACCTGTCGGAAAATGTCCGCTTCCCAAAGGTCAGGCTGAGCTGACGGGGCAAAGGCATCATAATAGATTAGGTGAAAACGGTCTTCCGTTTGTAGTTCCTGCAACATCCCTGCCAATTTCGTCAGCGTAACGTATGATGTAATAGCCACCGGTTGATTCCACGGCGACTCATGCAGAATCGGCAGATACGATGTACCAAGCAGTTCATCAAAATTGAGCTGACGGGTATCAGTCAGCGGTAGCGGGTAGGCGTCGATGGCAACGTAGTGTACCTGACGTTGACGTAGCTCGACCTCGCGGGTGGTCAGCAATGCGTTCAGGCCGGTCCCAAATCCCATCTCAAAAATACGGAGTTCGTCGTCTGGAAATTTGTCGAGCGCAGCCTGCAAACCAATCTCGATGTACACACGCTGAGATTCCTGAATGGAGCCATGAACGGAATGGTAGGGCTTACCCAGGGTCTCGTTCAGCACGGTGTGCGAACCATCGGCAGTCAGCACAACGCGAACAGTTGGGTTCATGGGCTACGGAAATTTAGGCTATTTTTGCGCTTCAAAACACAAGTATCACTAATGATTCAACGCGTTCAAACCATCTTTTTGTTTCTCATCGTCGTCGCCATGGGTGTCGCTTTATCCAACCCGCTTTGGGAGAAATCAGGTGCAGGGTCAATGGAGATGGCATATTTAACGGCTCTTCAATACAGCGAACAACAGGCAATTGCCCAACAGCCCGGCGTTCCTTCCTCAACATCGCCGACCACAACCATCACATCTGTCTGGTATTTAGGATTGTTATTGGCCTTGGTAGCCTTGTCGTCGCTTTACGCCATTTCTCAATACCGCAACCGTCTCACGCAGACCGGCTTGTGCGCGGTTAATGCACTGATGCTAACGGCTATTATGGGTATCGTTCTTTACCGGACGCTCTACGCGGGTAAAGCCTATGGCAACGCTGCCGACCAGGGAGAGTTTCTACCAGGGTTTTATGCTATCATTGCCGCATTGGTGTTCAATGCGTTAGCTAACCGATTTGTCCGACGGGACGAAAAGCTGGTGCGTGGGTCAGATCGGATACGGTAGAAGAATGTAAGTTAGCCAGTCGACCAGTTAATCAGTACTATTTGACTCATCAACTGACTAACTGGCCGACTGGCTGCTTACCCACCGGCGCATGGTTAGGTAAACAAGGACCGACGCAGTCGTACCGATGAGCGAGCCGACATACGCATCCTCCACAAAGTGCTGGAATAAATAGACCCGCGAGTAACCCGTCAGGGCTGCCAGCAACAGCCACAGCCAGCCCCGTCCCCGCCGGTTGTCGATGAACGCCAATAAGCTGAATAAGGCGAAAGCCGAAGTCGTATGGCCCGACGGAAAACTATTGTAGCTGTAAATATTCAGCCCTTCAATAATTCGGTATTGGTACGTAGAATGCTCAAAAAATTTTAACGGCCTTAGCCGTTCGGGAAAGACAACCTGCTTCAAAAACACGGATGTTAACGAGGAGAGGGCAAAACTGGCAAATGCCATCGCGCCAAGCCGCCGGTTGTAGATAAGCAGAATAACGCAACTAATTACGAAAAACGCCCCATCGCCGAAGTAGGTCGTGTAGGTGAAAAAAACGTCGGCGACGGGGCTATTGCGGACATTAACCCACTGCATCAGGTTCTCCTGCGTGTATTGTAGCTGTAGAACGCCTACTGTGAGCAACAGCAACGCATAGGGCAGGAAGAAGACTCGGTTTCTACGAAAGAAAGTAAATAGCATCGGCGAATTAGTTGGCGGGACCGGCCTTCTCGACGGTAATGCCAACGCTCAGAATATTCAGCAATGGGTCCTGCCGCATGTATTGACGAATCTGCATACTATACCGGCCCGGCTTTGGAAAACGGTAGTTGCGCTTCACCAAAAATTTATGATCAAACAGATCGCCCAGACCACTACCGTTAGGTTTGCCGGTTTTGGGGTCCATTAATAGTAATTCGTCGAGCCGGGATTCGAGCTCTTTGCCGCTGGCATCGCGCAGGTAACGGGTTAGGTATAGATTATAGTAGCCGTAGGATAAACTGTTGCGGAGGTTATAGTAGATATTGTACGGCACTGATGCGTCCTGAATGTCGAACGTGAATGAAGGCGCATTTTTAATGTACCATTTACCATCCTCAATGTCGGTGTATTCGCTATATACCGCATTTGTATCGCAGCCGAAGGTCAGCAATGCCACAAACACTGCTACTCCAAACCGTTTCATCCTGTACCTGACCATAGATACAAAGCTACGATGGGACAGTTGGCTTTTCAAATGAGAAAAAACTACACAGATAGTTTGCAAACGAAAGAAATAGTTTTAGGTTTGTTCTATGGAAAAATTGACTGCTAAAGAAGAAGAAGTAATGCAGGTGCTCTGGAAAATGGAGCCAGGTTATGTGAAAGACATGGTGCCGCATTTTACCAACCCGCCCCTGCATTACAACACCGTATCGACCATTGTCCGTAATCTTGAAGAGAAGGGCTACATCGGCCACCGGGCGTATGGCAACACACACGAGTATTACGCCATTGTCAGCAAGGAAGAATACCAGAACCGCTTCGTAATCAAGAAAGTAGTAGGGGAGTATTTTGACAATTCGTACAAGAACTTAGTCAGCTACTTTGCCCAAAACGAGAAGATTTCAGCGGATGAATTGCGGGAAATTTTGGCGATGATCGAACAAAAGAAATAAGGCTATGGAAACGCTGCGTTACGTTGTGCTGGTTAACGGCCTGCTGGCGGTTGTGAGTGCTGCGTTCTATGCGTTGCTCCGGCGGGAAACATTTTTTGAGGCCAACCGACTGGTACTTTGGCTGGGGCTGATGGTTTCACTCGTGCTACCGTTGCTGGAACTCCCCGACTGGCGACCGCAACCCGTACGGGCGGTAATGCAGCGCACAGCGCGGGTAATTGTGCCGAGGGTGTTGCCCTCCCCGCCCGTATCGCAGCCCGATGTAACAATTACGTTTCCCAATGGCCCGACATACCCGGCCTTCCCGCAACAGGTTATTACGTCTGATTGGTCGTGGCAACAGGGACTACTTGGTTTGTATGTGGCTGTGGTCATTATGTTATTGATTCGATTTGGGGTTCGGCTCCTGTCACTTATGCGGTTGATTTGGCAGTCGGTGCATGAGCCGTACGATGACTTTACGCTGTTGAGGAATGATGCGGTGACCTCGCCGTTTTCGTTTTTCGGCTGGGTTGTACTGAATCCCGACCACCATGAGCCGGACGAACTGGAACAGATTCTGCGGCATGAGCGCGTTCACGTTCGGGCGTGGCACAGCGTCGACATGATTGGGGCTGAGTTAGTAAGCATCATTTTCTGGTTCAACCCGGCGGCTTACCTGTTCCGTCAGATGGTGCATCAGACTGTCGAATTCAGCGCTGACCGGGCAGTTTTAGCCGAAGGCATCGACCCGAAAGCGTATCAGTACAACTTAGTGAAAGTCAGTTTGTCGGCTGGTTGGTCGACTATCAATAACCATTTTAGCTACTTCTCGCTACGTCACCGCGTTGGCATGATGAACCGCCAACGATCCAGCTATCGAGCTTGGGGACGGTACGCAATGTTGGGGGCACTGTTAATAGGCGTTGGAATGCTGGCTTGCCGTCATAAAAGAGAAGATGACCAGTTCGTAATGAAACGGATAAACTCCAATGCTCCCCTAACGAATTCGACCCGACGGTTAGCCGCTGAACTGGATGCGCCAGGTATGCCCTGGATTCGGCAGTCTGCATTGTTTGGTAAAGTGCAGAATGAGGAACGAACCGAAATTATTAACGGACGGCGGGTAGTCATCATTCCATTTACCCATTATCCCAGTATCCTCTGTTTACGAAACGACCGACTGGCACTGAAGCTACCGGATGGGGAGCGCGCGAAGGTGTTTATCAACGGCCAACAATCGGAATCGCCCGAAAAAGCTTTATCAGCGCTGCGATTTGAGGAGGTTGCTGATTTATTTGTCTATCAAAAATGGGACGATGCCGCCGGTGCTGAGAAGTACCCCGAATCGTACCGAATCTTTATCAGCACCACGCACAAAACGCCGGTTACCAGCCCACGTCGCTCCCAATGGGCAAAATACCTGAAAGCCGCAGCGGTTTCCGACTACCCACTTGGCAAAGCGAGTACATTTTCAATGAACAAGCTGCTGGAAGCCACTTTTTTTAGCAACAAACTCACATTCGTTAAGCGTACGAAAGACGATCACTTGACGCTCTACGATGACTATAAAACCGATGTTGATTTGTACATCAACGGTTTGCCCGTAAAACCAAAAGATATTGAGAGCGTACACGTTCGGGAGGTAGACCGGTTATACGCTAATGAGCGGTCGTTTGAGGAGTGGGTCGACGGTACTGACCGCAAGCGCCGGTTCGTACTTTACATTCAAACAACTCCCAAGCGGGCGAAACGCGATAGTACCTATTACGTGTTTAGCCCGTTTTATTCGGGCGATTTTTAGGGTCTACTTCTGGACTAAACGTCACGGTGCGTTTCCCATCCAACAGTCGTTTTGCATCAAGCAGTACGTACACGACTATGAAATCATTTCTCTCGCTTTGGCTCGTTCTAATGGCAGGATCAGCCGCGTTGTCAGGCATCACACCCGATACGCTCCCTTGTAGAGCGACCCAACAGCCCAAAACTATATCTCGTCAAGCTCCCGCACCGATTATTATGCCTGGCACCCGGCTCGACAAGCGTTTCAACGAGTTGCCTGCACAAAGTCCGGCCGTTGGCAAAGCCGCTCCGGCCTGGTTACGAGCTAAATTCCGTGGATCGCCGATGTATGTTGTAAATGGGAAGGGTGCCACTGCTGGTCAACTAAGGGCATTGAGCCAACAGAATGTAGCGTCGGTGAGCGTACTGGAGGGCAGTCGGGCTGTTGCGCTCTACGGAAAAAACGTCCGAAACGGTATGGTGCTTATTACGACGAAGATAGGGTTGAGGCCGTAGCTTTTTATCCGAAGAATATATACCCACAAAGCAAACAGTCCCAACCAATTTGATATTGGTTGGGACTGTTTGTGTTTAAGCAGTTCCGGTCGGGGTTGGTTTCGGCACGTTGCCGTTAGCGTTTCCCCCGCCCCTGGGCTTTTTTTTCTTCTTTTTGTTGCCGCTACTCCGTGTCGCATACTTCGCATCTAACTTTTGCAGATCGCTGTTCAGAGCTGCCAGCACAATAGGTTCCTTCTCGCCAATGGGTGTCAGCACGTCAAACGACTCAGGGATTATGCCCAGCTTGTTCAGCTCCAGAATTTCGGTCACTCGTGCAATGGGGAGCGGGTGCCAGGTGCTTTCCGAACTGTAGCCGAACCACATCAACTTACGGAAGATGTCGGTCTTCTGCAGCCAAGCGCGGCCCTTCTGGGTCTCAAGTGGCTTTTCAATGGCCGGAATGTCGCGCAGAGCGTCCATGTACGTGTCCAGTTCATAATTCAGGCAGCACTTGAGCCGCCCGCACTGACCAGACAATTTCGCTGGGTTGAGCGACAGGTTTTGATATCGGGCCGCTGAGGTCGCAATGTTCTTGAAGTCGGTGAGCCAGGTGGAGCAGCAGAGTTCGCGCCCGCAGGAGCCAATACCACCAAGCCGCCCCGCTTCCTGACGCAGACTAATTTGCCGCATTTCGATCCGGGCTTTGAATTCACCCGCCAGCATCTTAATCAGTTCTCGAAAATCAACCCGCTCCTCAGACGAGTAATAGAATGTTGCCTTCGTGTTATCCGACTGAAATTCTACGTCGGACAGTTTCATATTCAGCTTCAGTTCGCGGACGATTTCGCGGGAGCGATACAGCGCGGGCAGATCACGTAGAACGGCCTGTTCGTGCCGGTCAAGGTCCTTTTGCGTAGCAACGCGGTGAATCACTTTCGTGTCGTCGTTGATTTTGACGGCTCGCTTTTTCACTTGTAGCCGCACCAGTTCACCCTGCATCGACACGGCCCCAAGGTGAAATCCCGACTGCATTTCGACCACTACGTAGTCGCCCGTCGTCAGGTCGAGCTGATGGACGTTGCGGTAATATTCCTTCCGCCCACCTTTAAATTTCACTTCAACAACATCATATCCTTTTCCTGGCATTGCAATGTCACTCAGCCAGTCAAACGAATTCAATTTATTACAGCCTCCGGTGCTGCACCCCCCACTCGAACACCCCGCCACGGCAACAACTGGCGTAGAGCCGTCGGCCGCAGTGGACGCTGTGCGTTGGGTTCCACACCCACCGGTTGCACAGGATTTACATGACATAGTTTATATGTTTATGGTCAGTGGTTTGTAATTCGTAGCTGGCTGACGCATCGGCGGAATGGCACGATTGCTTTACGTTAGCCAACTAAGAACCACAAACTACTAACTCTGAATCAGTCAGCGTACCGGATCAAGTCAAGTCCAATGTCTTTCCGGTACTGTTTTCCATCAAACTGCACCGTTCGGGCCGCTTCCTGCGATTTGCGAACGGCGTTTTCGAGCGAGTTCGCCTGAGCCGTCAGGGCCAGCACCCGCCCCCCGTTGGTCAATATATGACCGTTTTGGGCCATCGTTCCGGCATGGAACGCCATTATATCATCCAAGCGCCCCAGATCCGAGATGATATGACCTTTCTCATATGCGTTGGGGTACCCACCCGCCACCACTACTGTTGTTACGGCGGTTTGGGGCGACACCTGCATGGTAATACTGCTTAACTTTCCCGAAACCGTGGCCACCATCAACTCGGCAAAATCATTCTGAATTCGGGGCAGCACGACCTCTGTTTCGGGGTCGCCCATTCTGACATTATATTCAATAACGAACGGTTCCCCGTTTACCTTCATCAATCCAATAAAAATAAATCCCTGATAAAAGATGTTTTCCTGCTGCAAACCGGCCAACGTGGGTTTAACAACTTTTTCCTCAACCTTACGCAGGAATGTTTCACTGGCGAACACCACTGGCGAAACAGCCCCCATGCCGCCCGTGTTTAATCCTGTATCACCTTCACCAATACGTTTATAATCTTTGGCTTCGGGCAGAATTTTGTAGTGTTCGCCATCGGTCAGTACAAATACCGACAACTCGATACCGCGCAAAAACTGCTCCACAACAACCTTACTGCCCGCTTCGCCAAATTTCTGTCCGTCGAGTATGTCGCGAAGGGCGGCTTGAGCGTCGGCCAGTGTCTCGGCAATGATGACCCCTTTGCCTGCTGCCAGACCATCAGCTTTAAGTACGATTGGCAACGGGTGAGTCTCGAGATAAGTCAGGCCGTCGGTCAGCGTGGCAGCCGTAAAGGTTTGCGAGGAGGCTGTTGGAATGCCATAGCGCTGCATGAATTGCTTCGAGTAATCCTTGCTACCCTCCAACTGTGCTCCTCTCGCATCAGGTCCTACCATCCATAGATTAGCCAGATCAGGTTGCTGACGCATGAAATCGACAATCCCTTTCACTAATGGCTCCTCTGGCCCAATGATGAGCAGATCAACGCTGTGCGCCCGGACGGCGTCAGCAACGGCCGGAAAATCGGAAAAATTGATTGGCAGGTTAGTTGCAATTTGGGCCGTACCAGCATTACCCGGAGCCACGTAGAGCATATCACACAACGGGCTTTGCGCTAATTTCCACGCAAACGCGTGCTCACGCCCACCCAAACCCAGTATTAGTATGTTCATAAACAGTCAGTGAGTCGGGCAGTTGGTGAGTTAGTCAGTTAACGAATTAGCCAGTTACTAACCGACTGTCTCGCCAACTGACTGACTTGCCAACTGATCAACTTAGTTCGCTACTTCCGAGAGGAACTTGATACGCATCAGGCGCAAATCCTGCTCGGTGAAATCATCGCCCCCAAATTCGCGGAGGGCAACGGCAATATTGTCGGATTCGGCCCGCATGAAATAAGCAAATATCTCGTCCTGCCGGTCTTCGTCCATCACCTGATTAATGTAATAATCGAGATTGAGACGGGTTCCGGAGTAACAGATGTGCTCGATTTCTTCCATCAGGTCTTCCATCGACAGCGCTTTCGACTCCGCGATCTCGTCTAAGTCAACTTTGCGGTCGATTTGCTGAATGATGTAAATTTTGACTTTTGATTTGTTGACGGTAGACTTAACAACAACGTCTTTGTCGGTCTCGATCTCGTTTTCTTCGACGTACTTAGTAATCAAATCAATGAACTGCCGACCAAACTTTTGCACCTTCCCCATGCCGACGCCATTAATCTGCGCCATCTCTTCGCGGGTGGTGGGGTACGTGGTCGCCATTTCTTCCATCGACGGATCCTGGAAGATGACGTAGGGCGGCAGGTTTTTCTCTTTAGCCACCTTCTTGCGGAGTGCTTTCAACAAGCCCAGCAACTCTTCGTCGTAGGCCACTCCACCCGACGCCGAATCCGAATCCCGGTCGTCATCGTCTTTAGAATCGGTTGTTACTTGGGCGTAGTCATGATCCTTAGCCAGCGTAACGGGGTAGGGATCCTCAATGTAATTCATCCCCCGCTGCGTCAACTTCAGAATACCATAGTTATCGACATCTTTTTCGAGGTACCCGTAAATGGTGATCTGTTTGATGAGGGAACACCAGAACTCCGCCGTTTCGTTGAATTCCCGCCCCTTGCCATACACATCGAGCCGGTTGTGCTCGTAGCTCGTCACATATTGATTATTGGTAGCCGTCAGTACATCACTCAGGTGGGCTGCATCGAAACGCTGATCGGTTTGCAGCACCGTTTGCAAAGCCAGAACCACCTCGTGCTGGACTTTGAACTTCTCAGTCGGTTTCACGCAATTGTCGCAGAAACCGCAGTCTTTATCCATAAACTCGCCGAAGTACCCCAGCAGTTGCCGACGGCGGCACACGCCGAGATTTGAGTACGACACCATCTCGGTCAGCAAATGCCGGGCATTGTCGCGTTCGGTGACGGGTTTGTCTTTATTGAATTTTTCGAGCTTAACAATGTCGTCGTAACTATAAAACATGATACAGTTACCCTCCAGCCCATCGCGCCCCGACCGACCGGTTTCCTGATAATATCCTTCAAGTGACTTTGGGGCATCGTAGTGAATCACAAACCGTACGTCTGGTTTGTCGATTCCCATGCCGAAGGCAATCGTTGCGCAGACTACATCAACATCTTCGTTCAAAAAAGCGTCCTGATTGTGTACCCTTGTCTGCGGGTCCAAACCAGCGTGGTAGGGCAGGGCTTTCACGTCATTAACGTTAAGCAGTTCAGCAATCTCCTCGACGGTTTTCCGACTCAGGCAATAGATAATTCCTGACTTACCTTTATTCTGCTTAACAAATTTTATGAGTTGTTTTTTTGCCTCAACTTTCGGCTTAATCTCGTAATATAAATTCTTACGGTTGAAGGACGTTTTATAAAGATCAGCTTCTTCCATTTGCAGGTTCTTCTGGATATCCTGCTGCACTTTGGGCGTGGCAGTGGCGGTCAGCGCAATCACCGGCAGGTTACCGATGTCATCCACAATGCCACGAATCTTGCGGTACTCCGGTCGGAAGTCGTGTCCCCATTCAGATATACAATGCGCTTCGTCAATTGCCACAAATGAAATTTGGGCTTTCTTCAAAAAATCCAAATTCTCCTCTTTGGTCAGTGACTCCGGCGCAATGTATAGAAGTTTGAGTGTACCGTTCAACGTGTCCTTTTTAACCTTATTCATTTCGGCTTTCGACAGCGTCGAATTCAGAAACTGTGCATTGACACCGAAGGCATTTAATTGGTCGACCTGATTCTTCATCAGCGCAATCAGGGGCGAAATAACGATAGCAGTTCCATCACTGATGATGGCTGGCAGTTGATAGCATAGTGACTTGCCCGCACCAGTCGGCATAATAACGAACGTATTACGACCCGCCAGGATGCTGTGAATAATCGCTTCCTGATCGCCCCGGAACTGACTGTAGCCAAAAATTTCTTTTAAACGCTCTTTGATAGTCACGTGGACTGTCTGATCAACCTGCATCATTTCTACAAATCGTACAAAAGTTACTTTACTCTATGCGCTTGCCGTATCTTTGCTTTATAAAGTTAGCGAATATACGTTGCAATCTATTCTTCACCGCGAAACTGACGTTGAAACTACTAAAAAATCATCAAAGCACTGCCCGTTCTGTGCTCCTGAACGAAGCTGAAGCCATTCGACGGGCCGTTGACCTGCTCGATGAACAATATGACGCGGCTGTTGAAACGGTGTTGAACGCCACGGGTCGCGTAGTGGTAACGGGGGTGGGCAAAAGTGCGCTTATCGGCCAGAAAATCGTGGGAACACTGAACTCCACAGGCACCCCGGCTTTGTTCATGCACGCTGCCGACGCCATTCATGGTGACCTGGGTATGATCCGTAGTGACGATGTGGCAATGGTCATTTCCAAGAGCGGTAGTACGGCTGAGATTAAGGTACTCGTTCCCCTGCTGAAGCGCACGGGCGTTCCGTTAATTGCCTTGGTCTGCGACCGGCATTCGTATTTGGCTCATCACGCTGACCACGTTTTGCACGCCTATACCGAACGCGAAGCCGACCCGATGAACCTTGTACCTACTACCAGCACAACCGTTGCGTTGGCACTCGGCGATGCATTGGCTGTGAGTTTGCTCGAAGCGCGGGGATTTACGCGGAACGACTTCGCCCGCTACCATCCCGGTGGTTCACTCGGCAAAAAATTATACCTGCGGGTTGCGGATATATTTCCCCATAACCCTTGCCCGCAAGTGTCACTCGATATGAAGGTGCGTGACGTTATTTTTGAGATTTCGGCTAACCGGCTCGGGGCCACAGCAGTGGTAGATGCGGATGGATTTTTAGTCGGCATTATAACAGATGGTGATATTCGACGTATGGCTTACGTGCATGACTCATTCCTGCAACTTCACGCCCATGATGTCATGACCCCTTCGCCAATCTGCGTATCACCCGATGAATATGCCGTTTCTGCTTTGCAAACTATGCAGGAGCGCAGTATTACTCAACTTGTAGTAGCTGACAGTAGGCGAGTGAAAGGATTTATCCACTTGCACGATCTATTAAGAGAGGGACTGGTATAGAGCCAAATGTCGACAAAGCGATTTTTTGTTAACCCTCTTCAATACTCTTGGTGAAGTAAGCGAAAGGTCATTTCTGCTTGCCCTATTACCTTCAACACGACCACCGTGATAGATTTGTTTAAGCATATCAGGCTGAGGTTAAACAAATTCCACACCCCGTTTTCCACATAATGGGGGAAATATTCCACACTCCACATTGGTGGCGCATTTATTAAGGATGCTATTTAGAAAAATTTATTTCCGTCAAATAGCTATCAGACAGCTATTTGCTCATTTTCAACTAGTAGGAATTGGTTATTGATGAAGGCTGGTTAAATATTTGTCTGTTGGTTCTGTAAAATTGGTTCAACAGAGAAAACTTAAACAGCCATGACCGCGATCGAATTTACCAATCACATCGGCAAAGTATCCAAATCGTTGCGTCCATTTGCCCTTCGGCTTACCAAGGATGTCGAAGATGCCAACGACTTGTTACAAGATACGTTGCTGAAGGCGTTCACTAACCGCGATAAATATACGGATGGCACTAACTTGAAAGCTTGGTTGTATACAATCATGAAAAACACGTTTATCACTAACTATCAGCGGATGGTTCGTAAAAATACCTTCATAGATACAACGGACAACCTTCATTATATCAACTCAATAGAGAGCAGCACGGATAATATGGCTTATTCGTCGTTCGCACAAAACGACATTAATCGGGCCGTTAATGGCTTGGATGACACCTACCGGACGCCCTTTATGATGCACTTCCGGGGCTTCAAATACCACGAAATTGCTGCAAAACTTGACATCCCCATTGGCACCGTGAAGAACAGAATTCACATTGCTCGAAAAGAATTGAAGGATCAGTTGAAAGTTTATGCGCATTATAATGCGTAATTGTGAGACTTTTTAGGCGGTTGTACGTCACAACCGCAGATTGAGTAGTTTTTGGTTAAAAAAGAGGAAGGTTCGAAAAGTTGGATGAGATTTCATCCAACTTTTTTTTGTTACAGGTAGTTAGATGAACGGTTTGTAGTTTGCTGTTTATAGTTAACTGACGCTGGAAAACTACGAACAACAAACGACAAACTGTTGACTATGCCCCAACGAGTTCTTGTGATTGGTGCCGGGTTCGCCGGGCTCGCTGCTGCTACCAGCCTGGCCGACAAAGGCTATAACGTTACAATCCTTGAGAAAAACACCTTGCCGGGTGGCCGGGCGCGGGTTTTCCAAGCTGAGGGTTTCACGTTCGACATGGGTCCAAGCTGGTATTGGATGCCCGACGTGTTCGAGACTTATTTCGCCCGATTCGGGAGAAAGCCGTCCGACTATTACAATTTGATCCGTCTCGATCCGTCCTATACGGTCGTGTTTGGTCCTGACGAAGCCATCGACTTGCCCGCTGGTCTGGAAAACCTGGAATCCCTTTTTGAGTCGATTGAACCTGGCAGCGGTCCCCGACTGCGGGAGTTTCTCAAACAGGCATCCTACAAGTATGATGTTGGTATTAACAAATTTGTGTGGAAGCCAAGCCGATCCGTCACCGAATTTCTGAGTTTGAAGTTGTTGTATGACGTCACCCGGCTGGATGTTTTTCAATCATTCGCTTCGCACGCCCGCAAGTTTTTCAAGCACCCCCGCTTGCTCGAAATCGTAGAGTTTCCCGTCCTTTTCCTGGGGGCGACCCCTGAGAATACCCCCGCCATGTATAGTCTAATGAACTACGCCGAGATGGCAATGGGAACGTGGTATCCAATGGGCGGCATGCACGAAATAGTTCGGGCGATGGTCAGTTTGGCGGAGGAGAAGGGAGTTAAAATCCTGCTCAACCAGACAGTGCAGAAGATTGACGTGTTGAATGGCAAAGCAACGCAGGTCGTTACGGACCAGGGAATTTTTGAAACGGACGTTGTCGTGGCTGGAGCTGATTACAACCACGTAGAAACTAAGCTGGTAACGTCGGAAAACCGAAATTACGACGATCACTATTGGAGCAAGCGTGTGATGGCTCCATCATCATTATTATTTTATTTAGGCATTGGTAAACGCATCCCCCGCCTGCAGCATCATAATCTGTTTTTCGACGAAGACTTCAAACGTCACGCGCAGGAGATCTACGAAACACCTCAGTGGCCTACAAAACCTCTTTTCTACGCGTCGGCCCCGTCCAAGACCGATCCAAGTGTGGCACCCGAAGGTTGTGAAAATCTATTTCTGCTGATTCCCGTTGCCCCCGACTTAACCGATGACGACGCTACCCGTGAGCGCTACTTCGACATGATTATGAACCGGCTCGAAGCGTACGTCGGCGAAAACGTCCGGGATCATATCCTATTCAAGCGCAGTTACGCGCATAGCGACTTCAAAAGTGATTATAACGCCTTTCGGGGAAATGCATATGGCCTGGCTAACACGCTGATGCAGACCGCTATCTTAAAACCGTCGTTGAAGAACAAACGGGTGAACAATCTGTTCTACACGGGTCAACTGACCGTTCCGGGACCAGGTGTACCGCCGTCGCTCATATCGGGTTTGGTCGTTGCCGATGAAGTTGCTAAAGAATTCGTATAACTTACAAACCCAACCCGTTCGCCAGTAGACACCGTCTACCGATTTATCTCCTTTTCTCTTATGATGGCGTTGTTCAACAAAACCGCACTGGAATGCAGTAAGCTAATCACGGAGCAGTACAGTACGTCGTTTACATTAGGCATCAAGACCCTCGACCGTAAGTTTCACCTCCCTATCTACGCTATCTACGGATTTGTGCGCTATGCGGACGAGATTGTGGACACGTTTCATGAGTTTGACAAAAAAACACTCTTGGCCCGGTTTAGCCACGATACCTATCAGGCCATTGAGGAAGGTATCAGCCTGAACCCGGTGTTGCAGTCGTTTCAGTTGGTTGTCCGGCAGTATAACATTGAACACGCGCTGATCGAGGCTTTTCTGAAAAGCATGGAGATGGACCTGTACAACCAGGATTACGACGCCGATGGCTACAATGAATATATTTATGGCTCCGCCGAAGTAGTTGGTCTTATGTGCTTGCGGGTATTTTGCGAGGGCGACTGCGTTGATTTCGACCGGTTGCGCGAACCCGCCCGTAAGCTCGGCTCGGCTTTCCAAAAGGTGAACTTCCTGCGCGACCTGAAGAGCGATTTCGTAGACCGTGGCCGGACGTATTTTCCCGGTGTGAATTTCAACGATTTTGGACGCGATGCCAAGCAACTCATTGAAACTGACATTCAACGCGATTTCGACGAGGCTTACATTGGCATCATGAATCTGCCCAAAGGTGCCCGGATGGGCGTTTATCTGGCTTATTCGTATTACCAGACGTTGTTCAATAAGATTAAACAGCTCTCCGCGTCCCGAATCCAAAACGAGCGCATTCGGGTCCCCAACCCGCAAAAATTTGCGCTGCTGGCTCAAACCTACCTCAAGTATCGACTTAATGTTATTTAGCGCGACCGGATACTACGCATATGCTGTTTAGGGTCTGCTACGAGTGGTAGCCTCCTCCCGTTTTCTTACCTTTGTGGAGAACAAATTTGTTTTCTAACAATGACTGCTGAGTTTATTTCTCTACTGGATGCACCGGCCGAGCACGGCCCGGTTCACTATGAAGCCGTTATTGGACTGGAAGTTCACTGCCAATTATTAACGGATAGTAAAATCTTCGCGGCTGATACAAATGCATTTGGGGCTGAGCCAAATACGAATATCAGCGTCATTACGCTGGGGCATCCCGGCACCTTGCCCAAACTGAACCGCAAAGCTATTGAGTACGCCGTGCTTATGGGACTAGCATGTAATAGTGAGATCACGCGCCATAATGTGTTTGCCCGAAAGAATTATTTTTACCCTGATCTGCCCAAAGGATACCAACTTTCACAGGATAAAGGGCCAATCTGTGCAGGCGGAGGCATTCCCGTTACGTTGAAAGACCAGGAAACGGGACTGGCTCATCAGACGACCATTCAAATTCATCACATTCATTTAGAAGAAGATGCCGGTAAGTCGATTCATGGCATCGGTAGTAAGACGACCCGACTGGACTACAACCGCGCTGGAACACCCCTGATTGAACTGGTGACCGAGCCTTGCTTACACACCGCTGAAGAGGCCGGACAGTTTCTGACCGAAGTACGGCGGCTGGTACGTTATTTGGGCATCTGTGATGGGAACATGGAAGAAGGCTCATTGCGTTGCGACGTTAACGTGTCGATCCGGCCCAAAGGCGCGACGCATCTCGGCACGAAGGTTGAAGTAAAAAACTTGAACTCGATTCGGAACGTGATGCGGGCGGTGGACAGCGAATTTCAGCGGCAGGTTGAACTGACCGAATCCGGCAGACGTATTGTGCAGGAAACGCGTACGTTCGATGCCCAAACCGGCCGAAGTCAGGCCATGCGTGAGAAGGAAACGATGAACGATTACCGGTACTTTCCTGACCCCGACTTGACTCCGGTTGTGATTTCAGATGCCTGGCTGGCCGATATTCAGGCGCAAATGCCCGCGTTGCCGGCCGAGCGGTATCGAAATCTCGTAACTTTTTACGGGTTGTCTGACTACGACGCTACTTTGCTGACCGACGCCAAAGAATTAGTAGACTATTACGAAGCCGTATGCGTTCATACGACAAATTATAAAGCGGTCTCGAACTGGATTATCGGACCGGTGAAGGGACAGCTTAACGAACGAACTCTGCAAGAGCGGCAATTTCCGGTATCGGTGGAGCAATTAGCCGCTTTGATTATCCTAGTTGACGACGGTACGATTAGCCAAACGGCTGCTCAACAGGTGTTTTCGTTATTGGTTGGTAAACCCGACGCGTCGCCCATAGATCTGGCAACGGCGCACGGTCTGATTCAAAACCGCAATACCGACGCGCTGCAAACGTTGGTAAAAGACGTGCTGACAGCTTGGCCGGACAAGGTTGAACAGTATCGCAGGGGTAAGAAAAACCTGCTGGGTATGTTCGTAGGTGAGGTAATGAAGAAATCGAAGGGATCGGCTGACCCGAAATTAGTTAATCAGTTAGTAACGAAGCAATTACAAGCAACATGATACGAAACCTGTTTTTTTGCATAGCCAGCCTTTTAAGCGTCGGTCTCGTTGCCGAAGCGCAGACGACCAAACCTTTCACGGTAACGGGCAAGATTGAAAAGGCTACCCCGGGTAGCTTCGTCTACTTAGAAAATAATGCCCCTCCGTTTCGCAAACTTGACTCAGCCAAGGTCGAAACGGGCAGTGTATTCACGCTCAAACGGGACGTAGCCGATGGAGGAGAAGTGTTCATACTGAACGTAGGTGGTGGCCAGAAACTGGCACTGCTTGTTGAAGGGGGTGAAACGCTGAACGTCGTAGCTGACGGCTACAAGATGGACGCTAAAACCGGTCAGGTAGGGAAAGCAAGCGTTACCGGCTCTAAAAATATGGAGTATTATGGCAAGCTGATGGCATTGCGCACTGATATGGAAGCTCGTGTTGCTAACTGGAACAAACAAGTTGCCGCAGCCACCGAGAAAAAAGACAACAAACGCGTCGCTCAAATCGAGCAGGAGTACACAGCCGCTGAACGGGAAGTAGTCGACAAAGTGAAAGCAATGTTACCCGAAATGGGTACGTCGCTGGCGTCGCTGTTCGCGCTGAACTTCGTGAATGTCGAGACTGATTTCGAGACGTATGACGCGCTGGCACAACGCTTCGAGAAAGAGAATCCCAACAGCCCACACGCTAAATCGCTGATTGGCCGGGTGGCCCGCATCAAGGGGGTTATGGTTGGCTCGTCGGCTCCTGAGATAACGCTCAGCGACACCACCGGCAACGCCATTGCGCTATCGTCGTTACGCGGTAAATATGTCCTGATCGACTTTTGGGCCTCGTGGTGTGGCCCCTGCCGGGCCGAGAACCCTAATGTTGTCAGAATGTATAACAAGTTCAAAGACAAAGGTTTCACGATCTACAGCGTTTCGTTGGACAAGACAAAGGCGGAGTGGCAACGGGCTATCCGTAACGATAACCTACCCTGGACGCACGTATCAGATCTGAAATTCTGGCAGTCAATCGCAGCGCAACAGTACGGTGTTCAGGCTATTCCGGCCACGTTTCTATTAGACAAGGAAGGTAAAATCATTGCTAAAAATCTTCGTGGAGAAGCGCTGGAGCAGAAACTGGAGGAAGTCCTGAAAGGTGGAGAGTAGGTAAGCCGCCAGTGAGTCAGTAGTTTTGTGGGGTCAGGTTCTGGAGCATCAGCTCGGTCGAACCTGACCCTTTTCGTTGTCCATGCGCTCACTTCATTTACCCGTACATTTTTCACTATTTCACGCCCTGAACAAATGAAAATTGCAATTATTGGCTGTGGCAATATGGGTATGGCGTTCGCCAAATCGTTTGTGCAGTATGATCTGGTTAAGCAGGACGACTTGTTACTCATCGAGAAAAGTGCTGACCGGTCAACAGCGCTCCGCCTGGAGAAAGCGGGTGTCGTCGTTGACACCATCGGCACTCGCGTTGGTGAAGCAGACCTGATTATTTTGTCGGTAAAACCGCAGGACTTTAACAGTGTGCACGAAGCTCTACGGGCGGTTATTCAGCCTGAGCAGGTTGTGCTGTCGATAATGGCGGGGATTCCAATCGCGCAAATCCAAAATAAATTAGGCCACCCGCTTGTGATTCGAGCGATGCCTAACACGCCCGCTATGCTCGGTATGGGAATCACAGGCTTCACAGCCGCTAAGGAAGTGGATGGATCAAGTCTGCGCCGGGTTGAGAACCTGATCAATGCTACGGGCCGGTCACTATTCTTAGAAGACGAGTCCATGCTCGACGCTGTCACGGCCCTCAGTGGCAGTGGACCAGCTTATTTCTATTATGTTGTCAAAGCCATGATCGACGCGGGTAAGCAAATGGGTTTCGACGATGCTGTGTCGGCTTTGCTGGTCAAGCAGACCATGCTTGGTTCGTATCACCTGATCAATACCGCCGATAAATCGCTGGACGAACTCATCAACGCAGTGGCGTCCAAAGGCGGCACCACCGAAGCGGCTCTGCGCGAGTTTGAGAGCGGTGCGCTGTCCGATACGCTGGTGGCGGGAATTAAAGCCGCCCAGGCCCGGTCCACGGAATTGTCGAAGGGATGAATTGTTAATGAAGAATGTAACGTGAATTATGGATGGTTTAAGTTATAAGGCATTGCTGTTCAGTGTGTTGCTGACGCATAGTCTTTCGACGGGCTCAGGATGACTGGCTAACCGCTGTAGATTAGCTGAACAGCTTGAGTAGGCTGTCATCCTGAGCCTGTCGAAGGACTGTGCGTCAGCAATTTTATTCATAACTCACGTTACATTTTTCATTAAACCCCTGTATAACTAAACGGCGTAATCGCCCGCAATTCATCCTTAACGGCGTCTGACACGTTCAACTCGTTAATGAATTGCTGAATGGTTTGCTCCGTAATTTTCTCATTCGTGCGGGTGAGTGCTTTCAAGGCCTCGTACGGCTGCGGGTACCCTTCGCGCCGGAGAATGGTTTGGATACCTTCGGCTACTACGGCCCAGTTATTTTCCAGATCGGCGTGGATGGCGGCTTCGTTTAGTTCGAGTTTAGCTAAACCCTTGAGCAGCGAGGCTAACGCAATGACCGAGTGCGCAAAAGGCACACCGAGACTTCGTAACACGGTTGAATCGGTCAGGTCGCGCTGAAGACGGGAAATGGGCAGCTTACCAGACAGGTGCTCAAACAGGGCGTTGGCGATGCCAAGATTTCCTTCTGAATTCTCAAAATCAATTGGATTCACCTTGTGTGGCATGGCCGACGAGCCAACTTCGCCTTCCTTCAGTTTTTGCTTGAAATAATTCATTGACACGTACGTCCAGATGTCGCGATCAAGGTCAATCAGGATTGTGTTCAGGCGTTTGAAAGCGTCGAGCTTGGCGGCCATCATGTCGTAATGCTCAATCTGGGTCGTAAACTGGCTGCGGATCATTCCTAAACTCGCTACAAATTTATCGCCGAATGATCTCCAGTCTTCGTTGGGATACGCCACAACGTGCGCATTGAAATTACCCGTGGCTCCGCCAAACTTAGCAGCTGTTGGCACTGCATTCAGCAGCAAAAGTTGCTTTTCAAGCCGTTCGACAAACACCGATAGCTCCTTGCCCAAGCGCGTGGGTGACGCTGGTTGGCCATGCGTTCGGGCGAGCATTGGTACGTTGTCCCACTGCCCGGCTAATTGCTGCAATCGCTCAAGCACTTGCCGATAAAGGGGCATGATCTCGGTCGTGATCGCTTCGCTCAGCGACAGTGGAATGGCGGTGTTGTTGATGTCCTGGGACGTCAGGCCGAAATGCACAAACTCCAGAAATGGCTCTACCGGCGATCCCTTCAGCTTCTCTTTTATGAAATATTCAACCGCTTTCACATCATGGTTCGTCGTTTTCTCAATGTCTTTGATCCGTTGCGCATCGGCTTCGGAGAATGTTTCGTATAAAGCTCGTAAGCCCAGAAACTGTCCCGAATCAACGCCTGACAATTGCGGAAGTGGCCACTCACAAAGCGCAATAAAGTACTCAATTTCAATGCGAACGCGGTAACGAATCAACCCGAATTCGGAGAAGTATGGAGCAAGCGAGTCAACCTGCCTCCGATAACGACCGTCGACAGGAGAGATAGCCGTCAGTGTAGATAATGTCATGAGAATGAGGGACAATGTGTAATGTAAAATGGTTAATGTGTAATGGCTTGGTGCAGAGCCATTACACATTAACCATTTTACATTACACATTGTCAAAAAGGATTCAAATATAGACCCAAGCCAATCCAGGACGTTTGCTGGTCCTCGAACTGGCTGTAAGGCCGAAAGCCAGAATATCCTTCCAGTAACAACGTCAGGTTGTTTTGGGTACGGCCTATTTCGAGACCTACCCCCCCGTGAATGCCAGGCCGGAAATCGGTTTGCTGCCAGAATTTAATGTCCACTCCCCCCACCAACCGGGCGGCTCGGTCTGAAGGTTTTTTATAATACGCGCCGAGTTGAGCACTCAGCAATTTACGCTCTTCAGCTTTGCGCAGAACAAACCCAATGCCACCGTACAGCCGCCAGTTCTGCGCCAACCGACTGTAGGTAACATCTAAAAGTTCATAATTCACCGAATTAGGCGTAGGAGCCGTAAGCTTGTTGCGGTAGATGTAATCATCGGCGAGGTGCGACGACAAGTGATAAACCCGAAACCGGTACGTGTTGGCGCCCCGTCGAACGTTATAAATGATGCTGACTTTGTAATCGTTGTTGACAATTTGACGTCGTGCCTTGTTCAGTTTGTCATCGTGGTAAGCCTCAAACTGCGTGAAAGAAGCCAGGTCGAGCACCCATTCCTCCGAACGACCAGGCTCGGTGGTTCGGCGGTAAAACGGCTTGGCGAACCCGAAGGCGAACGGCACAATACTACCCGCATACCGTTTACCCTCGGTCGTGTACATTGGCAACAGGCTACCGTAGGTTTGCGCTTCGAGCGGATCAAGCAGGATCGGGTCAAACAGATGACCTTTGGGTAAAAACTCCCAGCTTGGTCGGCTCGTAGTCGGCTCATTACTACCTGCACTCACGGTCGAAATGGTGTCCGCTCGCTCGGGTCTGACTCGCTTCTCGCGCTTTATCCGCTCCGGTTTGGGAGCTTCGGAAATCGTCCGCACCGGTTCAGGGGCGGGTGTCTCAGGTGCTGCCGTTACCGGCACCGGCGGAGCTGGTTCAACTGCCTTTTCCTGCTTGCGCTTCTCTCTTTTTTCTTTTCGGGTGGGTTCGGCAACAGTGGGAACAGGAGCCGCCGGTTGAGGAGTGGGAGCAGGGGCAGTTGCCGGAACGCTAATGGGTGGTGCAGGACTCGGTTTTCGCGCCGGTGTAACCTGGACAGGCTGCTCACGATTGCCAACTTTTTTCGCCTGTCGCTGTCGTTCTTTCTCGGCTTGCTTTGCCTCGTATTCGCGTTGTTTCTGCGCCCACTCGGCCCGAATCTGGCGTTCGCGCTGCACTTCGCGATCTACTCTGTCTTTCTGCTTTTGTTCGGCGGCTGTTAACGTCCGGACGGCTGGCGCGGTGGGTTTCGGTGGAGTGGCCGGTATTTGCTGGGCCATCGTCGACGTTCCGGCTAAACTAATCAGCATCAGAACAGACAGCAATTTTTTCATAAGGTTTGGAAATGGATCAATCCGACGTAGTTACCAAAGCAGCCCGCCGGATACTGTTTATCGCTTTAAAAGTGCATAATTTTTGTAAAAGTAGGGTATGGTTTCAATGCCTTTATAAAAATTAAAGAGACCGTAACTTTCGTTTGGTGAGTGCAGGGCATCACTGTCTAAACCAAAACCCATGAGAATAGACTTAACGCCCAACTCCTGCTCAAAGAGAGCCACAATAGGAATGCTACCCCCTCCGCGCGTGGGAATGGGTTTCTTGCCCCATGCATCTTCAAATGCTTTGCTGGCTGCTTCAAACTCTACTGAATCCACCGGCGTTACATAGGGTAGGCCGCCGTGATGGGGCGTTACTTTGATGGTCACTCCGGCGGGAGCAATGGATTTGAAATGGTTGGTGAATAACTCCGTGATGGCGTCGGGCGTCTGATTTGGCACCAGTCGCATGCTGATCTTGGCCGACGCTTTTGACGGAAGCACCGTTTTGGCACCCTCGCCCGTGTAGCCGCCCCAGATACCGTTCGCGTCTAACGTTGGTCGGATAGAAGTACGCTCGTTAGTCGAGTAGCCCGTTTCGCCCATTACGTCGGCAATGCCGAGGTCGCGCTTGTACTCATCCAGGTCAAAGGGAGCTTTGGCCAACTCAGTGCGTTCGGCATCGCTCAGGTCGGCCACGTCGTCGTAGAAGCCGGGGATGGTGATGCGCCCATCGGCATCGTGAAGCGACGCAATCATACGGGCCAGCACGTTAATTGGGTTGGCCACGCCCCCGCCATAGACGCCCGAATGCAAATCGCGGTTGGAGCCGGTCACTTCCACTTCCACGTAGGAAAGTCCCCGCAAACCCGTTTCGAGTGAGGGCGTTTCATTGGAAATAATGCTCGTGTCGGAAATGAGAATAACATCGGTACGCAACATGTCGCGGTGTTCGGCCACAAACGTACCGAGATGATCAGACCCCACTTCCTCTTCGCCCTCAATCATCACCTTCACGTTGCAGGGCAGCCCGTCGGTGGCAAGCATGGCTTCGAGCGCCTTAATGTGCATATAGAACTGACCCTTATCGTCGCACGCCCCGCGTGCGTAAATCCGCTCATTGCGAATGGTTGGTTCAAACGGGGGCGATTGCCAAAGCTCGTAGGGATCAGCGGGTTGCACATCATAATGACCATAAACCAAAACCGTCGGGCGGGCGGGGTCTACTAATTTTTCGGCGTACACGATTGGATGGCCGGGCGTTTCATAAATCGCGGCCTTGTCCAACCCGGCGGCTGCCAGTTTATCCCGAACGAACTCAGCCGCCTGTCGAACATCGCCTTTAAATTTAGAATCCGCCGACACCGACGGAATGCGTAGTAAGTCGAGCAGCTCATCGAGAAACCGCTGTTTATTCTGTTCGAGGTACGTAGTCATGGACCGGATAAAAAAGCTTCATTCACCAAAAAATCGCCCCGAAGTTACGCACTTTCGCGCAACGTCGGGGCTTCCAACTTATAAGCGAAATCAGGTTTATTGATCGTCTCGCTTTTTGCGTAGCCGAATCAGCACCGTGCGATTCTCCTGCCCACGCAACAGTCGGCCAATATTTTTCTGGTGCGTAAGCACGACCATTAAAAAGACAATGAAGCCAAATACGATGAGCTGAGGGCTTTCTTTTTCACCAAAAACACGCAGCAGCAACAAGATTGGAAAAGCCAGTGCGGACAGTATAGAACCCAGCGATACGTATTGTGATGCAACGACAACGACTAAGAAAATGCCAATGCAAACCAGCGCCATTTCGGGATGAATGGCCAGCATCATTCCCAGCAGCGACGCTACACCTTTTCCACCTTTGAATTGGGCAAAAACCGGGTATAAATGCCCCAAGACGGCGATTAGTCCAAAGACAATCTTCAATGTCATAATCTCAGTGTCCGTAATAATATGGGCATGCCAGAGCAGCGTAGCAAGAATAGCGGCTGTGTATCCTTTTATCACGTCGATCAGCATAACAATCGTACCGGCCCGTTTACCCAGCACTCGAAATACGTTTGTTGCTCCGGCGTTACCGCTCCCATACCGGCGAATGTCAATACCGAAAAAGCCCTGGCCATACCAAACAGCCGTTGGAATGGAACCGATCAGGTAAGCTACTAAACACGTACTGCCGATTAGGAAACTATTCATCAAGGAAACTGGCTGAACAGCCGTTGGAAAGACAAGGTGATAAACTAAAATGACGAATGAAGTGAGCGGAACGGGCCGCAATATTAAGCGTTTGTTATCAACTAATCAATCCTTTAGTCTACTTAGTTGCTTGATTATTGATTGACGGTCCATGCGCAACTCATTTGCCGCCCACCACTACTTCGTGTAATTCACCGTCCGCTAAGTAACGCGTTGCCATTTCCATAATATCAGCCGGTGTAACGGCCCGCATTCGTTGGATGTAGGTGGTCAGAAAATCGGCGGGCAGGTCGTCTAATAGAATTACTTTGTAGCGGTCAGCAATCTCGAACGGTGTATTAAGCGAACCAACGAACTCGCCAGCCATGTAGTTTTTTACCGTTTCGAGTTCATCGGCCGAAGCGGGTTCAGTTTGCAGAATGCGGATCTCCTTTTGAATTTCGTCCAACGTTTGCTGCGTATTTTCTTTGTTAACGTCTGTACCGATCAGGAAATACCCATCGCGCCGGAACGACGGCATATTTGACGAAATGCCGTAGGTGAAGCCCTTATCCTCCCGAATGTTTTTCATCAGCCGTGAACCAAAGTAGCCGCCCAGTAGCTCGTTCGTAACCAGCATCTTAAAAAAATCGGGATGCGACCGCGTGAACAACCGCCGACCCACCCGAATGGATGATTGGGTACTATCGGGCTTTTGGGCCAAAACGGGCGTTGCATCGTTGGCGGGTAAACCGCCGGTGAACGCGGATAGATTATCGGTGCGAATAGGAAGTTGTCCCAATTCGTGATTAATCAGCATCACCTCGTTTTCCGATGCCTGCCCCGCGACGATCAACCGAAAAGGCCGGTTATGGATGGCTCGTTCGTAGAAAGCGACAACGCTGTCGCGGGTCAGTTGCTCGATGGCTTCGGGTCGCTGGCTTCGACCGTACGGATGGTGCAGCCCAAACAACTTTTCGCGAAACAGAACCCCGGCCACGTACGCGTTCTTCTCATAGTTAACGCGCAGGTTTTGAAGCGTGATGTTTCTAAGCTCGTCCAGTTCCTTCGTTGGAAATGTTGGCTCGGTAAGCAGTTCACGGAGGAGTGGCAACACGTTGGGCAGAAACTTGGTGAGGCAATACACTACCACGCTGGCCCGGTCGGGACCGCTGTTCAGTTCCACAAATGCACCGTAGCGGTCGAAGTATTCGCTGATTTGAGCCGCCGAGCGCGATGTTATGCCTTCTGCCAGCATTTTAACGGCGAAAAACGCTGATCCGCGACTGTCGGTGGCCTGCTCATACCACGTGCCCGCATCAAATATGCATTCTAACCGCAACACGGGCTGTTGCTCAACGGCGATTAAGTGCAACAGAATGCCATTGTCTAAAGTGTGCTTCCGAACAAGGGGAAGTTGAATTGCCTGAATTGCCTGGAAAGCGGGTGACTGAGTTCTGTCGAGCGTCATTGATGTCAAAATGGGTAAAACAAAATGGCATTCCGGTTAGAAATGCCATCTTCAGGATACCTTGTGTTTTAGCGTTTGTGTATGCGTTTGTCTATCAATGGGCACCTACACACGCAACAACTCAAACACATTTATTTAGTTGTCGTCGGAACTGGTAATGTCATCGTCATTGAGAAGTCGGTTCGCTCCGTTTAGATTTAGCAGCAGCGAGATTCGAAACGTCTGCGATAGGGGGCTACCCTGCTGAACGGGTAACAAGTACGAAAAGTCGACGCCGAGCTTATCCTGTACTCGCAGTCCAAGACCAGTCGTTACGTATTTACGTCCGCCCTTGGTGTTTGATTCGCCAAAATAACCGGCCCGAACGGCGAACTGTTCGTTGTACCAGTATTCAATGCCCGTTGAAATGGTGAACTCCCGGAGTTCTTCACCAAAGCCACCCGGTGCATCGGCAAATGAGCCAAACACGGAGCTGAAGTAGCCTTTGTTAGCGTTAATATTCGTTGGTACGCCGTTGACAAGCTGTACGTTTGGCGTCGGCACCATCAACTTATTAACATCGGCCACGAAGTTAAACTTGTTATATTGATCGGCATAATAGGTGATGGCGGTTCCCAGACGCAGGTTCGTAGGAATAAAATTACGCTGATCGCCACCGTAACTAATTCGGCCGCCCAGGTTGGAAATCATACCGCCAAAGGCCCAGCCCAGCCCTTTGCCCGTTGCATTGTCACGGGCTTCGTTGCGGTAAAACGCGCTGATGTCGGCAGCGGCCGTAGCGCCCGGTTTCAGGCCCGGTGTACTGCTGCCCGACGCGAGGCTGGAGTTCAGGTATTTAAGATCGACGCCAAGCGAAAAATTCTGCGAGAGCCGCTGCACAAAAGCCGCTGTTATGGCATATTCGCGGGAGTTGAACGTACCGGCGGCCACGCCCGTTGCCGTGGTGAAATTAACGGTACCCAGGTCAAAGTACATCAGCGAACCGCCCACGACCGAGTTCTTGCCAACTTTAGAGTAGCCACTCAGGTAAGTGTAATACATGTCGCCGATTAGCTCACGCAGCCAGGGTGTGTAAGAGATCGACGCGCCTTTGTCCTGCCGGGCAAATACCAGCTTCGACGGATTCCAGAAAATTGCATTGGCATCGGCATCGCCCAGTGCTACTCCAGCCTCACCCAAAGCTCCCGAACGGGCATCGGGTGTGAAATTGAGGAACGGAACGGCTGCTGTCGGCACATTTAGCTGACCATTCAAACCAACAATTGGCTGGGCAAAAATGACGAGGGGGAGAAAACTACAAACGCCGAGGAGAACACAGAAAAAATTGCGCTTCATATAAAAAGTGGTGGTCAACGACAGCAACTGATGGGGATAGTATGGCAGTTGTGCGCGGTCAAAATTACAAGGAAACGTTGGATAAGAAAAAGTTGGGCTAATTTAACCCGTCAAATCATTTCGTTAACAACAACCGTCCGCTACCCATGACGGTCGACCCATCGGTGGCCGAACGTACCCGCAATTGCAGGATATACAACCCGTTCGGCATTAAGTGTCCGGCCTTAACGCGACCGTCCCAGGTGCCAACGTTCACGGTGGCGGGGCAGTCGGCACACTGGCCAGTTTGCTGATTCAACAGCCGACCGTTGATATCATAAATGCCAATTGTCCAGTCGAGCGGTTCACCAGCCCGGTCCAGTTCAGCGGTGAACGTTGCTTCCGTCAAAACGGGATTGGGGCTGGCGCGAAAGGCACGTAGTGTCAATCCCGGCCGTTCGGAAACTACAATGCTCAACGCCCCCTCTACCGAATTATTGTTTATGTCCCAGGCCTTCACCCGCACCCGGTAGGTTCCCGAAACCACATTGCGAAAGGTATATTGAACGTCGCCCTGCCGCCCGTCGGAGCCGTTTGCTACGTACAGATCGTTTAACAATACGGGGGGGCGATCGTTAAGTTGAGCCGTTAATTCATGTCCCAAACCGGACCGGGCCACGTTTATGCCCCGGTTGTCGCTCAGGCCGATCCGTAGCGTCACGTCTGGTCCGGTCACCCGAACGACGTCGCCTTGGGTGTCTCCGCCAACGGCCGAAATCTGCATGACGGGTGGCTGCGTGTCGAGACTGTCAACCACAACGCTACCCCCAACGCGCAGGCTGTCGTAACTGCCGGTTGCGTCGAGCAGACTATCAGCCCGAACGGCATATGCATACAGCTTTGCCCGTCCCACAGCATAATCAATATCTTTCGGCATGGTAAACCGCACCGAAAAACGGCCCTGCTGCACCGGCACCTGACCAGTAAAAATCGTACTGGTATATGCCTGATAACTCATTTTAGGGCTGTTGACCTCGGCTCCCAGCGTCGTCTTCGTGGTCGCTTTGTCGTAGAGCGTCAGCCGGAGGGTTCCCGTGAAATCGGACAGCCGTTGCCCTTGTTGCTGAATTTCGCCCCCCAGTTCAACAGTTTGCAGTCCCCGCAGTGTGTCGATTTGGTTGGCCGTTACGGTCCGGCTATTAACCTGCGTAACGGTGACCTGCGCTTTTGGGTAGGCCAATTGCATGGATGGGTCGCCGAGCAACGCGAAATTTCGATTGAAGGTGCCGCTCAGGCTATTATTCTTCGTATCCCGCATTACGTCGCCCAAACGGGGCATCCGCCCATTGAGGGGCTTAAAGACAGCTCTGTAAAACGCATCGTTCAACCGCAGGTTCGTATGGGCAAACACCGGCCGCGTGGTTGCCAGTAAGCCAATGGCCCCGCCAGTGCGGCTCAGCAGCAGTAGCTCGGCTCCAGATGTAGTGTTTGGATCATCGTAGCGCCCAAATTGGCACGTAGCCGTTACGAAGAGGGGTAGTCGCCGGTTGGTTAACGAGCGGATGTCTTCCAGCGTAACGATCTGTTCCTTAGCTAAGGTCAGAATGCCACCATGCCCGCTATAGTTAACAATTAGTTGCCCATCGGTAATGGCGCGACTGATACGCTGATTAACGAGCGGTGCTTTCTGGCCTCCCGATGTGACTTCCTGCTGAAAATCGCCCAGAAACAGGCGTTCGGGACGGTAGGCAGGCGCTCGTTTTTCGATGCTGACAGCCAGTTGGTCAACGTCGCGCTGGTGAATATTGCCATCTTCATCGTCGGCGACAAGCATCACCCGCGTTTGCCAGTCGCCCGTCAACGACGCATCAGACGCGTATCGAATCAGCTTATCCACTACCGTTCGAGCTTCGTTGGGCGAGTTCACCGGCAACCGCCCCACGCCTACCTCCATCCGGTGATCGTTGACCAACGGGTCATTGTCGGGGTCAAGACCGATTCCAACTTCGTTCCACTCCCCTTCGTCAGCGTCCATGAAGCCGAAATAATCGTCCGACGAGAAACTCCTGACCGGGTGTAATGATTCGCGGCTTTGGTAAGCGGGCACCATGTTGGCTAATTGCGCCGGGCTGATCTGTTTAGTAATGTTCCGGTAATCGAAAGTTGCATCGCCGAACAGAAGCACATACCGAAGTTGATCGGGTTGCTTCTGGTAGAAGTACCGCACGGCGTCGCGGATGGCGGTGGGGTCGGCCTGACCGGACCCGAACTCATTGTACACCTGCGTCGTCGTCACAACAAGCACTGATAACTTGTCGTGTTCGCGCCGGAACGCAGCTAACCGTTCAGCGTGATCGAGCCAGGCCGCAGGTGTTATAATCAGCAAATTAGGCGCAGCCTGACTGCGTACGTTCTGGTTAGCCACGGTTCCCAGCGATGCGGGTGTCAGTAGCTGCGAATCCGTAAACAAGAAATAATTGCTGAATTGCGTGTTACGCCAACTAACTTCCTGCGCAGTCGACCGAACATACGACTGTTCGGCGGGTGCGAGTGGGTCGGTTACGTTCCAAACGCGCAGGCTGGCCGTAGTCTGTCGAACGCCAACCTGACCAACCGGCAATCGACGCACCCACGTTGGCTGGTCGTATTGCCGGAGTTCGCGCCGGGCCTGAACAGAGAGAAAATCAAGATACCCCTGCGCTGAATTCTGACCGTTTTTCTGAAACGTAATGGCTAACCGAAGTGCAGTAGGAACGGTAGCCAGTACGGTCGAAAACGTGTCGGTTTGGCTATAGGCATTGTCGTTATAATTGACGTCCTCGTCCCTATTACGCAGATCGTAATAGGGAAGGGGAGGGATTGGCAGTACGCCCACCGGTTTATCGTTCAGTTGGAGGCTGAATTTTGTTGATACGGCTGCATTGGCGACCGCCGACGCCCTAACCCGAACGGCTGAATTGGGCACAATACCCGGCATATCAAACGAAACGACCGTAGTGGTGTCGGTGCTCAGGAATTCACCCAGCCACTCCCGTCCAGAGCGCACGGTCGGGATTTTGGCTAATTCTTTTTCATGGAAGCGATAGTCATCGAACAGCGTAACGGTGGGCGAAGCACCAGTTGTACCCGCCGACTGCCCGGCGATTCGTCGGCCGGCTGAAGTGCCAACAGTCACAAAATAAAACGTGGTATCGGCGTACGGATTTATGTGATGAGCGAACCGATGGGCCACAGAATCGTACCGAACAACGTGCGGACTTTGTCCAAAAAACAGCAGTGCATCTCCTGAGTCGAAGCGACCATCTGCTTCGCCGGTTACCTGGATTGCGTTTTCGGTAAGATCTGCCGGGCGGGGCGTCGCATTGGGTTGGGGCAGCGCGGCCCCGTTATTGCCGTAGAGCCGGATTCGGCGGGGGTCAGCCGTTGCAAAAGCGGGGTTTAGCCGGACGAGTGCCGCCTGATCGAGCCGATACACGCCCGATTCAGTTACGCCAATCTTCACCCAAATGCCCTGTTGCAGAACCGATTGGCCTTGTGTGCAATGAATAATGAATAATGAGCAATGGATAATGACAAGCAATGCCCTACCAACGCTGACAAATTGGAGCAGGCTACCCTTGTTCATTACATCTTGTACGTTATTCATTACACATTACTCATTTATCTCCACCAGCGCATGAACCAGAATGGCATATGATTTTCCGGACGCTACTTCTTTACAAACGACGCGGGTTCGGCGTAACGTACCGCGCACGTACGTCTTTTTTGCGAACCGAAACGCCTGACCCTCCGGCACGTCGCGGAGTAAAGCCCGTCCCGGAGTCATTTGATTGGTTGCAGACGCGTCAATTTGCCGTAGAGCCAGCATTAAGGCTGGGTTGGCCGACGTAGTGGCAGCTGGATCAGCCATGTACGTTTGTAACGGTTCCAGAATAAACGTTGGGAAAACGGCATCAGTCAGGAGCGGTTCCATAAGTCGCTGAAAAGCCGATTTCCACGCCCGCCCGTGCGGTTTCTGCCGTCGTCGGTATGCCTGATGGACGTGAGCGTGGGCCACCTCATGAACATACGTAATAAGGAACGCATAGGGATTCAGATCGGTATTGACCGTAATGGCCGTTTGTCCCTTGGGCGCTACTCGAAAATCGCCCAACCGCGTTTGGCGCGGCCGAACCACACGGAAGATGAAACCATAGTGCTGCCAAAGTTTCCGGCCATACGCGGCCGATGCCGCCGGAAGGTGAGTGTCAAAAATATCGGTCAAGAGATGGAAAATTTATAATCCCAACGCTAAAGCGGTGGGCTGATAGCTGGAGTTATAGGTAAATTGGCGAAGCTGTGAGCAGATAACAAATAGGTAACCCCAAACCGTAGCTGATTACGACCGGTATCAGCCCACCGCTTTAGGGTTGTGAACTTTTCGTCGCCACGCGCCACAGTACGGTCGCCAGACCCGCGAAGGCCAGCGCTCCCAGCAACCCATAGCCGCTTTCGCCCAGCGCCCCACTGAGCGTGGGTTCGAGCGTGATCGATGTCAGGGCGTTGTATATGCCATCGTTTACCGATAACAACGCCACCGCTACGCCTGCCAGTGCCCCGCCCGCCACCAGACCAGTTGCAAACAAGTTGCCTTTGCCTAAGTCAGCATCCTCTTCTACCGTACCGCGCCGTTTTGCTCCGTAATCTACAATGTATTTGACTAATCCACCCGCAAAAATAGGCAACGTTGTGGATAACGGCAGGTACAGCCCTACGGCAAAAGCCAGCGCACTGACGCCCACTAACTCGAAAACAAAGGCGATGAACGCGCCAACCAGCACAAACTGCCAGTCGAGGTTGAACGACAGCAGGCCTTTGATAAGCGTCGCCATCAGCGTACCCTGCGGAGCCGGAAACTTGTCGGACCCAATGGCGTGAGTGATGCCCTGCGCTAACAGGTCGGGCGTTGGCGAGTCCAGAATTTTCACCGTTGCGCCAACGACTAATGACGAAACCACGACGCCAATGAACAGGGCCATTTGCTGATACTTGGGCGTTGCCCCAATCAAATAACCCGTTTTCAGGTCCTGCGATGTAGCTCCGGCGTTGGCGGCTGCCACGCAAATCATGCTTCCTACCACCAGTACGGCTGGTTCGTAGACCTTACCCGTTAATCCGAAAGCGATGAACACTAATGAGGTGCCCATGATGGTCGCGATAGTCATGCCCGACACCGGCGACGACGATGACCCAATCAGCCCAACAATTCGGCTGGCAACGGTCACGAAAAAGAAGCCGAAAACGATTACCAACACTGCAATCAGTAGTTTGGTCAATACCGAATCACCCGGAATCTGGGGTAAAACGACCATCAGACCAATCAGTATGACGCTGCCAATAATAACGACGCGTACGCTCAGGTCCTGCTCCGTGCGGGGTACAACGCCAGCCGTGTTACCCGTGTCGACACGACCTTTTCCAAAGCTCTGTTTAAAGGATGATACAATCGTCGGGATGGTTTTGAGCAGTGTCATAAACCCGCCCGCCGTAACGGCTCCCGCGCCGATCTGCCGGATGTAAGCCCGGTAGATGGCCGCTGCCGTATCGCCAAACGTATGGGTTGCCGGGTTCCAGCCGCCGGGTCCGCCCGCCGTTTGCAGGTTAGCGAGGTAGCCCAGCTTCTGAAGTTGAAGCGCAATGGTATCGCCTGGCACCACCGATGCCAGTAATGGAATTAGCCCCAGCCACGCCAGAATGCCCCCCCCCACCAGCATGGCCGAGATTTTGAAACCGATAATATACCCCACGCCGAGGTACTCCGGCGTAATCTCCCCGGCTACTTGCGCCGATGGGAAGTAGCGATTGGTCTGCTTTGTCGCCCAAACGGGCACCTCGGCAATGACATGCAATACCTTTTGTAACAACGCGTACAAAAGGGCTACTCCTAAGCCCTGATACGCCGTTTTGGCAAAATCGCCACCCCGTTCGCCCGCAATCAGCACCGACGCGCAGGCTGTGCCTTCCGGATAAGGCAGTGTGCCGTGTTCCTGCACAATAAGCGACCGGCGCAACGGGATCATCATCAGCGTTCCGACCAGGCCGCCCAGAATAGCCAGCGTCAGAATAGTCCAGTAGTTGAAGAAATCTGCGCTAACACCATCTGTCAGAAATAAAAAGCCCGGCATTGTGAAAACCACGCCTGACGCGATGCTCTCGCCCGCTGAACCGGTGGTTTGAATGATGTTGTTTTCGAGGATAGTGGTATTCAGAAACCGGCGTCCGAGCGAAATAGCCAGCACTGCAATTGGAATCGAAGCCGACACCGACAGCCCGGCCTTGAGCGATAGGTAAACCGTAGCTGCCCCAAATAGCACACCGAATACAGCGCCGGTGATAATAGCTTTCAGGGTAAATTCCGCCGGAGATTCGGTGGCAGAAATAAAAGGTTTATGGACGGGTTGGGCGTTGGAGACCATGTAAACGTAGTTTGGGGCCAAAAGTGAAGAAAAATCAGCATCTACCGAAATGGCTTGACAATGTGCCCCGTTTACCCGTATGTTTGTTCTACTAAACCAATTTAAGCGGGAGTAGCTCAGTTGGTAGAGCGGCAGCTTCCCAAGCTGCAGGCCGTGGGTTCGAACCCCATTTCCCGCTCACTCGTAATAGGTTGAAGATAAGCAGCTTACCTAATCAGGTAAGCTGCTTATCTTGTTGTTGAGGTTAGGCGGTTTGCACTACGGTTTGCATTTTCATTTTGTCGCTTTACTTAACCTCACCTATCAATATGAAAAAGCCCCGACGATTGCCGGGGTTGGTATAAGTTAGACTCTCAACAGTGAGAGTCGGTTAGTGTAGTAAAGCGGAACCGCTCATCATCAGAAGCACGTCGCGCATTTGGTCACTCTATCTCCTTTTGAAATGATAGCAATGTGTATCATGCCCTATTGACGTTTATGTACCTATTAAAATATAATTTGAGAGAGTTGGCGCGGGAATTAAGTCGGGAATGAGAATTATCCTGAACGCTAAATACATACAATCAATCAATACCTATTAAGGGAGTACACGAAAAGCCGACCAACTTGGTTGGCTTTTCTGCTTTTTCCTCTTCATCACAAATATTCTAATGTCATTTACACAAATCGCCATATAAAAATTTTGTATATTAAACGGTGACCTATTGATTAAAGTGAGGTCAAATCACAATATATACTACACTTTATGCTCAAGATAGACAAAACTACTCTCCTCAAACGACGTAAAGCCGACCGGGTTCCGGTTTTAGTTGTGGAAAACGACGCCGATCATTGGCTCATTATTCGGTCTGCTTTGGCCCAGTGTTTTCCCGAAGTAGTACCCGTCTGGGTCAATAACGCGGCCCAGGCAGTAGGCTATCTGGAACAGTCAGCGCTCGATCAAAGTAAGCTCCCGTGGCTGGTCTTGCTGGAACTGCACCTACCACGCCCCGAAGATGGCCGGTCCCTAATTAAGCTCATCAAAGGCAATCCCCAGCATCAACACATACCCCTAATTGTTTTAAGCCATTCTCAAGACCAACAGGATATTAAACAAGCCTATGCCAATAACGTTGCTTCTTACATTGTTAAGCCCACAACTTATCATCAATGGCTTAAGTGTATCTATTCTTTCCGGCGCTACTGGTGGGAATTAGTCACTTTACCGTTTCCCTTTAACTTGAACCGACACACCAGCGCGGAGCCAACGCCAGGCGTTGTAAGCCTTTAGTAGACCGCTAAGCACACCTTATTGAGTTAGTACAGATTACGGTGGTACTTAAAGAGCCGGTCAACCTGACCGGCTCTTTTTTAGCTAAACACAAAAAAACAGACCGACATTGTCAGTCTGCTTTCCGCTTCTATCCACACCATACGACTTACTGACGAGTCAGTTAAGCCGCATAATAAACATACAACTAATTTAAGTGGGTATGGTTTAGAACCTAACGTTTATGCTTGCCGAAAGCTGAATTTCGTTTGGTCCGAAAGTTTTCGTTGAGTTGATCTCCCATACATTCTACGACCCTTCTCCTACGACGATTACGCCGAACCAGACTCTGTTTGCCATACAATTCAATAGATACTCCTGCTTTTAGACAATAACTAAAATGGGCCTCCAAAATGAGAATTCACCATTCCATTTCGGTATGGTCTGTTGCAAAGCTTTGCTCACTGCCTCTGTAAATTTTTTATTAAAAATCTGACAGTCAAATAGTTGCTATTAATTCATTGATTCTATATAGAAGTGGACAACTTTTTGGCATAAGCGTATCAAACTAAACAGTATCACTCACAAATTATGGGTATTCTCTTGTTGCTGATCGGTTCGGCTCTGCTCTGTTTTGCTGCTTTCTATAAAGCCATTGAGTGGTTCGAACACATTTAATGTAAATACCGGATCACTATGATTACGCTCGTTTTTATTGCCGCACTGCTGGTTTTTGCGTACATGCTGTACGTGCTGATTAAACCAGAAAAATTCTAACCATCATTCACAATACAATGACTACCGAATGGATTGGCGTTATCGTCATGTACGGCCTGACGGTCCTGCTGGCAATTCCGCTGGGTAAGTATCTTGCCCGTGTTTTTAGGGGTAGCCCTAACCTCTTCGACTTCATGAAGCCCTTAGAGCGGCTTATTTATCGCATTGGGGGCGTTGATGAAACGGCTGACCTAACTTGGAAACAGAACTTAGCCGCGCTGCTGACGATCAACCTTGTTTGGCTGCTGCTGGCGTTTGTGCTGTTGCTGACGCAGGGCAGTTTACCGCTCAACCCCGATGGCAACCCTTCGCAGACGCCCGACTTGGCGTTTAACACGGCTATTAGTTTCATGGTCAACTGCGACTTACAGCACTATTCCGGCGAATCGGGAGTGACATATCTGACGCAATTAGGCGTCATAATGTTTTTGATGTTTGTATCGGCGGCTACGGGTATTTCGGCTGCGGTGCTGCTGTTCCGCTCCTTTTTGCCGAAGATGTCCGAGACGGTCGGCAACTTCTACGTACTGTTTACTCGCTCAATCACCCGCCTGTTGCTGCCCGGTTCACTCGTTATTGCCATCTTCCTGGCTTTCAACGGCACCCCGGCCAGTTTCGATGGAAAAGATACCCTCATCACCATGCAGGGTGATACGGTGGGCGTGTCGCGCGGACCGGCGGCCGGTATGATTGCCATCAAACACTTCGGTACAAACGGTGGCGGTTGGTTTGGGGCAAACTCGTCTCATCCGCTCGAAAGCCCGAATTACCTGACCAACATGGTCCAGATGATTGCGCAGATGTTGATTCCCATCGCCATGATTTTTGCCCTGGGCTTCTACATCAATCGCCGACGATTTGCCTGGATGATCTACGCTGTGATGACGGTTGGTTTTGCGCTGTTGGTCTTCCCAACTATTGTTAGCGAACTGAGTGGCAACCCGGCGATTGCGCAGATGGGTATTGCCCAGCCGACGGGCGCCATGGAAGGCAAAGAAGTTCGTTTCGGACCCTTAGCCTCGGCCTACTGGAGTATCGCGACAACGGTTATTTCGACGGGGTCAGTCAACTCCATGCACGATTCGTCAATGGCGCTGTCGGGCATGATGGAACTGCTGGGCATGATGGTCAACGCTTTCTACGGCGGGGTGGGGGCTGGTCTGCTCAACTTCTACTATTTCCTGATCATCGCCGTATTTATCTCCGGTCTGATGGTGGGTCGCACACCCGAACTGTTCGGTCGGAAAGTAGAAGCTCGGGAAATCAAAATTGCGTCAATTGTAGCTCTGCTCAGCACATTGCTTGTGAAAGGCGGTACGGCTATGGCAGCCTGGGTGTTCATCAACTATGGCGACGCCGACTGGGCAGTGAAACCCTCAGCCTGGCTCAACAACCCCGGGTTTCACGGTTTTTCGGAGATGCTATACGAATTCACCTCGGCTAATGCCAACAACGGATCAGGTTTTGAGGGGTTGGGTGATAATAACGTGTTCTGGAATTTTTCGACTGGCCTCGTAATGCTCTTAGGACGATTCATCCCCATCATTGGCCCGGTAGCTATTGCGGGTTTGCTGGCCCGGAAGAAGTACGTTCCTGAATCTTCGGGCACATTGCCAGTTGATACGCCGACGTTTGGCCTGATGATTTTCGCCGTCATTTTCATCCTTACCGCCCTGTCATTCTTCCCCGCGCTCGCGCTGGGACCACTGGCGGAGTACTTCTCACTGAAATAATGCAACGCTGAGCATTCGGCGTGATATTTCTAAAAAATACCAAAATGGCAAAGCAATCATCCTCCCCCAGCCTATTCCAGCGAGAGCTTGTTGGATCGGCAATTCGGGAGTCATTCGTCAAATTAAATCCCACCATTCTCATTAAAAACCCGGTGATGTTCACCGTTGAAGTCGGCACGCTGATTATGCTGCTGGTAACGATCTACATCGCGGTGTCGGGCGATACCACGCAGGGAACGCTGGGTTACAACATCGTTATCACGCTCATTCTGCTGGTTACGGTGCTATTCGCCAACTTCGCCGAGGCCATTGCCGAAGCACGGGGCAAAGCTCAGGCCGAATCACTCCGCAAAACCCGTCAGGAAACGCCTGCCAAAGTCATTCGGGGCGGCTCAACCAACGGGAAGGCGGGTGCGGTTGAAACAATCTCGTCGGCCCAACTCGTCAAGGGTGATGTGTTTCTCTGCGAAGCAGGCGACATTATCCCGTCCGATGGGGAGATTATCGAAGGGCTAGCAACAATCGACGAATCGGCTATTACGGGTGAGTCGGCTCCGGTGATTCGAGAGGCAGGTGGCGACAAATCGTCGGTGACGGGTGGTACGAAGGTGCTCTCCGACCGCATTAAAGTGCAGGTGACAACCCAACCCGGTGAATCGTTTCTGGACAAAATGATCGCGCTGGTTGAAGGAGCCACCCGGCAGAAAACACCAAACGAAATCGCGCTGACGATTCTGTTGGCGGGTTTTACGCTGATATTTATCATCGTTTGCGTGGCTCTGAAACCCTTCGCCGATTATGCGAATACAACCATTACGATTGCGGCTCTGATTTCGCTGTTTGTCTGCCTGATTCCAACCACCATTGGCGGACTGCTGTCGGCCATCGGTATAGCGGGTATGGATCGGGCGCTTAGGGCTAATGTCATCGCTAAATCAGGGCGGGCCGTCGAAACGGCAGGTGATATTGATACGTTGCTGCTGGACAAAACGGGTACCATCACCATTGGTAATCGGAAAGCGACCAACTTTTACCCCGCCCCCGGCATTAAGCAGGCGGATATGGTCCGTATTTCGGCGCTCAGTTCGCTGGCCGACGAAACGCCGGAAGGCAAATCCATCGTCGAACTGGCGGGCAATGACGTTACTCGCGGTCTGAACACGAGCGGTGCTAAGCTGATTAAGTTCACGGCCGAAACCCGCTCGTCGGGTATTGATTTGTTAACCGGAGAGCGGATTCGTAAAGGAGCCACCGACTCGATTCGGAACATCGTTGAAAAGGTTGGCAACCACTTTCCCCCCGAGACAGATACCCAGGCCAAAGCGATTGCTGCTAATGGTGGAACGCCATTGGTCGTGATTGAAAATGAAGAAGTAAAGGGCGTTATCGAGCTACAGGATATAATCAAGCCGGGCATTGCCGAACGCTTCGACCGGCTGCGTAAAATGGGTGTTAAAACCGTGATGGTGACGGGCGATAACCCACTGACGGCCAAGTTTATCGCGGAGAAAGCGGGCGTTGACGACTACATCGCCGAGGCTAAGCCGGAGGATAAGATGCAGTACATCCGCACCGAACAGCAGGGTGGTAAACTCGTCGCCATGATGGGTGACGGTACCAACGACGCCCCCGCCTTAGCACAGGCCGACGTAGGCGTGGCCATGAACTCGGGTACGCAGGCGGCTAAGGAAGCGGGAAACATGGTGGACTTAGACAACGACCCAACGAAATTGATCGAAGTCGTTGAAATTGGGAAGCAGTTGCTCATCACGCGGGGTACGCTGACGACGTTCAGTATTGCCAACGACGTAGCCAAATACTTTGCCATTGTTCCAGCCTTGTTTACGGTGTCTATTCCGGCCCTGCAGGCGCTGAACATTATGCAATTGCACTCCCCCGAATCAGCGATTTTGTCGGCGGTAATCTTCAACGCCATCATCATTCCAATGCTGATTCCGCTGGCTCTGCGGGGTGTTGAGTATAAACCGATTGGCGCGTCGGCGTTGCTGCGCCGGAACTTGCTGATCTATGGGTTGGGTGGTCTCATTGCCCCCTTTATCGGCATTAAACTGATTGACTTAGTCGTCGGACTATTCGTGTAAGGATAAAATCAAGGCACTGAATCAGTGCGTTGATTAGCTCAAAACTTGATTAAAATTATGAAAACGCACATTGGGCCAGCCATTCGCCTGACGCTTGTCATGCTGGTATTATTGGCGGTTATTTATCCCCTGTTAGTAGCGGGTATCGCCCGCCTGGCACCCGGCGGAGGCAAGGGCGAGACCGTGACGGTCAACGGCAAGGTGGTTGGCTACAAGCTGATTGGTCAGAAGTTCACGGAAGACCGGTATTTCTACAGCCGTCCCTCGGCGGTGGAGTATAACGCGGCCGGTTCAGCCGGATCGAACAAAGGGCCCTCCAACCCCGATTACCTGAAAGCGGTGCAGGCCCGCATCGACACATTCTTAGTGCATAATCCGGGTGTGAACAAAGCGGACATTCCCGCTGAATTGGTAACGGCATCGGGTTCGGGTCTCGACCCGGATTTGTCGCCTGCCGGGGCTAAAGTTCAGGTTGCCCGGATTGCTAAAGTGCGCGGATTGTCCGTTGATCGACTTACTCAGTTGGTTGACGAACAAACCCTGGCTCCCTTGCTGGGCATTTTCGGACCGGCAAAAGTGAACGTGTTAGCTCTGAACGTGGCACTTGACCAACTTAAGTAGCTCATAACCGGCTTGTCCGGTTGTTGACCGGATAGGCCGGTTCTCAATTAGACACCGTCGTGATTACTCAACTTATTGGTCTCGGTCTACTCTTCGGTGCAGCCGTTGGCTTAGCTGTTCTAACGGGTCGGTACATGACCCGTGTGTTCAAAGGTGAACGGACTGTTTCCGGCTTTCTGGTTCCGCTGGAACGGTTAATGTACCGAATTAGCGGCATTGACTCCACTCAAGCGATGACGTGGCGTCAGTATGCCGTAGCGATGCTTACCATTAATGGAGTTTGGTTGGTCTATGCCTTCGCTCTGCTGTTGCTGCAAGCCGACATTCCTATTTGGAACCAAGCTGAATCCACGGGGGGCAACATTCCCTCAATGGAATGGACATTGGCGCTGAATACGGCCATCAGCTTCGTAACCAGCACGAACCTACAGCACTACTCGGGCGAAAGTGGGGCAACCTATTTCACGCAGATGGCCGTGTTAACGTTTTTGCAGTTTGTGTCAGCCGGAACAAGTCTGGCGGTTGGCGTAGCGGTGGTGCGGTCGTTGCAGGACAAAACGGGCACGAGCGTGGGCAACTTTTACCAGGATTTTATCCTGTCGATCACGCGGCTGTTTGTGCCGCTGTCGTTGCTGGGTGCGGCATTGCTGACCTTCACGGGTGTTCCGATGACGTTTGAGCCGTATCAGGTTATCAAAACCTTGCAGGGTGCCGAACAAACGGTGACGACCGGTCCGGTAGCGGCTATGCTGTCGATCAAGCACCTTGGCTCGAACGGTGGTGGGTTTTTCGGGGCGAATACTGCTCATCCGTTCGAGAATCCAAGTTTTGTCAGCTACTTCCTGAACCTGATCAACGTGTTCCTGTTGCCCCTGGCGTTCGTTGTCTTTGTGGGTTATTTTCTGAACCGCCGGAAACTGGGCATCATCCTGTTCACGATTATGACGGGTTGCGGGTTAGCGCTGACGATTCCGACGATGCAGCAGGAATTGATTGGTAATCCAGCGATTACGCAATTAGGCATCGACCAGTCTTCAGGAAGTCTGGAAGGCAAGGAAATGCGTTTTGGTACGTTGGCATCGGCCTTCTGGTGCGGAGTAAACGTGGTGATTCCGGCGGGTACGCTCACATCGATGCACGACAGCTATACACCACTTTCGGGCGTATTTATGTTGTTGGGCATGCAGTTGGACTCGTTTTACGGCGGAGTGGGAACGGGCTTCTTGTACATGTTTTTGTACATCATCATAGCCATCTTCATTGGTAGCCTAATGATTGGCCGAACTCCCGAACTATTGGGCAAAAAGGTGGGCATCCCGGAGATTCAGATTGCCTCGTTTGTGATCGTCATGCTGCCCCTGCTGTACCTTGGTGCAGCGGGTTTGGCGGTGGCCATTCAGAATGCCAATCCCGACATCGGCTGGCTCAGCAACGGGAACGACCGACCGACCAGCTTTCACGGATTTACAACGATCCTGTACGAATATGTCTCCTCGGCGGCTGGTAACGGCTCGGGCTTTGAGGGATTAGGCGATAACACACCCTTCTGGAATTTGTCAACGGCATTCGTCATGTTCTTCGGCCGGTTCATTCCTATCATTGGGCCGCTGGCTATTGGAGGGCTTTTATTTGAGAAACGCTACACCCCGCCCACAATGGGGGTGCTGCCGACGGAGTCGTGGACGTTCGGACTGCTGCTAACAGCCGTCATTGTTATTATCGGAGCCTTGAGTTCATTTCCGTCATTAGCTATTGGACCCATTGCAGAGTTTTTGTCCCAGCCGTGACGACGGACCGATGGATTGACCCAGACTGGACGGTAGCAGTAAATTTTGAGTACAACAAAACACACAGATCCGTTAGATCGGGTCAACTTGAATCATGAAAAAAAATATCATTTCTATGGTCGCATTATCGGTGATTGTGAGTCACTCTTTTGCCCAGGTGACCGGAACGTCGGCTGCCGATACTACCGGAACGCCGACCGCCGGGACGCCAGCCGTTAAAGGATTGGGGGCTGACACAACAATTGCATCGGCTCCAACCCAGTCGCGGCCCGACGGTTCGGCCACAACAGTCGCGCCCAACTCCGGTCTAACCGTGACTGGTTATTTAGAAGCGTACTACAGCCACGACTTCACGGCTCCGAAAACGAATCAGGAACGCCCCGGCTTTCTTTACAATTTCAGGCGAAATCGGGAGGTAAACGTCAATCTGGCGTTCATCAAGGGCGCATACGTTGGCGAGCGCGTTCGGGGTAATCTGGCCATTCAGGCCGGTACGTACGCGCAGTACAACTATGCTGCTGAGCAGGACTTGGTGAAGAATATTTTTGAAGCCAACGCAGGTGTTAAACTCAGCAAAACGAGTGATTTGTGGCTCGACGCAGGCGTTTTCTCATCACACATCGGCTTTGAAGGGGCCATCGGGAAGGATAACTGGACGCTGACCCGCAGCATTCTGGCCGAAAACTCGCCGTATTATCTGTCGGGTGCCAAACTTACCTACAACGCGTCGAATGGTAAGTTGACGTTGTTGGGATCAGTCATAAACGGCTGGCAGCGAATTAAGCGGTTGGATGGCTACAGTGGCCCGTCGGTCAGTACACAGGTGCAGTACCGCCCGTCGCCGAAGCTAACGCTGAACTGGAGTTCGTTTGTTGGTTCCGACCGGCCGGATTCGCTCAAACAGGGTCGGTTCTTCAACAACTTTTACGCCTACATCAATCCGGCTGGAAAGTTCGGCGTGATTCTGGGCTTCGACATTGGCTCCGACCGCAAGCCGGTTGTCAGTGGTGACCGCCGGGTGGGCGATGGCAGCTACATATGGTATTCGCCTGTGATTATTGCCCGGTTTGCCACCAGTGACAAGAGTTACCTGAACGGACGGATTGAGTATTACGATGACCGGGACGCCGTCATTATTGGTATTCCTGGTTTTCGGACGACCGGTTACTCGTTAGGATACGACTATGCCATTTTACCCAATGCTCTGTTCCGTATTGAAGGCAAAATCTACAACAGCAAAGACGCCATCTTTGAGACGGATAACGGGCTTAGCAAAACCAACACATCGCTGACCACGAGTTTAGCAATTAGTTTTTAACGCTGCTTACTACCGGTGCTGAGCGACATTGCGTGGATAGCAATGTCGCTCAGCAACCCACTGACCCGTATGCAAACCGACGACCGCGATCAATCTGCCGAACAGTTCCTTCGGCTCATTCAGGAGTCCCGCCGGGGTAAGTTTAAAATTTACATCGGTATGAGTGCGGGCGTGGGCAAATCCTACCGCATGTTGCAGGAAGCCCATGCGCTGTTGCGGAGTGGTATTGATGTTAAAATCGGCTTTATTGAAACCCACAGCCGCGCCGAAACGCAGGCATTAACCGAAGGGCTACCGGTAATTTCCCGCCGAAAATTATTTTACAAGGGTCGCGAGTTGGAGGAGATGGACGTGCAGGCCGTTATCAACGCGCACCCCGAACTGGCGATTGTGGACGAACTGGCGCATACGAACATTCCTGGCTCAAAAAATGAGAAACGCTGGCAGGACGTGCTGGAAATTCTGGACGCGGGCATCAACGTGATTTCGGCGGTTAACATCCAGCACATTGAGAGTTTGTACGATGAAGTGCAGGAGATTACGGGCGTCGGCGTAACCGAGCGCGTGCCCGACCGGGTGCTGCACGTAGCTGACGAAGTGGTGAACATCGACCTAACCGCCGATGACTTGATTACCCGGCTGAAGGAAGGTAAAATTTACGATAAGGCTAAAGTAGAAACCGCACTGGTTAATTTTTTTCAGCCCGAGAAAATTCTCCAACTCCGCGAACTGGCCCTGCGCGAGGTAGCCACGGCCGTCGAGCGGAAGATTGAAACGTCGATGCCGACGAACGTGCACGCTAAGCCGGAGCGGTTCTTAGCCAGTATCAGTTCTAATTCGGACATTGCCCGTCGGGTTATTCGCAAAACGGCCCGTCTGGCGGCTTATTTCAATTCGCGGTGGTATGTGCTCTACGTACAGACGCCCGCCGAATCACCAGACCGCATTCGATTAGACGTTCAGCGACACCTGATTAATAATTTTAAATTGGCCACTGAACTGGGCGCAGAGGTGATTCAGGCCAAGGGAAGCGACGTGGTAAACTGCATTATGGAAGAGGTTCAGAAACGGAACGTAACGACGGTCTGCATTGGTAAACCGCACTTCAATCTGGTTCAGATTATTCTGCGCACATTTGCTTTCAACCAGCTCCTCAACCGCCTTTCCGAATCGGACACCGACTTGATCATCCTTTCGTAACGATGACGCTCAAATCCAAAATATCGCTCTCGCTCGTCTTTCTCTTCAGCATTATTCTGGTGCTGGGTGGGTTGGCGGCCTTTTACCTGAACAAGCTGTCGGACGATTCAAAGGCGATTCTTGAGGACAATTATGACTCGCTCGAATTCGTCAGCAACATGCAAAAGGCGTTAGTTACGCTTAATGATCCAAATGCGCTGACAGATTTTGAGACAAATCTGAAGAAACAGGAAGCCAACATCACAGAGGTAGGCGAACAGCAGGCTACCATCGCCGTACGAAGGGAGTTCGCCCGGTTACGGAGTGGCGTTAGGACCGAACAGACGATCAGTCGAATCCGGCAGGACCTGTTTGTGCTTGATGATTTGAACCGGCAGGCCATCGCACGTAAAAGCGAAACGGCCGAGGGGACTGCCAAAGACGGCCTGTTTTGGCTGGCGGCCGTTGGCACGTTGATTTTTCTGATCGTTTTTTCCTTCGTTATTAACGTACCCAGCTACATTGCCAATCCGCTGCGCGAACTGACGCGGGGCATTAAGCAAGTGGCCAGTCGCAATTTTGAAGAGCGGCTGAACTTCCGTTCCAGTGATGAATTTGGTGAACTGGCGCGTTCGTTCAATTCCATGGCCCAAAAATTAGACGAATACGAACACTCAAATTTGGCCCAGGTCTTGTTTGAGAAGAAACGAATTGATACGCTGGTGGAGATCATGCCCGACGGCATTATTGGTTTGGATGAAAAACGCCGGATTCTGTTCGTCAATCCGGTGGCCGAGCGATTGCTTGGCGTTGAACGGCAACAGTTGGTGGGTAAGTACGCCCCGGATGTAGCCACCTCCAACGATTTGCTGCGGGCGCTCATTCAGGACACTATGACTGATCCGGTCATCGCCAAAACATCCGTATCGACCAGCGCGGCTGGTATTGACACGCCGGGGGATCTACTGAAGATTTATGATCCGGGTTCAACGGGTAAAGGCAAAGAAAGTTACTTCAACAAGAAAATTCACACGGTAGATGTAACACCCACTGGTGAAACCCAGACCGTTCCTGCTGGCTACCTGATTGTGCTCCAGAATATTACGTCTTACAAAGAGCTTGATCTGGCTAAGACGAATTTTATTGCCACGATATCACATGAGCTGAAGACGCCTATTTCGGCCATCAAAATGAGTTTAAAGCTGCTGCTGGACAAGCGATTAGGTACGTTAAACGACGAACAGCAGGAAATGGTCACGCACGTGCAGGAAAACGCCGACCGCCTGCTCAGACTGACCGGCGAACTGCTCAACATGGCACAAGTCGAATCAGGGCATATTGAACTTCAAATTCGGGCCGTGAACCCGGCCGAATTAGTACAGGTAGCTACCAATGCCCTGCGAACGCAGGCTGAACAGAAACAAATTCGCTTCACGGTAACTGTCCCCCCTGAATTGCCGTCTGTGAAGGCTGACCTCGACAAGGCGTCCTGGGTGCTGATTAATTTTCTGTCGAATGCCATCCGGCATAGCCCAGACCAGTCATCTATCGACATTACTACCCACCAGGTAGCTGACCAGGTTGAATTTACGGTGCGCGACTACGGGCCAGGTTTGCGACCTGAGCACCGGGAACGCGTTTTTGACCGCTATTTTAAAGCGCCTGCGGTTGGTAGCTACCAGCCCAACGGTCAGCATAGTGGAACGGGTTTGGGGCTGGCCATCTCCAGAGAGTTCATCCAGTCAATGGGGGGGCAAATTGGCCTGCATAGTGGTGTGGACCTCGGCGCGGCTTTTTACTTCCGATTAGCCGTCGCTTAGTTCTATTACTGACTGCCGTTTGTGCAGCGAGAAAGTTGAATACAGTTAACCTTGAACATCACTTTTATTTGTCTGATACAGTCAGTACATTTCCTCTCGGAAGACACCGTAACGTACTGACTTTGTGAATTTTTATAGATTGTTTCTGCTTACCGGGGTGTGTTTGCTGGTAAAGGTTGCTCCCATAACAGCACAACGGTCGGTTATCTGGCAGGAGAAACCCGGCACCTGGTCGTTGAACGTGGGCGCAGGGCCATCCCGCTACCTCGGCGACTTCAATGAGCGTTTCAATCTGGCTCATCTACAAACGGGTGTGGCCCTAAGCGCTGCAACTGTTTATCGCTTAACGGACCAACTCGCCTTGCGGGGCGACGTACAGATTTATTACATCCGGGGCACCCAGAAAGACACCCATCTGGAATACAACAATTTATCGTTTCGCAGCTTAAATCCCGATTTGTCGGTTGGTGTTCAGTATGATTTCTGGCCGTCTCAGGACCGAAACCACACGATCATTCCCTATGGTGTTGCCGGTTTCGGACTGACCTACATGACGCCCAAAGCTACTTATTCCGGCGCTACCTACAGCCTGGCACCACTCCATACAGAAGACATAACGTACAACCGGTTACCGCTGATCTTACGGTACGGCGTTGGCGTGCCGCTGTTCAGCATGACCCGGTTTAAGGGCAATATCGAAGGCCTGTATACACATGTTATGAGCGACTACCTCGACGACGTGAGCACGGTTTATCCAGACCGAAGCGGTATGACGCCCGTAGCGGCTTCCTTGTCGGACCGGAGGATGGAGATTGGCACCGCCCCTAATTCCGCCGGCGCCAAACGAGGAAATCCCAAGCGGAACGATGGCTATCTGATTGTGTCGGCCCGGCTCATCTATACGCTCATTACACCCCGACAGCGTAATTACCGACGCCAGTTCAGCCGTTAGGCTTTTGAGGGCGTTTGGCTTATTTTTGAGCGCAAAACCCAGCGGAATGCCGCCCGATACCGAATGAATCCTGCCACGTTTGTTGACGCTATTCAAAACCAACTTCAGCTTACTAACTATGGGCAGCACCCGCCCGAACTCTACGATCCGATCCGCTATATCATGAGCCTTGGCGGCAAGCGAATGCGCCCGCTGCTGACACTGATGGCTACTCACCTGTTCACCGACGACTGGCAGATAGCCATTCAGCCTGCACTGGGAGTAGAGGTTTTTCACAACTTTTCCCTTATGCATGACGACATCATGGACCAGGCACCGCTGCGCCGGGGCCAGTTGACCGTGCATGAAAAATGGAATCAAAACATTGCTATTCTGTCGGGCGACGTTATGCTGGTTAATGCTTATGAGTTACTACTTACTGTTGACACCGACAAGCTGAAGCCGGTGATGACCCGGTTTAGCCGGACGGCGGCCGAGGTGTGTGAGGGGCAGCAGTTAGACATGAATTTCGAGACGCGCTGGGATGTAACCGAGGCCGAGTACATTGAAATGATCCGGCTTAAAACGTCGGTTTTGCTGGGTTACGCCCTTGAACTTGGTGGACTGATTGCCGGGGCTGACGCCGTAACGACGCGGCATCTGTATGAAGCAGGGGTGAACATTGGTATCGGATTTCAGTTGAAAGATGATCTGCTCGATGTGTATGGCGATCCGGCTAAGTTTGGCAAGCAGGTTGGGGGTGACATCCTGGCCAACAAAAAAACGTTTCTGCTCATCGAAGCACTCGAACAGGCCAAAGGACCCGTCCGGGATGAGTTGATCGGCTGGCTCAGCAAACCCGTCACCGATAAAGCCCAGAAAGTACGGTCGATCACTGCCATCTACGAGCAATTGCAGATCCGTCAGATTACGGAGACCCGCATCGGCGAATACTTCTCACGGGGTTTCTCCAGCTTCGACCAGATTAACGCTGACCCTGATCGCAAAACGCTTCTCATCGAATTTGTCCGTCAATTAGCCGAGCGGGAAAGTTGAAAAGTAAGTGCTTGTATTTAAGTATTTAGTGTTTGGTTGTCAGGAAAACTTAAACACATACATACACAAAACGACCTATCACCCATCAAACATGAGCGTCACGCTGATTATTATAATCATAACCGTCGGTATCAGTCTATTAGCCTGGAACAACCCATTGCTGATGGACCGCTGGATTATGAATCCGCATCAGGTAGCCAGCCGGGGGCAATACTATCGGCTCATTACGTCGGGATTTCTGCACGCGGACTGGGGTCATTTGTTTTTCAACATGTTTAGCCTGTACGCCTTTGGGGGCATAATCGAGCAGATTTTTGCTGAACTATTTGGGGCCGCTGGACCCGTGTATCTGATTGGCTTTTACTTAGTCGGTATTCTGGTATCCGACATTCCGAGTTTTCTGAAACATCGCAACGATCCTGGCTACAACTCATTGGGCGCATCAGGGGGCGTATCATCTATTTTGTTCGCGGCTATCATGTTCTACCCGCTCATAAAGCTTTCTTTGATGTTTATTCCAATCGGTATTCCTGGTTTTATCTTCGGTGGCTTGTATCTGGGTTACTCGTATTACGAAGCCCAGCGGGGGCGGGGCAATGTTAACCACGATGCACACTTTTACGGTGCCCTATTTGGCATTTTGTTTGTGATTGCCGCGTATCCGCCGGTACTACCGAATTTTATTGATCAAATTGCCGGGTGGCGCCTATTCTGACAAGGTGCAGCACTGCTGATAACTTTCTTTCTACCCGCATCGAAATCAACGAATTACCGGTTCGTTAGCTAATCATGCTCAGGTTACTCCGCCAGCCTTACCCCACCGAGGAGTCGGTACGCCGGTGGCTTATCAGGGCTTTTCTTATTGGCGCTTTCGTTGGATTTTTTTTGCTCGTATTTCAGCCGTTCGGGTTATATGAGTGGCAAACCCCCGCCAAGACGCTGAAGATTCTGGGCTTTGGCTTGGTCACGTTCTTCGTCTTGACTGCTGACTCGTTTATTCTGCCGCTTCTGTTCCCCCGCTATTTCTCGAACGAACGCTGGACCGTTGGCCACGAAATTGTCCGTACGCTCTTATTCATTATCGTCATTGCCATTGGCAATCGGCTCTACTTGGGCTGGTTGATACGCGAGCCATCAATTGCGCACGATTGGTTGGCGATGATCGGGATGACGTTCATAATCGGTCTGTTTCCAACGGTGGGGGGGGTGCTGACCAGCTATATTGTTCAACTTCGCCGATACTCGCGCGTGGCGGCCGAATTACCGCACCACTCACCCCCGTCGGCACCGGGGGAGCCGTGGCTTCAGGAGCGGGTATCGACGGTTCGGGCCAACGACGCGCCAGATACCCTGCTAACCCTTGTTGCCGACAACGAAAAAGACAAGTTGATTCTTCGTGCCAACACCCTGCTTTTCATTGAATCGAGCGACAATTACTCTACCGTGGTCTGTCTTAAAAGCAACGCAACAGGAATTGACCAGCCCGTTAAGCCCCTTCTCCGCAGCAGCCTGAGCCGTTTAGAGGGTCAGATCAATCAGCCGCATATTGTTCGCAGTCACCGGTCTTACATTGTCAATCTTGATCGGGTCGAGCGGGTAACGGGCAACGCACAAGGCTACAAACTGCACCTACTGGGGGGGCAATTTCAGGTGCCGGTAGCCCGGCGTTTTAATGACGGGCTGATTGTTCAGTTAAAATCACTGACGCCATAGTTCCGGCCGTTAATACCAGAAGGTAGCCTGAACAATCGGGAATGCAGCGGGCCGGTTAAGGCATTTGCCGTTTGTCCCAACGTCCCAATTTCGTTGCCAAACGTCCCAAACAGTGCCACCCGGCCCTTCCTATCGACGCGGGCTAATCAGACGTCTTACATTTACGTCATCGAAACGCAAGCCAAAGACAGTCATGAAAACGCTCATCACCTCCCTGCTCATCGTCCATATTGTCACCGGATGCATTGCCTTGCTGGTTGGCCTAATCCCCATGTTTGCCCAGAAGGGCAATGTGCTTCACAAACGGGCTGGGCTGGTATTCGTCTACTGCATGATTACCGTGGCCATAACGGCCCTGTTACTGTGCGTGTTGCAGCCGTTCAAGCTGATGCGGTTGTTCTTAACGGGTATTGCCGTATTCAGCTTTTATTTGACCATAACAGGCTGGCGGGCTACAAAGCAAAAGAATGGTCAGATTACGACGTTTGACCGAAGCCTAACCTACGTGACGCTGGCCGTGAGTGTAGTAATGATTAGCTACGGAATGTATTTGCTCGTTACGTATGGCACATCATTTTTCCCGATCGTGTTTGCTTTCTTCGGCGGGTTGACGTTCGTGTTTGCCCGGCGAGACATTCAGTTGATGAAGCGACCAACCCAAAAAATGCACTGGTTCTTCCAACATTTCACCCGGATGGGCGGGGCCTACATCGCCACATTTACGGCGGCTATCGTCACCAACATTGGTCGGATCGCACCCGCTGGCTCACCCGAATGGATTGCTACGCTGCTCTGGATTGCTCCATCGCTGGTTGGGGGCATGCTCATTGGGCGGACGGTGCGCTACTACATTGTTAAGTTTAATTTGTCGAAGCCGACCGTCGCCTGATTTACTACTTTTTTAGCAGGTCTTTGACCACGGGCAAGGCCTGCTCAGCCCACTCTCGCATCTGTTTCCCGGAATAGTGTAACCCATCAGAAGTAAAGTGCGAATCGTCGCCAGCCACTTTGCGCGAGAGGGGCATGATGTCTACGTAAGCGACGCCTGCTTTCTGGCATTCGTCCCGCGCAATGGCATTGAACGAATCGATTTCGGTAGCGATCTCTTTTTGGTCACGGTCTCTTGCAAAAGGCGAAACGCCCCAATCGGGAATCGACAGCACGAACACATGGTTAGTTTTGCCCCTAGCAAACTGGATGGCTCTTCGCAACAACGCCTGGAACTCAGTTCGGTAGCGATCCTGGCTTTGACCCCGGTATTGATTATTAACACCAATCAGCAACGAGACAAGGCCGTATGTTTTCTGATTACCGCTGTTTCCAATTGCATCCTGGAGTTCGGAGGTTGTCCAGCCCGTTTTGGCGATTATATCCGGGTCGGCTACGTCAATACCGTCCTGCCGCAACAGCCCGGCGAGCTGTACCGGCCACCGCGCCGACGCATCAACGCTTTCACCAATGGTATAGGAATCACCGAGCGCCAAGTACGAAAACGTATAGTCAGCGGCATCGGGATTCGTAATCATGTCAGCGGGTTGAGCGCAGGTGAGTAAGAGGGAACTGAGCAGGAGGGCGAGTTTCAACGTATTTAGTTCTGGATACGGAGGTGCTTACGTTTGTAGCCTCCGTCCAGATTCGTCTCATACGCTTACATACCCAAACACCTACATACGCAGTCACTTATTCCTGTTCCAGCAGAAACGCTTTGATAAACGGGTCAATGTCGCCGTCGAGTACCGCTTCGGTATTCGATGTCTGGTAACCGGTGCGGTGGTCTTTCACCCGCCGGTCGTCCAGCACGTAGGAGCGAATCTGCGACCCCCATTCGATCTTCTGCTTACTGGCTTCCACCTCCGCACGGGCCGCGTTGCGTTTCTGCACTTCAATTTCGTACAGCTTGGATTTGAGCAGCCGCATGGCCACTTCTTTGTTCATCAACTGACTCCGTTCCTGCTGGCACTCGATAATCAAGCCCGATGGCTTGTGCTTAAGCCGCACAGCCGTCTCTACTTTGTTAACGTTCTGGCCACCCGCTCCGCCCGATCGGAAGGTATCCCAGTCAATATCGGCTGGATTAACCTCAATCTCAATCGTATCATCGACCAGCGGATAAGCGTACACCGACGCGAAAGACGTGTGTCGGCGGGCGTTAGAATCAAACGGCGAAATACGCACTAACCGATGAACGCCGTTTTCGGATTTCAGGAAACCGTATGCCAGCGGGCCATCCACTTCAATCGTTGCCGACTTAATGCCGGCGGTGTCACCATCCTGGTAGTCAACTTGCTTCAGGCCGTAGCCGTGTTTTTCGGCCCAGCGCATGTACATTCGGTAGAGCATCTCGGCCCAGTCCTGGCTTTCGGTACCACCCGCGCCCGCGTTGATTTCGATCACCGCGCTGAGCTGATCCTCCTCATTACCGAGCATTTTCTTGAGTTCGAGGTCTTCGAGCGTGGCCGACACGTTCTGGCCTTCGGCATCAACTTCTTCCTCCAGAACCTCACCTGCTTCGTAGAACTCGAACAGCGTTTCGAGGTCGCCAAACTGGCTGTTGAGTTTCTCGTAGCCAGTGGTCCATCCTTTCAGGCCGCGTACCTGTTTCATCACGCCCTCGGCGCGGGCTGCGTCGGTCCAGAACTCGGGCTGAAACGTTTGTTGTTCGAGTTGAGCTAATTGCTCTTTTTTCGTATCGTAGTCAAAGATACCTCCTCAGGGCCTCTACTCTGGTCCTCAAGTCGGTCAACTGGTCAGTTGTCATGAACTTGTCGTGTGTTGGTTTATTAGAACGGTTCGCCGGAGCGATAGTTCTCCTGCTCCGGTTTGGGCTGCAAAGATAGAACAAAACGGGCGGGGGCTGTTGTTTCCGGGGAAGGACTATATTTGTCAGAAAACGACTGGACTATGGAAGCGGTGCAGCATTACTTTAAAACGATTGAGCGGGGCAACCAGCAGTTGGTCATCGACTTGCCCGAAGGCGTCGATAAAGCCGAAGTTGAGGTTATTGTGCGGTCTTTGTCTGATAAGCAGACAGAACCGGATAAACCTTCGCGTCTGGAAATTATTCAGAAGTTTAAAGGATCGATGAAAAACTCAGGCTATCAGGTGGACAAGTACGACGTGTATGATCAGCAACCTTGTTCTCGATAGCTCAATACTTACTGAATACGCCAAGAATAACAAGACTGAGTTATTGGATCATCTGGTGGCCACTATGCCGGATGGGCTGCGTATCAATTCGGCGGTTCTTAATGAGTATATGTATCACTGGTTGGGTAATAACGGTGGTAAATCTCCCCGTTCGTTGCAGCAAAGCAGGCAAATTGGCATTGTGCTTCAGTCAGGTGACCAAACTTCCTTTCTATCTCAGTTCACCGTCTTACCTTCCGACAACCCCATCGTCCCCATCTACCTCGGCCTAATGCAAGTTTACAATCTTATCCATGAGATTTCGGATTTGGCGTAGTCCGGTGCGTCCCAACTTTTCATTCTACCTTTGTGTTTCATAAACAAGGGCATCATTCGTAACCGGTACGCCGGAACGCATTTCTCATTCTACATTTTTCATTGTTCATAAAAAATGGCATCACCGTACGATTTGATCGTTGTTGGTAGCGGGCCGGGCGGCTACGTAGCGGCCATCCGGGCTTCGCAATTGGGTATGAAAACGGCCGTTGTCGAGCGCGAAAGCCTCGGCGGTATTTGTTTAAACTGGGGCTGTATTCCCACCAAAGCCCTGCTCAAATCGGCGCAGGTTTTTGAATACATTAAACACGCCAACGACTATGGCATCACTATTTCGGGTGAGTCGAAAGCCGATTTCGGAGCCGTCATTAAACGGAGCCGGGGCGTGGCCGACAGTATGAGTAAGGGCGTTCAGTTTTTGATGAAGAAGAACAAAATTGACGTGCTGTCTGGTGTTGGTAAGGTGAAACCGGGTAAGAAAGTAGAGGTGACGGGTGCTGATGGCAGAGTCACCGATTACGAAGCTAAGCACATTATCATTGCCACCGGAGGTCGCGCCCGTCAACTGCCAGCCGTTCCAATCGATGGCGAGAAGGTAATCGAATACCGCAAGGCGATGACGCTTGAAAAGCGGCCCGAAACCATGCTCATCATCGGTTCGGGAGCCATTGGCGTCGAGTTCGCTTACGTCTACGCCAGCATGGGCACGAAAGTGACAATCATCGAGTTTCTGCCTAATGTCGTACCTGTTGAAGACGAGGATATTTCCAAAGAACTCGCCAAGCAGTACAAGAAGATGGGTGTCGATATTTACACCAAGTCGGAAGTGACAAAGGTGGACACCAGTGGCAACGGCTGTAAAGTGTACGTGAAAACGCCGGACGGGGAAAAGACATTCGACGCCGAGATTGTGCTGTCGGCAGCGGGTGTGGTCGCCAATATAGAAAACATCGGTTTGGAAGAGGTCGGCATCATGGTCGATAAGGGCAAGATCGTAACTGACAATTACTACCGGACTAACATTGAAGGCTATTACGCTATTGGTGACGTAACCAAAGGACAGGCCCTGGCGCACGTAGCCTCCGCCGAAGCCATCATCTGCGTCGAGAAGATAGCCGGGCAGCCGCACGTTCAGCCGTTGAATTATAACAACATTCCGGGTTGTACGTATTGCACGCCCGAAATTGCGTCGGTTGGTTACACTGAAAAAGCCGCCCGCGAAGCTGGTTATGAGCTTAAAGTTGGGAAGTTTCCGTTCACCGCATCGGGCAAAGCCAAAGCCGGTGGCGTACCGGAAGGCTTCGTAAAAGTCATTTTTGATGCCAAGTACGGTGAGTTTTTAGGGGCGCACCTCATTGGTACGAACGTAACAGAAATGATCGCTGAGGTGGTTGCCGCCCGTGCGTTGGAAACGACTGGCGAAGAGATTCTGAAAACCGTTCACCCACATCCAACCATGTCGGAAGCTATTAAAGACGCTACCGAAGCCGCTTATGGCGAAGCGATTCACTTGTAATTGAAATTTGTAGATTCATAAGTAGTGACTGCCGCCAGTCTGGAATGAATGAGTTCTGGACTGGCGGCAGTTTTGTTAAAAAACCTCAACAAACGTTAAACGCCTTGTTCTCGTCCAGAAAAGATTGCTGATTTGCCTGACATAACAACCAGGCATCATGAAAAGAGTGTTGCTTCTCGCACTTATTTGGGTCAGTTCCCAAGCCACTGCCCAAACTACTCGGCTGGAGGACCTCTGCCAAATCTTCCACCTGCCCGACGGCAAAGACACAACCACGTTCATTGTATTTGGGATTAAAGCAGATTTGAAGATAAAAAAGCCGCTGTTCCTGTTTCGCCAAGGGTCTCAACCGGCTCCATTCATTCACTTGGTTGGCGACAAATATTACGTAGCTACGCCCTTTCATTTTCGCGATTACAAAGACGAGTACCATTTTGTAATGATTCAAAAGCCGGGTGTTCGGCTGGTCGTCGATACAACATTTTACAACGAGTACGCAAAAGCGATTAGTCAGCCGAACCCGCCGGAGAAGTTCATTAGCAAGAAATACTTAGCCAATAATTACCTCGAACGCTACGTTGACCAATGCGACAAGGTCATTAACTACCTCGTCGAACAACCGTGGATTGAGTCGAAAAAAGTTGTGTTTTGTGGTGGCTCCGAAGGCTTTACTGTTGGTGCCGATTTAGTAGGTAACCGAAATAAGAGCATTACACATACCATTCTGCTCTCAGGAAAACAGGGTCGGCGGTTTGAAGTAATGACACAACAATTTCGTGAACGCGTAGAAAAAGGCGAAATGACACCCAAGGAGGGACAGGAACAAATTGATAAGATGTACCTGATTTGGGAGGACATCTGTAAAAACCCAGATTCCGTAGACAAGTCATTTGGCGATACGTACCGGGCCTGGTACTCATTCTCTCAGCCAACGCTACCCAATTTACTCAAGATTAATACCCCGTTGTATATCGCTTATGGAACGGCAGACAAGGAAATGGCTCCGAGTTTAGATACGCTGCCCTTAGAATTCATCGCCCACGGGAAAAAGAATCTGACCCTGAAACCGTATTATGATCACGACCATCAATTTTTCCAGATGAAGCGCGATACGTTCGGAAAAATAATCGATAAAGTTTACCGGGGTGATGAGGTTGCCAAGGACTGGATGGAGTGGCTGCGTCGAACACCTGCTCAAACTTCGTCAAAATAAATTTTCTATTTCTCCTGACTATTCCCTACTTTTGCACTCCCAAACTCGGAGTACATTACAACGACATACGAGGGTGAAGGTCCGCTACGGTCTACGTGACCCGGCAGAAACCACACCTGACTTTTTGGCAAACAAATCCTGCCTTACTGGATATTGTCTGCTGCTGAAGGTCAGGTGCTGTGCGCCCGACCTTTTTCTATGTCGTTCAATGGGCCTGATTGATAAGCAGATATAGGATTCGTCTGAAAAACTGCCTACCTTTGCGGCCCGATTCAGAGTCGGGAAAGCGTATTTTAATTACCTGCTTACTTTAAACAAACACAAATGTCTGGTTTAATTGGCAAGAAAATCGGGATGACCAGCGTGTACAATGCGGACGGGCAGGCTCTGGCATGTACAGTGATTCAAACAGGTCCCTGTGTCGTTACCCAAGTCCGTAGCGTTGAGAAAGATGGCTACACGGCTGTGCAACTGGGTTTCGGCGAAAAGAAAGAAAAGCACAGCAACAAACCGGAGATGGGCCACTTCAAAAAGGCTGGCACTACGCCTAAGCGTAAACTCGTCGAATTTAAAGAATTTGAGAAAGAGTTGAGTTTGGGTGAAACACTCACGGTTGCCGATGTATTCAGCGAAGAGGAGTTTGTTGATGTAGTTGGAACAGCTAAAGGACGCGGTTTCCAGGGCGTTGTAAAGCGTCACGGATTTGCCGGTGTTGGTGGTCAAACCCACGGTCAGCACAACCGGGGTCGTGCGCCAGGTTCTATTGGTGCCTGTTCGTTCCCCTCGCGCGTGTTCAAAGGACTGCGTATGGCAGGCCGGATGGGTGGTAACCGAGTAAAGGTGCAAAACCTGCGTATTCTGCGCGTGATGCCCGAGCAAAACCTGCTCGTTGTTAGTGGTTCGGTTCCAGGAGCCAAAAATTCATACGTTATTATTGAGAAATAGGCCATGGAAGTAATCGTATATAACAGCAAGGGCGAGGACACAGGCAAAAAGGTCACGCTGCCGGAAGACGTGTTCGGTATCCAGCCGAATCAACACGCGATTTATCTCGACGTGAAACAATACTTAGCCAACCAACGGCAAGGAACGCACAAAGCGAAAGAACGGGCTGAAAACGCTCACTCGACCCGCAAACTGAAAAAACAAAAAGGTACGGGCGGTGCCCGCGCTGGTAGCGCTAAATCGCCGGTGTTTGTTGGTGGTGGCCGGATTTTCGGACCACGCCCCCGCGACTATAGCTTTAAGCTCAATAAGAAAGTAAAATCACTGGCTCGCAAATCGGCTTTAGCTGTAAAAGCGCAGGCCAGCAGGATTTCGGTAATTGATAACATCAAGCTCGAAGCCCCCCGTACGAAGGACTATATTCAGTTCCTGAACGATATGAACCTGACGGGCCGCAAAACGCTGCTGATTCTGCCCGAGGTTAATCTGAATGTTGTACTGTCGAGCCGGAATATACAGAAGACCAAAGTAACGACGGCCTGGCAGGTCAATACCTACGATCTGATGAACGCCGATCAGGTACTGATCAGTGAAGAAGCGCTGTCAAACCTTCAAACGATATTTGATAAGTAAGATCATGAACGTACTGAAACGACCAATTGTCACGGAGAAGATGACGGGCCTGAACAAGCTGGGAAAGTATGCTTTTGAGGTCGAACTGAAAGCAAACAAGCTTGAGATCGTGAAAGCCGTCGAAAAAATGTACGGTGTTAACGTTGAAGCGGTTCATACGATGCGGCAACTGGGCAAAAAGCGTAGCAAAAACATCAACGGACGTGTTGTCACGGGCAAGACCCCAACCACCAAAAAGGCAATTGTAACGGTGGCGGAAGGCGAAGTAATCGATATCTACGCTGACCTGTAAACCGAGCATTGCTCTCATCAATTAATCAGTCATGGGTGTTAAAAAAATGAGACCGATAACGCCGGGTACACGCTTCCGCGTAGCACCCGACTTTGCGGAAATAACAGCTTCCAAGCCGGAGAAGAGCCTGCTGGAGCCCATTAAAAGATCCGGTGGCCGGAACAACGAAGGCCACCGTACTATGCGCTACATTGGTGGAGGTCACAAGCGGCATTACCGCATTATTGACTTTAAGCGCGATAAAGTCGGCCAACCCGCCGAAGTTCTGACTGTAGAATATGATCCAAACCGCACCGCCCGTATTTCTTTAGTACAGTATGGCGATGGCGAAAAACGCTACATTATTGCTCCTCAGGGCATTGTAGTCGGACAAACGATTCAATCCGGTGCTGGCTCAACGCCCGATGTGGGTAACGCTATGCCGCTGAACGCTATGCCGATTGGTACCATCGTTCATAACATCGAACTGACGCCGGGTAAGGGTGGCTCGATGGCCCGTTCGGCTGGTACGTATGCGCAATTAGTCGGTCGCGAGGATAAGTACGCTATCCTGCGGTTGCCGTCGGGTGAAACCCGCCGGGTACTCAGCGCGGGTATGGCGACGGTGGGTTCGGTATCGAATGCCGACCATATGAACGTCGTGGTGGGTAAAGCCGGCCGGAATCGTTGGTTAGGTATTCGTCCCCGCGTCCGGGCCGTGGTAATGAACCCAGTCGATCACCCGATGGGTGGTGGCGAAGGCCGGGCATCCGGTGGACACCCCCGCTCACGCAATGGCCAGTTTGCCAAAGGTCAGAAGACCCGCAAGAAGAACAAGGCATCTGAAAGCATGATTATTAGCCGACGCAAAAAGTAACCGATATAAATGGCACGTTCACTCAAAAAAGGCCCATACATTGATTTTCGGCTGGACAATAAGGTTCAGACGCAGAACGATTCGGGTAAGAAATCGGTCATCAAAACCTGGTCGCGTCGCTCGATGATTTCGCCGGATTTCGTAGGCCACACGTTTGCTGTACACAACGGCAATAAGTTCATTCCGGTGTACGTCACCGAGAACATGGTCGGTCACAAGCTCGGCGAATTCTCTCCAACGCGGAACTTCCGGGGTCACACAGCAAAAAAAGACAAGGGCAAACGTTAATAGTCGCCAGTCGATAGTGGGTCAGTCGTTAGTATTGACAAGCCACTAACGACTACTGACTGATGACTAACGACTATAAGAAACATGGAAGCAGTAGCAAGACTTAATGATGTGCCCACGTCGCCCCGTAAGATGCGGTTGGTCGCCGACCTAATTCGTGGTCAGCGCGTCAGCCGGGCGTTGGGACTCTTGAAATACCAGCCACAGGCTGGTGCCGCCACGTTGCAGAAAGTGCTGCTGTCGGCTGTTGCCAACTGGCAGCAAAAGAACGAAGACGAGCGTATCGAAGACGCGGACCTGTATATCAAAACGATCTTTGTGGATGGTGGTCCGATGCTAAAGCGTTTGCGTCCGGCTCCCCAAGGTCGCGGCCACCGGATTCGGAAACGTTCGAATCATATCACAATTGTGGTTGACAGCGCGGCCCAACAGGTGTTAGACGAAGCAACCACCCAACCCTCTGAAAACGAGTAATAGCAAATGGGACAAAAAATAAATCCGATTGGCCTGCGACTTGGCATTGTGCGGGGCTGGGAATCGAGCTGGTACGGCGGCAAGGAGTTTGCAGATAAACTCGTTGAAGACGAAAAAATCAGGAAGTACATCGCGGCCCGTATTCCGAAAGGAGCCATTGCGCGGGTTGTGATCGAGCGCACTCTCAAGCGTGTTACACTAACAATTCACACTGCTCGTCCGGGTATTGTGATTGGTAAAGGCGGTGGCGAAGTCGACAAGATTAAAGAAGAATTAAAGAAGATTACGGGCAAAGACGTCCAGATCAATATTTTCGAGATTAAGCGGCCCGAAATCGATGCTAAACTCGTTGGTGAAGCAATCGCTCAGCAGCTACAAGCGCGTATCTCGTTCCGGCGTGCTATGAAACAGGCCATTCAGTCGGCTGTTCGGGTGGGGGCGCAGGGAATTAAAGTAAAAGTGTCGGGTCGGTTGGGTGGTGCAGAGATTGCCCGCTCAGAGCAATACAAAGAAGGCCGGGTGCCTCTCCATACGTTGCGTGCTGATATTGATTACGCCCTATCAGAAGCACAAACTGTATATGGCAAAATCGGCATTAAAGTGTGGATTTTTAAGGGTGAAGTATATGGTAAGCGTGACTTGTCGCCAGCTGCTATGATGACGCAGGCGCAGGCGGGCGAACGCACTACCAGTGGTGCAGGCGACCGGGGCGACCGTCGGGGTGGTCCTCGTGGCGACCGTGAAGGTGGCGACCGGGGTGGCCGGGGCGGTAACGACCGAGGTGGTAACCGTGGTGGTGGTGGCCAGGGTGGCAATCGCGGTGGTGCTCCGGGTGGCCAAGGTGGCAACCGCGGGGGCGGTCAGGGCGGCAATCGTGGCGGTGCCCCAGGGGGTAATCGTGGCGGTGGCGGTGGCGGGCCAAGACGATAAAGTAACCGAGTTTTTGAGTGTTTCAGTACATAAATCTGGTCAATGAAGATCATCAGAAACACATAAACACTGGAAAACTCAGAAATATAAAATAGACTTACGACTGTGTTACAGCCAAAAAGAACCAAATTCCGCAAGCAGCACAAAGGCAGAATTCCTGGCATCGCATCGCGCGGTCACGAGATCGCCTTTGGTACGTTCGGTATCAAATCGCTGGAGCCGGGTCGGATTACGGCCCGCCAGATTGAAGCTGCCCGTATTTCCGTTACGCGGGCTATGAAACGCGAAGGCCAGGTTTGGATTCGTATTTTCCCCGATAAGCCGATTACCAAAAAACCGGCTGAGGTTAGGATGGGTAAAGGTAAAGGTGCCCCTGAGTACTGGGTCGCCGTAGTAAAGCCCGGTACTATCATGTTCGAGACAACGGGCGTTGATTTGGCAACAGGAATGGAAGCGCTACGCTTAGCTGCTCAAAAGTTGCCGGTTCGAACCAAGTTTGTAGTTCGGCGCGATTATCAAGAGCAAGTCGACGAATAGTTTTTCTAAGCGACGAATAAGATGAAAAAAGAAGATTTAAAAGGATTGTCGGCCGATGAGATTCGTACCGAGATCGGTGCTGAACAGGATCGCCTGCTGAAATTACGTTTTGCTCATGCGGTATCTCCTATTGAGAATCCAATGCGCATCCGTGAGAGCCGTAAACGGGTTGCTCGTCTGCTTACACTGCATACGGAACTGACGACTAAATCGGCACAAGCCCAATAGATACGACAATGGAAGAGCAACAAGCACCAGCACCGCAGGAAGAACTATCAACTCCGGCAAATGTAGAAGCACCGCAGCCGGTAACAGAAACGCTCGTTGCCGAAACGTCAGAACAGCCGCAGGCTACTGCAGTGGCTGCTCCATCAACAGACGCTGAAACGGAATCAGGACGGAACGCCCGGAAGGAGCGGATTGGGCGGGTTACAAGCAACAAAATGCAGAAGACTATCACTGTAGCAATTGATCGCAAGGTGAAGCACCCGATGTATGGCAAGTTCATGAACAAGACCAAAAAACTGACGGTTCATGACGAGAAAAATGAGTGTGGTATCGGTGACACAGTACGTGTCATGGAAACCCGCCCGCTGAGTAAGAACAAACGTTGGAGATTAATCGAAATCATCGAAAAGGCCAAGTAAGCCATGCTACAGCAAGAATCAAGGTTAGGCGTAGCCGATAACAGTGGTGCTAAGGAAGTGCTCGTTATTCGCGTCTTGGGTGGTACGGGCAAACGGTATGCATCGGTTGGTGATAAGATCGTCGTCACCGTGAAACAGGCCTTATCATCCAGCAGTATGAAAAAAGGCACGGTATCAAAAGCCGTTGTCGTTCGGACTAAAAAAGAAATTCGTCGCAAAGACGGTTCTTATATCCGGTTTGAAGACAATGCCGCCGTGTTACTGAATGCAAACGATGAGCCGCGCGGCACCCGGATTTTCGGACCCGTAGCCCGCGAATTGCGCGAGAAGCAGTTTATGAAAATTGTATCGTTAGCCCCGGAGGTATTGTAAGCAATGGAAAAGAAAGTAACGCTTCCGAAACACAAGTTTCACATCAAGACGGGCGATATGGTCGTCGTGATTGGTGGTAACTCGAAAGGCAAGCGCGGTGTTGTGCAAGAAGTTATCGTGGAGAAAGATCGTGCTCGTGTTGAGGGCGTTGCCATGATTACCAAGCACATGAAACCGACGGCTTCCAATCCGCAGGGAAAGTTGGAGAAAACAGAAGGTTCAATCCACATCAGTAATTTGAAGTTGGTTGATCCTGCCACTGGCGAACCTACCCGCACGGGTCGTAAGGAAAACGACAAAGGCAAGTTGCAGCGCTTCTCAAAGAAGACGGGCAATTTCATTCCTGACGTTGTCATCCGTAAGTAACACCAGAAAAGTCTAACAAAATGGCAACGCCAAGACTCAAAGAAAAATACGTAAGTGAGATTGTTCCTCAGTTGAAGGACAAATTTCAGTATAAGTCGATCATGCAAGTGCCGCGTCTGAGCAAAATTGTCATCAACAAAGGAATTGGAGCTGCTGTGGCCGACAAGAAGTTGGTCGACGTGGGTGTCGAGGAATTGACAATTATCACCGGGCAAAAAGCCGTTCCGACAATGTCGAAAAAGGCCGTTTCTAATTTCAAGCTACGGGAGAAAATGCCCATTGGTGCGAAAGTGACGTTGCGTGGTGTAAAGATGTATGAGTTTCTTGATCGGCTGACGGCGGTGTCGCTACCCCGTGTTCGGGATTTCAAAGGCATTAGTGATAAAGGCTTTGATGGTCGGGGTAACTACACATTTGGTGTGCAGGAGCAGATTATTTTTCCAGAAATCAGCATCGATAAAGTAGCTCGTATTTCGGGAATGGACATCACATTTGTGACGACCGCTAAGACCGATAATGAAAGCTATGAGCTGCTAAAAGCAATGGGTATGCCGTTTTCAAAAGGCGGTAAATAACAACCGATAGAAGCGCTAAGACAATGGCAAAAGAATCAATTAAAGCACGGGAGCGGAAACGCGAAGCAATGGTGGCTAAGTATGCAACCAAGCGGGCAGCCCTGAAGGCAGCTGGTGATTATATCGGTCTGGACAAGTTGCCTAAAAATGCATCACCTGTTCGCCTGCACAACCGTTGTAGCTTGACAGGTCGACCACGGGGGTATATGCGTAAGTTTGGCATTTCACGAGTAACATTCCGTGAAATGGCATCGGCGGGTAAAATTCCGGGCGTAACCAAGTCAAGCTGGTAGGTCCAGTCAATATTACATCATTATATTCAGTTTCCGTAATTTTGCGAACTTTCTGTAAATCAGCTATTCGCAAGTAACGCAACGCTCAGAATGACTACAGATCCAATAGCAGATTTCCTGACACGTGTCAGAAACGCTATCCGGGCTAAACACCGGGTTGTGGAGATTCCTGCTTCCAACATAAAAAAAGAGTTAACCAAGGTATTGTACGAAAAAGGGTACATACAGAACTACAAGTTCGATGACAGTACACCGCAGGGCACCATCAAAATTGCGCTGAAGTATAATCCGACGACGAAGCAACCGGCTATCGTTGACCTACAGCGCATTAGCCGCCCGGGTCTGCGCCAATATCGGGGTGCCGATAATTTGCCGCGTATTCTGAACGGCTTAGGTGTAGCTATTATCTCGACTTCCAAAGGCGTGATGACAGACAAAGAAGCCAAGGTGCTGAACGTAGGTGGTGAGGTATTATGTTACGTCTATTAATCCGAACTGAACGATGTCACGCATAGGTAAGAAACCAATTGCCCTACCCAGCAATGTAACGCTGTCCGTTGACGACCAGAACGTCGTGACGGTTAAGGGGCCTAAAGGAACGCTGTTTCAAACGGTAGATCCTGACATATCAGTGGCCATCGAAGAAGGGCAGATTCAAGTATCGCGCCCAACTGAACAGAAGCGCCATAAAGCACTGCATGGTCTGTACCGGTCACTGGTAAGTAACATGGTTGTGGGCGTTAGCGAAGGTTTTAAGCTTGATCTTGAGGTAATCGGCGTTGGTTACAAAGCATCGGTTGCCAACAATGTTCTCGAACTGCAACTTGGTTACTCGCACAACGTGTATCTGGCGGTTCCAACAGAAATTAAAGTAACAGCCATTACTGAAAAAGGCCAAAACCCGAAAGTATCGCTGGAGGGGTCAGACAAGCAACTCCTTGGTGATGTAGCGGCTAAGATTCGTTCGTTGCGTAAAGTCGAACCATACAAAGGCAAAGGTATTCGCTTCATTGGTGAGCAGGTTCGCCGGAAAGCTGGTAAATCTTCGTCGAAAAAGTAAACTAATAATCGCCTATTTGGTCGGAATCAAATAACATGGCAAACAAACTATCAAGAAGACAGCGGATCAAATTTAGTATCCGGGCTAAGCTCTCAGGTACGGCTGAACGGCCCCGTCTGTCAGTTTTTCGTTCAAACACGGCAATCTACGCGCAACTCATCGACGATGTTGCTGGCAATACGCTGGCGGCTGCTTCCTCGATTGAGTTAAAGAGTGAGATAGAAGGGAACAACCTTGAGACGGCGAAGAAAGTCGGACAAAGGCTGGCGGAGAAAGCGGTTGCCAAGAATATTGACTCAGTCGTATTCGACCGTAATGGCTACTTATACCATGGTAAAGTAAAAGCATTGGCCGAAGCAGCCCGCGAGGGAGGCCTTAAGTTCTAAACGATGAATATCAACTCAGCAAGACCGACGAAATTTAACGAAGCCGACCTGAAAGAAAAGGTGGTGGCCATCAATCGTGTGGCGAAGGTAGTAAAGGGTGGCCGCCGATTCAGTTTTTCGGCAATTGTCGTTGTTGGCGATGGAAATGGTGTTGTCGGCTACGGCTTAGGCAAAGCGAACGAAGTAACTGATGCTATTGCTAAAGGCGTAGAAGATGCCAAGAAGAACTTGGTTCAGATTCCTCTCCTGAAGCACACGGTTCCCCATGAAATGGAAGGGAAATTTAGTGGAGGCTTTGTTCTGCTTAAACCAGCTGCTCCGGGTACGGGCCTAATTGCCGGTGGTGCTATGCGTGCCGTACTGGAGTCGGCTGGTGTTCGTGATATTCTGGCGAAGTCAAAAGGATCGTCAAACCCGCACAATGTGGTAAAAGCAACGTTGGCTGCTCTGCTCAAAATGCGTCTACCTCATCAAGTAGCGTTTCAGCGTCAGATTAGTTTAGCGAAAGTGTTTAACGGCTAATAAACAGCAACAGACATGGCATTGGTACGAATTACGCAGGTCAGAAGCACTATTGACCGTCCACAAACACAGAAGAACGCTATCAAATCGCTTGGTTTGGGCAAAATTAACCGTAGCGTCGAGCGCGAATATAACGATTCATTGAAAGGTGCGCTTGTTAAAGTGCAGCATTTAGTGAAGGTCGAAGAAATTTAGTAATTTTGCGATCCTTTTAGCTTTCAGGTGCCTGTACTATGGACCTGAAGGTTAAAAAATACAACTTTTTTAATTATTGACTAATGAACTTAAGCAACCTTAGACCGGCAAAAGGTTCCGTCAGAGAGCGCAAGCGAGTCGGACGCGGGCAAGGCTCAGGCATGGGTGGAACATCCACGCGGGGCCACAAAGGAGCGCAGTCGCGTTCAGGGTATAGCCGCAAGACACACTTCGAGGGTGGTCAAATGCCATTGCAGCGTCGTGTGCCAAAATTCGGCTTCAAAAACATTAACCGCATTGAATACAAACCCCTGAACTTGGATGCTATTCAGGCTCTGGTTGATGAAACCAACGCAACGGTAGTAGATATGGATTTTATGCTCGCCCACGGACTGGTTAGCCGTAAGGACTTGGTAAAGGTGCTGAGTCGCGGTGAACTGACGGCAGCCGTTGAAATTCATGCCCACGCTTTTTCCGTTAGTGCTAAAGAAGCAATTGAAAAAGCGGGTGGTAAGGCGGTTGTGCCTGAACGGAAAGTCAAAGAAGAAGCAGCGAACTAAACGAGTGAGCACGGCTCAAGCCGCCCTATCTTATGAACCGACTCATCAGTACGTTCAAAAATATTTTCTCTATTGACGAGTTGCGGGGTCGCATTCTCAATACGTTGTTGTTTATCACGGCGTTTCGCCTTGGTTCTGCAATTGTGTTACCGGGTGTCGACCCAAACAAGCTAAACCTCAATCCTCAGGGTTTACTTGGCTTGCTAGATACCTTCTTGGGAGGAGCATTCAGCAAAGCATCAATCTTCGCGTTGGGCATTATGCCGTATATATCGGCATCAATTGCTATTCAGCTACTCACGCTGGCATTACCTTACTTTCAGAAAATGCAGAAAGAAGGGGAGTCAGGGCGAAAACGGCTGAACCAGATAACGCGGGTGCTTACGATTGGGGTTACTGCGGTGCAGGCCATTACGTACATTCAAACAACAATCCCAAATGAGGCCCTTCTCATTGATCGTGCGCTGTTTACCATCTCGTCTCTGTTTATTCTGACTTCCGGCACCATTTTCTGCATGTGGCTGGGTGAGCGCATCACAGACAAGGGTATTGGTAATGGTATATCGATGATTATCATGATTGGAATTGTGTCGCGGCTACCGCAGGCCATTATTGGTGAACAACAATCGCGTGGTACGGGTGGTATTCTGATTTTTGTGCTCGAATTGGTTGCCCTGTATTTTGTAGTTATGGGCGCAGTGGTGCTGACTCAGGCCGTTCGTCGGATTCCAATTCAATATGCTAAGCAGGTTATTGGTAATAAAGTAGTAGGCGGTCAGCGTCAGTATCTACCTCTGAAGCTCAATGCTGCTGGTGTTATGCCGATTATATTTGCCCAAGCGTTGATGTTCGTACCAACATACGTAGCAGGTATTTTTGCGGAGAGGAGTGATTTTGCTGCAAACGTTCAAAACGCTTTTGCAAGCTACACGAGTTGGCAGTATAATCTTTTGTTTGCCTTGCTGATTATTGTCTTTACGTTCTTCTACACGGCGATCTCGGTTAATCCGGTTCAGATTGCCGACGATATGAAACGCAGTGGAGGGTTTATTCCAGGCGTAAAGCCCGGTATTCAAACGTCTGATTACATTGGTACTGTGCTGGATCGCATCACGCTACCAGGTGCTATTATGCTTGCCATCGTGGCGATTCTGCCTGCCATTGCCAACTTGTTTGGTATGACCAGTGGTTTCGCTCAGTTCTTCGGTGGTACGTCTCTGCTTATTATGGTAGGTGTTGTGTTGGATACGTTGCAGCAAGTAGAAAGCTATTTGCTCATGCGTCGGTACGAAGGGTTAATGAAGTCGGGTCGTGTGCAGGGACGGACAAGCGAGACAGCAGCAGCGTAAGCAGAGATGGCCGGTTCGGATAAAAAAGATAAAATGATTTACCTCAGGAGCGATGAAGAAATCGACCTGATAAAAATCAGTGCTCAGGTGCTTGGAAAGGCTCATGCCGAAGTGGCAAAGCTGATTCGGCCTGGTATTGCTACGAAGGAACTTGATGCAGTTGCTGAGATGTTCATTAAAGATAACGGTGGCCATCCTTCTTTCTTAGGTTATAACAAGTTTCCAGCCTCCCTTTGCATATCTATTAACGATGTAGTTGTGCATGGACTTCCCGGTCGATACGAATTACGGGATGGAGACATTGCATCAATTGACTGTGGTGTAAAATTGAATGGGTATCACAGCGACAGTGCTTATACCTACCCAATCGGTGAAGTATCTCCCGCAGTGCGTCGGTTGTTAACCCGGACCAAGGAATCAGTATATTTTGGTGTTGAGAAGGCAGTTGAAGGAAATCGGGTTGGTGATATTGGGTATGCTATTCAAGCGTACACGGAAAAGTTTGGGTACTCGGTGGTTCGGGAATTAGTGGGCCATGGTGTTGGTCAGGAGTTACATGAGGCTCCCGAAGTTCCTAATTACGGTAAACGGGGACAAGGTCCTAAACTGCGCGAAGGAATGATTCTGGCTATTGAGCCTATGATTAATTTCGGCAAGAAAGGGGTTGTGCAGGAACGTGATGGGTGGACTATTCGGACAGTTGACCGCAAGCCATCAGCTCACTTTGAGCACACTGTGGCAGTCCGCAAAGGGAAACCAGAGATATTAACAACCTTTGAATACATTGAGGCAGTCACCGCTAATACAAGCCTGATGGTTGAAACACAAGAACTGATGGCGGCTTAAAGCGAACATGGCAAAGCAGAATTCAATTGAACAGGATGGTGTGATTTTAGAAGCGTTATCAAATGCGATGTTTCGGGTCGAACTGGCCAACAAGCATGAAGTTATCGCTCATATTTCTGGTAAAATGCGGATGAATTACATCAAGATTTTACCCGGAGACCGCGTAAAATTAGAAATGTCGCCTTATGATTTAAGTAAGGCAAGGATAGTGTATCGGTATAAATAGTGTTAAGTTTTTACGTGTTTGGTATTTGCCACTTGTGCATGTGCTTACTCATTTAACAGCTGAAACACCAAAAACAAGGTTTAACCATGAAGGTCAAGGCGTCCATTAAAAAGCGCAGCGTAGACTGCAAGGTGATCCGTCGGAAAGGGAAACTGTACGTGATTAACAAAAAGAATCCCCGTTACAAACAAAGACAAGGTTAAGCATGGCACGTATTGCAGGTGTAGACATTCCAGACAAGAAGCGGGGCGAAATTGCGCTGACGTACATTTTTGGCATCGGCCGGAGCCGGGCCAAGAAAATTCTTACTGACGCTGGAATCAGCGTCGATAAGAAGGCGAGTGAGTGGTCGGACGATGAAGCGAGCGCCGTGCGTAATGCTATATCAAACGAATACAAGGTGGAAGGTGCGCTACGCTCCGAAGTGCAGTTGAGCATCAAACGCTTGATGGACATTGGTTGTTATCGGGGACTTCGGCACCGGAAAGGATTACCGGTTCGCGGACAGCATACCAAAAATAACTCACGTACTCGCAAAGGGAAGCGGAAAACAGTAGCAAACAAGAAGAAGGTAACTAAGTAATAAACAGGTCGTTCATCGTCATGCGGTACATTTGTGGTTGTTTGATGTTAGATCAGACAGCAAGTAATGATACGCAATGGCAAATTGACGATTACCTCAGAAAATGGCTCAAGCAAAACGCAAAGACAAAGCGAAAAAGCGGGTAGTAATTGTTGAACCTGTTGGTCAGGTGCATATCCGGGCAACGTTCAACAATATCATTATCTCGATTACCAATATGAACGGTCAGGTTATTTCCTGGGCGTCGGCTGGTAAAATGGGCTTCCGCGGCTCGAAGAAGAACACGCCGTATGCCGCTCAGACGGCTGCATCAAATTGTGCTGCCGTCGCTCATGATTTGGGCATGCGGAAAGCCGAAGTTTTTGTGAAAGGTCCAGGGTCCGGTCGTGAATCGGCTATCCGTACTATTCAGAATTCGGGAATTGAGGTGACCACGATTCGCGATATTACTCCTATGCCGCACAACGGTTGTCGGCCACCGAAGCGCCGTCGCGTTTAACGCGTTTTCGCGGACAATAAATGAATAAGGGCAGGCGACATTAGGTTGTGTCTGTCCAGGTTTTTACATGTATTCATAAATAAAGAATGGCACGTTACATTGGGCCGAAGGCCAGAATTTCGCGCAAGTTTGGTGAGCCTATTATGGGACCCAGCAAGGCGCTTCAGAAAAAAAACTATGGACCGGGTATGCACGGTCGGGGCCGCAAGCGGAAACAATCTGAATATGCGCTCCAGTTAATTGAGAAGCAAAAGGTAAAATACACGTACGGTATTCTGGAACGTCAGTTCCGTGCGCTGTTTCACCGTGCCCAGGTTCGGGAAGGAATAACAGGCGAGAACCTGTTGAAACTGTGTGAAGCCCGCTTAGACAATACGGTGTATCGTTTGGGTATCGCAACTTCACGCCGGTCAGCTCGTCAGTTGGTTTCACACAAGCACATTATTGTTGACGGTGAGGTAGTGAATATTCCCTCCTATTCGCTTAAGCCGGGACAAATTATCGGTGTTCGGGAGAAATCGAAGTCGCTGGAAGCTGTCTCCTCAAGCCTGTCAGCCCGTAATACGAAGCGTTACAACTGGGTGGAGTGGGATGGCCAACAGATGGCGGGTAAGTTTATTAGTTACCCCGAACGCGATCAAATTCCGGAGAACTTCAACGAGCAGGCCATCGTTGAATTGTATTCGAAATAACTGAGTTGGCAGCGCTCTGTAGAGTTCTGCTTTCTTTGATATAGATGGTTTTCGGATTCAGCGGTTTGGTTTTAATTGCGCCGGAGCGAACCGGTAACCAGTCAGAACAACCAATGTAATCTTGCAAACTGTATTTCAGTCTTCACGCCAAGGCAGAGAACTGCTTTAAACGATACGAAACGTATGTCAATATTAGCGTTCCAAATGCCCGACAAAGTCGTAGTGGAGAAAGCCGACGACTTTCACGGTGTGTTTGAATTTAAACCCCTCGAAAAAGGATATGGTGTAACAATCGGCAACGCGTTACGGCGCATTCTGCTGTCTTCACTGGAAGGGTACACCATCACGAGTGTCAAATTTCCTGGTGTATTACATGAGTTCTCATCTATTGAGGGCGTCGTTGAAGACGTGACGGAGATTATCCTTAATCTGAAAATGGTCAGATTTAAGAAGATCAACGACATGGTTGACAACAAAATCACGGTTAACATCAAAAAGCAATCGGTTTTAAAAGCCGGTGATATTTCTAAGTTTTCGCCCTCGTTCGAGGTGTTAAATCCCGAGTTAGAACTTTGTCACATTGATGACACTCGGGAACTGGAGATGGAAATCTTCGTAGAGAAAGGTCGTGGATATGTGCCTGCGGACGAGCCACGCGCTAACGAGCTTCCATTTGGCCACATTCCTATCGATGCTATCTACACACCGATAAAGAACGTTAAATTCAGCGTTGAAAATACGCGGGTTGAGCAGAAAACGGATTATGAACGGCTGTTACTGGATATCGAAACAGACGGCTCTATTCATCCCGAGGAAGCACTGAAGGGGGCGGCTTACATCCTGATTCAGCATTTTATGCTGTTCTCCGACCAGACGATGACGTTTGAAACGGCTAAACTGGAAGAAGAGAATGTTGTAGATGAAGAAGTGCTTCATATGCGGAAGTTGCTGAAGACGTCATTGGCGGATCTGGATTTGTCGGTTCGGGCCTACAACTGCCTCAAGTCGGCTGACGTTCGCACGTTGGGTGATTTGGTCCGGCTGGAGATTTCAGATATGATGAAGTTCCGCAACTTTGGTAAGAAGTCATTGACGGAGTTAGAGCAGCTTGTTGCAGAGAAGAATCTGACGTTTGGTATGGACGTCGTCAAATACAGATTAGACGAAGATTAAGCCAAAAAGTGTTTTGGTGTTTATGTGTTTGAGTTTGTGAGCTTACTCCGGCACGAAACACGTAAACACACAAACACTTATACACTATAATGAGACACGGTAAAAAACATAACCACTTAAGCCGGACGCATTCGCACCGCGAAGCGATGCTGGAGAACATGGCGTCGTCGCTTATTCTGCACAAGCGTGTGGAAACGACGGTTGCCAAAGCCAAAGAACTTCGCAAGTTTGTGGAGCCTATCTTGACTCGGGCCAAGGAAGATACCTACCAAAACCGTCGTATTACGTTCATGCATTTGAACGATAAAGAGACGATGAAAGAATTATTCGGAGTGGTGGCCGACAAAATCGCTAACCGTCCGGGCGGCTACACACGAATTATCAAATTAGGCAACCGGTTGGGCGATAATGCTGAAACGTGCCTGATTGAACTCGTTGATTTCAACGAAGTTCTGCTATCAGCGGCTGCTGAGAAAGCAACCGCTACAACAAAAACCCGTCGGAGCCGCCGGGGGGGGGGGGCGCGTCCGGCTACTGAAGATTCGGCACCGGTTGCAACCGTAGTTGCTACTGAAGAAGAAGCTAAAGCAGAATCTGGGTCGGAAAATACGGAAGATACTACGGTGACCGAGACGCCGGAAGCACCGGTTGCTGCTCCCGTTTCCGACCTAACGAAAGAAGATCAGACAGATCAGGCCCCATCGGTCTTTGGGGAGCCGTCTGATAATGAGAAGAAGCAAGACTAATGAGAGAATAGTTATTTGTATGAAATTGGGGTTAGCCGGAACGGTTAGCCCCTTTTTTTAGGCTTTTTTACCAAAACGCACTCATGAAACATACGCAGCAACCCGAAGCGCTGTTGGTTTTGCAAGACGGTTCAGTATTCCGGGGACTTGCTCTTGGAAAAGTTGGTACAGCCGGGGGAGAAATCTGTTTTAACACGGGTATGACCGGCTACCAAGAAATCTATACTGATCCATCTTACTATGGACAGGTAATTATCAACACAACTTCGCACATCGGCAATTACGGTGTATTGCACGATGCTGAGCAAGAGTCGGGCGGAGTGAAGATTCGAGGAATGGTCTGTAATTTTTTCTCCGGCATTCACTCGCGTTACACCGCTGACGGGTCGTTGCAGGATTATTTCGAGCGGGCTGGCATCGTTGGTATTCATGGCGTCGACACGCGGCAGTTGGTCCGTTATATTCGCTCGAAAGGAGTAATGAACTGCATCATTTCGTCCGAAATCCTTGATTCCGCTGCTCTGCTGACCAGATTGCAGGAAGTGCCCGACATGGCGGGGTTAGAACTGTCATCGGAAGTTTGCACGACCGAGGCTTACGAGGAAGGTAACCCTGAGGCCGACCTACGAGTTGCTGTGCTGGATCTGGGTGTTAAACGGAGCATTTTGAGCAACTTTAACGAACGGGGTGTGTTCTGTAAAGTGTTTCCTGCCCAAACTCCCTACGCCGATTTAGCTGCCTGGAAGCCTAATGGGTACTTCATTGCTAACGGACCTGGTGACCCGGCCGCTATGCCCTACGCTGTTGAGACGGTGAAGCAGGCGCTGGACAATGAAAAGCCCCTATTTGGCATCTGTTTAGGTCACCAGATACTGTCGTTGGCCAGCGGCATTTCAACTTATAAAATGCATAATGGCCACCGAGGTCTGAACCATCCAGTTAAGAATCTGATTACGGGGCATTGTGAAGTTACGTCGCAGAATCACGGCTTTGCGGTGCGGGCTGAGGAAATAATGGATCACGCCAACGTTGAACTGACGCACATCAACCTGAACGATAAAACCATCGAGGGCATCAGGCGAAAAGATAAGCCCGCTTTTTCGGTACAATACCATCCTGAATCGTCACCGGGGCCGCACGATTCACGCTATCTGTTCGATCAGTTTGTAGGAATGTTGAAGGAGTAAACAGAGACTTGGACTATTAATTTGCAATTTTTTAATCCATCCATTTTCGCCAAAACTCCCGACTCCAGACGCGCTGAAACGGCCATTTTCGGGTTTGCAACGCTATTGGTAGATAAGCATGAGCCTGTTTGGGCGTTTGCTGGTAATACGCATCATCATCGGTTAAGATTAACGATTGGTAGGTGTCGCCGTTCTTTTCAGTTAAATCAGCGAAGGGAAGTTCGGGTAGCCAGTCAGGATGTTGAGCTGCCAGTAGATTTTTCAGTAACGAAGTGGTGGGCAACAGGACGTTGGGTTGGGGCGTGGGGCGGAAATGGCCCTGAGATACGTTGAGGGCGTAGTTCAGGTAAGCTCTTAACAATCTGGGACCTTTGTTGGCAGTCTCATCTACAATTAATTGGTCGGGCCACAAACTTGTGATCAGGTAGACCCGTTCCCGCGCTCGGGTAACGGCCACGTTCAGGCGGTTTTCCCCACCGTGCATACTCAAACTGCCAAACTGCATAGTTAATCGCCCGTGCTCATCGGGTGCATAGCCGACCGAGAAAATGATAACGTCGCGCTCATCGCCCTGCACGTTTTCAATGTTCTTTACAAATATTCCCTCACCGACCCGTCGGACCGCCCCAACCCCTCTCCCAGAGAGCGAGGGAGTAAGGCTATCTGGGTTAGGTGATATATTCCTCTCGCCCTCTGGGAGAGGGGTTGGGGCGGTCCGATGGGTCGGTGAGGGAACAGAACGCCGGTCGTCCAACAAATCCTGAATCAGTTGCTGTTGCGGATAGTTGAACGTAACGATGCCCACCGAACGACCGGGCAGGTCTACTGCAACCTGGCTGAGCAACTGTAAAACGGCCTCGGCTTCAACTGGGTTTTTATTCTGTTGCCATGTGCCATTCACGTGCAGATAGCGAATAGCTGGTTCATGCCCATTCGCATCGCTGAAAGGAGGAAGGAGCAAGAGTTTGTTCTGGTAGAAATGCTGGTTCGAGAAAGCAATCAGATCAAGCGAACGGCTACGATAATGCTCGGTCAGTGATACTTGCGGCAGTTGCTGAACTGCCAGTTCAAGCAACGATTCGACCTCCATCGCAACGGGCGTTTCGTCGTCAGGTTCGGGTTCGTCTATGCGCGTTCGGTATAAGTCGCTGGGGCGGAGTTGTTGGTTGTCACCCGTGACAACGACCTGTTTGCCCCGTGCCATGGCTGGAATACCCTGTTCCGCAAAACACTGCGAGGCTTCGTCAAAAATCACCAGATCAAACAAATCATCGCGTAGGGGAAACATAGCCGATACCGATTCGGGTGAGGCTAACCAGCACGGCAGCACCCTGAACACCTCACTGTCAAACGATTCCATCAACTTCCGAACGGGCCATACGTTGCGCTTCTTCGTTGTCTGATGCAACAAGTCGCGGTAAGTAATTACGTTGCTTAACCGGTTGAAGGTCAAGTTTCGGTACGTTTGTTCGCGCAATTTTACTAACAGAATAGCACGGCTAAGGGCTTGCTTTCGCCCAACACTCTCCTGCAAATCCTGCTCAATCTGATCCATTCTGAGCGACGAAACGCTACGAAGTTGCGGGTGTTTTTGCTCAATATGGTCGATCCAGGTCAGGCAGAGGGCGTTTTGAAACGTGGCTACCCACCGGGAAGACGCCATGTCTGCTAATCGCCCGATAACGGTTCGTTCGGCATCAGAAAAACCCGCTTTCAACTGGTCTGCTCCGATCAGAAGATCAAAATCCTGCCGAAGGGCGGTGCGTAACGTTTGCGCGTACTCGCCATTTTGCCAAACAAGATTTAGCTGATTATCAGTCAAGTAGCTTTTGCCGATTCTCTGCTCAGCCACTATTGTCGTTGCAATGGTTAGTACGCTCGTTACGACATTGGTAAACTGCTGATGAGTTGTCCAAACCCATGCTGGTAAAATATGCAGTGGCTGGATGGTATTTATTCGATCAATTAGCTGTCGGGCGCGGCCCACAAGTCGTAACCCATCGGGCGTATTGGGAACGGGCAAGCCAGTAAGCAACAGCTCCGTCTGATGGTCGATTGTCGCTAATTGAAGACGTTTATCAATCTTTATTTTGAGCGTTTGTAAGTCAACTGTTGAAAGAGTTAATCCGTTGGCTAAGGCCACTCGCTGAAGCTGTACTTTGCCAGGATCAGTCAGTTGCCACCAACGCCAGCGAACCCACGACGAGCGGGCGGTGAGCGCACTGAATAATAGAATCTGAAAAGCGGGTCGGTCAATAGGTTGAAGACTACATTCAGGACCGGGTAGCGCCAGTGTTTCCTCCCAATCCGCTATCAATACCTCCAGAGCTGATTCACCGATTTTTTGAGCCGGATGGGCTGGGTTTGTACGCAGCACCTGACTGATTGCCCACAGCGCCGTTGCATCGGGTGTGTTGAGCAACGCCAGTAAGGCCGTTAATTCCCCGTCGTGCGCCAGCCAGTCGGTTAGTTCGGCCCGCGAAAGTGGCCGGTCAAGCAGCATACGCAGCTGTTCCTTTGTTAAATCCGCTGTTTGCGACCAGCGCACAAGTACCTGCTCTGCTTTAGCTGTGTCCTGCGCGGTGAAATGGGCAAAATTGACCCGGTCGTCCCAGGGATGTGTCGTGCCAATCCGTCGCCGATACCCCGCGTAATCAGCCAATCGTCGGACAAAGTCGTCTGCAACAGAAAAGGGAAATTGTAAATAGACATCCCCTAACTCAACGGTTGGTTTCTGAGGACTGCTGGTTAGATAAAGCTCTTTGACCGACAGTCCGCATTCAGCCGTGTCGAACAGGGCATCTTTAAACACGTTCAAACTCGTGATTGCTTCGTCGATCCGGCGGCTTTCCTGTTCAAAGTCCCGTTCGAGCAACACGGCGTTTAAGCCGTTGTTCTGTTGGCGGTACGTGTCAACTTGCTCAATCTGTTCCGCAAGCTGAGCGTACAACGTTCGTCGGTCGTCCTGAAAGTCATGAATCAAGGCCATAAACGGGGCCATTCCCACCTGACGAAGCCGTTCGTGCACCACATCGAGGGCCGCTCGTTTCTGACATACCAACAAAACACGCTTGCCCGATGCAGCCGAGTCAGCCATCAGATTAGCAATTAGCTGCGACTTGCCCGTGCCGGGCGGCCCCTGAACCACAATCGACTGCCCCGACTTAACCGCCCGCACGGCCGCTTCCTGCGCGGCATCGAGTGGGAGAGGAGTGCGAATAAATCGCTCAGAAATTGAGAAATCATTTGGTTTGTTTGCCAGCTCCCAGTCTACACCGGCAAACGGCATTTCCATCTCCTCTTTTTCACTCCCTTCTCGTCCTATCAGCGCATCGTAATCGGGTACCAGAAACGATCCTGCCTGCGGAAAAATGCCCAACACGGCTTCTGAGTACAGTTTTAATTCCCCGGCACGTTCGAGTTGGTCGAGACTTTTAGCGGTTTGTTTATCAAAAAACTGGAGTTGATCCGTGAATAAATCCGGGTTGAAGTTGATTTCAACTGGCGTCTCTTTGAGCCATTCGTACAGTTGCGTCCGGAAGACCAATGGGTCTTTGTCAAAATCGTCCACCGTTTTTTCAATCAGGTCGTCCGGTAGTTTTAGCTGGTTAAACTGGCCGTAGGCAAGGGCGAACGTGGAATTTAAGAACGCCAGTTCATTGCTCCGGCGCGTGAGTTTCCAGAATCTACCCTCCTGCGAAAGCTGCACCGGAAAGAACAGCAACGGCCCATGCACAACCGTGCCATCCATGAATTTACCCCGCACAAAGGGCCAGCCAACGTACAGATCGTCGGTGCCGCTCTCTTCCTTAATGAACCGGGCGGTGCGGTCGATGCGCCGGACTTTGCGGCTGACTTCGTTACTGCGTTCCTGGCGGGCGTCGAGTACCTCGCACACAGGCACCGACGTTTTACGCCCAATCAGATTGGCAATAAGGTTAAATGATGGTTTATTAAGCAGAAAATTGGTTTCGTGCAGATCTAGAAACTGACTGGCGGGCAGACTTGTCAGCAGCAGCGACCGGTTGCGACTGCCAAGGTTGGTCAGGCGTCGGCGGAAGGCGCTGAGAACCGTTTTCTGAACTATAATTTTCAAGATTTGACTGGTTTACAGGAGTAGAACGCGTATGAAAGCAAATCCCGTAAATCGGTTAAATCTTGGTTAAATCTTGGTTCAGACTTTCCGGCTTCTTCTCTGGTATAAGCCATGAGGCCAGGATACTCACCCCCAGAATAGCAACGATAACGTAGAGCGAATAAACGGGTTTAAAACCCAGCTCTTCCAGCCAGTGTTCGGTCAGCATTTTAACGCCGATAAACGTCAACAGAACGGCCAATCCTGTCTTCAGAAAGCGGAATTGACTGATAATGCTCGATAGGAAGAAGAACATCGACCGCAGACCCATAATGGCGAATACGTTCGAGAAAAAGACGATGTAGGGGTCTTTGGTGATTGAAAAAATGGCCGGAATTGAATCGACTGCGAAGATCAGATCGGTGAAAGCTACTACAATAACAATAAGAAACAGGGGCGTTACGAACAGCTTTCGGTCTGACTTCCGACGGACGAAAAAGTTATCCGTTACGTTGCGGTTATACACATTTAAGTATTTACTGGCGAACCGCACAACGGGATGGCTGCTCGGCTCAATCTTCTCGTCTTCCTCCTTCTGAAAGAATAATTGAACACCGGTGTAAACCAGAAAAGCTCCGAAGATGTAGATGATCCAGTCGAACCGTTCTAACAGAGCGGCTCCAAGAAAAATAAAGACAAACCGCAGGACAATGGCTCCCAGGATTCCCCAAACAAGAATTTTCTTGTAGTACCGTTCCCGAACGCCGAATGAATTGAAAATTAGAATGAAAACGAAAATATTGTCGGCTGACAAGGAGTATTCAACCAAATAGCCAGTGATGTATTCCAGCGCCATGTTGTCCTGAAAACGGGCTAAACTGGCCGCAAAATCACCCGGCACAAAATCGACATGATCAGCGTAGCGGTCCCGAATTTCCTGAAGCCGGGTCAGGTCGGTAATGCCATGGACTAAGTAGCCATAATTTTTCAGGAAGAAATAAAAAGCAACGGAAAGAGCAACCCAAATAGCGCTCCAGATGGCCGCTTCTCTAAAATGGACGACATGGCTCTTTTTTCGGGAGAACACCCCAAGGTCAAGCGCCATGACAACAAGAACGAAAGCCGCGAAGGCCAGAAAAAATGAAGTTTCGCTGGTAAACATAGGTTATTGACGTGGGTAGAAAAGGTACCTTACCCAGCCTTAATGGTTGAATTGCGAAAGTAAAACTACGTTCAATCTGCCGAAGGGACGTTGTTTGTGGGGCAAAATATTGGCATAATGGCCGTTGGGCGTTAGTTTTGAACCATGTTTAATGGTAGCAAAGTTATTGTGGTCATGCCTGCTTACCGGGCTGCCCTAACGCTGGAACGTACTTACCGCGAAATTCCACTTGACCTTGTCGACGATGTTATCCTTGTCGATGATGCCAGTCCCGATAATACCGTCGACGTAGCCCGTCAGTTGGGTATCCGTTACGTCATTCGCCACGACAGGAACAAAGGATACGGCGGTAATCAAAAAACCTGCTACGCTAAAGCCCTCGAACTTGGTGCCGACATTGTGGTGATGCTTCACCCCGATTATCAATACACGCCGATGCTGCTCCCCGCCATGATTTCGATCATTGGCAACGGGCTGTATCCGGTGGTGTTTGCATCCCGCATATTGGGTAAAGGTGCACTTAAAGGCGGAATGCCGATGTACAAATACATTGCCAACCGCTTTCTGACGTTTACGCAAAACCTGCTGATGAATCAGAAGCTATCCGAGTACCATACGGGGTATCGGGCGTTTTCGGGCGATGTACTGCGTAATTTAGACTTCACACACAATTCCGACGACTTCATTTTCGATAATGAGATGATCGCTCAGATTTTTTACAAGGGCTACGAAATTGCTGAAGTAACTTGTCCAACCAAGTATTTTGAAGAGGCATCGTCCATAAATTTCACCCGCAGTTCCATTTACGGCTTAGGTGTACTAAGAACCTCGTTGCTGTATATGCTCACAAAACTCGGGCTGATGCGTTGGAAAGTTCTAACGTAGCGTACTCCGGCTCGGCCACTATCGCTTCCAGCACCATAGACTCCAGCGTTAGGCCCGGCCCAAATGCACAACTTAGAATATTGGGCCGGTCGGGATTTACGTCCAACTCGCCGGTGGCCAGTTCGTTCCAGATCTCTTTCAGCACAAACAGCACCGTCGCCGACGACATATTGCCATTCTGACGCAGCACTTCATAGGCGTGGCGGTCGTCGTGAGCAGTAATGCCTAATTGTTGCTCAATTACCTCCAGAATCCGTCGCCCACCGGGATGCAGCGCATAATGACCCACGTCGTCGAGTGTGAGCTGGCACTGGTTTAGCAACCGCTCCATCAGTTGGCCAATGCCCTGCTGGATAAATGTCGGCACGGCCGAGGTCAGCGTCATCTCGAACCCAAAATCGCTGACGTGCCAGGCCATTGCCTCTTTGCCTTCCGGTAGTAGATCGCAATAGAACGACCGTAGCCGAAAAGCCAGGTCAGGCCTAGGCTGCGCTTCCACAAGCACGGCTGCTGAACCATCGGCGAACAGTGCATTGGAGAGCAGGTGATCAGTTTCGGTTTTCTTCTGGAAATGAATCGTGCAAAGTTCAACACAGACGACCAGCACTTTGGCATCGGTGTCGGCCCGAACAATGGCATCAGCCGTTTTCAGCCCGTTGAAGGCTCCATAGCAGCCCATGAAGTTGATGGCTAATCGCTGGGTGGTTGTTGGGAGTCCCAGTGCTTCGATGATCTCAATGTCCGGTCCCGGTGCATACAGACCCGTACAACTAACTGTGATCAAGTGCGTAATCGTCTGCAGGTCAAAATCGGGGTAGCTGGTAAAGCAATCATGGATGGCTTTCAGCGCCAGTGGAACGGCCTCCTGCCGGTATAAGCCCATGCGCTGCCCCACCGTTGGAAACGGCTCCATGCCGGGCGAGTTGGTATAAAATGTGTACTCTTCGCGAGGGCGAACGTAGTCGGCCAATACGGTATGACGCCGGTCGATGCGCGTGTGGCGATACAGAGCCATCAACCGCCGACTGTCGCGTTCATCAAGTTGTAATACATCGGCCATGAACAGGGCGGCTTCCTGCTGCGTAGACGAATAGGCTGGCACGGCCGTACCGATACCGTTAATGTATGCACTGGAATGGTCTCTCATTGCGTGGGTATTCCGCCGGAACGGGGTAAACTGCTTTGTTAACGCTGGATATGCTGTATAACTATGGGTTCTAATCGAAAGTTATGCGATTGCCAGTAATCTAAATACTGTTTATGTTGACTGAGAGAATGATTTCGCAGGTTGTTATCGTGAAGTAAATTACCAGTCTAACTCATTCTTAGTCAGTTTTTAACCTTGTACAGCCCGTCATTTCCTAAATTTTTTAGGATCGAAGACTTGACAAATGGCGAAAACACCCTAAATTTGCATTCCCAATTCGCCACAGACGGGTAGATTGGTCACCGCTTCGGGGAATAATGCGAAAGTAGCTCAGCTGGTAGAGCGCGACCTTGCCAAGGTCGAGGTCGCGGGTTCGAACCCCGTCTTTCGCTCCACGAAAAAGGCACCGCCCGACGGTGCTTTTTTCGTAAATGCCCAATTTGTTGGGATGAATGCCGGGATGGTGGAATTGGTAGACACGCCGGACTTAGACAAAATTGAGTGCGCGCTTGGAAACGACCGACGTAGAACCGCTTAAATTCGGGGAAACCTTATCGAGCAATCGATTGGCAATCCCGAGCCAAGCCCGCTAACGAAAGTTAGTGTGGAAGGTGTAGAGACTTAAAAGGTGGCACCTACGGTCCCGAAAACGGGATACGGTGAAGAGAAAGTCCAGACCACAAATCGTTGCATAGGGCAGCGAGCAGCGAAAGCTGTAGTTGGTACGAAAATCCTGTGGGCCACAAGCCCGTGCGGGTTCGACTCCCGCTCCTGGTACCAGAGTCAACAAAAAATGCCCCGATCATCGGGGCATTTTTTGTTTGTAGCCTGTACGATGAAATTTAGAAGTCAGCGTCTAACACAAACCCTTTTGGTTCCTCAACCGCTGCGGGGGCTGTGGTCGAATCGCCCTGCGGCTGCATGGCCTGGGCTTTCATGGCTTTGAACTTGGCCATCACTTCGCCCCGCTGGTACTCGCCGACGCGCTTCTCGAAAAAATTGGTCTTGCCCTGTAACGAAATCATGTCCATGAAGTCGAACGGGTTGGTGACGTTGTATATTTTGCGGAGACCGAGTGTGGTTAATAGGTGATCGGCTACGAAGGCAATATACTGTTTCATTAACTCGGCGTTCATGCCGATGAGCGACACCGGCAGCGCGTCGGATACAAACTCCTGCTCAATTTCGACGGCGTTACGGATGATGTCATACACCGCCGACTCAGGCATCTTGTTCTGAATGTGATCGGTGTAGAGCATACACGCAAAGTCGCGGTGCAGGCCTTCGTCGCGCGAGATGAGTTCGTTAGAAAAGGTCAGGCCCGGCATTAAACCGCGCTTTTTGAGCCAGTAGATGGAGCAGAACGAACCAGAGAAGAAAATGCCTTCTACAGCCGCAAAGGCGATCAGACGCTCGGCGAAGGTGCCGTTGTCAATCCAGCGCAAGGCCCACTCGGCTTTTTTCTGAACACAAGGAATGGTGTCGATGGCATTCAGAAGCCGGTCTTTCTCGGCAGAATCTTTAATGTAGGTATCAATTAACAGGGAGTACGTTTCCGAGTGGATGTTCTCCATCATTATCTGAAAACCGTAAAAACACTTGGCTTCGGCATACTGCACTTCCGAAAGAAAGTTGACGGCGAGATTTTCATTAACGATTCCATCGGAGGCTGCGAAAAACGCCAATACGTGCGAGATGAAATGCCGTTCTCCGTCGTTAAGACTGTTCCAATGCGGCATGTCCTGAGCGAGGTCAATCTCCTCGGCAGTCCAAAACGACGCTTCGTGGGTTTTATAGTATTCCCAAATATCCCAGTGTTGAATGGGGAAAAGCACAAAGCGGTTTTTATCTTCTTTCAGAATCGGCTCAATTACGTCGTGTTGTACCATATCGGGAATGTGTTTTATTAGAATTGCCAGTTTTGTCAACTGAACTAAATTGAGAAGATGAGAAAACTATCGTTTCAACAAAATTAGGCGTTCCCGTCACTTCTGCAAGTTGTATTATTCAACAGTCTGTCCGCTCTTTACGCTGGATAAAAGATAACCTGTACGCAATCAGCACATTGTAAAATTTAGCGTGAATAAGTTTTTGCGTAATTCTTATAAAATAATTTAATACCTGATTGTCAGCTTATTATGTCGTATATAGCATACGTTCTGGGAGGGTACAAACAAAAAGCCACTTCCGTAGAGGTGGCTCGTAATCTGATCTATAGGCTACAGAGTCGGCAAGGACCCCGGATGGGAAAACGTACTTAAAACAGGTCTTTGATGTCGATTCGACGGTGCATGTGCTCCTCATCTTTAAACGGCAGAGTTACCAGCACCTGACCACGCTCATGAACGGCCTCAATCTGATTGACATCGACAAAAGACGGAATGTCCAGCACACGCAGAAACATGGGCACCGCTAAACGCTGACTGCCGCCATCCTCAATCTGCCGGTTCGACGTACTGACGAGCAGGGTATAAAGAACAAGTTTAGTGCCTTCGATAAGTACGTTAAACGAGTTTGCACTTACTCCCGGAGCCGACAATTTGATAATGAGCCGCTCTTCTTCGCGCTCTATTTTCATGGTCGTCTGACTTGAGCCACCGTATAGGGTATTGAGTAAATCAACCTGACCACCCGTTCCCTGAAATACATTTTCTACCGCTTTCATAGGAGTTGCTGTTTACTAGTCAATTACTATTTTATAAACAAACCTCGTGCCTAATCTAACGTAGCCAAAAATCCCCGTCAGCCTGGCAGTAAATAAGACTTGCTTTGGCTGATAAATGCCGTTTTGACGCTGTCAAGGCAATAAATGAGTAGTGATCTGTCATAAAGGCAAAGAATTGTTGAGGGAACTGTGGTGTTGCAAATTGTGGTCTTTATGGGGTTTCTGTTCTACAACGTTCGACACGTTTTGGCCACTCAGCGCCTGTTTCGGTGCTGATCTGATTGTATCTTTGTCTTCGTATGCATATCAGAATCGGAACACGAAGTAGCCAGTTGGCCCTCTGGCAGGCGGAGCATATACAAACGCTTTTGAGAGCGGGGGGGCTGACATCGGAATTGGTGCTCATTGAAACCAAAGGTGATCTGATACTGGATCGGTCCCTGGCCAAGATTGGCAGCAAAGGCATTTTTACACAGGAACTGGAAGACCAGCTCCGCTCGGGCACCGTTGATATTGCTGTTCATAGTGCCAAAGATTTGCAGTCATCACTACCGCCTGACTTGGGCATCATTGCCTTCACCGAGCGCGAACGGGTCAACGACGCATTAATTAGTCACGACAAAACGCTGTCGCTCACGAGTGGGAAAGCGTTTGTTGTAGGTACCTCATCGACGCGCCGGGTAGCCATGCTGCGGCATTTTTGCCCTCATATTCAGGTTGTCGACATGCGGGGTAATCTGCAAACCCGGCTGCGTAAACTCGACGAGGGGCAGTGCGACGCGCTGATTCTGGCCTACGCTGGTGTCCACCGGATGCAGTACGACGATCTGATTGCCGAATACTTGCCCGTCGACGACTTTACGCCCGCCGTGGGGCAGGGCAGCGTAGCCATCGAAGCGGCCGACACCTTACCCCTCGACAAACTAAACGCGGTCCGGCAACTGACTAACCACGAGCCAACCGAAGCCGTTTTGAAAGCCGAGCGGTCATTTCTGCGCCGGTTAGAGGGCGGGTGCAGCATTCCGGTGTTTGCGCTGGCGACCCACCAGAAGGAGCAGCTTAGCCTGACCGGCGGGTTGATCGGTCTGGACGGTAACCAACTCCTGCGCGAAACTTTTGTTGGTCCGGTTGCTCAGGCCGAATCGCTTGGTCACGAACTGGCCGAGAGCATTCTGGGGCAGGGGGGCAATGAAATTCTACGGGTGATCCGGCACCAGCTATCTATCTAAAAACTTCGATGAACCTGTTCAAAATAAGCTGGAGTAACCTGAAAGACAAGCCGCTGAGCAGTTTTCTCAGCGGTCTGCTCATGACGTTCGGAATCACGATTATCTCGTTGCTGCTGCTGCTCAACAAGCAACTGGATGATCAGTTTCGTAAGAACATCCGGGGCATCGACATGGTGGTGGGGGCCAAGGGGAGTCCACTACAACTGATTCTCTCCAGTATCTACCAGATCGACTCGCCGGTGGGTAACATTCCACTCGACGAAGCGGAACGGCTCACGCGTAACCCGATGATTAAAACGGCCATTCCGCTCGCGATGGGCGACAACTATCGGTCGTTTCGGGTGGTGGGGACCACCCAAAAATACCTTGATCATTTTGGCGCTACACTTGCACAGGGGCGCTTGTTCGGGAAAGACCTTGACGTGGTTATCGGGCCGCGTGTGGCAACCGGGGCTGAGCTAAAAATTGGGGATACATTCAGCGGGTCGCATGGACTTGATGCCGAAGGTGAACAACACGCCGACTCGAAATATACGGTTGTGGGGATACTGAACGCCACCAACACCGTCACCGATCAGCTCATACTGACGCCCGTGTCGAGCGTGTGGGCCATTCACGAACACCACGAGGAGGGCGAAGGGCACGAAGGGGAATCCCATGAGGAAGAACCCCGCGAGATTACCAGTATGCTCGTTAAGTTTCGGAATCCGATGGGGATGATGCTGGCGCGGGGCATCAACACCAATTCTAAGCTACAGGCGGCTTTGCCGAACATTGAAATCAACCGGCTGTTTTCGTTGCTGGGTGTAGGTGTTGACACGTTGCGCGGTCTGGCCATCGCAATTATGCTGATTTCGGGTATTAGTGTGTTTGTATCGCTCTACAACTCGCTGAAGGAGCGACGCTACGAAATGGCCCTGATGCTGTCAATGGGTGCCACGCGGGCGCAATTGTTCGGCATGTTACTGCTCGAAGGCTTAGTACTGGCCCTGATTGGCTTCGTGCTGGGCGTTTTACTCAGCCGGGTTGGGCTTTGGCTGTTCTCAAGCACAGTCTCGTCGGAGTACCACTACGATTTGGGAGCGTTCGGCATTCTACCTGAGGAATGGGTGTTGCTGGGTGTAGCGGTGCTGATTGGTTTGCTGGCCGCTGCCCTGCCTGCCTTGGGCGTTTACCGCATGAATATTTCGCGGACGCTGGCCGAAGATTGACCGGTCAAACCACAAACCGGTTTATCGGGTTACTACCTCACGAACGTACCACTCCTATCCATGAATGAAACCGTGTTAATCACCGGCGGTACTGGCACCATCGGCCGTCGGCTGACGCATCTGCTTCAACAACAAGGGTATACTGTTACCTATCTGAGCCGGTCACCTACTCAGGTTCCTCATGTGAAAACCTATCAGTGGGATGTTAAGCGCGGGCACATCGACCCCCATGCCATTCAGTCGGCCGATCACATCGTTCATCTCGCCGGAGCGGGCATTGCCGACGAACGCTGGACCGGTGCACGAAAAGACGAAATTTTAAGCTCACGCACCGAATCGACCGAATTACTGGCGCGGGCCTTGGCGAAAAATCCGTATAAGGTAAAGTCATTCATTGCGTCATCGGCCATTGGTTATTACGGGGGTGACACCGGCGACCGCCCGCTGACCGAAACCAGTTCGGGCGGATCCGATTTTCTGGCGCGGGTAACGCGGGCGTGGGAGCAATCGGAAGATCAGGTGGCTGCGCTCGGCATTCGCACGGTGAAGTTTCGGACGGGCGTGGTGCTGACAATGGCGGGTGGTGCCTTGCCCAAGCTTGCCCAGCCGGTGCGGTTGGGAGCCGGGGCACCCATTGGGTCAGGGCAGCAATATATTTCGTGGATTCATCTCGACGACCTGTGCCAACTGTACGTACAGGCTATAAACGATGAATCGTGGCAGGGCGTTTACAATGCGGTTGCGCCCACGCCCGTTACCAACGAGACCCTGACGCGGGCCATTGCGGGGGTGCTGAATCGCCCGATGGTGTTGCCCAACATTCCCAATTTCGTTATTAAGCTGATGTTTGGCGAGCTATCCATCACCGTCACGGGTGGCAACTACGTTCTAAACAAGCGCCTTACCGAGGAAACAGATTTTCAGTACCAGTACGGCGATTTAACGAAGGCGCTGGAGAATTTATTAATGTAAAATGCGTAATAAATAATGGGACAATCGGGCACCATTATTCATTATGCATTTTACATTCACTTTTAGCTCCACTCGCGATCTGCTGAATCTTTGGTGTTCCACGTATCGGTGGGTGCAAACCAGGTAGCGCCTTTTTTCAGGAAACGCTTCGCGGCTTCCTCATTAAGATTCACTCCCAAACCGGGGGCATCCGGCACTTTCACGAATCCTTTATCAACAATTGGCTTAAGACCCGTAACGATGTCTTCCCAACCGGCTACGTCCACACCGTGGTGTTCGAGAGCTACAAAATTCTCCGTGGCGGCTGCGCAGTGAATGTTGGCCATCATACAAATGGGCGATCCGGCAAAGTGCATTGCCATCGGAATTCCTTTTTCCTCCGCATAGTCGCCAATCTTTTTGGTTTCCAGCAAACCACCCGATGAAGCCAGATCGGGGTGGATCATGTCGATGGCTTTAGCGTCGATGAGTTTGATGAAATCTTCTTTCAGGTAGATGTCCTCACCCGTCAGCGTTGGCGTGTCGATGGCATCCGTAATCTGCTTCCACTGATCGGTGTAAAACCACGGGACGAGATCTTCGAGCCACGCCAGCCGGAACGGTTCCATTGCCCGGCCAATCTGAATGGCCGTGTTAACGTCGAAGTGGCCGAAATGGTCAGCCGCTAAGGGCGTATCGTACCCGACGATGTCGCGTATTTTACCCACGTGCTCCACTAATTTATCCAAGCCTTTTTTGGTGACCTGAATCCGCGTAAACGGGTGCTTTGTATTCGCGTAGTTGCCCAGTTTCCCCATTTCCCGGTCATCCCACTGCCGCTTCACGCTCCAGTTGTTGGCGTTTACAAGCAAATCAGGCTGACCGGCCAGCATCCCGATGCCAAAGTCCATTTTCAGAAACGAGTAGCCCTGATCCTTCCGCTTTTTCATGTTCTCCGCGAACCCTTCGTAGGTGTTTGATTCGGGCGTGTCGGCATACAGACGAACAAAATCACGGTATTTGCCGCCCAGCAGTTGATAAGCAGGCACGTTATACGCTTTGCCCGCCAGGTCCCACAGGGCCATTTCAACGCCACAGACGCCCCCAGCCGCCCGGCTGTGGTTTCCAAACTGCTTTATTTGCTTGAATATCTGCTCGACGTTGCAGGGGTTTTTACCCAGTATCCGGCTTTTGAGCATCAGCGCGTAATTGGCGCTGGCTCCGTCGCGTACCTCGCCCCAGCCCACTAAGCCTTGATTCGTGTCGATGCGGATGATGGGACTACTGAACGGAACCCCGCTCAGAACAGCCACGCGCATGTCCGTAATTTTCAGGTCCGACGGTTTAGAATCACGACTCACTTTCTGGGTGATAAACTCCAACTCCCGGTCGTGCTGACCGTCGAATGAGAGACCAAGCGAGAGGCCGCCTAACCCGGCCTTGCGCAGGAAATCACGGCGGTCAGCAGACGCGCCGGATGATGATAGGTGAGCGAAGAATTTTTTCATGAAGACGGGGCATCTTGGTTCAGCATTGTTTATTCACAAAATAAACAAATGCCAGTATTTTACTTATTCAACTGTCTTTTTAAACCTGTAAGGTCTAAAAGACCCTGCAGATTTAAGAAACAACGCGATGATAAAGAGAACGCTGTTTGCATTAACACTCTTCACTCTTTCGGCAATTTATCCAGCGCAGGCTCAACGGGTGGGTTCGTCACCTGAACACGTCACTGCGTTAACGGCAAACTGGAAAGGCGAACGTTCGCCCGATGGTCGTCCGAAAGTGCCTGACTTGGTGCTCGACCGCCTGCAAAATTGTACGCTGGAGCAAGTCTGGGGTTACTTAGGCAATAAGGGCTATAGAAACCAGGTCGAAAAGAACTGGATCATGCTGAATCCTGGTCAAACCATGACTGGCCGGGTCGTCACGGCCCAGTTCATGCCTACCCGCCCCGACCTCGACAGCTTAGTCCGAGCGCAGGGTAAAGCCGAAGGCCGTTCGCAAAAGGGCGGTATCAACATTTGGCCCATTGACGTATTAACAAAGGGGGACGTTTATGTAGCCGATGGGTACGGTAAGATCAAGGATGGAACGTTGATTGGGTCGAGCCTCGGCAATGCTATTTATGGCAAAACGGGTAAAGGCGTTATCTTTTACGGATCGGTTCGGGATATGCAGGAACTGAAGGACACGAAAGGCTTCAATGCCTGGGTGAAAGGTCATGATCCATCCTACATCAAAGACATGACGCCAACGTCGATCAATGCACCCATTCGCATTGGTGAGGTGACGGTGTTGCCGGGCGATGTTGTGTTTGCCAATGAATACGGAACCGTGTTTATCCCGGCTCACCTCGTCGAAGGGCTGGTGTCGGCTTCGGAAATGACCGCCCTTCGCGACGAGTTTGAGCGGGTACTGCTTCAGCAAAGCAAGTATCCATCTGGCGAGATACACGGTGACTGGTCGGATAAAATCAAGGGTGAGTTCAGAACGTGGGTTGCCAAATACCCCAAAAAATTAGCAATAACCGAAAAGGATGTAGAGGCTTATTTAGCAAAAGGACATTAATCCACCATACGAATGAACGTAAACATTGCCTGTTTAGTCCCTCTTGTTGCTATTGGCTGCGTCGCTCACCCGTTGCTTGCTCAAACGATTCCAAAAGAAGAATTAACCTTTCTGACATCCGAGTGGAAAGGAGAGCGGTTCGCGGATGGTCGGCCAAAGATTTCGGATGATTTAGTTCAGCGGGCAAAAAAAATTGGTATTGATGATGCGTGGACGGTCCTGAAGAATGAAGGCTACACGAACCAATTTGAAGGCAACTGGAAATTGATAAAAGACGATGTGCCGGTGGTTGGCCGGGCAGTAACGGCTCAGTTCATGCCCAGCCGCCCGGACGTTGAAAAGGCCGTTAAAGAGCGCGGTATTACCAAACAGGGCAGAAAGGGCAACACGAATACCTGGCCAATCGAAACGCTGACGAAGGGCGATGTGTACGTGGCCGACGCTTTCGGGAAAATTGGGGGCGGAACGCTCATGGGCGCTACGTTGGGCAATGCTATTTATAGCAAAACCGGCAACGGAGTTGTTTTTAACGGAGCGGCCAGGGACTTGCAGGAATTGCAGGCGATTAATGGATTCAACGCGTTTGTTCGCGATTTTCACCCCTCTTTTTTGGAAGAAATGGTGCTCATGGGCCTGAATTCCCCCATTCGTATTGGTCAGGTTATGGTCTTGCCGGGCGATTTGGTGATTGCCCAGCGGGAAGGCGTCCTCTTTGTGCCCGCTCACATGGCCGAACAGGTTATCAGCACTGCAGAATTTGTCATTCGTAAAGATCAGTATGGTTTCGACGTCGTTAAATCAGGTCGCTACACAACGGGTCAGATTGACAGCCAGTGGACGGACGAAATCAAAACGGACTTTCTGAAATGGCTCGGCCAGCATCCAGAGCTGGGAGCAATGACTAAGCCCGAATTAGACAAGATGATGAGCAAACGCACCTGGTGACGTTTGCTCATCAGGTATACACCTACAATCAACGACTCAACGGTCAGGCCGTTGTGCTGTCAGGCTCAGTTGGCTCACCGGAGTTAGGTTGCTCGGGTTGCGGCCCACGGCCCCGCTGGTCACGGCCCCGTCGACCACCTCCGCACTTATCGCGCCACTGCTGCTTCATTTGTTCGCGTTGTTCGGGCGTCATGTTCTGCCAGCGTGCGGTCATCTTCTGCTTCCATTCTGCCCGACCGGTCCGCCGGTGCGATGGGCCGTAGCCACCGCGCCCCCAGCCACCCCGTCCAACGCCACCAAATAAAATCCGGCTGAGCACTAACATACCCAGTGCCTGCCAAAAGTTAATGGCCGACACGCCCAGAATAGCAGGCAGCAAAGCGTTCCAGAGCGTCATAACGGCCAGCCCGGCCAGCCCGACGAAAAGCAGCGCGAAGACGAGAAAGCGTAATCCCCGGCGAATCCAGAATCGTTTCATTGTTTCTTGCAATGGTTTAGTTTTCGTCCAGAAAATCATCGTACAAATCCCGCAGCCGTTCGCGAAGGTGCAACACGGCGTAGCGCTTGCGCGACAGCAGGGTATTGACCGGCACGTCCCATTCCGCAGCCATATCCCGGAATGACCGGCCTTCCAGTTCGTGTTGCACAAACACCTCGCGTTGCTCATCGGGCAGTTCGGCGAGGGCGTCGGTAAGGGCATCCATCAGCGTTTCGCGGAAGAATTCACTTTCAGGTCCGGTCTCGTCGGTGGCGGCTAACCACGCTCCCAGCACCGGTGTCCCGGCGTCGTTCTCCTCGTCGGTCACATCAAGCGAGACCGTGCGGCCGGGGGGCGTTTTCCGGTACCAGTCGCTGATCTTGTTGCGGGCTACGGCAAAAAGCCAGGCCGCTACGCGCTCAATGGGTTTGGCTAACTGATACGCTTCGGTTAATTCCATGAATACATCCTGCAACACGTCCTCGGCATCATCGGGGTCGGGCAGGCGTCGGCGGATGAACGTCAACAGCCGACTGCGTTCCTTCCGCACTGTCTCACCAACCGATGGCTGTTCGCGATTGGTCATGTTGACGGTTGAGTTAGTGACAGGACTGACGTTCACGTGCTGACTTTCGGGTTACCCAATTAAAGTACAACAGGGTAGTCGGAATCAGACAAAAAATATTGTTAAGATAAACGCAGGAGGCAGCAGAAAAAGGATGAGTGGGTATAAGACACGCGGAACGGCAGAAACGTGCTCACGGATTCACGTTACGTTCGTCATACTGTAGCAGTGGGTAGCCGAAACGAGGGCTAAAGCTCGTGGGGACGTTTTTACCGCGCAAACACCACATCAGCAAAATATCCTTTTGGGTCGGTAAACCAGCCCGACATCGAAAAGCCGCTGCGTTGGGCTAACTGTTCGATTTGGGAACGAGTGAACTTGCGGGATATTTCGGTGTGAATAATTTCGCCGTACTGAAACGGTACGGTCATATCTAACTGCCCAATTTGCACGGTCTGCGCTTTCTGGCTTACTAAGTAAGAGCGGGCTTCGCCAGTTTCAGGACTGTATGTTTCATAATGGTCGAAAGCGGACAGGTCGAAATCAGCGTCCAACTCGCGGTTGATGCGCCGAAGCAGATTCAGATTGAATGCCCGCGTCAGGCCCTCTTGGTCGTTATAGGCCGCGTGAATAATTGCCGGATGTTTCTGTAGATCGAAGCCCGTCAGCACCAGATCGCCGGGTTGGAGTCGGTCGTGGAGTTGCCGGTAAAAATCAACCGCTTCGTCAGGTGCGAAGTTGCCAATGTTCGATCCCAGAAACAGTACCACCCGGCGGGCATGGGACTCCTGCGAAAGTTGTTCGAGGGCCTGGAAATAATCGTTGTGGCGTGGATGAATCTGCAGGTCGGGCCACTGCTGGCTCACGTCAGCGGCTAAACTACCGAGCGCATCCGCCGATATATCGACTGGGACGTAGGCAAAATGAGCGTCGTTCTCTTCAAAATGACCGAGCAAAAGTTTTGTTTTCAGCCCGTCGCCCGCGCCGAGTTCGACCAGTTCAAAAGGCCGGTCAGGGGACGCGAAAAGATGCAGCAGATCGGCTTTGTGTACATCGAGAATTTCGTATTCCGACCGGGTCAGGTAATATTCCGGTGCGTGCATGATGGCCTGAAAAATCCGGCTTCCTTCGGCATCGTAGAAAAACCGCGACGACAGCCGCTTGGGCGTTTTTTGCAAACCCGTTCGTACTTCGTCAATCAGGGCCGGGTCAACGGTCACACTAATTTCCACTATCGTATTGTCTACTGAGTCACCAATCGTATTCCCGTGAATTGCCATCGTTTGTCTGGTTGAAAAAAGTTACGGTACGTTGGCCGGGAGTGGCCGTCGGGCGTAGCGACCGACGCCCCACGCAGGACCATTTGCCCACTCATAAACTTGCCGTTGTATTCGCCCACGGCTCCTTCGGCGGTTGTGAAGCCGGGATAGGGCAGATAGGCTGAATTGGTCCATTCCCATCGCATTTTCCAGTTCAACTGGTACGCCGGTATCGCACCGGCGTACCGGCCGGTGCGGGCTGCTTCCCACTCAAACTCAGTCGGCAATCGACCTCCTTTCCAGCGGGCATAAGCATCGGCTTCGTAGTAGCTGACGTGGCAGACCGGCGCATTCAAATTGACGGGTACCAGGCCATCGAAGGTATACTGCCACCACGCGCCATCAATGCGGTGCCAGTACAGCGGAGCCTGAATACCGTTGGTATTAACCCAGGCCCAACCGTCGGCCAGCCAGTGCCGAAAGTTTTGATAACCACCGGCTTCAATGAAAGCCATGTAGTCGCCGTTCGTGACCAGATTACCAGCCACCGTAGTTTCGTTTAGGTAAACTTTATGAGCGCCCTCTTCATTGTCGAAATGAAACGCTGGGGCTGACGCATCGCTCGCATCCTGGTAACCAATGGTGTATATTCCTTCAGAAACAATGATTGGTGGCCTTGCCGCAACCGACTGGAACTGGTTTTCCCGATGCGTCACCATCGGCATCGCAATGGCGGGTAGAAGCGGATTGTGACCCAGGATGTACTTTATATCGGAAATGAGCAGTTCCTGATGCTGCTGTTCATGATTGGTGCCCAGTTCGATGAGTGCATAAAGTTCGGGTGATAGCTCGTCGGCATCGGCCAGAAACCGACTCATGTGTTCATCTATGTACGCACGGTATTGGTAGACGCCAGCCACGGTTGGGCGGCTGAGGTTGCCCCGGTCGGTACGCAGTACGCGCTTCCCCACGGTTTCGTAGTAGCTGTTGAAAACGTAGCTGAAATCGTCGTGAAAAACCTGGTAGCCGGGCGCGTTTGGCACCAGCACGAACGTTTCCCAAAACCAGGTTGTGTGGCCGAGGTGCCACTTCGGCGGGCTAACGTCGGCGGTGGGCTGCACCACGTAATCTTCGGTTTCCAGTCCCCGGCATATCGATTCGGAATGCGCCCGGACGCGGAGGTATTCATCAATGAGCGTTTGTTCGGCAACCATGTGTACTAAACCGTCAGAATCGGCGCGGTGTTCAATATACTACTGGGCTACCCGATCAATACGTAACCATCTGTTCATCGGCGTAACACCAGAGCCAGCGCTCGCCGGGTTCAGCCGAAGCCACCACTGCATGAGCGCTGACGTGGAAGTGCTTTGTCGCATGTTTGTTCGGTGATGAATCACAGCAGAGCGTGGTGCCGCAGGTTTGGCACGTCCGTAAGTGTACCCATGAGTCGCCGGTTATAATACACTCATCGCAAACGTAATCGCGGGCGGACCGAACGTCAGTCAGATTTGAGAGATGAAGGCAGTCTGTTCGTTTGAGCACAACAGCAGTGTTTTTGATGAAATTACCTTATTGCGTCAGGAAAAGCAAAGCACCTGTCCATATCCAAAAGTGACAAAGCAGTGCGTATCATCCAAATATGGACAAGTAATCGACCCTGCTTAACGTGAAAAAGTACTCAATTACCATCGTTATGTTACCGATTTGTTGTCAATATGTCGAAACATTATTTATAAAATATTGAAATATTTTAATCAAATTCCAATCTGAAAAGTTACCTCCATACGTATGAAGGTATTAGAGTTCCCATAAGCCCGGTATAATTTTTGCACTTCATCCTTTATTAATCTGATCCATGCGGAGAAAATGGTAACATCGTTGAAAGTTGCCTGCTTCCGTAACTATCGATATCGAGTAAGTAAAATTACTCTGTTAGCAGTCAGTAAATAATTACCAGAAATTAACCAGTTCCTTTTCTCACCATTAATCATCCCTAACCACTTTTAAACCGAAAGCCCTCCGAAAAAAACGTGTACCTCCCCTCCCCGCGCTGTTGAGCAGTGACAGCCGCCCGTTAGCCCCGCACGCGCACACCCCGTCCGGTCTGTGCTTTCACAACGTACATAAGAGAACATCTTCTCTTTTTGATGCAATTCCGTCATTAACCTGTTTTTATTTGTCTCACAATTTCTACCTGTATGAGCCTATTTAGTTCTACACTGCGAAGGCTGCACGGCGGTCTTCTCTTTTTCGTTTGTCTGTTCGTAGCCAGTTTCGGCTATGCGTCCAGCCACCGCGAAGCCCCGCTGATCTCCCAAGATCCGCTCGCCGACAACACGGACGTTTACGCGTTCAAAAGCCCCGACGACCCGAACACCATTACGATCATTGCGAACTATATCCCGTTTGAAGCGCCCGATGGTGCGCCGAATTTCTACGACTTCGGCACCAACGTTCGCTACGAAATTCACATCAAAAACAAAGCATCAACGGCGGGTGACGACATCACGTACCGATTCACTTTCTCGAAGGTAAACCAGGATCCTACCACGTTCTTCTACATCCGGCTGGGTAAGCAAAACCTGAAGACCACGTACAAATGCGAGAAAAGTACCGACGGTGGTAATACCTTCACAACCATTGTGATGAACGGCGTTGTGCCATCCAACAACGTAGGTCCCCGTTCTATCGAAGGCAACCCGGTTGGTTTGGGTGCTTCGTCCTACGACGCGCTGGCTCAGCAGGCCATCGCCACCGCCAGCACGGGTGAGCGGGTATTCTGCGGACCCGTCGATGATCCGTTCTTTGTCGACTTGGCCGGGGCGTTTGACGTGGGCAATTTCCGGCCGGAAGGGAACCCGGTCAACCCGCCAGTGGATAACCTCAACCGGTTTAATGTCCACACCATCGCCCTTAAAATACCGGTCGATCTGTTACAGAAAGACGGTAAGAACATCGACAAGGCCGTCAATATTCTCGATCCTGATTACGTAATTGGCGTATGGGCGTCGGCCAGTCGGCAGATGATCCAGACGCTGTATGCTGGTGCCGACGTTGGCAACGACGGGAAGTTTGTGCAGGTGTCGCGCTTAGGTATGCCCCTGACCAACGAAGCCGTTATCCCCATTGGCATGAAAGATCGTTGGAACGCTACGTCGCCCTACGGCGGTGAAGACCTCCAGTTCGCCAAGTACTTCACCAACCCGGAGTTGGCCCTGTACATGGACGATTCGCAGTTTGGTACGGCCGTACCGTCGCTGAATGCATTGCGTATTCAGAGCAAGTCACTGGGCTCGTTCGACTTCCGTAATGGCAAACCCGGTTTGTTTGGCCTGAAAGGCAATCCCGCTTTGAATGGTACGGCGCTGTCGGAAGCTGCTTTTGGCGGTATTCTGCTGCCCGATAATAAAAGCCCCCGCGCCGTCGATCTGCTGCCTATCTTCTACACGGGTGTGCCCAACTTAGCACCCTATCAGTTGGCAACGGGCAAAGCAGGCAACCCCTTAGCCGTTGGCAAGCCCTTCATCAACAACTTTCTGCCAACGCTGGGCGACATGCTGCGGCTGAACATGGCCGTGCCCGCCACGCCCCGCAACAGCCCCGATTTCAGTCCAAACGGGCTGGTGCAGGCGGCCGTGCTGGGTTTGACGGATGCCCGGTTTAATGGTTCGGCGGCCCTTCAGTTCATTCCCAATATGGACGGTTTTCCCAACGGTCGCCGACTGGAGGACGACGTGACGACGATTGAGTTGCAGGCCGTGGGTGGCGTGGTATTAGCCGCAATTGGCTTGTGGTACGACGACTTCACACCGGGCGTAACGGCCAGTCCCGTGACACCAAGACTCGTCAACGTGCTCACGTTCAACTCCGGGCCTACGAAGAATGATGTGGGACTGAAAAGCAGTTTCCCTTACGTGCAAAATCCGTGGAGAGGCTTCGACTATCCTACTAAAGCCAGGTTCTAACCGTCACGACCACAACATACGAAAAACATGAAAAATATTTTATACCTGGTTGCGGCTCTGACACTTAGCTTTCTGCAACCCACGCGGGTACTTGCGTCTTCACACCGTGAAGCGCCCCTTATTTCGAACGATCCGTTGGCCGACAACACCGACCTATACGCGTTCAAGAGCACGACCAATGCCGAGAACATCGTGCTTATCGCCAACTACATTCCGTTTGAACACCCGGCCGGTGGCCCAAACTGGTACACCTTTGGCGAGAACATCCGGTATGAAGTCCACGTCGATAACAACGCGTCGACCAACGGCAGCGACATCGTGTACCGGTTTACCTTCAAGCGGGTAAACGAAGATCCAACCACGTTCTTCCTGATTCGCCTGGGCAAAGAAAACCTGAAAACAACGTACACCTGCGAACGCAGTATGAACGGTGGCCAAAGTTTCGAGACGATTATTGCCAATGGAAGTGTTCCTCCACCCAACATCGGTCCCCGCTCCATCGAAAACAAAGTCGTAGGATTAGGAGCCGCGTCGTACGAAGAACTTGTTCAGAAATCAATCATAACGGCTTCTACCGGTGAGAAGATTTTCTGCGGACCCGTCGATGACCCGTTCTTTGTTGATCTGGGTGGCATTTTCGACGTAGGAAACGTACGGCCCAAAAGTGGCCGGGATGCCGTAGCAGGGTTCAACTGTCATTCCATCGTCATTGAAGTGCCGGTTGCTACCCTACAGAAAGGCAAAAAGACGGTAGCGCAGGCCGCGAACATCCTCGATCCCGATTATGTCATCGGTGTATATGCTTCGGCCAGTCGGCAAATGATCAGAACGTTATATGGCGGTGGTGACGTAGGATTCGATGGGAAGTTTGTGCAGGTATCGCGCTTAGGCATGCCCCTGACCAACGAAGCCGTTATCCCCATCGGCATGAAGGACAAATGGAACGCTGCGTCGCCCTACAACGGCGAAGATCTCCAGTTCGCCCAGTATTTCACTAACCCGGAGTTGGGGCTGTACATGGACGATTCGCAGTTCGGCACGGCCGTACCGGGCTTAGCCCCCTTGCGTATTCAGGCAAATTCGCTGGGCGCGTTCGACTTCCGTAATGGCAAACCCGGTTTGTTTGGCCTGAAAGGCAATCCTGCTTTGAATGGTACGGCGCTGTCGGAAGCTGCTTTTGGCGGCATTCTGCTGCCCGATAACAAAAGCCCCCGCGCCGTTGACTTGCTGCCTATCTTCTACACGGGCGTACCCAACCTGCCCCCGTATCAGTTGGCGACGGGCAAACCTTATGGCAATCCATTGGCCGCTGGTAAACCCTTCATCAACAATTTTCTGCCCACTCTGGGTGATCTGTTACGGCTGAACATGGCCGTTCCAGCCACGCCCCGCAGCAGTGCGGACTTCAGCTCGCTGGGTCTGGTGCAGGCAGCCGTGCTGGGTATCACCGATAGCCGTTACAACGGTTCGACGGCGTTGCAGTTCATTCCCAACATGGACGGTTTCCCCAACGGCCGCCGACTGGAGGATGACATAACAACGATTGAGTTGCAGGCCGTGAGTGGCGTGGTACTGGCAGCCATTGGTTTGTTTTACGACGACGCAACGGCTACAGCACCGGTTTCGCCTAACCTGGTGCGGGTACTTACTTTCGACGCGGGTGTTACCAAAAATGACACGACGCTACGGACGAGTTTCCCCTATGAGCAACACCCGTGGCGGGCTTTCCGGGGTAACCAGTATGCTGGTCCAACGGCACCGACTCCACCCACGACTCAGCCGTTGGCAGCAACGGTGGTGAGCTACGACTGCGCTACGGGTAACATTACCTTCGGCCGCGTTGGGGGCGATCCCAATCGAGTGGTCGAGTACCGGGCTTCCGGCGTTGTCAACGGCAATTATGGAACCAGTGTAAACCGGCAGATTGAGGCCGGACTGCGTGGAGACCCGAACAGCCGCAGCACACTCATGGTACTGGCCCGCTACGTGGGTGACCCAATGTCAGAAGTTAGTTTCGACTTCAATTTCCGCGCACCCTGTGGCATGATGGGACGCCTTGGTGCCGAACGCTCCGAGCCACTGTCAGTGCGGGTAATTGGCAACCCAATCGTGGGCGACGATGTAACGGTCGAAATTAGCGGAGCAACGGGTCAGTCGATGCGATTAGGTATCACCAACAGTGCAGGTCGGTTGCTCAACCAGCAGACTATTGGCGAAGCCAGCGGCAACGAACGCCGGACCCTCCGTTTAGGTCAGCAACCGGGCGTTTACTTCCTGCAGGTGACAACACCCGCCGAGCGCAAGACGGTTAAGATTATCCGTAACTAAAAATTGGTTTGTGGTTTGTAGTTCGTGGTTGGCTGACGCGTAAACTGTACGCGTCAGCTAACCATTAACTACAAACCACAAACTTTATAACCTTTCTGAAAATGCACACAATCACGACAAAACAAGTCCTTTCCGGTTGTCTGTCTGCTTTCGTAGCGTTGCTTTTCCTGCTACAGTCTGGTTGTAAAACCGACGATAACAAATCTAAAGAGACTACAGCAACGGGTTCTGCTCTCGACATTCCGCCCCTCTTTGAACGCCGTGGTGAATTGGCCGGAGCGGTTGAATGGCAACGAACCAAAGAAAAAGTCGCTGAGCTGACAACGAAGATCAAGGAGAAGCCAAACGAAGTGAAGCCCCGGCTACAGGTAGCGGTAATCTATCTGTCGGAGGCCCGCATCACTGGCGAACACCCGTATTACTACCCTGCCATTCTTCAGATTCTGGATGGTGTATTGACTATCGAACCGAAAAACTTTGAGGCCACGACGTTTAAATCATCAGTGAAGATGTCGCAGCACCAGTTTGCCGAAGCCCGCGATCTGGCCGAAAAAGCCCGTCAGATTAACCCCAGCAATGCCTATGTCTACGGCGTGTTGGTCGATGCCAATGTGGAGTTGGGTAATTACGAAGAAGCCGTGGCCATGTCCGATAAGATGCAGGCTCTGAAGCCGTCGCTCGAATCGTATTCGCGGGCTTCGTACCTGCGGGAGATCTACGGCAATTACCCCAGTTCTATCGAAGCGATGAAATTAGCCGTGCAGGCCGGTTTGCCCGGTTCGGAGCCGCAGTGCTGGAGTAAAAATACCCTCGCTCATCTGTACGAGACAACGGGTCAGTTGGATAAAGCAGAGCAGCAGTACGACGGTATCCTGAGCGTTCGGCCCAGCTACGCGTTTGCACTTCGGGGTAAAGCTCAGGTGTTCAAAGCCAGAAAAGAATACGACAAGGCGCTGACTGAGTTGGAAAAAGCGGCTAAGATCATGCCCGAGTTCTCGTTCCACGAAGAGATGGCCGAAATCTATGCCTTACAGGGAGACAAAGACAAAGCGCAGCGTAAGTATGCCGAAGTGGTGAAGATGCTGGATGAAGACGCCCAGTCGGGTCATTCGGTTGATCTTGAACTGTGTAAACTCTACACCAAGACAGGACAGTTGGACTCGGCCCTCGTGTACGGCATGCGGGAGTACCAAAAACGGCCGAAGAATATCGACGTGAACCACGCCTTGGCCTGGGTTTATTTCAATCAGAAAAACGTGCCCAAAGCGCAGGAGCACATGCAGGTAGCACTCCGCACGGGCCTTAAGGACCCCGAATTGCTGCAGCGGGCCGGAGCCATCGCCAAAGCAATGGGCAACGCCGAAGCCAGCAATAAATTCATTGCCGACGCCCGCAAAACGAATCCTAATTTCACACTGTAGACGAGTCAGTTCAATACACTAAATTCATGTTCGTCCGGGTTTGGTTCGCCACGCTGCTGCTTATCAGCTACCTGCTTATTACAGGGACAGGTTTTATCAATGCCCCCGACGAACCGCGCTACGCCGTAGCCCAATCCCACGCGCACCAAGTTCACCACCACCAGGACCGCTATTCAGACTTTGATGGTATGGACCTGGGCCTCGACGAACTATCGGACCTGACCGTTAGTCCGAATGCCGACACCAGCGTACCCAACGGTCAGCCGTCGCTCAAAATCACCGGGATTGATGCGCATTGCCTGCCCGGCGACCTTTGTTTCTCTTTCCTGCCCATCTACCGAACCAACGCGTCGATAGGTGGTTTTCTGGTGGTCGCCCTGACCACCGTGTACCGCGCTGTTGATGCGCCCCCTTGGTAGCCTCCCCAATTAAGTGCAGGCGGCTCTGCCCCTTGCTTACTCACTTCTCTTTCCTGCTACTTCTTTCTCTGCCGCAGCAACCGCAGAACGGACGTGTGCGCACTTTTCTGTGCAATTCTGTCACGGTTGAACAAGGTAATCTCCACAATGCAACACTGCTGCATTGTGGAGAAAGAGCGCCTATTCTGAATAGTCAAGATACCACAACGCACCTGAACTATGCTCAAAGCAATTCAACTGCGCAAAGAATACCCCGGCAGCCTCGCGCTGATCGGGTTGAACCTTCATATCCGGGCAGGCGAAGTATTTTGCCTGCTGGGGGCCAACGGAGCGGGCAAAACTACGGCCGTCAACCTATTCATGGGTTTCACCGAGCCAACATCGGGGCAGTGCTTCGTCAACGAGGTCGAAGTGGTGGCGGGGCAAAATCAGACGAAAAGGTTCATTGCCTACATTCCCGAAAACGTGGTGCTGTACCCCGCATTAACGGGCTTGCAAAACTTAGCCTATTTAAGCGGATTGTCGGGTAAAACGTACGCTGATACTGAACTGACGGAGTTTCTGAACCAGGCCGGGTTGCAATCCGACGCGCACAAACGTCGGGTCTCAACCTACTCCAAAGGGATGCGGCAGAAAGTCGGCATTGCGCTGGCGATTGCCAAACAGGCCCGTGCGCTGTTCCTCGACGAACCCACCTCGGGGCTGGACCCGCTGGCGAGTAATGAGTTTTCGTCGCTCATCAAATCGATGAGCCGCGACGGGGTGGCGGTGTTGATGGTAACCCACGATCTATTCCGGGCTAAAGAAATCGCCGACCGCATTGGTATTATGCGGTCGGGCGAGTTAGTAAGCGTTCTCGACGCCGACGCGCTGACTCATCAGGAACTCGAAGCCACGTACCTGCGGGTGATTTCGCCACTGGCGGACCCATCGACGGCGATTTCTGACCACCTGACATCCAATTTCGCCCGGCCATGATTCAGCATATCGTTACCAAAGAACGGGCTGAATTAGCGGGCGAGAGCCGGTTTCGGTGGGCAGGCGGAGTACTCTATGTGCTCTTCGCTGTCGCTCTGCTGACGGGCTATTCGTATTACAGTCAGACGAATACGGAACATGAAACGGCTCAACGCACATCCTACACGCAGTGGCTGAATCAGGACCCGAAAAGTCCCCACGCGGCTGCGCACTACGGTCTGTACGCCTACAAACCCGTGCCCCTGATGGCGATTCTCGATAAAGGCATGGACGATTACTTAGGCAGCGCGGTATGGCTGGAAGCCCATAACCAAAACGATGTCAAACTGCGGACCATTCAGGATTCGGCTACATTGTCGCGGTTCGGTTCGCTGACGGTCGGGTTTGTATTACAATTCCTGATGCCGCTGCTCCTTATTTTGCTGAGTTACGACGCCGTCAGCAAAGAGCGCGAATCGGGTACGTTACGGATTTTGCTCAGCACCAATGCCTCGGCGGGTCAGTTGCTGGTGGGCAAGTGGTTGGCTGTGCTACAGGTGGTGTTGTTGTACATTTTTGGACCGATTCTGCTCCTGAGTGTGGGCGTAATGATCCTGGCTGGTGGCGCAACCGCTTTTGCTGATGCACTGCCGAATCTGACCGGTTGGATTCTGTTCTACGGGCTATACTACGCGTTCTGGGCGGGTTTGGGCATCATTGTCTCGTCGCAGGTGAAGCAATCGGGACTGGCCTTGGTTGGGCTGCTCGGCTTCTGGGCATTCGGGGCGTTTTTGGTGCCGCGTTTATGCGGCAGCGTCGCCCGGTTAGTCGCCCCCACGCTCTCAGCGCTGGCATTCACGGAACAGATCATCACCGATAAGGAAACCGGCATCAACGGTGGACCCTCAGCGCAGGACTACGGTAAACTCGTTGAAAAACAAACACTGGCGAAGTACGGCGTCGATAGCCTGTCGCAGTTGCCGGTCAGTTTTGCCGGGATCGCCCTGCAAGCCAACGAAAACCGCGACTGGACAATCTACGATAGAAACTACGGTGGACTATTCCGGCAGTTTCAGCGGCAGGAGCAGGTAATGGAATGGTTCAACCTACTGTCGCCGACGCTGGCGATGCGCAATCTCTCGCGGGCGTTGGCGGGCACCGATATGGACAAGCACATCGACTTCACTGATAAAGCCGAAGCGCACCGGCGCGTCATCCAGAAAGCGATGAACGACGACCAGACGGTGAATGGGGCTAAACTGAACCAGGGCTACAAAGCGAGTTCGGCCCTTTGGCAACGGGTCAATCAGTTTCAATACGGGCAACCCGGCATTGGTTTTATGCTTGGTAACCAACTGATTAGTGTAGTAACGCTGCTGATTTGGTCGATGCTGGCAGGGTTGCTGTTAGTGCGGGCGAGCCGGACGTTGCAACTGGATTGACGGACGCGAATAACCACCGGGCATACGGCCCGCTAAACGGACAAACCATGTTTTCACATATTATTCGCTACGACTGGCTCCTGCTGCGGGCCAACCGAACGCTGGCCGCCAGTATTGGTCTACTGTCCCTTTTCGTGGCCTTTGCAATCTGGACGGGTCACAGCCGGGTTCAGTTTCAGCAGCAAACCATCGCCGACATTGGACGCGTCGAAACGGAAAGCATCGCCAAAAACCGGGCGTTGGTGGCCGAACTCGAACGAACGGGTAAACCCTTCGCGGGTAACTCCCATCGTGACCCAACGGCTCCGTACACGGTGGCCAGTTCGCGGGGCAACCGGTACGTATTCAAGCAGCCGGAGCCACTGGCGGTAGTCTCAGTAGGACAAAGCGATTTGCAGCCATACTACTACAAGTTCGCTTTTGCCAAAAAACAGGCGCTGTACCACGGGGAGGAAATCGAGAACGCGTCGATTCTCTACAACGGCAGCTTTGATCTTTCCTTTGCTCTGATTTACCTCCTACCGCTCCTGATTATCGCCCTTACTTACAACCTCGTGTCGTCGGAGCGGGAGCAGGGAACGCTGTTCATGCTGATGAGTAGTACGGCGTCGCTACGGCAGATTATCGTCAGCAAATACGTATTTCGGTTTCTGCTGCTGACAGGAGCGTTTCTGACCCTAACTACGGCGGGATTGTTGCTGACGGGCGTATCGCTGATTGACAACGCCCCGGCCATCGGATTTATGTTTCTGCTAACGATGGGTTACTCGGCCTTCTGGTTTGGGCTCTCGTTCTGGGTCAACAGCGTGGGGCGCGACACGGGCTTCAACGCGGCCGTGCTGGTGGGTGTCTGGCTCGTGCTGGGCTTAGTACTACCAACGGTGCTGAACGTAGTTGTTTCGGCGACGCACCCGATGCCATCGCGTATCGACCTCATCGCCGAAACGCGCGAGGCTTCGGACAACGTCAAGAAGGAAGGCGACAAGAAGATGGCGCAGTATTACGGCGACCATCCCGAACTACTGCCCAAAGGGAAACCCGTCAATTACAAGGACTTCGCCATCGGCAGTGTCCGCGCTACACTGGCCGTTGAAGCCGCCATCCGGCCGCTCGAAACGCAGTTTGAGACGCAGTACCGCAACCAGCAACGCCTGATTGGTACGTACCGGTTTCTGTCGCCGATGGTGTTCATGCAACAGTCGCTGAACGACGTGGCAGGAACGGGCGATGAGCAGTTTCGCGCGTTTCAGACCGACGCCACTCGCCAGCACGAAGCCTACCGGGACTTTTTCGCTGGAAAAATATTCCGGCAAGAGAGTTTCAAAGCCGCTGACTACGACAAAATTCCCTCCTTTCGTTACGTCGCTCCGAGGTTTCCTTTGTTCGCTCCGACCAACATCGCCAACCTTATTTGTCTGCTTGCCCTGACGAGTTTATTCGTCGGCTTTGGCCTATCGCGCATCCCCAAAATTCGGCTGGCTACTGCCTAACTATCTCATTCATCCTATCTAAGAACAAGATCATGAAACATAGTTTATTCATTTTTCTAATGATTAACGTGTTGCTAACCAGTGCTTACGCTCAGCAACGCCAGATTCGGGGCAAAATCTACGACGCCCAAAGTAAAGAGCCGCTGCCCGGCGCCACGGTGATGACCGCCAACCCGGCAGAAGGTTCGGCCGCCAGCGCAACGGGCTCATTTCGGTTATCGTCGGATGCGAAAACGGTCGTCATCTCGTCGGTAGGTTACCGGCGCGTCACGGTCGAGGTACCCGCATCGGGGATCATCAACGTAGCCCTCGAACCGGCAACCGAAGATTTACAGACAGTAATTGTGACGGCCAACCGCGAGGCCCAGCTCCGGACGGAGGCTCCGGTAGCCATCTCGAAGATTTCGTCTGCGCTGATCAACGACACCAAAGCAACCAGCCTGACCGAACTCATTAGCAAAACGCCGGGCGTGTTTATGATGCGTTTTACCGGCGAAGGCCACAGCATGAGCATTCGCCAGCCGCTTTCCACGGCCAACTATTTTCTGTACATGGAAGATGGTGTGCCCGTTCGGCCGATGGGCCTGTTCAATCACAACGGTCTGATTGAAACCAACCTGATGATGATTAACAGCATCGAAGTGGTGAAAGGCCCGGTGTCGTCGATTTACGGACCGGAAGCCGTTGGCGGAGCCATCAACCTGATTACAAACCGGCCAACCGCCGTGCCGACCTTGAAAGTTGGGATTCAGGGCGATCAGTACAATTTTCGGCGGCTACAATTCGGCGGGGGCGGTATGCTGTCGAGTAAGTTCGGCGTGTACATTGGTGGCTATCTGTCCGATCAGAAGAACGGCTGGCGCGAACGCTCCGACTACGTCAAAAACGCGGTGAACGTCAAAGCTGAATACCAGCTTTCGGGAAGCACCCGACTCACGGGTGTGTATGCCTACAACGATTACAAGGGGCAGGAAGGACTGAGTTTTGATAGCACGGCCTTTTACAGCCGGTCGTACGAAACGAGTCAGGATTTTATGTACCGCAACGTGAAAGCCACCCGGTCGCGACTAACGCTCGATCATTCCTGGAACGCCAACGCCGAAACGTTCGTGACCGCTTTTCACCGCTATAACGACTACCGATTCGCGCCCAACCATACAGTGCGGTGGACAACCGGGGCCAAAACCGCCACCAGCGAGAAACAACGTAGCATTTTCAACAGCTACGGCCTGATTGCCCAGCACACTCAGCGGTTCAATTTTTTGAACACCAAACTGCTTATCGGCGGCACGTACGACGACACACCCACGCGTTACAATGCCTTCAGCATCGACTTAGCCGCCGAGACGCGGGCTGATGGCCGGTCGGTGAAAAAATACACGTTTCTGAACGACCGGCCCGACGTGGTGCTGGGTGATTACGAAGCTCAAATCCATAATACGGGTCTCTACTCGCAACTCGAATTCAGCCCGCTCAAGGCCCTACGCGTCACGGCCGGGCTGCGCTACGACCGGATGTCGTTCGATTATGACAATTTCTTAGACAAAAAGTCGGGTACGAAGTCTTACGAGCAGGTTAGCCCCAAAGTGGGCATGGTCTATGATCTGGGACGCGGACGCGGGCTATACGCCAACTACGGGCGGGGATTCGCGCCACCGGGACTAACGGCCATTTTCCGGCTGCGGCCGAGTGTGCAGCAAGTGGCGGGTCAGGCCCCGTTCTATTATAATCTGCAACCAGCGCGTTTCGAGAACATGGAAGTGGGCGGCTGGTTTTCGGCCCTGCAAAACAAACTCTATGCTGATGTTTCGATCTACCGTCTTAACGGCACCAATGAACTCCTGTCAATTCGTCAGACTGATAATTCTACGGATTACCAGAGCGTTGGACGGACGCTTCACCAGGGTGTTGAATTTGGGCTGACCTACAAACCAAGTAGCGAGTGGCTCGTGCGGGTGGGCGGAGCTAACGCGCTGCACCGCTTTGAGGACTTCCAACTATCCGTGCGTCAGGCCGACGCGGTCAAGAATCTCAGCGGTAAAGAGATGCCGTCGGCCCCGCGCTGGATTGTCAATACGGAAGTATTCTACAAACCCCGCTGGCTGAAAGGCTTCCGCGTGGCGGCTGAGTGGCAGCGGCTGACGCCTTTTTACCTCAATCAGATCAACACTGTTCGGTACGATAATCAGGGAGCGTTTGGGGCGCGGGGCATCAGCGTTATCAATACCCGCCTGGGTTACGAGCGGAAGGGCGTCGAGGTGTTCGTGAACGTGCTGAACCTGACCGACGAACTGTACATTTCCAGCGCGTCGCGGGGTAACAACGCCACCGACCGCACTAATTTCTCCCCATCGGCCCCGCGTACGGTCGGTTTGGGTGTCCAATACACGTTTGCGGGAAAAGCCCGGTAAGCCAACTAATCAAGAGGTGCTATTGCTTCGATTGCCCGCTCACTGTATTCACCATATACCTTGTAAACCAATGAAAAATCAACTGATTACCCTCGGCGTTGCCGCTTCACTATCGGGCGGAATCTTTTTCACGGCCTGCCAATCGAAAACAGACAGCGCCGGAAATGCACAAGCCGAAGCGGACCACGCCCGGTTAGAAGCCAACCACGAGAAAATCAAGGCGTCACACGCCCAGATGATGGCCGATGACTCCACGATGATAGCCGATCATGAAGCCATGACGGTTAGCTCCCCTGAACACGAGTCGCTCGAAGCTGAACACCAGAAAATGGTGGCCGAACACAAAGCCTTAGTCAGTGAGTACGCCCGAATGGTGCAAAAAGACGACGAAATTGAGACCAGTCACGACAAAGGTGACGTTTCGGACGAGCAGATGGCCAAAGACCACGCCCAGATGCAGGCCGACGACGAGCGCATTATGGCCGAAGACACCCGGATGATGAAGGAACAGGCGACCATGAAAGCCGAACACGAAAAAATGATGGCGGCAAAGAAGAAGAATTAGGTAATGGTCCGATAGGCACAACCACTAAAATCAATCCCTTTGGCGAAGGCCGGGGGTAAAAAATTTGACAATTGAAAACAGAATACCGGGCAAGAGTCAGCCCGCCTGGGCTGACTCTTCTTTACAATCCCCTCTGGCTTGGTCATTACAGCAACAACTATACGAGGAATCATAGCCGCCGAGATGCCTGATTAGCAAATTGAAATCTACTTGTTTCCAAGCAGTCTGTCACCACCAAATTACTCACTCCAAATGACCACATATCAGCACACTATGCGTCCTACGCGGGTGCACACCAGCCGGAAAATAATACCCACTCATCACAGTGAAACAATGCTGGTGATCCAATTACGGCAAGGCGACCGGGGGGCCTTTCAGCAACTCTATCTCAATTATTACGTGGCACTGCTGGGTACGATAAACCACATAGTAAAAGACCCCATTGAAGCTGAAGATTTACTTCAAGACACTTACGTGAAGGTTTGGATACGCTTCCAGCAGTATGACTCTGAGCAGAGCGGTTTATTTAACTGGCTCTTCAACATTGCCCGCAACACCGCCCTTGATGCGCTACGGCGACGCAAAATAAATCCCGTAACGCTTTGCCAGGAGTTAATCGGTTTACCAATGACTCCCAGTTGCCTACCCGTCACCGACATCATTGGAGTCGAGCATCTGGTTCGGCAGGTATTACAACCTCAGCAGTGGCAGGTCGTCAACTTGGCCTACTGGTATGGGTACTCGTACCCTGAAATAGCCGATCACTTAGCCTTACCCTTAGGCACAGTTAAAACCCGGATTCGTCAGTCCCTGATCCGACTACGCCCCCTCTTTGATCGCTGATGGTACGTGCCGGAGCTTACCGCGTTTATCAAGTTATTACCTACCGACTATTCCAAATCGGTTGAACACATGAAAAACATACTTCTGCTTTTACTTCTTTACCCGCTGTCCAGCCTGGCGCAAACGGCTCAACTCACCACCAAATCAGTGCTGGCCTTTGAGCAGGCACGGTTTGAGGCTACCCGGACAAGTGACGTAGCCAAGCTCCGCCAGATGCTGGCCGACGACTTGACATGGGTACATTCGAGTGGCAAGCGACAGAACAAAGCCCAGTACATCCGCGACCTTGAGACCAGCCAAACGAGCTACAATTCCATTACGGTAGAGGAATCATCAGCACGTCTGTTCGGCACAATCGCGGTCACAACCGGACTGGCTCGCTACGACGCCATATCGAACGGTACGCCAATGCTGGTCCGAGCCTACCATACTGCCATGTATCGGTTTGCCAATAATCGCTGGCAAGTGGTGGCCTGGCAGGCAACTCGTGTTCAGCCGGAAAAATGACGAGAACAAACGGGCAACAAGCCCGACAACACCTTTGCCGTCAATACCGGCGCAAATTTTACTAACAATACTTTATCCCATGAGAACAGCCCTACTTTTCATATTACTCACGTTTATCAGCCTATCCGCATTCGCGCACCTCGGCATCATTACTGGTACGGTTTACGACCAGGCTACCAACTTACCCCTGCGCGGGGTCAACGTACGGCTATCCAGTCTCGGCAAAGCTACCCTAACGAACGAGTTAGGCCAGTACCGCTTTGAGGAGTTGGCGGCTGCGTCGTACAAAATCGAACTGTCATACGTTGGCTTCAGGCAGCAAACGGTCGACGTGACAGTGCAGGAGGACCAGACTACGACGGTCAAAACGACGCTCAGCACCGCATCCGTTGAACTGAGCGAAGTAGTGGTGTCGTCGTTGCGGGCGCACGACCAGCAGCTAATCAGCAGTTTGGATATAAAACTGCGACCAATTGTCAATTCGCAGGAAATTCTGCGGCTGGTGCCGGGCCTTTTCATTGGGCAGCACGCGGGGGGCGGTAAAGCCGAACAGATTTTTCTGCGCGGCTTCGACATCGACCACGGCACCGATATTCGGCTGACGGTGGACGACATGCCGGTCAACATGGTGTCGCACGCGCACGGGCAGGGCTACGCTGATCTGCACTTCGTCATTCCTGAGTTAGTTGAAGGAGCAGATTTCAAAAAAGGACCGTACCACGCGGAGAAAGGCAATTTCACTACGGCGGGCTGGGTTAATTTTCGAACGCGCACGGCATTGGACAAGAGTTTCGTGAAGCTCGAAGCCGGGCAGTTCGACACATTTCGGGCCGTTGGTGGACTGGATTTGCTGGGATCGCGGGGCCGGGCCAAAAACCAGTCGGCTTACGTGGCATCAGAGTATTCGTACACGAATTCGTATTTCGACAATCCGCAGAATTTCAAACGCCTGAACGTCATTGGCAAATACCACGGTCACCTGTCGCCCAATACCAACCTGACGCTGACCGGCTCGACGTTCTGGAGCAAGTGGAACCACTCGGGCCAAATTCCCGACCGGGCCGTCGAATCGGGGTTGACCGGCTTTTTTGGCTCCGTTGACCCGTCGGAAGGGGGCGAAACCAGCCGCACCAATGCCAACGTGCAACTCGTGACGGTGACGCCCCGTAACCACATCATCAAGAATCAGTTTTTCTATAGCAACTATCAGTTTGAGTTGTACTCGAACTTCACGTTTTTTCTGGAAGACTCGCTCAACGGCGATCAGATTCGGCAGAAAGAACACCGCAACCTGTTCGGCTACAACGGCAGCTATTCGGCGCAAACCAACGTAGGCCGCAGTCAGTGGACCACCACCGTGGGCGCTCAGTACCGGCACGACATAACGGGAGCCGGAGCGACACCGACTGAATTATCACATACGAAGAATCGTACAGAAACGATAAACCCAATTCAACTCGGCAACATCAACGAACTGAACGCGGCCGTCTACGCCGACGAGTTGGTGCAGGTTTCGGACCGCTTCACGGTTAATGCGGGCGTTCGGTTGGACTACTTCCGCAGCCAGTACGAAGATTTTCTGGAGCCGGTCAAGACAAAAAAACGGGCCAGTGCCTCCATTGTCTCGCCCAAATTGAATCTCTACTACACGGTTAACCCCCGGTTGCAACTATACCTCAACACCGGCCGCGGCTTTCACTCCAATGACACGCGGGTAGTTGTTCCGCAGGGAGGCCGGGAAATTTTGCCGCCCGCATACGGTTCTGATTTAGGGCTGATTTTTAAGCCCTTTCCGAAGTTGCTTATCAACGCGGCTGCGTGGTATCTGTGGTTGCAGCAGGAGTTTGTCTACGTGGGCGATGCGGGTGTGGTGGAACCCGGCGGACAGACGCGCCGGTCCGGTATCGACGTTTCGGTGCGGTATCAACTCACAAAAAGCTTGTACGCCGATGTCGATTTGAACACGGCCAAGCCCCGCGCCATCGGTATCGAAGCCGGGCAGAACTACCTGCCGCTGGCTCCCACGTTTACCAGCACGGGTGGGCTGTCGCTGCAAAACGCCGGTCCTTGGAGCGGCTCCCTGCGCTACCGATATATTAGTGACCGCCCGGCCAACGAAGACAACTCGATTGTGGCGAAGGGCTACTTCGTGAACGATTTGCAGGCCAACTATACCAAACGAAACTATACACTTGGCCTATCGGTGCAGAACCTGTTCGACGTGCGCTGGAAAGAAACCCAGTTTGCCACCGAGAGCCGCCTGCGGGGCGAAGCCGCTCCGGTTGAAGAAATTCACTTCACGCCCGGCACCCCGTTTTTCGCCCGGTTGAGCCTGACGTATTTCTTCTGACGCCGTTAAATTACCAACACGTATTATTCTGCTGATTCGATACTATCTCGGACGCCTGTTGTGTGCGTCCGGGATTTTTACGTAGTTGCTTTGCCTCAGGATTTAGGTTGGCACAGGACCCGTTAATTCGTAGCGAATGACTCGTAGACTTACACCGTTACTTTTTGCCGTCCTTATCGGAATCTGCCAGCCCGACGCTGCTGTGTTCGCGCAGACGGACCCGTTATTTGCTCAGAAGCCCGTTTTTCGCTCCCTGTCTGACCGCTGGGAACTCGACTCGGCCACCCGGAAGGGAACATTTCGGGTCACGCCCTATAAGCCCCTGTACGTGACGGCCGGGCGCTGGTCGAGCGATCCGAACGAAAAGCCTGTCAGCGAAAACCCGGCGTACAATTACCCACTCAACGACATTAAGCTGGGCCGATACGAAGCCCGGTGGCAGTTGAGCCTGAAGGTCAAAGCACTCCAGGGCATCTTTGGCAGGCACGGTGATTTGTGGGTTGGTTACACCCAGAAGTCGCACTGGCAAATTTATAATACCACGTATTCGCGCCCATTTCGGGAGACTAATTACGAGCCGGAGCTGATCCTCAACTTTGCTACGAATTTTTCGTTCCTCGGCCTGAAAACCCGGATGCTTGGCATTGCCTTCAACCACCAGTCTAATGGGCGGGCCATACAGCTCTCGCGAAGCTGGAACCGGGTTATCCTGCACGCGGGATTTGAACGAGGCAAATGGGTTGTGCTGCTCCGGCCGTGGCTGCGGCTCCCTGATGCCGAAGACGAAAACCCGGCCGTAGCCGACAATATTGGCCGGGCCGACGCCACGGTCATTTACCGAACCGGGCGGAATCTGTTTTCCGTGGTCGGCAGCCATTCGCTCCGGGGCGGGGCCAAAAACCGGGGGCAGGTGCAGTTCGACTGGACGTTTCCGGTAAGAGGCAACCTGCGGGGCGACCTCCAGATTCTGCACGGCTACGGCGAAACCCTGATCGACTACAACCACCGGCAAACGACAATCGGGGTGGCCGTATCACTGGTCGACTGGCTCTGAAATCGAAACTATTAATCAATTGGTTAGGTCAAGAAAAAAATAATTTACCTCATGAAAACACGATTTATTCTTTTCCTCATTACAGCCATTTGCCTGTTTTTCGAGCCTGTATCGGCGCAAACAACCCGACTGAAACCCGGTTTTGATAAGGCCGAGTTCATCGAAATGCTACACGTTGCGGGTGGCTTCGTCGACTCCGTCACCATCGGCGATCCGGTCCGCTGCAAACGTGGATACCGCTCACCCGTTGTCGGGTTAGACAATAAATGGGAATTGTGGCAACGAGACGACGGCGTGGGCGTAATCAGTATCCGGGGAACGACGCTGGACCCCGCTGGGTGGGTTGAAAACATTTATGCAGCGATGGTACCCGCCACTGGCCAGATCCAACTTAGTGCCAATGATACTTTTTCTTACAAATTAGCTAAAAACCCAAGAGCGGCTGTCCATGCCGGTTGGTTGATTGGCATGGCGTATTTAGCCAAAGATATAATGCCCAAACTCGACTCGGCCGTTGGGAAAGGTACCAAAGAATTCATCATTACGGGCGACAGTCAGGGGGGAGCCATCGCTTTTTTGATGACGTCGTATCTCTACAGCCAGTTGGGTAGTCGCCTGCCTGCCAATGTGCGCTTTAAGACTTACTGCATTGCCGGTCCTAAGCCGGGGAATCTCTCCTATGCGTATGACTACGAAATTGCCACGCAGAATGGTTGGGCGTTCAACGTGATTAACTCAGCGGATTGGGTGCCCGAATTTCCGTTGTCTGTTCAAACCACCGACGATTTTAATCTAACAAATCCCTTTGCCAACATTCCTAATGCAATACGGCGTCAGAAGTTTTTCAACCGCATTGCGCTCAACTACGTCTTTAAAAAAATGGATAAACCCAGCCGAAAAGCCCAAAAGCAGTATCAGCGGTTTCTCGGCGGTTATATGGAACGGGCCGTGCAGAAAAACCTGCCTGACTACCAGAAACCCGCTTATTTCAATAGTAGTCATTTTGTACGGGCTGGCCAAACCATTGTGCTGGATGCCGATGAAACGTATTATCAGCAGTTCCCCGACGACCCGAAAATTTTGTTCAAGAACCACTTTCTGAAGCCCTATTTGTTCCTCGCCAATCGGTTGAAGTGACGAGCCGTTCAGGGCAGAGGGGCGCAGTTAACTTTCGTCAGTTTATATTGAAACCCCTGATCCGGGTTCGCCAATATCCATTTGCCTTGTTTTTCGGTTCGTTCGCCTTCGCGCCATAGCAGCGAGTCGCCGACCATTGTGAAATTTACTTCGTGAACTTGCGTCACGCCCTCACCCGACCGCTGCCAGTCGGCCACGATCTGGCTGCCGGTTCGTGTACCGCTGATGGAGCCTTGCGCCCGGTCTTTTTCGGCGGGCAGCACGGCCAGTTCACCCGTCACCGACGATCCGTCAATGACCAAACGGACGCTCGTCGTGTCGCGTCCTACCACCTGCCGATAACAGACAGCACTCGTTTGAGATGCGACTGTAGAGTCAGACGTTGTTTCGGTTTTAGTTTGGCTGGAACGGTCACCGCAGCTACTTAGCAGGAACATTGTAACTACGGAAGCCCAAATAGGGCCATACAGGATTGTCGTCTTCATATTGAGTCTTAATATATTGGTCAGGTCGGTCACTGGACGTATGCCCAGCCGATTAACTCTCAGCCAAATATTTGTGCACGAAACTCACTGCCATTGCCCCTTCGCCCACCGCCGATGCAACGCGGTTCATGGCCCCCGCCCGCACGTCGCCAGCCGCGAAAATGCCGGGGCTACACGTTTCGAGCAGGTACGGTTCGCGGTTATGTTTCCACACTTTTTTGTACTCGGCGTATTTGCCGAGGTCGCGGCCGGTGGCAATAAAACCTTTCGGATCCTTGATGATGTCCATTTCTATCCAGTCGGTGAGGGGTTTGGTGCCGATGAAAACAAACAGCCCGCCCGCCTTTTCCGTCCGCCGTTCGTGGGTGTCCATATTCTCCAGCACTAAACACTCCAACCGCTCCTTGCCGAGCGCTTCTACCACTTCCGTGCAGCCGAGGACGTGAATATTGGGTGTTTTATCAATTTGGTCGATCAGGTACTGCGACATGGTTTCGGAGAGGTCGGGCCGCCGGACGCAGATGTACACGTCCGAGGCCGTCCGCGAGAGGTACATGGCCCCCTGCCCGGCCGAATTGCCCCCACCCACGATGTACACCGGCTGCTCTTTGAAGGCAAACGCTTCAGTCGTAGCCGCGCCGTAATACACGCCCGCCCCCGAAAACCGGTCGAGACTTTCGTTGTCCAATTTGTGGTACGACACCCCCGTGCTGAGCACAATGGCCCGCGTCACAACTTGACTACCATCGGCCATGTGAATGTATTTGTACTGCCCCTTGGACTCAATGGATGTGACCTCCTGGGGGGCCAGAAACTCCACCCCGAAGCGCGTAGCCTGCGTAATGGCCCGCTTGGTGAGTTCGGCCCCGCTCAGCCCGGCCGGAAAACCGAGGTAATTTTCGATGCGGGAACTGGTTCCAGCCTGGCCACCCGGCGCACGTTTATCAACCAGAATAGTCTTCAATCCCTCTGAACCGCCGTAGACCGCTGCCGCGAGCCCGGCCGGACCCGCGCCAATGATGGCCAGATCGTAGAGCGATTCGGATGCCGTTGGACTCAGGCCCATTTGCGCCCCAACTTCCTGAATGCTGGGCTGCACCATGGCCGTACCGTCTTCCAGAACAGCAACGGGTAGATCGTTGTTCGTCAGTCCGTGCAGATCGAGCAGGGCCTGAGCCTCGGGATCACTTTCGATGTTGAGCCACTGATACGGCATCAGGTTGCCCGACAGGAAATCTTTCAATTCGTGCGAACGGGGCGAAAACTGATAACCGATCAGCTTCAGGCCGGTAAATCCGGGTCGGTAGTCCGACTGCCAGTTGCTGAGCAGATCATCGACCACGGGATAGAGCTTCTCCTCCGGTGGGTCCCAGGGCTTGGCAATGTAGTAGTCTAACTGCACTTCATTGATGGCCCGCACGGCCGCGTCGATGTCGGAATAGGCCGTCAGGAGGGCACGTTTGGCAACTGGGAATACCTTGCGGGCCTCAATCAGAAACTCGACGCCGGTCATGTCGGGCATCCGCTGGTCGGAGAGGAACAGGGCTACCTCTTCCCCCTTCTTCTTGAGCTCGGTCAGCGAATCGAGTGCTTCGCGGGCTGAAGTCGTCGACATGATTCGGTATCGTTTTCGGTACTGCTGCCGCAAATCGTGCTGAATGGCCTGCAACACCTGCGGGTCGTCGTCGATGGAAAAAATGATGGGGAGTTTCATACATCAAATGAGTGAAAGAGTGAATAAGCGAATAGCGAAACTGGACCGCCGAAGCGGAGTGAATGAGCGATTGCCGAAGTTTTTCACTCATTCGATAGGTAAGCACACACTAAACACAGTTTCGCCCGGCTTCGATTTCACGTTGATGGAGCCGTTGTGGTGTTTCACCACGCCTTGGACAATGTCCAGACCAAGCCCGGTGCCTTTACCTATTTCTTTAGTCGTAAAAAATGGCTCAAATATTTTATCGCGAATGTCTTCCGGTATGCCCGGTCCATTGTCAGTAATTTTCGTCAGTACAAACTCGCGGTCCGGTTCACTGCTGATGCTGAGCTGTCCCCCGTCGGGCAGGGCGTCGATGGCGTTGTCGATGAGGTTGGTCCAGACCTGGTTTAGTTCGCCGGGCCAGCCGCATACTTCTGGCAAATCGTTCGGCAGGTTGAGCGTCACCGCAATGTGTTTACGGCGAAGTTTGTGATCCAGCAGCGTCAGCGTATTACGGATTCCTTCCGTAAGCGGAACCCGTTCCTTACCCGCCCCCCGGTCCATGTGGGTGTAGTTTTTGATGGAGCCAACCAGCGTCGAAATTCGTTTAGACGCTTCGCTGATGTCCATAACTAACTTCTCGGTCACTAAATTATTGACTAACCAGCCCAGCACACCCGCCAGATTATCGTCGCCAATCTTGTCCAGAATCCCGTCCAGATCGTCCGTTGTGAATCCAAATTCAACCAATGGCCCAGCCAGGTCTACCGAGTCATCAATGCCATTATCGTCGAGCCAGTCGGTTACGTCGTCTTCCAGCGTCGTTCGCTCCAGCAGCGACGGCCTCACTATTCCACCGTTTGCCGACTTTTGGTCGACTTTGCTGAAGAAAGCGTCGTTCACCGAATCTACCTGCTCGTCGGTCAGGCTGAGGTGCATAATGGCCTTGAAGCCGTCGGGCGTGGCCCGCATGTGTTCTTTGAGCGTATCGGCCGAGCGGACAACGGCCGCTACGGGATTGTTCAGTTCGTGAGCAAGCCCCGCCGACAGCCGCCCCAGCGACGCCATTTTGTCTTCCTGCTGGGTCTGGCGCGTATAGTCCCGAACGCGGGTCGTCATTTGCTGAACGAGCGCCTGGGTCAGTTCATAATTGGTTTGGGTCAACTCGCGCAGGTGGTCGCGGTGGAGTTGAAGCACCCGCGTCGGGGCGTCGGTGATGACCCGGTTCCGGATTTCGCGGAGCCGCGAAAAGGGTAAAACACCCAGGAACGAGTGCGGCTCAAACCGGGCAATATCATCACCCGAGCCGTTCTGTCCACTGTCGATCACGATCCGGCCATCGAGCACTAATGTCAAGTGATCTACTACATCGCCGGGTTTACTGACGACGTGGTTCGCCGGAAACGACTGTTCCTCGGAGCGGTCGATAAGCCACTGAAGCTGCTCGTCGGGCACGGTTGCAAAGGCAGGAAACAGATGGAGCGATTCAAGCAAAGTCATTGGGCGGGGAGAGCTTGTTGCGTACAGACGGGTAACTAATTAAGAATGGGATTAGTTACCAGATTAACCGACCTGCCGACTCTATGCGTCTTTCTCTGGTTTTGCTTTGCCTGCTGTCTTTTTCATTTCGTTCCGGTCCCGACCGCCCCGCGTACCGACTTTACGATGCTAAGTTAAAATCAACGACCTATGCCAAACTGCTCAGGCAAGCCGCCGATGCGGATGTGGTACTGTTTGGTGAGTTGCATAACAATCCCATCTGCCACTGGCTCGAACTGCAACTGACGAGGGATTTAGCCGCATTGAAAGGGGGCAACCTTGTGCTGGGCGCTGAAATGTTCGAAGCCGACAATCAAACCGCCCTCAGTGACTACGTGCAGGGCCGCACCACCAGCAGCGAACTGGCCAAACAGGCCCGGCTATGGCCTAATTTCGACACGGACTACAAACCGCTTGTCGATCTGGCCCGCGACCGGAAAATTCTCTTCGTGGCCACGAATGTACCGCGCCGGTACGCCAGTTTAGTGTCGCGCCAGGGATTGGCCGCGCTCGATACGTTGCCTGATACGGCTAAACGCCAGATGGCTCCGTTGCCCCTCACCGTCGACCTGACGCTGCCCGGCTATCAGGCTATGCTGGAGATGATGGGGTCAGCCCACGGAACCGACAGTAAACAGCCTAACCCGCATGGCAGCGGTGATGCCGCAGCTAATTTTGCCCGCGCTCAGGCTATTAAAGATGCGACAATGGCTCACTTTATTCTGCAAAACCTGAAACCAGACCAAACCGCGTTGCACTTCAACGGCGATTACCACTCCAAGAATTTCGAGGGCATCAGTTGGTACTTACACAAGGGGCGGCCTGATTTGAAAATTATGACGCTCTCGTCGGTCGAGTTAGCTGATCCCGACAAGCCTGCCGCTGAAAGTCGCAACCTCGGCGATTTCGTGCTGGCAATTCCCGCCGACATGACCAAGACGTACTGAAAACACTCACATCACCCATTCCTTGGGCAGGCCCAACTGCCGGGCGTAGTGGGCCGGGGCGTTGCCGTGTACCCACTGTAGCAGTTTGTTGATTCCATCGGCGAATTCGATGTGGTAGTCAGGATCGAGTTTACTGGCTTTTTTAAGCACCTGATCGGTTCGCTTGGCAATGTATTGGGCACACTTGTCGGAGCGCGAATTGTATTTGTGGAGCAGGTGCGCGTTGTGGTCGTAGAAGGTGTTGAGCATGTGAAGCATCAGATCGACCTCGCCGTATTTGTCTTTTGTTACCTTCAAATGGCGGCTGATATAGCCACTAACGGTGCGCATGTCCATCATTAGCCAGCCGGGCGTATCGGCATTGAGAGCGGCCGTCCGGTGGATAAACGCCCGGATCAATTCGCGTCGGTCGTCAACGGTCTGTCCCCGTTCAACCAGTTCAAACTGGAGCTTTTCGCCTAAGATCGGATCTTTGGCGATCAGCCGAAGCAACAGCTTATCCTTTTCCACACCTGGCATGTGGACAATTGCTTTTTTTAGGTCAGGGTCGAGAGGCATAAAATAATGATGAAAAATAAATCGGTCCGCCGAAGCGCATGAATGATCGGCAAATTAATGCATCGCAGTGCGTTCACCATTCATCATCATTTTTAAACGCCCACCATATCGCCTTCGTCGGTTCGGATTTTGTCTTCGATGTAAGCGATGATTTCGGAGGCTACGTCGACACCGGTGGCCGTTTCAATGCCTTCCAGCCCCGGCGATGAGTTGACTTCGAGTACCAACGGCCCCCGGTCAGAGGGCAGCATATCGACCCCAGCCACTTTCAGACCCAGGGCGCGGGCTGCTTCAATGGCCGTTTTTTCCTCATCGGCGGTCAACGTTACGGCGACGGCGTTACCACCCCGGTGCAGGTTCGAGCGAAAATCGCCTTCCACGCCCTGCCGACGAATGGCACCCACCACGCGTCCGCCAATGACGAAAGCCCGGATGTCGGCCCCTTTGGCTTCGGCCACAAACTCCTGCACCAATACATGCTTTTTTAAGCCGTAGAAGGCCTCAATGGTCGATTTGGCAGCTTTGGTCGTTTCGGCCAGCACCACGCCGATCCCTTGGGTACCTTCCAGCAGTTTGATCACGACAGGCGGCCCGCCAACTAACTCAATCAATTGGGTGACGCTGCCATTTTTGGGATGATTGGCAAACACCGTCTTTGGCAATCCAACGCCGGCTTTCGACAGCACCTGCAAACTCCGTAGTTTGTTACGCGAGCGCATGATGGCCTGCGATTTAGCCGTTGTAAACACTTTCATCATCTCAAACTGGCGAACAATGGCGCATCCATAATCAGTAACGGATGCACCGATTCGGGGCACGATGGCGTCGAAGGGTTCCAGGTTGCGGCCTTCGTAGAGTACCGAAGGATTGCCACCTTCAATCATAACTTGGCAGTTCAAATGATTTACCAAAACACCTTCGTGGCCACGCTGATTGGCGGCTTCGAGGAGTCGTTTCGTGGAATATAAAGCCGGATTGGCCGATAAAATGGCAATACGCATTAGTTCGGTAGTGAGTCAATGAGTTGGGAGGTCAGTGAAGGCTGGCGTGTCCTGTGCTGCTGCCGGTTCGCCGATGTAGTCAGCTACTGACTGACTCGCTTTACTCACTGACTGACCGAATGCCTTTAGTTGATAAGACAAATTCCGCTGCGATACATCGACGATAAATCGGTTGCGGAGCAATTTGCGGCCCAATAGCACTGGGTTTTTGAGCCGTTCCCGGTCGGCAAGCGTAAACTCCGCTTTAATAATGCGGCCAAACAATACAATACGGGTCTTGATAACATACCGCTTTTCGGATACACCAAACGAGTTACGAATCATGCGCTCGCTGAACTCATCGCTATAGAACTTGCGGGCAGGCTCGCCGGTTTTGTCAATTAGCCAGAAACTTAATTTAGTCCGAAGCCCCACCCGCACTAACCTGACTTTTTTGCAGTGCAGCGACGACGTAAATGCGCCTGTATCAACTTTTGCCTGCACATCGAACAGTCCCAGATCAGGAAAGTCAACAATGTCCGTCATGCCGATGATCTGCTTGGGTTTCATGGATGTGCGGTTTCACGGCGGGTGTTTCAGTGTTTGAGTGTATAAGTTTTTGTGTAGAGCTGCAAGCACAAGACACGTACACACTAAAACACCTAAACACTACTTTACAACTTAGTTTTGATCAATCGACTGAACGTGAGTGACATATCGAGCATAATCATTTTGGCGCGGGCATTGCGTTCGAGGTGATAGGCCGATTCGTTGAGATCGGCAACAATGTGTTCGATATGCGTACTGGTTAGCACTTTGGAAAAATTCTTTACAAATGCCAGTTCATCATCGGGCAGGCGCAGCAATGCACCGGCTCCCTGCTGCCACAAAAACAGATCGCGGTAGAGCCGGATGCTGTAGTCGAGCAAGCCCTTCTGCTTTTCCTTGCTGAAACCATCGAACTGGTCGGCCTGTTTAACCAACCCAAGCAAATCCTGCCGGTAGCACATTCGCATCCACTCGGCAAACCACGTATGCTGACCCGACGCCGAAGTGCCAGCGTCTTCCTGCTGACCAAGTTTCAGTGCCATCGACAAATCACCATCACTCAGGTAAGCCACGCGCCGGGCAATGGTTTCGTCGACATTCAGGTGCTGGCGTAAATGCGTGGCTACCTCCTCGTCCGTAAACGCCCGCACCGCCACTCGCTGCGTCCGCGACAGGATCGTGATGAGCAATTTGTCGGGCTGGTTCGTTACCAACAGGAAAAGTGTTTGTACGGGTGGCTCCTCCAGTACCTTCAGCAGTGCGTTAGCCGATGTCCCGTTCATCAACTCCGGGAGCCAGATGAGCATGATCTTGTAGGCGCCCTCGTATGCTTTCAGTGACAGCGTTTGCAGAATGTTCCGGGCTTCTTCGGCCGATATATTGCCCTGCTTATTATCGGCCCCGACCGTTTCGAGCCAGTCGCCTAAGGTGCGGTAGGGCTGATCGAGCAGGAATTTGCGCCAGTCGGTCAGATACGCTTCCGACGTTTTTCCTTTCGCTAAGTTGGCTACCGGGAACACCATGTGCAGGTCCGGGTGGACAAACTTCTGGATTTTCACACAGGATGCGCACCGCCCGCAGGAATCGCTCTGTAGTTTGTCTTCGCAGTTAACATACTGCGCCAGCGCCAGTGCCAATGCGAGATTAGCACTGCCCGGTGGGCCGTCGAATAGCAGCGCGTGGGCTAAGTGATTGGTTTGCACCGCCCGCAGCAGCATCTGCTTGGTATCGTCGTGACCGATGATTTCGGAGAATTGCACGTCTTACTAATGATGAACGATGAATGATAAGTGATGAATGATATGCCTTGCGAGCGCATTCATCACTTATCATTCATCATTAAATAAATCGCTTTCAAAACCCCTTCCTCCACCGCATCGAACGCTTTGTTCCGGCGGTTGAACGCTTCGCGGGCCACTTGCAGCGCTTTGTCGATTCGGTAAGTGGTGAAGCCGTCGGTGGCCCCACCCCACGAAAATGAGGGGATGTGCTTCGGCTGAAACCCACCCCCGAACACGTTGCTGCTAACCCCCACGACCGTGCCCGTGTTGAACATAGTGCTGATACCGGCCTTCGTAAAATCAGCCATCATCAATCCGCAGAAAATGCGACCGGTGTCTTCAAGTTGTCCGGTTGGGTAACTGTGAAGCTTGACGTTGGTATAATCGTTTTTGAGGTTCGAATTGTTGACATTAGCTCCTAAATTACACCATTCGCCAATGACCGAATTCCCCAAAAAACCGTCATGGGCCTTATTGCTGTAGCCGAAAAAGATGGAGTTTCCGACTTCCCCGCCTACCTTACAAAACGGCCCGATGGTGGTGTTGCTGCGCATTTTGCCACCCCAGTTCACGGTAGATCCTTCGCCAAGTGCAAAGGGTCCAATCACAATAGAGCCTTCACTGATGGTGGCATTACGGCCAATGTAAATGGGGCCACCCTCGGCATTGAGAATGGAGGCCCGGATCGTAGCGCCGGGTTCCACAAATATGTTTTCGGGCGCGTAACATCGGGTAAACGGGTCCGTAAGCGGTTGCGATTCACGGTTAGCGGTAATACGGGCAAAATCGGCGCGGATCTGGTCGCCATTCTGCACAAAAATATCCCACGGGTGCTTCACGATAGTTAGTGTGCCGGTGAAGGTGTGCGTATGTTGGGGCAAATGAGGCAGTCGAGCAGCATCGGTAGCCGTGTGAGCGGTGCGCAGGGCGAGCAGTAAACCACCGGGCGAAATTAGACTTTCGCCTGTCTTCAGCGCCTTCAACCGCTCAGTGAGGGCGGGCATCGGACAAACGGCTCCGTTTACGTATAGATTATCAACTCCGGCTGTTTGCGAAAATTTAGTCTGCAAATACGATTCCGTCAGAAACGAAGGCGTTGAGCCGAGCGAGTCAGCCCATTTCCCGGCCACCGTCTGGATACCAATACGAATACCCGCCACGGGTCGTGTAAACGTGAAGGGTAATAAGGCCGCGCGGATGGCCGGGTCGTCAAATAAAATTAAGTTGGACATCAGGTACGCTCAAGTCAGGCGGCAAAGATGCAGGCTTAATCTGAAAAATGGCAACGTATCAACGTTGGCAACACCTACGCGGTTCGACCTATGCGGTTCGGTTTAACTTTGCCAAAATTTACGGACGAATTAATTTAGCCTTTGACCACTGACGCCCTCATCCAACGCATTGCTGATTTACAGACGGACGCCGGTCTGTTTCCGTCGGTGCGCAGCAACCCGGCTATTGGGTACCGGCGTCCCGACACAAACGTGTTTTTCACGGCCATCACCGTGTTTACGCTCCGGCAACTGCGTCCGGTGATTTCGCCCGAGTCGCAGCGGTTAATTGACCAAATTCAGGAACGTGCTGTTGCGGCTTACCCGCTGTTTCGCAACAAAGACGGCCTGGGCACGTATAATTTCTGGCCCACGCGTCCCTCACAGCACTTTCCGAACGGTTATCTGTTCCGCCACTTCGATCATTTTCGCATTCCCGACGACATTGACGACACGGCGATGGTGTACCTTACCACCCAGCCAACGGCAGCGGCCGACCGTCCTGACGAACTTAACTGGTTGAAAACCAAACTGGCGCAGCACGCCAACGGCACCACCCGGCGAATTCAAACGACGTTTGCCGACTACCGCCACCTGCGGGCCTATTCGACCTGGTTTGGCAAGAACATGGGCATCGACTTCGACGCCTGCGCGATGAGCAATATGTTGTACTGTTTATACCAGTATGGTGTGCCTCTGGATCAGCACAGAGCCGACTCGCTAACGTACCTGCGGGCGGTGGTGGAATCGGGTCGGTACGTGTCGGAGCCGTTTCGCTGTGCACCCCACTATGCCCGAACTTCGCTGATTATTTATCACCTGACGCGGTTGATAGCCGCGTTCGATCCGCCCGAACTGGCTTCCATTCGCCCGCGCCTGGTCGCTGATGCCCGACATCTGTTAACGAAAGCGACAAACCGCATGGAGCAACTTGTGCTGAATACATCGCTGCTCCGGCTGGGCGAGCGCCCGCCCGTGATTGAGGTAGCCGACATTGAGCAGGATTTCAGCACGTTTCACTTCTTCATCGCCGGTTTACTAACGGCCTACGAGCAACCAATTGTACGCCGTTGGGCCGACCGGTCGTTTACCCAAATGCGCTGGCAGTGCGAAGCGCATTGCTGGGCGCTGGTACTGGAATATTTGACGCTGGGAGGTAGCACCGCGTCGTAATGATTATCCAACCACATCATAAATCACAACCGGAACCGCTTTGTTCTTGAGCGTTACCTCGCCAATTCGTTCGCAGGTGAATGACTCGGCTACGTTCTGCTGAGCCGATTCTGTAATGACGACCTGACCCGCACGGGCTGCGGTCTGAAGCCGTTGCGCCATATTGACGACGTCGCCGATGACGGTGTAATCTAATCGCCGGAGGGTTCGGGAGCCAATATTACCCGAAACCATTTCCCCGGTATTGATGCCAATGGCTACCTGCGGGTGATAGTTGGGATGGTTGGGCAGAGTGTCTTCGACGGTAGCAATCTGCGCCCGAACGCCCAAGCCCGCTTCAATGGCCCGGTCGAGGTGGTACTCGCCCCGGAATACGGCCATCACGGCATCGCCCATGAACTTGTCGATGTGGCCACCCTGCGCAATAATTTCTTTCACCATCACGTCGAAATAACGGTTAACCAGCTTCACAACCGTGTCGGCGGTTTCTCGCTCGGCAATGGCCGTGAATCCGCAAATGTCGATAAACATGACCGTAGCCGTAACCGTTTCACTGGCCGAGAGCGACGTTTCAAATTCGGACCGACTCATGAAAGCCAGCACGGATTCATCGACGTACATGCGCAAAATATCGTTTTCCTTGATGGCCTGGAGCGTTTGCCGAAGCTGGGCAACGTGCTGCATCGTTTTCTGCATCGTCACTTCGAGGTCTTCGAAGTTAACCGGCTTGGTGATAAAATCGAACGCCCCCCGATTCATAGCGGTGCGGATGTTGTCCATGTCGCCGTAGGCTGATACAATGACCGATTTAAGCATTGGATTAGCCTCGTGCAGCTTGACCAAAAGCGTCAGCCCATCCATGCCGGGCATGTTGATGTCGGTCAGCACCATATCGATGTCAGGGTTTTGATCGAGCACAACCAGCGCTTCTTCGCCGTCGTGGGCAAACAGGAACTCGTACTGTTTTTCGCGGATCTGCCGCCGAAATTTCTGCTTTATGAGCAGTTCAAGATCGGTTTCATCATCGACCACCAATATTTTTGCCTTCATGCGATGCTGCGCAGTTTTTCCTTGAGAACGGTAAAGTCGAGCGGTTTGGTCAGGAAGTCGTTAGCACCCAACTGCACGGCTTGCTGCTGCGAGTCGGGGTCACCGTAGGCGGTAATCATCATGACAACGGGCGGGGGCGGGGCGTTAAAGTCGGACCGAATATGCCGCAATAGTTCAAACCCACTCATGCCCGGCATGTTGATGTCCGACAGAATCAGGACTACTTCGGAGGGGCGGTTGGCTAAATACGTCAGGGCTTCTTCGCCCGAGTTGGCAAACGTAAGCGCAAACTCACCGCTTCGGATTTCGCGCCGAAACCGCTGTTCAAAGAGGTCTTTCACGTCGATTTCGTCGTCGACAACTAAAATTTTCATAAGCATAATTATGTCATTATAGAAATAAGCGTTTTGATGGAGAAGGGTTACGCAAACGTATCAAACGGGTTTGTCTATGCAGGCAATCTAATGATAAACTCGGTGCCTTCGCCTTCCCGACTCTGTACGTCGAGCGTGCCCAGGTGACCTTTCGTGATAATGTCGTAGGCCAGCGACAGCCCCAATCCGGTGCCTTCGCCGGTGGGCTTGGTAGTGAAGAAGGGTTGGAAAATTTTGGTTTTCAGTGCTTCGGGCATGCCCGTGCCATTGTCAATCACTTTAATCTGAGCCTGACCGTCCCCAGTCACGTACCGCGTCTGCACCTGAACGGTAGGCTGGTAACTGGCAGCTCCAACCGATAGTCCAATTTGTTTCTGCTTTTGATGCACGGCATAGAAGGCGTTGGTGAAGAGGTTGAGCAGCACCCGCCCCAGGTCCTGTGACACGACGGTAACCAGGCCTAAGTTGGCATCCAGGTCAGTGGTGAAGTGGGCGTTGAAGGTCTTGTCCTTGGCCCGCAGGCCGTGGTAGGCCAGCCGCAGGTACTCCTCGCAGAGGGCGTTGAGGTCGGTCGGCTCGCGCTGTCCGGTGCTGGCCCTTGAGTGCTGGAGCATGCCCCGCACGATGGAGGAGGCCCGGCTGCCGTGCTGGGTGATCTTCTGGAGGTTTTGTTTGAGGTCGGCCAGCAGGTCGGCTTCCAGGTCGGCATCTCGGTTGGGTTTGAGTTGTTCGTCGGTGAGTTCGTCGATGAGTTCGACGGAGACCTCCGAGAAGTTGTTGACGAAGTTGAGGGGGTTCTGGATCTCGTGGGCGATGCCGGCGGTCAGTTCGCCCAGGCTGGCCATCTTCTCCGACTGAATGAGCTGGTTTTGCGTGGCCTTCAGCCGGGCCTGCTGCTCGCGAAGTTGCTCGTTCGCCCGCTGTTGCCGTCGATAGCTGCGCCACAGTATGGTGGCCAGGGCGGCCAGCAGCACGACGCTGATCAGGGCGGTGATGAGCCACTGCTGCTGGCGTCGGCTCTCCTCCCGGCGAAGCGCAGCCTGCGCTTTTCGCTCAGCCGCGTAAGCGTTTTGTTGCAATAAGGATACCTGCTGCCTTGTCTGCCGTCCCGACAGGGTATCTTCGTAGGCCTGATAAACCTGGTTGAATTCGTAGGCATGCCGGTAATTACCCGTTTTTGCATAGGCTTTGGCCAATATATTGCTGGCGTCGCGGGTGGCTTCCCGGTAGCCAATTTGCCGACTCAGATTCCAGCTCTGCCGGGCGTAGTAGATGGCGCTGTCAGCCCGGCCGATCTGCAGGTGTGCCCGGCTCAAGACAATTTGTGTCCAGGCAATCACTTCGTAGCCGCCTTTTGCCAGCATCACCCGTAAGGCCCGGTGGCCGGTAAGCAGCGCCTGCTCATACATCTCTTCCTCCACCTCCACAGCGGCCAGATTACTTTCGGCTTCGGCCCGCAGTCCGGCGTTGTCTAACCGTTGGGCCAGCCGGATAGCTTTGTTGTAGTACCGCGCGGCCCGACGCAAATCGCCCTGATGGCGGTAAAGCTCACCCATGCCGTTCAGAACCCGGCTAATATTAGCTTCTTCGCCCGACTGTTTCAGCCCATCGAGTGCGGTGGAGTAGTAGCGCAGGGCCTGGTCGTAGTCACCAAGCAGACTGTAGAGCATAGCGAGCCGGACCGTAGTTTGCCGAAGGAGTACCGAATCGCCCAGTTCCTTAGCTAAGTTGAGGCAATGTAGGCCCACGGTGAGGGCCGGTACGTAGTTGCCCCGCTGCGTGTCGATCCAGCCCAACTGACCCTGTACGCGGGCCGCCCCAACGCGGTCGCCCAGTCGTCCGAACTGTTGGCGGGCCTGGGTTAGGGTTTGAACGGCCATCGTGTAATCGTTGCGGTCGCCGTAGGCCACCCCCAGCGCCAGCATCGCCTTCGCTTCGCCGACAGGATAGCTCAGTTTTCGCGCCAGCGTCAGCGCTTCCTGCGCCTGCAACAGGGACTCCGCGTAATCGTCCGGGCGGATCGCCTGCGCCAGCGCAATCAGTCGGTTGACGCGGCCCGTGTCGGCTTTAGGGTGAGTAGCCAGCCATCGCTGCAAACTGTCGGTGATTGACTGTGCCAGCAGGGTGGGGGCAAACAGCACCATAATGAGGGCAGTCAGCATGACTCGGTAACGCGATGTTATCAGCATAAGCAGGTCATTAGGCCGGTAACGCAATGGTGAACGTCGTACCTTTTCCTTCCTGACTTTCCACCGTTAATGTGCCATTGTGGCCTTTGGTGACAATGTCGTAGGCCAGCGACAGCCCCAATCCGGTGCCCTCGCCGGTGGGCTTGGTGGTGAAAAACGGTTGAAAGATCTTTTGCCGGACTGAATCAGGAACGCCAATACCATTGTCGATGACCCGGATTATAGCCTGGCCGTCTTTGCAGCGCGTCTGAACCTGAACGGTTGGTTGATAATTTAAACCAGTCAGTGCTCCAGCTTGCCCACTTTTCTGCTGCACGGCATAGAAGGCGTTGGTGAAGAGGTTGAGCAGCACCCGCCCCAGGTCCTGCGATACCACCGTGACCAGGCCTAAGTTGGCATCCAGATCAGTGGTGAAGTGGGCGTTGAAGGTCTTGTCTTTGGCCCGCAGGCCGTGGTAGGCCAGCCGCAGGTACTCCTCGCAGAGGGCGTTGAGGTCGGTCGGCTCGCGCTGTCCGGTGCTGGCCCTTGAGTGCTGGAGCATGCCCCGCACGATGGAGGAGGCCCGGCTGCCGTGCTGGGTGATCTTCTGGAGGTTTTGTTTGAGGTCGGCCAGCAGGTCGGCTTCCAGGTCGGCATCTCGGTTGGGTTTGAGTTGTTCGTCGGTGAGTTCGTCGATGAGTTCGACGGAGACCTCCGAGAAGTTGTTGACGAAGTTGAGGGGGTTCTGGATCTCGTGGGCGATGCCGGCGGTCAGTTCGCCCAGGCTGGCCATCTTCTCCGACTGAATGAGCTGAGTTTGGGTCATTCTCAATTCGGCGATGGCATGTTCTAACTCTTCTTTTTGACTGGTAATTTCGGCGGTCCGCGCGGCTACCAGGCGTTCGAGTTCGGCGTTTTGAAACTCAACCAACCGGCGTTTTTCGGCTTCCTGTTCACGTTCTATCTGTTCTTTTTCTACCGACTTCTTCTGCCTCGATGCGATAATGGCGAACGTAATCAGCCAGACAAATGAGAACCCTATCCCAGACTCAAAATAGTCGCCCGACGCTTTGTAGAAACCGGGTGCAATCTGCTCGATCAATTCACTCAGTATCGTAGTCAAAATGAATGGCGCGAAGGCCAGGGCAATGGTTCGGGCTGGTCGGTACTCCCAGGCCCGCCAGATCGTGTAGCCGATAATCGCCCCCACCGCCAGCCACAGCCAAACTGTTGACGCCTGCTCTATTTTCAATACAGCAAGAATACCGATGAGGATACCGGCGGCTGGCCACACTCGTTTCAGGATGTGGTCCCAGTCGGGCATTCGGGTCTGCGTGTCCAGAAACCGCCGGAGGTATTGCAGCATTAAGGCAGCAATGACAACGGTTCCTATTCCGTCGGGAATTGACATGGCTGTAGGAAGGTGTAGGTTTGCTGGTCAAATTAACACAAATACTGCATTAATTATCTGCCCGCGTCGTGGTTCGCCCAGCCAGCAACTCATTTTGCCGACGGATGCGCCCCGACAAACTCCGGACGATACTGCGCAACACCTCGCCCCGCTCTTCCATCAGGTCGAAAAAGTCATCCTGATCCAACCGCAGCAACCGCAGGTCGGTGATGGCTTCGGCACTGGCCGACCGGGCTTCGGTATCGAGCAGGGCCAGTTCACCGAAGAAGTCGCCCCGACCGAAGCGGGCCAGTTCCGTGTCGCCATCGCGGATGCTGACCTCGCCCGCGTAAATGACGTAGAGTGCCGTGCCCAGGTCGCCTTTGTTGAAAATCGTTTCGCCCGCTTCGTGTTGTTCCTCTTTCATAATCGGTGTGATGCTGGCCAATACATTTTCGGGCGTTTGCGAAAACAAAGGGGTTTGGGCCAGTAGCAGTACCCGGTCATAGTCAGGAATGTGATTCTGATGGCCGGTGGAATGATCCATGAGCAGGGGAGATAACGTACGAGATTGAGAGTACAGGGACTGACGGACCAGCGCGGCATCGGCGGGGGGCAAACTGCGCAGCACTACACTGACCGTCCAGGCCGAAAAAACAGCTTCACCCGTGCGTCCAATGAAAGACCGGATGGATTCGGACTTGTCAAACGGACCGAGTTCGGCATCCAGCATTCTAACTTTTTCGGGCAGGGGCAGGTCGTCGATCAGTACCTGCATCGTTTGGTAAACGGTCCTTGGAATAAGGTTGTCGAGCAGCTCGAGCGAGTTCGCCCGCCGTTCGCGGGCCGGATGGCCGACCCCAAGTCTGGCCCCGACGATGGTTTCGGAGTCGTATAACTGCGTTAGCACGTCGAACAGTCGTTGAAGCAGTACCGTTAGTTCATAATCGAGCGTACTGGTCAGATCGGAGTTTGTCAGACTGCCGTGCAACAACCGGTGCGCCAGGGCTATTTCCTCGTTCAGCAAGGTTCGGAACAGGGCGTCGTCGGTCGTTATGTTTGGGAAACGGCGCAGTGCCCGCAGTGCCGCGCCCCGTATCGTCAAGTCTGGCTGGCTGGCTAACTCATTCAGCAACTGGCGGCTCTCGGGCGTGCGGATGGTGCCACAGATGGCCGCAATCCGTTCTGTCAGCAGCCGGTTTGTGGTCGACAATGCCGCCCGCATCAGGGGAACGGCGTCGCTCCCCCGTGTTTTCAGCGCATTTACCACGGCCCGGCCAATGCCCTTGTCGGTCAGGTGCGCTACCAGAAAACGCGTCAGTTCAGGGTCGGGCAACTGCCCGGCTGCAGCAATGGCCGCTTTGCTCAGCGTATTATTGGGGCTGCTTAGCCGCTGGTTCACCACCGGGGCAAAATTGGTCAAATGCAGTGCACCAATGAGCTTCAGCGCTATTTCCTGCCGGAGTGGGTCCGGGTCGTTAGCCAGCCCGGTCAGGCTGTATTGACCGGCCGGGTCGTGCGGATTCAGTTCCAGAACGCCCCGGATCGCCCCCTGCCGAATACTGAGGTCGGTATGATTCAGCAGCGGAGCCAGTTCGCCGGGTTCCGCGCTGATCCGTCGTCCGAGCAGGTAAGCGGCCTGTTCGCGCAGGGCCGGTTCGGCATCGGTCAGTGCAACGTGGGTAAGCTGACGCGGAACCGCCCGGTTGTGATCCGTCAGCAAGGCCAGCGTCCGGCGACGCACTGTCGCGTCGGCATGCTGGAGCAGCGTCGGTAGTTGCCCGTGAAGCTCATCGGGGCTGTGGGTACCGAGCCAGCCGAGTGCGGCAACAACTTCCGTCGGGTTATTGCTACTGAGTTGATGAAGCATGGTTGTTTTGGCGGCTGTTGGCATCGCTAACTGGTCGCGTTCCAGAAACCGGCGGCCAATGGCGTCGTTCAACTCATGCATGTAGTGCCGATACGTCCGGCGCAGCAAATAAAGCGCCCCACCCAGCAGGGTGATCCAGACGAAGGGCATTGCGGTGGCGAGGGCTGGATGGCTGTGCATCGCCAGGATCATCAGCCCCGCCAGCCCCAGTCCGAGCGGCTCATAAAGGCCCTTCGCCAGCGTGTGGCCTTTCAGCCGCTGTGGGGGCGACAAGGGTTGAAACAGGACCAGAAATACCGGGTCGAACAGCGACCGGCGTACCACCTCGAATACTAAATAGAGGATGCAGAAATATACTAAGAGCACCGTCTCTCCGGCCCCAATCCACCGGACGACAATCAGTCCAACCAGTCCGACTAACGCTACCAGCGGCAGCAGTAACAGAGACCGGCGCACCCCAAACTTGTCGAGTAACGCGCCGGATAACAGCAGCTTGACCAGCATCGCTACTCCGTACGTCAGGGCGAGTACAATGCTGACGTAGGTAATTACGTCGGATTGGTCATGAAACCGGTGTTTCACGTTGACGAAAAAATTGTATTCGATCTCAATGGCAACGGCAGCCAGAGCCGCTAAACTCAGGCACATCAGAAAAATGAGATCACTACCGCCAAACTGCTGTCCAACCAATCGCGACGGTTCGCGCCGAATAGCCCGTGCTGGCCGGTGGGCTGCATGAACTTCGTGGGACTGTATGGTTTGTTGAAGGGTGTAAAAGGCGGCCAGAAACGCACCGAACGCAACCAGAACCAGGAGTAAAATTCCCGTGTGAGCGTGTACGAAAGCGGCCAGAATCGCTCCCAGCGCTTTGGCGGGCATGTCGCCCGAGCTGATAACGCTGAACAAGCGCTTGCTTTGACGCGTGTCGAACACGACCGCCGACACACCCCAGAACTCAAGATTAGTGAGTAAATAAACGACCCGGTAGCCAACCATGATCGCTACGGCAGCCGCCACCGAATGGCCAAACGCCACTAAGGCACCTACCACAACGGTCATAACGATAACGGTTAGCAGGACCCGCGTGGCTAAGCTGCTCAAGAGCAGATGATGCTCATAATAGCCGTACAGTTTGCCAACGGCGACCATTGCTGCCGCCGACGCTAAGTAGGCAATGGGTAAGCTGGTTTCGGGCTGATTTTCGAGCAGAATGGCGTTAGCCGCCACATAGACCAGTATGGTGCCGATGCCCAACAGAAAATTATGGATAAAAAACAACCTGACCGTGTGGGCTTCGTCCGGGCGGACGCCCAGTGCCCGTTGCCAGCGCTGAGCGAGTGACGAAGTAGAAGCAGAGGACGGGGCGGTTCCGACGTTCATGGGTAGCGTTAACGGCGCAATTTATGGTCAAATATACGCACCTACGGCCAAAGCCGCCGACAGTAGCTTTGGCAAAAAGTTAGTTCGGTCGGCGGCTGACTCACTCCCGCAGCTTAACGAATCGGCTATTTCTTCATGTAATTAGTCAGGCTTTTCAACGCCGTTTGCTGCACTTTCCTCTGAAGAAAGCCCGTCCAGCCCAGCAATAAGCCCGAAAGTCCAAGCGCCTGTCTCGACCATTTGTAAAAATCAAAATGATCGGTATGTTGGCTGATCTTGCCATTCTTAAAGGCAAAACTGGCCTTGACGTGGTTTACAACCCGGCGTTTGGTTTGGCTGAATGTATACGTGGCCGTCCAGACTGCGGAACCGGTTGTATCGTTGGCGTCAACGTTTGAGAAAGTCAGTTCCAGATCGTTTCCCCGCCGGATGAGCATCTCCCACATCGTCCGCACCTGGCTGGCATTGAGGTTTTGAAACACGGCATCCGTAAATACGGCATCGTCGGCGTAACAAGCCTGCATGGTGGCGAAGTCCTTCCGTTGAAAAGCTTCGTAAAACGACGTGAGTAACTGCTGGTTAGGGTGCATTTGTTTCGTTTTTGCCGCAAGCCGGACGCGGAGACTGTTAAGCTCAGACCTAAAGGTAACGGGAGTCGGACAGACTTCAAATTTGACTCAAAACCCCGGATCATGAACGATGCAGCACCTCTTGGTAAGAAGTCGTCGATTCAACCAAACCAGCATGAATGCTGTTACAGTTGATAAGGGCGTCGTTGTCACCGCGTAGTGGTATAAAAACCATAATTTTTAGGGATAAGTGTTTAGCCTATACGCTACCTTTGCGAGTCAAAACAACGACGCGCCCCCGTCATGGACCAGTTTTCATACATTGCCAATTCCGACGCAGCTTACGTAGATCAATTGTACCAGTCTTATAAGCAAGACCCTCAATTAGTTGACGAAAGCTGGCGGCAATTTTTTAAAGGATTTGAGTTCTCCTTAACCTACGGCGAAACCGCCAACGGCACCAAATCGAACAACACGGTACCAAACGGTGCTGCGGCCAATGGCACGTCTGCCAAAAGTAATGGTCAGGCTGTTAAACCAGTTGATGCCAGTCACGCAGAGAAGGAGGTTTCGGTGGCCAGTCTGATCAAGGCCTACCGGTCGCGGGGGCACTTGCTGGCTAAAACGAACCCCCTCAAAGCCCGAAAAGATCGTCAGCCCCGCGTCGACCTGCCCGACTACGCCCTGACTGAGGCTGATCTCGATACTACGTTTGAGTCGGGTAAACTGCTGGGCATCGGTCCCGCCACGCTCCGCACCATTATGGAGTCGCTGCGAAAAATTTACGCGGGCAACATCGGCTTCGAGTACATGTACATCCGTGAAATGGATGAAAAGAACTGGCTGCGTAATAAGATTGAGAAAGAAGCGCTCACCTTTTCGCCAACGAGTGACGAGAAGAAACGCATTCTCGAAAAACTGAACGAAGCGACCGTTTTTGAAAACTTTCTGGCAACCAAATACTTAGGGCAGAAGCGATTCTCGCTCGAAGGGGGTGAGTCGACCATTCCCGCGTTGGACACCATTATCAGCACGGCGGCCGACATGGGCGTCGAAGAGGTGATGATTGGCATGGCCCACCGGGGTCGATTGAACGTCCTCTGTAATATTTTGGGGAAATCGTACGAAGCCGTTTTCGATGGCTTTGAAGGAAATGTACCCGAGCAGGCTCACGGCGATGGCGACGTGAAATACCACCTCGGCTACGCCAGCCTGACCGAAACTAAATCGGGTAAGAAAATAAATGTAAAACTGGCCCCCAACCCGTCACACTTAGAGGCCGTCAACCCCGTTGTCGAAGGGTTTGTGCGGGCGCAGGCCGACGAAGAATACGCCGGGGACTTTACCAAGATTATGCCGATCCTGATTCACGGCGACGCGGCTGTGGCGGGGCAGGGTATTGTTTACGAAGTGACTCAGATGGCTAATCTGGCGGGCTACCAGACCGGTGGTACAATCCACTTCGTCATCAATAATCAGATTGGCTTCACGACCGATTTTGAAGATGCCCGGTCGTCGATTTACTGTTCCGACATCGCCAAGATTATCGACGCGCCCATTTTTCACGTCAACGGCGATGATCCCGAAGCGGTTATTTTCTGTTCCCGATTGGCCGTTGAATTTCGCGAGAAATTCAGCCGTGATGTATTCATCGACATGGTTTGCTATCGGCGCTACGGACACAATGAGTCCGACGAACCGAAGTTCACCCAGCCGACGATGTACACGATCATCGACAAGCACGCTAACCCACGCGAACTCTACAATAAACTGCTCATTGAGCGGGGCGACGTAGACGCCGAACTGGCAACGCGCATGGATACGGAGTTTAAAAAGCAACTGCAGGACCGGCTCGACCGGGTTAAGCAGAAAGCTGAAATTCCGTACAAGCCCCTGCGGCTGGATCTGGACTGGGCCGAACTGCGGTTTGCCGAAGCTTCCGATTTTGATCAGTCGCCCGAAACGGGTGTCCAGCCCGAGACGCTGAAAACCATTGGCGATGCGCTGGTGAAAATTCCCGATGGCTTCAAACCGCTGAAGCAAATCGACAAACTGCTTAAGGATCGGCAGACGATGCTGACCGACACTAAACTGGTAAACTGGGGAACCGCTGAGTTGCTGGCTTACGGGTCATTGCTGGTTGAGGGTCGACCCGTTCGGTTGAGTGGTCAGGATGTGCAGCGGGGGACGTTTTCGCACCGTCACGCCGTTTTGCACGATGCCGAAACCAACCAGTCCTACTCGTCGCTCGATTTCATTCAGGAGGATCAGCAGAAGTTTCAGGTGTATAACTCGTTGCTGTCGGAGTATGGCGTACTGGGCTTCGAGTACGGCTACGCCATGGCAAATCCGCATGCGCTGGTCATTTGGGAAGCGCAGTTTGGTGATTTCTCAAACGGTGCCCAGTTGATTATCGACCAGTTTATTGCGGCTGGCGAGTCGAAGTGGGGCATTCAGAACAGCTTAGTCCTGTTGCTCCCGCACGGCTACGAAGGGCAGGGTCCCGAACACTCCAACGCCCGGCCCGAACGCTACCTGCAACTCAGCGCTGAGCAGAATATGGTAGTGGCTAACATCACGACACCAGCCAATTTCTTCCACCTGATGCGTCGGCAATTAGCGTGGTCATTCCGCAAGCCACTGGTGGTCATGTCGCCCAAATCGTTGTTGCGGCACCCGAAGTGTGTTTCTCCGCTGGACGAACTCACCAAGGGTAGTTTCCAGGAAGTGCTGGGCGATTCGTATGCGAAGGCGAAAAAAGTGAAACGCGTGTTGCTGTGCTCGGGTAAGGTATACTATGACCTTCTCGATAAACAACAGGCTGATCAGCGCGACGACGTTGCCCTTGTCAGGCTGGAACAACTGGCCCCGCTGCCTCAAAAGCAGTTGGAAGCTGTATTGGGCCAATACAAAAAAGCAGAATTGATCTGGGTTCAAGAAGAACCCGAAAATATGGGTTATTGGGGGTACCTGCTGCGCGTACTGGTTAGCCGAAACCCAGCATTGTCTACTATGCGTGTTGTTTCGCGCGAGGCTGCGGCATCGCCCGCTACGGGCTACGCCAAAAGACACACTCAGGAACAAGCCGACATCGTTCGGAGAGCATTCGAGTAAATGAGTTTATAGTTTGTGGTCTGTAGTTGCTGACGCGTCAGATTAGGCATTAGCAACTACAAGCCACAAACCACAAACTACAAACCATAAAAACATGGCCGTTGACATGAAAATCCCCGCCGTGGGAGAATCGATTACCGAAGTAACCGTCGGTACGTGGTACAAAAAAGAAGGCGATTCGGTGAAAATGGACGACGTATTGTGCGGACTCGATTCCGACAAAGCGACGTTTGAGCTAACCGCCGAGGCCGACGGTGTACTTCATATTCTGGCGCAGGAAGGCGATGTGCTGCCCATTGGCGCCAGCATCTGCACCATCGACAGTGGGGGTAATGCACCTGCGGCCACACCGACACCCGAACCAGCCAAGGCGGAGACACCCGCTCCCGCTCAACCAGCCGCTGCGAAGCCGGAGAATGTGAAGTCGCAGCAAGATCCAACTCCCGCGCTTCAACCCGTTGCCGAACCGGCTCAGTCTGGTGCACCGGTGGCCGCTAACGCATCGGCGGGTACGAACGTGATCGAGATGAAGGTCCCGGCCGTTGGCGAATCCGTTACAGAAGTGACTATTGCATCGTGGAGCAAGAAAGACGGCGATCAGGTTGCGCTGGACGAAGTACTATGCGAACTTGAATCCGACAAAGCAACCTTCGAGCTTCCTGCCGAAGCCGCCGGTACGCTCCGTATCGTGGCGCAGGCGGGCGAAACCCTCGCGATTGGCGCGTTGATTGCTAAAATTGAAACAGGTGCAACGGCTACTGCGCCCGCCCCAACGTCGTCGCCTGCTCCCGCGCAACCCGCTCAGCAAACAACGACTGCTGAACCGGCTCAAAACGGACAAAACGGATACGCTGTCCACCATCCGTCGCCGGCCGCAGCTAAAATTTTAGATGAGAAAGGCATTCCGGCCCAACAGGTTCAGGGCACTGGCGTAGGTGGCCGCGTGACGAAGGAAGATGCCATGAATGCAGCACCAAGTCCAGCGCAACCCGCTCCCGCTCAACCCCAAACTGCCCCACCGGCTCCGGTTTCTCCGGCGCAACCGGCCGCAGCTAAACCGGCACCCGCCCCCGCTCCGGTTATGACCGGCGAACGGGCACAGCGTCGCGAGAAGATGACTTCGCTGCGCCGGACCATCGCCCGTCGGTTGGTGGCCGTTAAGAATGAAACGGCCATGCTTACGACCTTCAACGAGGTGGATATGAAGCCGGTGATGGACCTGCGCAACAAATACAAGGACAAGTTCAAAGAGAAGAATGGCGTTGGTCTTGGCTTCATGTCGTTCTTCACCAAGGCGGTTTGCATTGCGCTGAAGGAATTTCCGGCTGTGAACGCCCAGATCGACGGCGACAACATGATTTTCAACGACTTCTGCGACGTGTCGATTGCCGTGTCTACCGAACGAGGTTTGGTGGTGCCGGTTATTCGGAACGCCGAGCAGTTGAGTTTTGCGCAGATCGAGAAGGAGATTGTGCGGCTGGCCGGACTGGCCCGCGACAACAAGCTGACCATCGAGCAGATGACCGGTGGCACGTTCACCATCACCAACGGCGGCACATTCGGGTCGATGCTGTCGACCCCTATCATCAATGCCCCACAGTCGGCCATTTTAGGGATGCACAACATTGTGGAGCGGGCGGTAGTCGTTAATGGCGAGATCGTCATTCGCCCCATCATGTACGTAGCCCTGTCCTACGATCACCGCATCATCGACGGCAAAGAATCTGTTAGTTTCCTGGTTCGGGTGAAGCAAATCCTGGAAGACCCCGCCCGGATGCTGTTCGACATGTGAGTGTCTTTAACAGCCAATGCCTATTCAAGACACAAAAGAGCCGCCCTGAATGCTTAGGGCGGCTTTTTTGTGCTTAGTCTTTTATCAAACTCACACCGGTCATTTGGGGTGGCTGCGGGATGCCCATCAGGTGCAGAATGGTGGGTGCAATGTCGGCGAGCTTGCCGTCGTTCAGCGCAGGGTGGTAGTCTTTGTCGACCAGAATGCAGGGGACCAGATTAGTCGTGTGGGCCGTGTTAGGTGTGCCGTCATCATTAATCATGTACTCGGCGTTGCCGTGGTCGGCAATGATGATTGTCGTGTAGCCGTGTTCGAGCGCGGCTTCGACAACGGCTTTTGTGCAGATGTCAGCCGTTTCAGCCGCTTTCACCACGGCTTCAAATACGCCCGTATGACCAACCATGTCGGTATTGGCAAAGTTGAGACAGACGAAATCCACTTCTTCCTTTTCCAACTCCGGGATGATAGCGTCGCGGATGTCGTAAGCAGCCATTTCGGGTTTGAGGTCGTAGGTTTTCACCTCTTTGGGCGACGGGCATAGTAACCGCTTTTCTCCGGGGAACGGCTCCTCGCGACCGCCCGAGAAAAAGAACGTGACGTGGGGGTATTTCTCCGTTTCGGCAATTCTGATCTGCTTTCGGCCTATTCCGGCAATGACTTCGCCGATAGTGTTCAGCAAATTATCTTTATCAAAAATGACTTTCACGCCCACAAAATCACTGTCATAGTTGGTCATTGTGATATAATCCAGATTCAGCTTTTTCATGCCTTGCTCCGGGAAATCCTTTTGGGTTAGCGCCTGCGTGATTTCGCGGCCCCGGTCGGTGCGGAAGTTGAAACACAGCACCACGTCTCCTTCCTCAATCATGGCCACTGGCGAACCATCGGCTTGCGCAACGATAATTGGCTTCACAAATTCGTCGGTTACGTCCTGGTCGTACGATGTCTGGAGGGCCTGCGTAACCGCATCGGCCGCCACTTGCTTCCCAACGCCGTTCACCATCGCGTCGTAAGCCACTTTAACCCGTTCCCAGCGGTTGTCGCGGTCCATGGCATAATAGCGCCCAACCACGCTGGCAATCTGCCCGGTCGTTTGGGCCATGTGCGCCTGTAAGTCGGTCAGGTAAGCAATGCCGCCTTTTGGGTCGGTGTCGCGGCCGTCGGTAAAGGCATGAACGAACACGTCCGTCAGGCCATGCGCGTGAGCAATAGACAGTAGCCCTTTAATATGATCGATGTGCGCGTGAACGCCCCCGTCGGATACTAAGCCGATGAAGTGGATCTTTTTGCCGGTACGTTCGGCGTAGTTCAGCGCATCGACCAATACGGGTTCGGTATCGAGCGTGTGTTCGTCAACCGCTTTATTAACTTTCACCAAATCCTGGTACACCACCCGACCCGCACCGAGGTTCATGTGGCCCACTTCGGAGTTGCCCATCTGCCCAACTGGCAATCCAACGGCCAGCCCTGAAGCGTCCAGCCGACTGTTTGGGTAGATGGGATACAACGAGCGCATAAACGGAATGTTGGCGGCTTCAATCGCCGACACGGATGGCTTCAGGGGGATACCCCAGCCGTCGAGAATGAGAAGAATGACTTTTTTATTCATGAGTCTGATAAGTGAATGAGTGAATTGCGAATGAGCGAATATTCTATGTGTCACTAATTCGCAATTCACCCATTCGCTCATTAATAAGGTAGGTCAATAACTGGTGGCAGCAGCGGGCTACAATCTGGTACACGTCTTCAAAAACGTCAGGTCCTTCGTAGTAAGGGTCCGGCACATTGGGCTGGTCGCTGGTGTCCGGGTCGAACTCGCGCAGCAGAAAAATGGTGTCGTTGGTGTGCAAACCTGTGCTGCGGTAATTTAATTTTTCGATGGCTTCGAGGTTAGTTTCGTCCATCGCCACGAAATAATCGAACTGCGCCAGATCTTCGCCAATCATGCGCCGGGCGCGGTGAGTAAGCGTCAGGCCGTGTTCAAGAGCGTTTTCGCGGGTACGGCGGTCGGGGAGTTGCCCCAGGTGAAACGAAGCTGTTCCCGCCGAGTCGCATTGAATCGCTTCATTCAATCCAGCCTCAGCAACCAACGACCGGAATATGCCCTCTGCCACCGGCGACCGGCAGATGTTGCCGTAACAGACGAAGAGAACGTTTATCATAATGAATAATAGTAAATGTATAATGTACAATTAGTGATTCGGTCTCCATTATACATTCATCATTCGGGGCCGCCCGCGCGGCACATTATACATTACTTTTCCAGCGGTTCATTTTTTTCGTCTACAATCACGAATACATCTTCGGTCGGCTTTCTCATCAGGTATTTCTCCCTGGCGAACTTCTCGCGAAGCCGGTCGTTGCCAAGCACTTCCCGCCGGGCGGTCTGTACGTCCCTGATCTCGGCCTGATAAAACGTTGTTTCCTGTTCTAACTCACGCAGTTTCAACCAATTCTGGGCCTGCGATGGGATGTCATTCGCGTCAAAAAACATCATCCACGTCAATAACGCCAGGGCGGTGGCGACGTAGAAGTTGCGGAGTTGGTAAAGGAGCTTTTTCATAATAAATAATGAAGAATGCTCAATGGGGGCCGCACGTGCGGCCCCCATTGAGCATTCTTCATTTAAAACTTCAACCCAGGAAAATACGCCATTTCGCCGAGTTCCTCTTCAATGCGCAGAAGCTGGTTGTATTTGGCCATACGGTCGGAACGCGAGGCCGAACCCGTTTTGATCTGACCCGTGTTGAGCGCTACGGCCAGGTCGGCAATGGTCGCGTCTTCGGTTTCGCCCGAGCGGTGCGACATAATGTTTTTGTAAGCGTTGCGCTTGGCAAGATTCACCGTGTCGATGGTTTCGGTCAGCGAACCAATCTGGTTTACCTTCACCAGAATCGCATTGGCAATACCCTGGTCAATGCCCTGCTGCAGACGCGTGACGTTGGTTACGAAGAGGTCGTCGCCAACGAGCTGCGTTTTTGTGCCTTTCAGCGTGTCCGTGTGCATTTTCCAGCCTTCCCAATCATCTTCGGCCATGCCGTCTTCAATGGACAGGATCGGGTATTTGCTCACCCAGTCTTTCCAGTAGCCCGCCATCTCGGACGAGGTCAGCTTGTCGCCGGTCGATTTTTTGAAATGGTACTGTTTGGTATCAGCATCGTAGAACTCGGATACAGCGGCATCCATTGCCACCCACACGTCCTCGCCCGGCCGGTAACCCGCTTTCTCAATGGCTTGTAAGATGATCTGAATCGCTTCCTCATTAGAAGGAATATTCGGGGCAAAACCACCTTCGTCGCCAACGTTAGTCGACATGCCTTTGCTCTTCAGTACTTTCTTGAGCGTGTGAAAAATCTCGGTGCCCATGCGCAGCGCTTCCGAGAAGCTTGGTGCACTGGCGGGCATAACCATAAATTCCTGAAAATCGATGGAGTTGTCGGCGTGGGAGCCACCGTTGAGAATATTCATCATGGGTACGGGCAACGTATTGGCACCCACCCCCCCCACGTAGCGGTACAGTGGCATACCGGCTTCCTGAGCGGCAGCTTTGGCCACGGCTAATGACACACCCAGAATGGCATTGGCTCCCAGCCGCCCTTTGTTGGGGGTTCCGTCCAACTCCAGCATGATCTTATCGAGCATATTCTGGTCATATACCGAAATGCCGACCAACTCGGGAAAGATCAGTTCGTTCACGTTCGAGACGGCTTTTAAAACGCCCTTCCCAACGTATACACTGGCATCGTCGTCGCGGAGTTCAACGGCCTCGTGCGAACCCGTCGACGCACCCGATGGTACGGCCGCCCGGCCTAAAAAGCCGTTTTCGGTACGCACGTCGACTTCAACGGTCGGGTTGCCCCGTGAATCCAGAATTTGCCGGGCATGAATGCTTTGGATGGTGCTCATTACAAAAATTATGAGGGTTAACAACAAAAAATCAATTGGTCCGGCGCACCAGTTCTTCGACGTTGACTACAAGTCGTTACGCCAGTTGGCCAACCGGGCGCAAAGTAACGAAATGCAGGGCGAAATTTCCTCGTTTTTGCTCCCCACGGCGTGCTGTGTTTGTCGAAGCAGGCCGACAATTAGACGATGGTTTATCGTTTTGTTCGGTATAATACAGCGCCAAGTGGTATTTTACCGAACAATCAACCCGGCCAGTCGTTCTAAAATTTACGAATCAGTACGGATGTCCTAAATTTTTTTGTCTATTTGTGCGGTCTTACACCGCCACTAAACCAACCAATTCTATGCGAGGGTTACTGTACTTCCTGTTATTTCTATTAGTTGTTTTTGGTATTTTGTATGCGCTCACCGGTTGGAGTTACAGCGATGGCGAACGCGCCGGTACAATCTCAAAATTCAGCCGACGGGGTTTCGTCTTCAAAACGTATGAAGGTGTTCTCAACGTGGGCGGCTTTTCGGGCGAAACCGGTTCGCTGACTCCTCAGTACTTTGATTTCTCGGTGAAAGATGACGCCGTGGCGGCTCAGGTTACGAATGCCGTTAAGTCGGGTCAGCGGGTAACGCTTCATTACGAAGAGAAAATCATTCGCCTGCCCTGGAACGGCGATACCAAGTACTACATTACGTCGGTGGAATTGATTGGTCCAGCGGCACGACCCTACGGCGATCCATCGGCTTACCCAGGCAACCAGCAACCGTCCGTGCAGCAGGCTCCGGTGCAGCAACCCCAACCTCAGCAAACGGCTCCCACGCAGCCTCAGGCCGTGCCGGTCGATTCGACATTGTAAACAAGCTGATTCATGCCTGATTAAGTCCATTTGCTGCTACTATTAGCTGGTCAGCAAATGGGCTTTTCGACTTCATAAGCAAGGCCCTGAGCGGCTGACAAGCCCCACCAACAATTTTCAAAAACCGTTTGGTTTTTTGGCCCTTTTTGGGTAATTTTATCTGTTTAAACAACCATCCTAACATGGCTAAATCTGATTCGGCAACGGCTACGGCGACTGCCGCTGATAACAAACTAAAGGCCCTGCAAACCACCATTGAGAAGCTCGATAAGGCATTCGGCAAAGGTACGGTTATGCGCCTGAGCGAAAGCAAAGTTGAGGACGTTCCGGTGATCTCGACGGGTTCGCTGGGTCTGGATCTGGCGCTGGGCATTGGTGGTTTGCCGCGCGGCCGTGTCGTTGAAATATACGGTCCTGAATCGTCGGGTAAAACTACATTGACCCTGCACTGCATCGCCGAAGCACAGAAAGCGGGTGGCCTGGCAGCCTTTATTGACGCCGAGCACGCGTTCGACCGGGCTTATGCCGAGAAATTAGGCATCGACACCAAAAATCTTCTGATCTCGCAACCCGACAATGGCGAGCAGGCCCTCGAAATCACTGAACACCTCATCAGTTCGGGAGCTATCGATATCATCGTTATTGACTCAGTAGCCGCGCTTGTGCCAAAAGCTGAGATTGAAGGCGAGATGGGTGAAAGCAAGATGGGTCTTCAGGCCCGCCTGATGTCGCAGGCGCTGCGCAAACTGACCGGTACGATTAACAAGACGGGATGTTGCTGCATTTTCATCAACCAGTTGCGCGAGAAAATCGGCGTTATGTTCGGCAATCCCGAAACGACCACCGGTGGTAACGCGCTGAAGTTCTACGCATCGGTTCGCCTTGATATCCGGCGGATTGGTCAAATTAAAGAAGGAGCCGACAACGTTGTGGGTAACCGTACCAAAGTAAAGGTTGTGAAGAACAAACTGGCAGCTCCGTTCAAAGTTGTTGAGTTCGACATCATGTACGGTCAGGGCATCTCGAAAGTCGGCGAAATTCTTGATTTGGCCGTCGAGATGGAAATCGTTAAGAAGTCGGGTTCGTGGTTCTCCTACGGAACCAGCCGTTTAGCTCAGGGCCGCGATGCTGTGAAAGAATTGCTGTTGGACAATCCCGAACTAAGTGCCGAACTGGAAGGTAAGATTCGCGCCAAGATCAACGAAGATGAGACCGCCCTGCTCGATCCTGTTCTGGCTGCTACCGGGGCTGACGATGAAGGCGAAATTGACGACTAAGATTGGCTCACGTGAATACCGCAAACTAATTCGTCAAGTAGAACACAAAAGAAAAGCCCTGGCCAAACGAAACGGCCAGGGCTTTTTGTTGCAAAAGTCGGTCGCGAATATTACCGTTGTTCAATGGATTTGAATTCGCGCAGGGTAGCACCGGTATAAATCTGACGGGGGCGCCCGATGGGTTCCTTTTGTTCGCGCATCTCTTTCCATTGCGCAATCCAGCCCGGTAAGCGGCCAATGGCGAACATCACCGTGAACATATTAGTAGGAATGCCCAGGGCACGGTAAATAATACCCGAATAGAAGTCGACGTTCGGGTAAAGCTTGCGCGACACGAAATACTCATCGTTCAGGGCAGCCTCCTCCAGACCTTTAGCAATTTCGAGCACCGGGTCGTTAACGCCTAATTTTGAGAGTACGTCGTCAGCCGCTTTCTTGATGATTTTGGCACGGGGATCGAAGTTTTTATAAACGCGGTGCCCAAAACCAAACAGCCGGAAGCCCGTTGCCTTGGCGTTTTTGGCCATATCGACGTATTTGCTGACGTCGCCCCCGTCGGCTTTGATCTCTTCCAGCATCTCAATCACTTCTTGATTTGCTCCGCCGTGCAAGGGTCCCCACAGGGCACTGATTCCGGCCGAAACAGACGAGTAAATGTTGGCTTGGGACGAGCCAACGAGCCGCACTGTCGACGTGGAGCAGTTTTGCTCATGGTCAGCATGGAGAATGAGCAGCACGTTCAGCGCTTCGGCCACCACCGGATCGACGTTGTAGTCCTCAACCGGTAGCGCGAACATCATATTGAGGAAGTTCGGGATGTAGTCGAGGTTATTTTTGGGATAGTTAATGGGGTGGCCCATCGCCCGCTTGTACGACCAGGTGGCCAGTGTGGGTAGTTTGGCTAATAGCCGGGTAATGTGCAGGTCGATGTTGTTCAGGCCCGATCCTTCGTACGAATCAGGATAAAACGCGCTCATGGCACTAACCAGCGACGACAGAACGCCCATCGGATGCGCGTTAACCGGAAAGCCGTCGAAGATTTTCCGCATATCCTCATTGACGAGCGTATGGCGACGGATGGCATTCTCGAACTGAGCAAACTGCTCCTGCGTGGGTAAGTCGCCGTAAATGAGCAGATAAGCGACCTCCAGAAATGAGGCTTTCGACGCTAAGTCTTCGATGGAATAACCTCGGTAGCGGAGGATTCCTTCTTCACCATCCAAAAATGTAATGCCGCTTTGGGTAGCGCCGGTGTTTTTATAGCCCCGGTCTAAGGTAACGTATCCGGTTTGGTCGCGGAGGTTCGAGATGTCGAAGGCTTTCTCCTGTTCGCTTCCTTCCAGAGTTGGGAATGAAAAGGACTTGCCATCGACGGTTAATTCAGCAGCGTTTGCCATACAAAAGATCAGGGTAGAATAATCTGAGAGAACGGGTTAGCGGGTAGTTGAAAGCTAGGTTCATGCTTATGTAGCAACCCGGCGAAATTAGTCCAAAAACCTAAACGACGGACGAAAATCACCGGAAAAGGCCATAAAACCTCTATTATTTAATTGTGTAACCTGCTGGCAGTGCAATTAGTTTTGTCTTATTGTTTATAGATTTTGCCACCTTTTATGACCAGTCGAACGCGCCGGATGGCACCTATTTCACGACTTGGATCACCCTCAACCGCCACCAGATCGGCCAGCAAACCCGGTCGGATACGTCCCCGGTCAGCGAGGTGAAACACATCGGCATTGACCGACGTGGCCGAGCGCAGCACATCTAATGGTTTCATGCCGTAATCGACCATCATTTCCAGTTCGCGGGCGTTGTCGCCGTGGCTGAACACGCCCACGTCGCCCCCGGCGCAGATGGTTACGCCCGCGTCAAGTGCCTGTCTGAAGGTCCCCCGCTTTTCTTTAATGCGGGCTGGTTCGGGTTCCTGTCCTTTTTTCCAGCCTCGGTACTGACTGACAGCATCACCAGCGGCCAGTGTCGGGCAGAGCGCCGTGCCGTTCTTTTTCATTAGTGCAAAAATTTCGGGCGTTCCGGCGTCGCCGTGTTCAAGGGTTTCGCAACCAGCCAGAATAGCCCGGCGCATCCCTTCGGCGGTGCTGGCGTGGGCTACCACGCCCCGACCACTACTGCGGGCCGTCTCGACAATCAACTTCAGTTCATCAAGCGTAAACGTCGGTCGGGCTTCCGCCATCAGTCCCCAGCGGTAGTCGGCGTATATCTTTATGGCGTCGGCTCCCTTGCCGATTTGCGTCCTCACGGCCCGGATGAGCGCATCGTGACCGTCGGCTTCTTCGGCTCCCTGCGGCACGGTAATGTCGGGGCTGAACCCTTTCGGCCCATAGCTGCCGGATGCGATGAGCGCCCGCGTCACGACGATCATGCGCGGTCCGGGAATAATGTCCTGCTCAATGGCCTGTTTCAGTCCAACATCATCGTAGTCTGCGCCTTCGGTGCCGAGGTCGCGCACGGTGGTGAAACCGGCCAGCAGGGTCTTCTGAGCATGAACCGTGGCCCGCGCCACCCGCAATGACCGTGCTTCCCGCAAAACCTGATCGTCCCAGTTCGTTTCATTGTACGGATGCAGTAACAAATGCGAATGCCCTTCAATTAAACCAGGGATCAGGGTGGTACCCGTTAGGTTAATGCTTTTGGCACCCGCTGCCGATACAGAATTTGCTGGACCGACAGCTTCGATTTTATTCCCGTTGATGCGCACAACCCAACCCTCGTGTACGGTTTCGCCATCAAATACACGGTCGGAGCGGAGAAGGTAAACGGACTGCGCCGAGACCATGCCGGTAAACAGCCATGCGATCAGGAATAGCAGATTATTCACCGGCGGGCGCGTTTTGTCTGTAACACATCAGAAACCCCTTTGCCAAATACGAGCACCAGCAAGCCCGGCAGCAGGATGGCTCCCGCCCGGAAGCCTGCGCCCGTGAGTTTATAAACGCCTGAATTATAAAGCAGAAAGCTATCAAACAGCCAGTAGCCCGATACGACCAGCAGCGCAATCAGCAGAATTGATCCAATTACCCGACCCAATTGTCCCACCAACCAGGAAACGAATAAGGCGACGCTTATCACGACAGCCACTGTGACGAGCGCTTTAGGGAAGGTGTCGACATAATCGTAGTCGAAAAAGAATACCCCGGCCCGGCCAATCAGATTAGGATGGGCCAGCAGCCACGCGTCGAGAACAATTAATACAAGGAGAAGAATATAGAACAAAGGGTTACGCATAAAGCGGATTTCATGGAGCAGTTGAGACCGGCGAAGATAATAGATTTTGGTGTCGCGCTACATGGACACAGAAGGCAATGCACTTTTTCGTACGTATACTTAGGTCAAACGATATGAACTATGAAAAGCGCGGTGTTAGAGCAGAAAGAAGCAGATGATGTTGGTATTCCGATGTCGAAACAAAATGAATATTTCGGAGAGTCTGGCACGCTTTCCCGGCGCTACGCATGGTTCGGGTATTCTCGTCCGTCAAGAACAGCATCTCACACTTCGAAACCGATTCATTCGACGCGGCACTGTCTGTGCCAGATTGCTAATAACAGTGAATGAATTGCTTGCGCGATAGACTGCGCAATGAAAAGCCCCGTTCACATTTGAACAGAGCTTTTCATTGTGATTATACCGCCAGTTCCCCTTTCAAAAACTTACCCGTGTAGCTTCCGGCTACCCCCGCCACTTTTTCGGGCGTTCCTTCGGCTACGATGAAGCCGCCTTTGTTGCCGCCTTCGGGGCCGAGGTCGATGAGGTGATCGGATACTTTGATGACGTCCATGTTGTGCTCGATAATCAGGACGGTATTGCCCTTGTTAGCGAGTTTGTTCAGTACGTCGAGCAGGTGGGCGATGTCCTGAAAGTGTAGCCCGGTGGTTGGCTCGTCGAGAATGTAGAGCGTTTTGCCGGTGTCTTTCTTGGATAACTCTTCGGAAAGTTTCACCCGCTGGGCCTCGCCCCCCGACAGCGTTGTGGCGTGCTGACCGAGCGTGATGTAGCCCAGACCCACGTCGTTCATGGTCGTCACTTTACGCAGGATTTTGGGCTGGCTGGCGAAGAAGTCCAGCGCCTGCTCCACGGTCATGTCGAGGACGTCGGCGATGGATTTGCCTTTAAAGCGGACCTCCAGCGTTTCGCGGTTGAAGCGCTTGCCCTTGCAGGTTTCGCACATGATATGCACGTCGGGCAGAAACTCCATCTCAATCTTTTTCATGCCCGCGCCTTCACAGCCTTCACAGCGGCCACCCTTCACGTTGAATGAGAACCGACCCGGTTTATAACCGCGGATTTTGGCTTCGGGCAGTTCGGCAAACAGCATTCGGATGTCCGAGAACATGCCGGTGTAGGTGGCGGGATTTGAGCGGGGCGTCCGGCCAATGGGCGACTGATCGACCTCAATCACCTTATCCAAATGCTCCAGCCCTTCCACCGTTTTGAAGGGCAGGGCTTCGCGCTTAGACCGGAAAAAGTGGCGGTTCAACACCGGGAACAGCGTTTCGTGAATCAGCGACGACTTGCCACTGCCCGATACGCCCGTGATGGTCACCATTTTGCCAAGTGGTAGCCGCAAGGTTACGTTTTTGAGGTTATGGCCCGTGGCGTTCTTGATGATCAGAAATTTGCCATTGCCTTTACGCCGTTCCGTAGGTACGTCGATGTTCAGGCGGCCGCTCAGGTAATCAGCCGTGGTGCTGTTGCCCGCTGGCCCGGCATACTGGTTTTTCAGGAACTCGTCGGGCGTTCCCCGGTTCACAACCTGCCCGCCATGCCGACCCGCGCCGGGACCAATGTCGAGAATATAGTCCGATTCGAGCATCATGTCCTTGTCGTGCTCCACCACAAGAACGGTGTTACCAAGGTCGCGCAGGTTCTTGAGCGAGTCAATCAATTTGACGTTGTCGCGCTGGTGCAGGCCAATGCTCGGCTCGTCCATGATGTAGAGCACGCCCACAAGCTGCGTCCCAATCTGGGTAGCCAGCCGGATGCGCTGAGCTTCGCCCCCCGACAGCGTCCGCAGGGGCCGGTCGAGGGTGAGGTAGTCGAGACCGATGTCGAGCAGGAAACCGATGCGTTTGCGGATTTCTTTCAAAATTTCCTTGCCGATTACGTTCTGCCGGTCGGTCAGGCGGCTTTCAACGCCGTCGAACCAGGCCGATAGTTCCGAAATGTCCATGCGGGCCAGTTCGGAGATGTTTTTCTGGTCCATCCTGAAGTACAGCGACTCTTTTTTCAGCCGGGCACCGTCGCATTCCGGGCAGGTTTTCACGACCATGAAATCCTTCAGCCAGTCCTGAATTTTGTCGGTGCTGTTTTCCTGCTGCCGCTTCAAAAAGTTGACAATGCCCTCAAACTTGAAGCTGTAATAATCTTCGCCCGGATACTTTTTACTCGGCACGGTGGCTTCGTCTTCCGTGCCGTGCATGAGCGCGTAGAGCAGATCATCAGGAAACTTGGCAACAGGCGTACTGAGGTTCAGCTTGTATTTTTTGAGAATCGCTTCAATCTCCTTAAAAATCCACAGTTCCCGAAATTCGCCCAGCGGAGCAATTGCACCCCGGCTGATGCTCAATGACTTATCGGGAATAACGGAGTCTTCCGTAATCTCTTCGATCACGCCTAAGCCATTGCAGACCGGGCAGGCCCCGTAGGGCGAATTGAACGAAAACGAGTTGGGCGACGGCTCATCATAGCTGATGCCCGATTCGGGGTCCATCAGGTTCTGCGAGAAGTACACCAACTGCCCCGCTCCGTCGAGCATCTGCATGGCGCCTTTGCCCTGCTTGAGCGCCGTCTGCACCGACTGACTCAGCCGATAGCGGTCGTCCGGTTTGGGCATGAGCCGGTCGATCACGATTTCGATGTCGTGAATTTTGTAGCGGTCCAGCTGCATCTTCGGCACAATGTCCTGCACCGTGCCATCGACCCGCACTTTGGTGTAGCCCGTTTTGGCGATCTGCACGAACAGTTCGCGGTAGTGGCCTTTGCGGCTGCGAATGACCGGAGCCAGCAACGTCAGTTTCTGGCCGTCGTAGTGGCTGAGAATCGTGTCGATGATCTGATCCTGCGACTGACGCTCCATCTTGCGGCCCGTCAGGTACGAATATGCTTCACCGGCGCGGGCGTAGAGTAGCCGCAGAAAATCGTAAATCTCGGTGGTCGTGCCGACGGTAGAACGCGGATTTTTAGAGGTTGTCTTTTGCTCGATGGAAATCACCGGGCTGAGGCCATTGATTTTGTCGACGTCGGGCCGCTCCATATCGCCAATGAACGAGCGGGCGTAAGCCGAGAAGCTCTCCATGTAGCGCCGTTGGCCTTCGGCATAAATTGTATCGAACGCCAGCGACGATTTGCCGCTGCCGCTGATGCCCGTTACGACGACCAGCTTATTGCGCGGAATGCTGACGTCGATGTTTTTAAGGTTGTGTTCGCGGGCACCCAGCACGTCGATCTGGTCGTAACCCGTCAGGTCAATATCGGTCAGGTGGGCAGCTTGCCCGGTGGCTTTTTCTTCGGTCGTCACGTTGCGTTGGTTGCGGTCGGTCTATTCTAAACAGCAACGTCAGGGGCCGGGGGGAGGTTCCGCCCGAAAAAGCCTATCTTTGACTAACCGGCTACCACACGTCCGGCCACTGTTTTGGCTGACGGCTTATCAACTAAAAACTATATACCCACATGACCCTTGTTGCTCTTGAATCCCCCCGCCGACCCGTTACCCGGCCCCGCCGACGGGTTCCTGACGCGTTGATCTACGAGATTATGGATGGTAAACCCATTTATAGAAAGGGCTACCGCGACGTGTTATCAGGTGAAAAAACAATTCAGGATATTATGGGTTCGAGCAGCCTTCAGGCCATTATTGTTTATTATTTAACGGGGTTCATTAACTGATTCATTGATGAAGACACGTATAACGTTCTTATCAACGAAGCCGGACTACACCTCGATCATCAGACAAATCTGGCCAACGACATTGCTATTTTTGAGCAGCGTGTGTTTCCCGGCAGCAAAATTTCAAAAAAATACGCCGACGTGCCGCCCCTAATCGCCATTGAGGTGGCCATCGAAGCTGACACGGATGAAATGACCGAAAGCGGCTACATCTACAAAAAGACCCGTAAACTGTTTGAATTTGGGGTTGAAAAACTCATTTGGGTATTGACCGACGCGCAGGTCGTCATGATTGCCACCCCCGAACGCATTGAGACCGTCGACTGGAACAAAGACGTAGAAATCATGGACGGGCACCGTTTCAACATTGACGCGTATCTGACCAAGAAAGGAATCACCGTGGAGTAAACACGAAATAATGTACGCATGTTGACAGCCATAAAAGGAACGTACAGAAACGGCCAGATCATCCTGCACGAAACGCTACCCATTCAGGAAGAGACGGAAGTGATTGTGACATTTCTGGGAAGGGGGACTGCCTTCCCTTCAAAACCGGGTAAAGCTGGTTCGCTGGCTGGGCGAGGCTCTTTACCCGCCAATTTCAACGAACCACTTGACTATCTAAGCGAGTACATGTAAAATGAGATTACTGCTCGATAAGCAAGTTTTGATCTGGTTGATCTCCGCCGACGGGAACTTCAGTCGTTATCGAGACATAATAGAAATAATCTGGTAACCACACCAGCCACTGCGTTTTAGTACCTGCTCAACAAACCCCTTCATGGCTAACGTACACGCACCCGCGCACCCGCGCAACCGGAACGCCGGACCGTGCAGCTTCAATATGAGCCGCGTTCGGAGTAAAGACACCAAGCCCGAACTTATCGTCCGCAAATTTCTCCACGCCCACGGATTCCGCTACCGGCTCCACGATGAAAAGCTGCCCGGTAGCCCCGACCTCGTGCTGCCCAGATACAAAATCGTTATTTTCGTTCATGGCAAGCTCTCCTAATTGGACTCGCGAAGAATTAATTCTGGCGTTTAATCTATACCTAAAACTTCCCTTCGGCAAGATACATAAGGGTAATGAAGACGTAAAAAATTTAGCTGCCATTCTGGGCCGTCGAACACCTGATTCCGTTGCAATCCGTCTGACCAATTTTGCCAACGTTGACCCCTATCACCAAAAGCGTGGCGTCAAAGGAATGGATGGCGGACGTAAGCAGGTTGAGCCAATCTGGAACGAATTCATCAATAATCAGGAGGAACTGGTTTATGAAAGCGAGCGGATTTTAGCGGATTATCAGCATACAACAATTGAAGAAACTTATCCAGAAATCGAGTTTGATCTTAAGGGCTTAAAAGGTGAAGTCAGAATCAGAGCCGTTAAAGTCCGGGTAAACCAGAGCGTTTTCCGGCAAATGATTCTGAAAACCTACGAAAGCCGTTGCGCTATTTCTGGAATCGATTTGCCGGAGTTACTGGTTGCCGGACATATTGTGCCGTGGGCCGAAAACGAACATGAGCGGCTGAACCCAAAAAACGGTCTTTGCTTGTCAAATTTGTACGACCGTGCTTATGAGAAAGGGTTAATCTGCATTGATACTGATTACAAAATATTGATTTCGAGCCGGTTGAAGGTTGGATCAGCAAAAAAATTCTATCAAGATTACTTCGGGCGTTATGAGAATCAGCCTATTCGAGTACCAAAGACATACCAGCCTAAAAGAGAGTTTTTAGAGTACAGACTAAACCGCTTTGAGCAATGACATATGTTTTAACAAACCATATCTAAAATATAAAAAAGCTGGTAAGAAAAAATTCTTCTTACCAGCTTTTATTTTGACTATTTATAAAGTGCGATCTCGGCACTTTACCGTGCAATCACTTTGATTAGCGACCCACGGGCGACGCGGTCATTGGCTTTTAAACTGTTGAGCGTACCCAACTCTTCCAGCCGGGCTGCAGGCATGCCTAAACTGCTCATAGCCTCGCTGAACGAACCGTCGCGGGGAACGCTTTTGACCACTACGCGCTCGGGTTTGCGGTTGAGTTTATCGGGGTCGGTGAGCGCCCGGAAGCCACCCGCTACGCTCTGGAACGTACGAAACGAATTCTCGAACGTGTTCACCGCCGACAGACCATGCAGGGCATAGACGGCGTTGTTGTACTGAATGAGCCACGTCGCAATCTGCGTGGTCGTTTTGGGGTCCTGCTGTTGCTGTTGCTGCGGTTGTCCCTGTTCCTGCTGGGGCTGCTGCTGCGAAATAAGCACGTAAGCGGGGTTGCCGTTGATGGTCGTGCGGTTGTTTTCCGATACTTTCAGATTCAGTTCCTTCACTAAGTTCTGGGCGGCTTCGTCTAATGAACTGCCTTTGGCCAGCATCAGAATCATGGCCATTTTGCCTTCTTTCGGTCCCATTTGAAACTGTGATGGTGAGTTCTGATGGTCCCAGCCACGGGGCACCGGAAACTGAAAGCGCAGTTCGGGATGATAAAACGCGTCGTTCTCCACAAATCCCTGCTTCGGGTCCTCGCCATACATGATTCCGTCGATCAGGCGCATGTACTGATCGCGGTTGGTCTGGTAGTTGGCGGGGTTTTTTGCCTGATACTCCGTTGCCAGCTTGTTTACCTTCACGTTGCGGCTGCCCGGATCGGGGTGGGTTGACGTGAACGTCGGGATGGCCTGACCAGCATTGTCGGAGATGCGCTTGATGGTGGCGAAAAAGTTGGCCATCTGATGGGCGTCATACCCAATTTTACTCGAATACTCGACGCCAATTTCGTCCGATTCGGACTCATGAGCACGGCTGTAACTCAACAATGCCAACCCAATTCCCTGCTGAGCAACTTCGGTGGCCTGAGGCAGCAGGATGGCCGTGGCGATGGTGCCGAGTGTGCCAAACAGTTGCTTACTTTGCTGACGAGCCGAGTGGCGGGCCGTAACGTGACCGATCTCGTGGCCGAGTACCCCGGCAAACTCTGCTTCGTTGTTGAAGTGAGCCAAAATACCCCGCGTAAAATAAACGAATCCGCCCGGCACGGCGAAAGCGTTGACCACCGGCGAGTCGACGATGTGGAACTCGTAGGGCAAGTCGGGGCGGTGCGATATTTTGGCCATTGCTTTGCCCTTTTCGTTCATAAACGCCTGGAGATTTTTATCGTCGTACAGGCCCATGCTGGCCACTATCGACGGGTGCGATTCTTTGCCAATGGCAATTTCCTGCTCAGTCGACATCAGACTCAGCTCGCGCTTACCCGTAACGGGGTTGCGGGCGCAGGTGGCGAGTAAAGAAACCGTAAGCATTAAGGTAACCTGAAGAAATGCAGTGTTGGTGCGCATTGTATTGGTTAAGGTAGTAAGTGAGTGGTGAACTGGTTTGATTCGGAAAGAAACCTAGTTTAACATGGCCCCCATTAGACAGGATAGAATGTAAACTATTGGCAATGTGTACTTGTTCGTACTGCCGGTTCTGGAAGCGCCCATAGGTAGTTACAGTCTGATCGGCGAATTTTGATAAGTTTGTACATAAAAAAACGAACGTATGGCTGTATACGGTGTCAATCGATATTTTAGGTTGTGGAAGCACATCGCCAACCCCATTGAGTACATTGTCAGAAAAAGCAAGCGGCACCAGCGTGATTTTGAATTCACCACAAGGCCGCTGCCAATACACTTTCGAGTCTCGGCAGCCTTATATCTGGTCTTTAAAGAGATATTTATGAATGATGTGTACGAAATCGACACGTTGGTAGAGAAACTACCGGCGGAACCGGTGGTTATCGACATTGGCGCAAACGTCGGTTTTTTTGGTATTCAGCTTCTATCGAAACTCGACCGGGCTACCATCTATGCCTACGAACCACTGCCTGTAAACGTAGATACGCTCCGTACTACGTTAGAGCAGAATCCAAGGTTGCAACCAAGCATCCGACTCTTTCAGATGGCTGTGACCGGACAACCCTTCGACCAGTTAGACCTATTTGCCGAAGCCGAAGACAATGCTCAGGTTGTAGCTTCGAGTTTTGCTGGATTCAACGAAAACAATACCAAAAAAATAACCGTACCCTGCATCACGCTTGCCGATATTATTCAGAAAAACGGATTACAGGCAATAGACCTGCTCAAGTTAGACTGTGAAGGAGGTGAGTATGACATCATCTACCACACGGCCCCGGAACTCCTCCGGCGCATTGGCCGGATGGTCATTGAGGTGCATGATATCGACAAGGATCGGAACAACATTATCGCATTTGACGAGTATGTGCAATCGCTGGGATATACAACTACGCATGAGCCTATTAATTCCTTTTGTCACGCGATGGAAGCGGTACGTCGGTGAGTTTTTGTGATTGAATTTCTGCGTGTATACGTGTTTGGTTACCCGAAACGCCGAAGCATCTTAACGCCCACATACTCAACACCTATGCGCATTATCCCGACAATACGTCCTGATACAACCGCCAATACTGAGCGGCCGTGGTTTCCCAATTAAACTGCTGGCTGCGCTGCCGCAGCCGGTCGGACATAGCCGGGTCGCTCCGATACGCATTCATTCCCTGCCGGAACGTTTCCACAACGGCATCTGGCTCGAACGATAAAAAATAAAAGGCCTCGGAGCCGCCTACTTCGGGCAAACTCGTCAGCGTAGAGCAGAAAACAGGCTTACCCAGGGCCATCGCTTCAATAACTGGCAGGCCAAATCCCTCGTGCAGTGACGGAAACAAGAACGCGTCACAATGTGCGTAAAGCCACCATTTTGTCGGCTCGTCAATAATCCCTGTAAACACAAGACGTTCGTCAACGCCCATTTGCCGGGCCTGTTTTCGGATGGTCTCGCTGTACGCTGGTTGATCGGGACCGGCTAATACCAATTGATACGCTGGGTAAGCTTCCAGCAACGGCAGCATCGTGTGGACATTTTTGTACGGCTGCAACATACCCACAAAGAACAAAAACGGCTTGTCGGGCCTGACCGAAGGCGAAATCGTTTCGAGATCGGCAGGTGAATTTATGCCCAGATAAATTACGTCGATGCGCTTGTCGGGCGTAACTGTCATTTGTTGACAGATGTCCTGCGCTACATAGTCTGAAATGGTCGTTATCGCAGCCGCTTGATTGATAAGCCGTTGGTAACGGACTTTTTTGCGGGCCTTTCGCGAGACTGAATAATTGGGTAATTGTAGGTAGTTGAGGTCAAGAATGGTATAAATAAAGGAAGTTGAACGCTTGGGTAAATACCGGGAATTCTGGTATAGACAATGCCAGACATCAAATTTCCAGGGATGCCACACCTGTCGCCAGCGAGTTGCCGTAATGTACGCGGCCGAGTCACCAAAGAGGCCCACCTGTTCGGGCGATACCAGAAATGTCACTTCCCAACCCGGTGGCCGTTGCCGGATTAGTTCGCGACCCAGATTCAGACAAACCTGACCGATACCACTGGTTAAGTTGGCCATGCGTTCGGTGTCCAAAAAAAGTTGGGGCATGAAGTAGAGCGGGATGGTAACCAGACAAAAATGAGCAAAAAAGACCGATCTGAGAAATGTAGCTCACTCCTCGCTGCCCAGCACCGCAAAAATCAGCTCCGACTCGTATCCTTTGCTGAGAGCGTACCGAACCAGTTTCTGTTTTACTACCAGCGGATTATCGTCGCGGATGCTCCGGCGTTTTTTGGCTAATAGATCGGCGAGGGTGGTGCGGTAATCCTCGGGCGCAATTTCTTTCATGGCCTGATCGAAATTGTAGCCGGTGATGCCCCGCTGCTGCAAGTGCTGCTTAATTTTTCGCTTTCCCCAGCCCCTAACGCGGAACTTACCGCCCGCAAAGGCTCTGGCAAAGCGTTCCTCATTGAGGTAGTTCTGGCTGATTAGTTCGGCAATAATTTCTTCCGCATCATCACCCCAAACACCCCATTCTTTCAAACGCTCACGAACTTCCTGCTGGGTCCGTTCCTGGTAGGCGCAAAACAGAGCGGCTTTGCGAAGGACATCTTTTTGAGAATCGGTCATCGTGTGAATATAACGAAAAAGACCCTGAATAGGCACAGATTTTAAGCTTTTTTGACGCTTATCCGCTTCCTGCTCACCCCGTATGTGTATGGTCATTTGGCGGTCAACGCTAAGGCGAACATTGCGGCAGATGGTTTGTTTATGGGTAAACAAAACGCAGCGCTATGAAAACGTACATGATGGACAAGGACACTACCGGGGGCGTGGCCGGGTGGAAGGCGAAGGCACCACCAACGGCGGCCTGACCACCGAACAAATGGCCGGTTTGGAGCCGATTGCTGAAGACGAGGAAGACAGCGCTACTATTGAGAGCAATACGCTTGGCGGCACCGCCGATACGGGTGCCGGACCGGCCATTGGCGACGGCCAACCGGCTGAATAATACTCCCAACGGTGCCCAACGCTAAAGCGGTGGGCTAATAAAAATCCTGGACGAAACACGGGCGATGCCAGCACGTTGTCCAGAGTTTGTATCAGCCCACCGCTTTAGCGCTGGGAACCGAATTCTATTGTTTATCCCACCAGACGCGCGTATCGAGGTTGTCAAGTCCTTGCCGCGTGATGGCTTCCTGCCGGTTGGTGGTGTTGACGGAAACTTCAGAATCCGGATAGGATAACCGATTGATAAAGTTGCCTTTAATCTCCTTGCCAGGGTAGGGGTTTGGCGTTAGGGCCGGAAAACCGCTCCGCCGAAAATTAGCGAACGCTTCCGGACCGTTCAGAAAAGAAGCTATCCAGTATTGCGTATTGATCAGCTCAAGACCTCGGGCAGCAGCATCATAGGGATTCTTTTGAAGATAGGCTGTGATATTGGCGTCTGACACTAAAGAGGTTGCATCATAATCGCCTAACTGTTTCATGTGAGCCGTTACCCCTGCGTTATAAGAAGTAGCGGCACTGCCCGTTGTCCAGCCCCGTTGAGTCGCTTCGGCCAGAAGCAACTGCGTTTGTGCATACGTCACGAAGAACGTAGGCGCGTCGAGTTTGCCCATGCGGGTGCGATCCAACTGAGAGTAGTCGTAGAAACTGGCGAGACCATCCCTGATCGCCTGCGCTGGAACCGTACCGTTGTCAAATCCAAGCGGCATCCCAATCTGCACGGCTGGGTCGCGGTTAGCCCGTGATGCTATTTGTTCGGGACCGCTTTTGGCACCCACGTAGCGCACCGCAATCGACTGCAAGCGAGGATCGCTGGTTGATTTCAGATAATCCACAAAATACTTCGTTAGGTAATAGTTGGCGGCTTCGGTCGAGTTAAGCGTCTGACCGACTACATTCTGATAATTGGCGTTATTTCGCAGGACCCCGTTGTCGGTGTTTGCCTGCATAAGACCCCCGGCAACTGCTTTTTGTACCGTCGACTGAGCCAGCGTTGGGTTCACTTTCGACAGGCGCATACCCGCCCGTAGCAGGGTTGAGTAAGCAAATTTCTTCCACTTACTGATGTCACCCCCATAAACGACTTCACCGGCTTCGGTTGGTTTGCTGGCATCCAGCGCCGTAGCCGCTTCGGTAAGTTCTTTAATGATATCGTTATAAATGCCCTCCTGCGCGTCATATTTTGGGGTAACATTCGCACTAATGTACCCCAGACCCGCCTGCGTGTAAGGAATATCGCCATAGCTGTCGGTCAGCACCATGAACGCATAAGCTTTCCAGATACGCGTCATGTTATACAGATTAGACCGTGCGGCATTATCCTGCGTTTGGTTCTGAACGTCGACCAGATAGCGAATCACATCGCGGTAATAGCGTTGCCAGAGCGCTGCGTTTGGCCCCACCGGGCCGCGATTGTCGATGTTGAAATTTCCACCGGCCAACACGCCTGAATTAGGCGAAAACATCTGTTGCACAATGGCTTCTTCAAACACCAGCATCGATCCCGGAAACGTAGTGTTGATCAACGCGTTGTTGAACGTGAAAACAGGATTAAGGGCCGTTGCCGCCGTTGGGTTGATATTCAGTTCATCGAACCCTTTATCGCAACTGCTCACCCCAATTAGTAACGCAATCAGGGGCATATAAAACAGTGTTTTTTTCATGTGTAAAAGAAGTTTGTGGTTTGTAGTTTGAGCCGGGCGGCCGGTGCCGTTTGTAGTTGACTGACGCAGAATCGCTGCCGCCGGAGTAACTACAAACCAACATACTCAAAAACCAAGTTTAAAACCGGACATTCAGGTTAAAGCCAACGCTACGGGTGATGGGTAGCCCCGTCGATTCCAGCCCGACTAAGTTATCCGAGCTAAAGCCGAACTGCTCCGGGTCGATGTTGGGTACCCATTTCTTCAGAACCGCCACGTTATTAGCCACTGCACTCAGACGTATACCTTTGATAAACAGGCTTGCGGGTAACAGTTTGGTGAAGTCGTAGCCTAAGCTAATCTGACGGAATTTCCAGAATCCGGCATCGTACACGACCTGTTCGCCTAAGCTTTTGGATCGGCCTACCGAATAATAGTCCTGCGCGAATGCCCGAATTGCGTTGGCTTCGCTTTTATCGTTTACACCAACGCCCACCAACTTGTTATCGGCCTCGCCCCGACCCGCCAGCGTTTCTTTTTGCAAGCCGTGGCGGAATGCGTTCAGGTTGGTTCCCGAAATCATTTTGCCACCCAGTTTAAAGTCGATCAGGAACGACAGGTTAAGCCCTTTGTACGTAAATGCGTTGGTAATACCACCAATGTATTTGGGCAGGGCCGAGCCAAACGAGATGGGTGTGGGTGTCCGCACAGGAAGACCATCGCCCCCGTGAACGATGCGTCCCTGCGCATCGCGCTGATAGCCAAAGCTGTATAACTGCCCCAATTCCTGACCAACCACCTGCCGAAGGTCGCCGACGTAAATGCCATTGCCGACCACAATTTGCTCGGCTTGTTTGTCCTTATTATAATCTTTTTCGGGACTACCGTCATCGTCGGTCAGCAGCCGGAGCAGTTTCGTCTTGTTATACGAACCGTTCAGCGTTATATCCCACGAGAAATCCTTCGTCCGGACGGGTGACAAATTGAGCAACACTTCGATGCCCTGGTTCTGGCTTTCACCGCTGTTAATCAGGGTGCTGGTAAAGCCCGACGCGTCGGACGACTGGGCCTGAACGATTTGGTCGCTCGTGATTTTGCGATAAACTGCCAGATCTACCCCCACCCGATTATTAAACAGCTTCAACTCCAGACCTACTTCTGCTTCGGCGGTCCGGCTTGGTTTTAGGGTAGCACTTGGAATAGTGCTGGAGTTACCGCTGCCGATAATGCCGACCGGCTGCCCCTGGAACAAGTTGCCGCTTACCGAATAGAAAAGGTTGTTGGAGTAGGGGGCCACATCGCCATCGGAGCCAACTTCGGCATAAGCGGCCCGGAGCTTGCCGAAATTAAGCCAGGCCGGTAGGTTGTCGAACGCCTGAGAGAAAACGAAACTACCCGTTAGTGACGGATACAAAATGCTTCGGTTGGCCGGGGCCAGTGTTGAGAACCAATCATTACGAACCGTTCCATTCAGAAACAGGAAGTCTTTATACGATAATTCAAGCGCACCGTATAATGAATTGACTTTCCGTTCGCTGAGGCTATAGGTGGGGTCTTTCACGCGCCCGTTCTGGGGAACATACAGGCCGCGCACGATGAAGTCCGTCGCCAGCACACTGTTCAGGTCGCTCCGGCGGTATAACTGATTCCCCCCAGCGGTAATGTCGACGCCAAACACGCCAAATTTGCGGTTCGCTCCAATCAGGAAGTCGGCGTTGATTTCGCGGAAACGGCGGGCCTCCTGCGTATACGCTCCATTGACGAAACCAGCCGGAGCGGCTGCCAGCGATGCCTGCCCCGTTGGAAAGTTGTAATCCTGATCCCTCGACCAGTAATCCTGACCGACCCGGCCTTGCAAATACAGCCAGTCTGTGAAGTTATAGCGGGCCGAAACGTTGCCAAACAACCGGTCCCGGCGGATGTTCTCAAATTTGTTGTTCAGCGTGAAGTATGGATTTGTCCGGTTCATAAACCGCGAATAAACAAACTCGTTGCCAGTAGCCGGATTGATCTGATTCGCTTCCAGCACATCGAGGGGCAGGGAATTAGCCAGCGTGTAAATCACGGTCGGCGTACTATTATCCTGCTGGGCGATCTGGGGCGGGTTTTTGTTGTATTCGTTCGAGTAATTGATTGAACCCGTAACGGTCAGTTTGGGCGACAGGTTGTAGCTGAAACCGAGGTTGATGGTTTTGCGGTTGAACGTATTATTGCGTGTAATTCCCTTATTGTCGGTGTTTGACAACGACAGGCTGAAGCCGCCTTTCTCTCCGCCCGACGAAACTGCTACCGAATTGGTCCAGGTTGAGCCGTCGCGGTAAAACGTATTGATTCGGTTACGAACGGGCTGATACGGAACCGTCACACCACCAAAAAGCACCTGAGTCTGACCCGCAAACTTCTCGCCCCAGCTCCACACCCCCGACGTTGGGTTGGCCGCCTGAGGACGAACGCCGTATTCGCCCTGGCCATATTCGTACTGGTAGTCTGTGAAATCCAGGGGCCGGTCGGTGGTGAAGTTGCTGTTGTAGGTTACGCCAATGCCCTGGCCGGAACCTCTGGTTTTGGTCGTGATCAGGATAGCGCCGTCTTTAGCCCGTGACCCGTACAGCGCAGCCGCCGTACCGCCTTTCAGCACGGTCATACCTTCAATGTCATCTGGGTTGATGGACGACAGGCCATCGCCCCCGTCGGAGTAGTTCCGGTCCCGGTTACCAATGGAATTGTCGCCCCCCGTGTTGCCGTTGTTCTGGCCGAAGTTTGAGTTGTCAATCGGAACACCATTGACAACGATGAGTGGGCTGTTCTGACCAGAAAACGACGATTGTCCCCGAATCCTGATTTTACTCGTGCCAGCCGCTCCTGTACCTAAACTGCTGATGTTCACCCCGGCAATTTTGCCCTGCAGGGCGTTCATGAAGTTAACAGTCCGGTTGGTCGTCACCTGTTCGGGATTCACGATTGCAGTTGCGTAACCTAAGCGTTTGGCTTCCTTCTTGATGCCAAGCGCCGTTACGACGACCTCGTTCAGATTCTGGTCGCCTTCCTGAAGCGTGACGTTCACCTGCGACTGATTGCCAATGGCTACCTCCTGCCCCGCAAACCCAATGGCACTGAATACGAGTGTTGCCGATCCATTGTTGCGATCTGGAGAAAGGGTCAGTGAAAAGTTTCCATTCGCGTCGGTCGTTGTTCCTGCTTGCGTATTCTTAATCAGGATATTGACACCTGGAATCGGTTGCTGGTCTTTTCCCGATATAACCCGGCCCGTTACCCGGCGATCCTGCGCCTGAGCAACGGTGGTAAGCACAAAAGCGGCCCATAGGAAAAAAAGTAGCACACCAGATTTGAGACGTATAGTTCGTTTCATGCGGGGGACAGTGGTTAATAATATATGAAAATAAATCAAAGTATTCTTGCTTAGAGAATATAAACCCAAAGAGCAAGTCATCGCTGATCTACTGTATCTTTTGCTTTTTATGCGGATTTATACTCAGTTATAAGCGCAGCAAAGCGCACGGTATCAACGGGTTGATGCCGTGCGCTTTGCTGCACTTGTCGTTAGAATTAGAACAGACGGGTGGTTTTACCGGCCCGGGAATCGTTCGATATCACCGTTGGCGAAGCGGATGCTCAGTGCATCAGATTTGGAGACGACATAATCGGGGCCGTCGTCGTGGTTGCACCGCTTGTAGCGAATTTCGTCGACGCCAACCTCCAGAATTTTTGCGTCTATCAAATCACCGTTGCGCATCACGAGCTGATCGCAGGGCGGTGGCACGGGTTTTTCAGCCGTTTTCGCTGGTGCCGACTCCTGATCTGATGCAACCGGCTCATCCGCTACCGGTTTGGCCTTAGTGGTCCGCGTTGGCGCGGGGGCAATTGGCAGCTTTGGGGGAGCAGCCTCCAGCCTAACTGATGCTGTATCAATGGCGGATGTGTCCAGTTCGGTAACAGCCACGGAGGTATCTAATGCAACCGCGGGCTGACCTTCGGTTGCCGAAGTTTCCTGCGCAGGCTGAATCCAGTAATATCCGGCGACTAACAGGAGTACGGCAACGAAGCCAACGGCAAATCTTTTGAACGAATGTATACGCATCAGCGGGGTATTCAGGAGTATCGAGTTGACGGTGTTTGGGCGTTTTGGGGTGTTTGTCATCCCGATGGAGGAGGGATCTCTACTATGCATCAGACTTGAGATCCCTCCTTCGTCGGGATGACGAACACACTTAAAGGCCAACACGCCTAAACACTCAAATGCCACTCTATGGCTTGGGTGCGCCTGCCGACGTGTTCCCACTCCCCGGAGCCAGCGAATTGATCCAGGCTGCCATCTTCAGCGCGTCGGCTTTGGGCACCTGCGGCATGGGGGGCATTTCAACCGCGTAATCGGGCCAGTTCTGCGGTTTAGGATTATAGATCAACTCCACAATCTGGTCGTTGGTGTATTTGCGCTTCGCCACGTCGGCGTAGGCCGGGCCGACCTGCCGTTTGTTGGTCTGGTGGCAGGCTAAGCAGGTGTGGCGGGACAAGAGGCCCTTCACCTCGTCATACGTCGGAGCTTTGGCCATCGTCACCGCCTGACCTTCGACCAACTTCGGTTTAGCACCCCGCGTGGATTCGCCCGTGGCGGCTGATTTGGCTCCTTTGGCGGGCGTGGTTTTCTTACCGACCGCAGTAGCTGGCTTTGCCGTAGCTGCCGGAGCGGTAGCGGAGTTCTTCGTGCTCACATCGCTCATGGCCAGTTTCTGCCCCTCAGGAATGTTGTTGAGCGTGTAGTAGGCAATCGGGTGAACGAGCGAATAGGACCCCTCGGCTCCCCGAACGCCGTCGAGCGTCAGTTGGTGAATATAGTATTTACGCAGGTCACCCACCACGATCCGGGCCTTCATGCCATCTTCGGACACTTTCACGCCTTTGAGCGGCAGGGCCTCTTTGTTGATGGTCGGGCTGCCGTAGACCGGCTGGTATTTATAAATGAAACTCTCGACCCGGTACGACGCCAGATCTTCGGCCGACTTCCGGTCGACGGGCTTCGTGAACTCGACTTCAAACCCATCGGGCATGGCCTTCACGGTGCGCATCTCAAATGGCATGGCTCCGCTCCAGGTCAGCCGTTGCAATCCTTCGTTGGCTTCCCCGGCCGACCCCCAGCCTCGGTTAGTTTCGCCCACGAACAGGGAGCCGTCTTTGCCCCACGCCATTCGCAGCACGCCCGACCGGAAGCCGTTGCGTAACTCGATGGCTCCGCCCTGGTACTCGCCGTTGACCTTTTCCATAAACACCCGCGAGATTTTGCTCATGCCCTGATCGCCTATTAGCAACTGCCCCGCAAACGGACCGAACACGCCCTGCGGAATCTCCAGAATTTCGGAGTTCGAGATGCCCAGCACACCGTGTGGCAGCCAGACGGCCGGAGTTTGAATATCGACGTTCGGAAATTGCTCTTTCAGTGCATACAGCACATTGGGTGTTTCGTTGACTACGTTTTCGGGTTTAATAGCCCGGCCGTTTTCGTCCCGGCGCTGGCGCGGATCAACCTTGGCGTAGAGTTGCTCGGTCGTCAGCTTAACAGGCGAATTAGCCATGCCCGTCCAGCGTAAACCGGCCGGGTGACCCACAAACGATCCTTTCTGAACGTGCGTAATGCCACCCGATCCCATCCAGTCGCCCTGATTGTCAGCGTAGAACAGTTCATTGTCGTAGATGCCCAGTCCGGCGGGCGAGCGCATACCCGTCGCCCACGGCTGCATGGTGCCGTTTTCGCTGATTTTCATGGTCCAGCCGCGCCACGGAACCCGGCTTTCGCCCCGCCACCACTCTTCATCGCCGAAGGCCACGTTGCCCGTCACGAAAAACGTACCGTCGGGCGCAATCTTCGGGCCGAAGCTGTACTCGTGGTAGTGCCCCGACAGTGGCCAGGCGTAGACCGTCTCGAAAACGTCGGCTTTACCGTTTTTGTCGGTGTCAACCAGTTTGGTCAATTCCCCGCGCTGAGCGCAGTAAAGTGCCCCGTCTTTGTAGGCCAGGCCCAGAATCTCGTGCAATCCCGACGCGAACTTGCGGAAGAACGGTTTGCGGCTCGTTGGGTTTTCCACGATCCAGACGTCGCCCCGGCGCGTAGCAACGCCGAGGTTTCCGTCGGGCAGTACCGTTAGCCCGCCCACTTCGAGCAGTGTTCCTTCGGGAGCCGACACTTTCAAAATCTTGTAGAAATCTTCCTCTTTGGGCGACTCCTGCGCCCGAACCGTCAGCATTGTAGCTACGGCGAAGAGGGTTGTTAGTATCTTTTTCATTGGATTTAAAACAAGATCGAGTAAACCACTTTTCCTTTTAGCGGCACGATCAACTCCTGCCGTCCATTGCTGCCCGGCCGAATGCTGGGTTTTGCCCCGGCCACATCGTCAATCCGCAAATATTCTTGCCCGTCAACCAGATACATACCGTTTTCCATGGCGCTGATTGTCGTGCCGCTGGCTAACCGGGCATACAGATCACCGGCCGGGTTGGTGATGGTGACTTCACGCTGAACGCCCTGTCCATTAGCCAACACCCGAATTTTGTCATCGACCGAACTGCCAAAACTCATGTATCGGAACGTTGGACGGTCGGCGTCATCCAGCACGTAACCTTTAGGCCGGTAGCCCGAGCCAGTTGTGTCAGTTGTCCAGTTGGCCTGGGGCGACGCGAGTTTGGTTAGAAACAGCATGGGCGCCCCTAAGCGTTGCACCATACCCATTGGCCGCGAGGAACCATCGCCCCGGTCGTGCCACATCGGCGTCGCATCTAAGAACGCCCCGCGCCAAACCTGCACCAATGCCCCTTTGTCCAGATCGTACGTATAATGCACCTGCTCTGGACTACCCACCGACACGGCATGAACCACGCGCACAGTTTGACCTTTTTCATTCTTCTCACCGGGCAAATCCATGAAACTGCGCAGGATGGTGTTCGTTGCTGACTCCACCATAATTGGGTCCACTTCTTCGCCGTTGCGGGCATCGGCCGCGCTCAGGGCATACTCGCGGATACCCGGACCCGCCACCGCCAGGCCAAGCGCCGGTTGCGCCCAGTCGACAAATTTGGAATAGAACAGTTCAAACGGTACGTCACCTTTGGGCAGGACCAGCTTGCCATTGGCGTGGCCATACCCGGCTCCGGGTGCAACCACCGCCTGGTTATTAATTTTAAGCAAACCCCCGCCCCCAACGGCGTCTAAGTTGAACCGGTATTCGCCCGGTTCGGCCACGCGCAGGGTACCCGTGTAGCGGATCAGGAATTCGTTGGGAATGCGGCTTACGTCGGCCGACAGCACCGTGGCTACACCTTCTGATTCGGGCGCTTTACCGCCATACTCACCTTCCTTTTCAAATTTTCCCTTGTAAACGGCGTACTTCAGATTCATGAGCTGGGGCCGTGGCTTGTCGTAACTGACATAGCGAATGTTGCGAAAAGCCACCGCGCCGTGGTCGCCCTGAAACATAAGCGGGCCGAGGGGTTTCTCATCAGTAAACGCAGCCGAGCGGGTTGGGCCGGTGAGTTCAACGTCCTCGTGAATGACCACACCGTTCAACTCGACGCGAACCATGCGGGCGTTCTCGGTTTTCTGACCATTCGCATTAAAACGCGGAGCCTGAAATGAAATTTTCAGGTGCTGCCACAAACCGGGTGCCCGACTGGCGTTCTGGCGGGCCGCGTGGCCGTCGTAGCCCTGTTGCCCTTCGGGCCGTTTCTCATCCCAGCGTTCGTAGATTGAGCCGTTGTCGATGGTACGCGGACCGCGCACCTCCCAACTGTCAAACAACTGCACCTCGTAGCGTCCTTGCAGGTACACGCCCGAATTCGACTTGGCGGCCATCATGTAGTCCAGTTCGAGATCGGCATCGCCGTGTTGCAGGGTCGTCATCAAGTTGTACTGCTGCCCGTACGACTGCTGCCCGGCTTTGGCCGGTAGTAGAACATTGGCCAGAACGCCCGTACCATTTTCGGTAATGATCGTGTTGGCCTTGTTCAGATCCGCGCGGGCACCGCCAACGATGCGCCAGTTGGGCATTGGTGAGACAAACGCGCTCAAGTCATTGAGGGAGATTGGAATGTTAGGTGTTGGTGGGGGCTGGGCCAGCGCCAGTCCAGTCCGGGCCAGTCCGGAGCTAACCGTCCAGCCAATGAGTAGCAGCCAGCGAAAGCAGACCGCAGGAGTTAGTTTTACCATGAACAAAACGAGGGGTTTGACGACCGAAATCTACCATTTTTTCTCCATAAAAGGACGTAATTCGCCATTTGCCCTATCTTTGACCGTTTTATTGCCGATTCATTAACCCCAATCGTTTCCATGAAAAACCGTCTTTTACCCCTTGCTACCTGCCTTGCGCTGATGAGCATAGCCACCGTGTCGATGGCGCAGGTTCAGCCAAGTAAACAATCGCCCGAATCGTCCGAAATCTGGGAACCCGTGCCGCCGGTTATCACGCCGGGCATGACCTCGGCCAACACCTCGGGCACAACGCCCCCGTCTGACGCAATCGTTCTGTTCGATGGTAAGAACACCGATCAGTGGGTAGCTATCAAGGGATACTCGCCCGCGAGTTGGGAGAAAGTCAACGAAGGACCGCTGAAATGGCCGGTGACCGACGGCATCATGTACTCGACAAAAGGCTTCTCGGCCCGGTCGAAAAAGGAGTTCAACGATTTTCAGATGCACTTAGAGTTTAAGACGCCGGAGAAGGTCGAAGGCAACGGGCAGGGGCGCGGCAACAGCGGGATTTTCCTACAGGGCCGCTATGAGCTACAGGTGCTCGACAACTTCAACAACCCAACCTATGTGAACGGGATGGTCGGGTCAATTTATAAGCAAACCATTCCATTGGCCAACCCCAGCCGCAAGCCGGGCGAATGGCAAACGTATGACATCGTTTACCAGGCTCCTCGCTTCAACAAAGCTGGTTTAATGGTCGATTACGCCTACGTGACGGTGCTGCTCAACGGGGTATTAGTGCAAAACCACGCGGCCATTCGCGGTACGACCGAGTACATTGGCTACCCCAAAGTACAGGCGCACGGCCCCGGCCCGATTCTGCTACAGGATCATGGTAACCCGGTCGGTTTTCGCAACATCTGGGTACGGGAGTTGTAGGAGTACCCTCCCGAAGTAGATTGACAACGTCAGGACTCATTTTGAGCACGGACCACTGCACCAGTATGACGGTGTATTACCTCCCAGTTGCATTGTCGAAAACGCCGACTGGCTGAAAAACGCGCACCAGTGTAAGAACAAGTTTTCTGTTTACCTCGGAATAACACAACACCCGGCCAATTCTCTCAAATGGCCGGGTGTTGTGTTATTCCCAGAAGTGTTGGGTAACTCAGATTATGTAAAGGAGGTTTTTGTCAGAATGATAAGTAATTACGCTATAGGATATAATCTTATAATTATTCTATCATACTGCTGAGGGTTTACTACTTCTTAGAGCATTAGTTATAAGCGAAATGTTAAGAGCACCATAGCCAATTAACATGACTGGAAAGAGGTATCGGAAATAGCTTCCCCATGAATAGCTACCCGTGATATAGTTAGCCCAGTAGTCGGAAAAAGAGTAGTCAGGAAATGCTGTTAGCAAATAACGAACCGACTCAGTAAAAGGATTAAAAACTACAAAAGCAAGCAGCATTACTGGTAAGAAACTGAGTTCATAACGGGCGAGTGATAACCAAGTTATACTAACAAGTTCAATCTTAAACCAACGACGAACCAAATTCATCAATGAGGTTAGAATAAAGACTGTGATTATTTCAGGTAGTAGGAGGCTTCTAATGAGTAAACTGGCGTAAGGCATCAAACCACCAGACCGGTTTACAACCATCGATTTAGCTTCGTGAGCAACAATCCATGCCAGGGCTTCGATTGACAATATGAAAATGAGTAAAACAACTAAACCATTCGTTAAAAAGCTACGGGATGGTCGAATGCTATTCATTATATCAGGTTGTTGTATAAGTGGGAATATGTTAATCTAATAGCGTAAATACAAGCGTTGTTGGCATTCAGCCAGTGTTCAAGTTCAAGCAGTCACTGATTTAATCTACGACGTTGCCAAATAGATAACAAAACGAAAAAGTCAGCCGGAATAGCAAATATATAATTACCAGTCACAGCAATCATAATCACACATACGAGGCTAAATGCAAGAAAGCCTAAAGAATTGATTTTCATAATTGACAAAGGTTCATAAGTTGTGCAATCACCTGTATGTTAAGAGGTAAATTTAAGCATCCAAAACTATAATTGAAGCCAAGTCAGCGTCAGCGTTTTTGCAATTTGCGCAGGCAACATGGTTAGGCAAAATCGACCCGCGACACCCGCCTAATTACCGCAGTAACGATAAATCGAACGTAAAGCCCGGCAGCACTTCATCGCCGGAAAGTCGATTGTCAAAACCGTGAACGACGCGCACCGAACCGTCGGGCGAGTAAATGCGGGCTTCCTCGGTTTTGAGGTTAATGAGCCACGCTAAGCGGCACCCGTTTTCCATGTATTCCTGCATCTTGTCGGTTGCTTCGCGCAGGTAGTCCGCTTCGCTCATTAATTCAACTAAGAAATCGGGGCACAGGGGCGGGTACTTGATTCGCTCTTCGGGTGTGAGCGCGTTCCACTTGTCTATCGCTACAAACGCTACATCCGGCGAGCGATTGGCTCCATTTGGCAGCTTAAAACCCGTTGACGAGTTGAAAACGATACCGGCTTTCGTATCATCAGTCCACAAATCCAGTCGCGACGTGAGTTTTGTGTTTCTCCGTCCTGTGTCCCCACCCGTTAATGCCATGCTGATGATATTGCCATTTGTGTCGCGTTCAAATTTGAAGTCGGGGTTTTCCTGACAGAAATGGTAGAACTCATCGTCAGTCATGCTGCGCATGGGCAGCTTGATTCCCGGCCGGTTAGCAACAAGTACCATAGCGTTTGTTTTTTCTCAAAGATACAGTTTCTCTTCACACCCCCGCCGTTGCCCAGCCCTGCGCCCGAATGGGCGTTTGCTGCCCGGCTTTGGTTGCCAAAACAACCTGCGTGGGGTCGGCGGTGAGGTAGCCGATGGCGGTGATGCGGGCGTTGGTCGATAGCTTTTCAAACTCCTGCGGGCGGACTGTAAAGAGCAGTTCGTAGTCTTCGCCCCCGTTCAGCGCGGCCGTAACGGGGCTAATTTTGAACTCATCGGCGGCTAACAGCGCTTGGTCGTCGATGGGAATATTTTCGTCGAAAATAACCGCGCCCGTTCCCGATTGTCGGCAAATGTGAAGTAATTCGGAGGCCAGCCCGTCCGAGATGTCGATCATGGCTGTGGGCCGGATGCCGAGGTCGCGCAGTTCATGAACGATGTCGGTGCGGGCATCCGGGCGGAGTTGGCGCTGCACTAAGTACGCCCGTTCTTCGGAGAGATCGGGTTGCATATTTGGATCGGCTAAGAAAACCTGCTTCTCACGCTCCAGCAGTTGCAATCCCAGATAAGCCGCGCCTAAGTCGCCCGTAACGCAAACGACATCATTCGCCTGAGCGGTGTTTCGGTAGGTAATGAGGTCTTTGGGCACCTTGCCTAACACCGATACTGATATAATTAGTCCTGAACGCGAGGCCGTTGTGTCGCCCCCCACCAAATCGACATGGTAAGCCGCGCAGGCCGCCCGGATGCCGTCATACAGCTCATCGACGGCTTCGATGGGAAACCGGCTGCTCAGGCCAATGCTCACCGTGATTTGCACGGGTAGGCCATTCATGGCGGCAATATCCGACACGTTAACGGCTACGGCTTTGTAGCCGAGGTGCTTAAGCGGCACGTACGTGAGATCGAAATGAATTCCTTCCACGAGCATATCGGTCGTCAGTAGGCCGTAGTCATTGCCCCAGTCGAATACGGCTGCGTCGTCGCCGATGCCGCGCACGGTTTCGGGGTGGAGTGGGGCGGGGGTGGCCTGCCGAATCCGGTCGATCAGGCCAATTTCGCCAATGGTATTAAGGTCCGTCATAGTCCAATGTAAAACGGATAATGTGGAATGAATAATGAATTTGCGAACAGCATTATCCATTATCCATTCCACCGCTTCGGCGGACCGATTATCCATTAAAAAAGCCGTTCCGCTTGACCTACGGAACGGCTTACTACAGCAATTAGTTTGTGGACGCTACGGGTTCGTCAACGTATACTTATTAATCGTGTTGCCCGTTTTGCGGTCTCCCGATGTCCGGGTTATTCTTAGTTCGGTATCGCTGATTCCATCAATGGTAAATTCAATGGTACCGTTTGTTACGTCGGTTAGTTGGGGAGTCAGGCCCGTCAGTACCAACCGGTTGTCGGAAGGGAGCGAGTATTGACCAATGGCCGTGGTAATGCCATCGTAGTTGGTGAAACGAACGGCAGGCGGGGCGCTTAAGTCGAGTTTGAACGCGGCATAATTACGGACAAAAGGAGTGACCCCCCGCGTATAAACCGTTATGTTGCTTTCGTCAACTTTCTGGGCGGTCCATACTTTAGCAATACGCTCCGAAACGGGGGCTACTTTGTTCTTGTTACAACCCGTCAGCACGCTGAATAGGGTCAGTATTGAAAGAAAAGCAATGAACGAAGTCTTTCTCATAGTTAACTGTTGCATCGAATCAGAAGTGGCTAAAGTTACGTTAATTTTGTTGTCACCCGCAAAAAGGGTGCCCAATAAATTCCTCCATTGACTAAACGGACGATATGACGCCCGAACGTATTGACCTGCTTACAACCTATACCCGTGCACAGTTGGCCCTGCGCAACGGCGCTGACCGCGACGAAATCTGGTGTGCTTACCAGGCCATCATCTACGACGTATCGGCGTCGCGGCTGTGGCGCGCCGGTAAGCACTACGAACATTGGGCCGGGCAGGACCTCACTGCCGAACTTGCCTACGCCCCCCACGCTGATTGGGTATTTGCCAAATTTCCGGTGGTAGGAAGGCTTGTTTAGGTTCGGGATTCGTAGCTGCTACCGCAAACGTATTCCGGCGGCAGCAACTACGAATCCCGGCGGGGAACCGCACAAACTATAAACCACATGATCCAGCTCATTGCCGACAGCGGCTCCACCAAAACCGACTGGCGGCTCATTGGCCCTGACAAACAGGCTACTGATTTTCAAACGGATGGATTCAATCCATATTATCAGACGACCGATCAAATTGCGGATACACTCCGGGCGCAGTTAGTACCTGCGCTGCATGGCGAGATGGTGTCGGACGTGTTTTTCTACGGAGCCGGGTGCAGCGGTCCGGCGGTGAATCCCATCGTGGCCAATGCCTTGCGGGCGGTGTTGCCGGGTGTGCAGACTGTCCAGGTCAATAGTGACATGCTGGGTGCGGCCCGGGCCGCTGCGGGCCGGGAACCGGGTATCGTTTGTATTCTGGGAACGGGGTCAAACGCCTGCTGCTACGATGGCAGTCAGATTACACAGGGCATTCAGTCGCTGGGGTTCTGGCTCGGTGACGAAGGCAGTGGTGGACACCTCGGCAAAACACTCGTCCGGGATTTTTTTCAGGAACGGCTACCCACCGATCTACGCGACGCGTTCCAAAACCAGTATGCCCTCGACCGACCGACTCTATTGGAAAACGCTTACCAGAAGCCGTTTCCGAATCGCTATTTCGCCCACTTCACCCCGTTTTTGTCCCAAAACATCACGCATCCACACATCGTTGGGCTGGTGACGGATGCGTTTAACCAGTTTCTTGTTACCTACGTCAGGCGGTTCCCCGAAGCTGATACTTGGTCAGTGCATTTTGTTGGCTCCGTGGCATACTACTTCGCCGAATCGCTGGAACAAGCTGTTTTACGAACCGGTTTGATCATGGGACGCATTGTGAAAGCCCCCGCCGAGCGATTGGCTGAATTTCATCAATGGCGGGCCTGACGTACTTTTGCAGTAAAGTTTAAACTCCTCTGTCGGTCTGCCGATGCGGTTTAAACCACAACAACCTGAAATAACACGAATGGCAGCAAGATATTTTTTGAAAGTAAAAGACGTCGTCCGGGAAACGCCCGACGCCGTGACGATAACCTTCTGGCACCCCATCAGCGAAGAAATTCGGTATCAGCCGGGTCAGTTTCTGACCTTCCTGCTCAATATCAACGGTCAGAAAGTGCGCCGGTCTTACTCAATGGCGTCGTCGCCCCACGTCGATGTGTCGCTGGCCGTGTCGGTGAAGCGGGTGCCAGGTGGCTTGGTCTCCAATTATTTATGTGACCGCATTCACCCCGGCGATATTCTCGAAACGCTGGAACCAATGGGTACGTTTGTGCCGAAGCTGGACCCGACAAATCGCCGGACGATTATCCTGATTGGGGCGGGCAGCGGTATAACGCCCCTGTTTTCGATGGCTAAATCGGCCCTTCACGTTGAGCCAAACAGCCGCATTTGGCTCATATACGGCAATCGTAGCCAGGAGTCGATTATTTACAAAGCTCATTTAGATGCCATGGAGCAGGCATACGGCCAATCGCGCTTTCGGACGACGCACGTGCTGAGCCAGCCCACTGCTAGTTGGACCGGTCTCGACGGGCGGTTGAATCAGCACACGCTAACCCGCTTGCTGGAGGATGTACCAGCGGCCGACCGGCAGAACGCGAGTGTGTACCTGTGCGGCCCCGATGGCATGATGGCCGAAGCCCGCTCAGCACTCGCGCTGGTAGGCGTTCCGGCCGAGCGTGTTCACAAGGAAAGTTACATAACGGCCCCCGTTGCCGCTGGCGACGTACTTGAAGAACCGCTGACGGACAACGATATCGACGGATCGCCGGAGGTGACGGTGCTTTACGAGGGCAGCGAATACAAGTTTGCCGTGGCTCCGCACCAGACCATTCTGGAAGCGGCCCTGGAACTGGATATTGACCTGCCTTATTCGTGTCAGGCGGGTATGTGTACGGCCTGTCTCGGCAAATGCACGTCGGGCACCGTCAAATTAGACGAAGAAGATGGCTTGTCGGAATCTGAATTGAAAGCGGGCTACGTGTTGACTTGCGTGGCGCACCCGGTCGGGCGGGATGTGGTGATTGAAATTGATTAGAAGCAGCGCGGGTAGAAAGCATTCGCTTGTTTCACCATCGTAATGTGGCTTATTCATCGTCCTGTAGGGACACAACAGACGCAGGCGTTGGTAGAAACAAAATAAACACGTTAGTTTTCGTCCCGTAGGGACGTAACAGCGCAGCGTCGGTTAGGCTAACCGCATCAAACCGACGCTACGCTGTTACGTCCCTACGGGACGACCGGTGACTACGTAGTTCAATTCACAGTTTTTTTGATCTAAAATTTCAGCAGATCTAAAATTCTCCGGTCAAACAAGTAGCGCACTTTTCTCTATTTACGGTTTCGGAGCCGGAGCAACCTTCGGCGTGGGCGCAACGCTCGGCTTCGGTGTGGGTGCCACAACCGGAGCAGGGGGTATGGCGGGTATGGCTGGCCGGATTGCATTCGCGGGTTTTGGTGGGCGTGGCGGGCGAACCGGAGTCGTTCGATTAACTTTCCGAGCAGATTCATGCAAACTGTTCAAATTCAGTTTCATCTCGCGAAGCTGTCGATCTATCTGCCGCTTTTGACTGCTTAATTCTCTGTTCAGATTTACATTCAGCTCTTTATTTAAGTTTAAATTTAACTCGTGATTGAGGTTCATAAAACCAACCAAACCGTCGCTATGTCTGCCGATTTCATCTGATAGCTCACCAATCTGCTCTTCAAGTTGTTCGGCTTCCCGCTTCAACTTGTCCATCGGCTGTTTAAACTCATCCTGCTTTGTATTGACGGTCTCAAACTGCTTATTCAGCTCTTCCATGTTGCCTTCCAGCTTCTTGATTTCTGGTTCAAGAGCGGCCAACTGCTTTTCAACGTCAGCCTGGCTAAGCTTCTGTTTACCGTCGTTGTGCAGTAACCGTTGATGTTTTTCAATCAAAGCATCCCGTTGCTCCATCAGTTTATCCTTTTTCCATTGTAAAACCTCACTGTTTCGGGTGATTTCTTCCATCGGAAACCTGAATTTCTCCATCTGTAGCTGTATTGACTGCATTTGTTGAGAACGTTGGGCTATCAACTGGCTTAGACTATCCATTTGCCGCTGGTGGTAGGCTCGTTGTTTATCGAGCGAATCAGAGGAAGTATTGAGATTTGAAACAGTCGCCATCGCATCACCAATCAAGCTGTTGTAGTTGATCTTCTCAACTTCTTTCAACATACTATCCACATTGACTGGGAATGTGCCCGCTGCGTTGGCGGCATCCAGGCCCGTTTTGATGATGTTGTTGTAATCGAGGTGCGCTAACCCGGCTGCCAATCCATCCATACCGTCGTCAAACGCATTGTTCTTCTCGATAATCGTCAGCAGAATGTCCCGGTCGGGTTGCTTGACGGCATCGAGTGAGAGTTGCCCGGCCATCACCTGATCGAGTTGGCGTTGTAGTTGGGCAACGCGGGTAGCCGGTAATTTCTGCCCTTTCCAGATGACGTAACTGACTTTCCTGTCGCCCGCCATACCGTATTCCGAATTGCCATCGACTTTGTGCCGCCGGGTGGCTTGCGGCTGAGTTGTGCGGGGTTTCGATTTCGGTTTCGGTTGCTTGTCCTGTTGCACGGCGTAGACCGACACGCTCACCAGCAACACCGTGGCCAGCGTCAGCCCCACCAAGCTACTGTTCGAGACAAACGGCCGCGTTTGAATACCCAGCACTCGCCGGACACGATGCAATAGTTGCTGCCGTTTCGTGGCGAATGCCATTGCCAGCGCGGGGGATTGCATGGTCTGTGTCAGGCGTAACTCTTCAACGCGGGCCAGTGCCTGCGCCAGAATGCGCCCGTCGCCCCCGATTGCCTGCACCGCCAGATCGTCGCAGCAGTGTTCGCGCTCTTCCCGCACCCGCGCCGATAGCCACCACAAGGCCGGATGAAAAAAATACAACACTTCCATCACCGACTGAAGCAGATTGACGGCGTAGTCGTGCCGTTTGATGTGTGCCAGTTCATGGGCCAGCACGGCTTCAACCTCGCGCACGGACAGGTTAGCGACCAGCCCAATGGGTAACAGCAACACCGGCTTTAGTATGCCTGCAACCATTGGTACCATAATCCGGGCTGATTCGCGCACCTGAACGACGGCCCGTATGGCCATCGCCGACCGTAACGCATCGGTTAACTCGGTCCATTTTTGAGTACTGGATTGTGTAGCGGTTCGGCTCAGGCGTTGCAGGTAGACCCAGCCACCCGCCAGCCGCAGCCCGAACAGAACCACGCCAATCAGGTAAATCAGCACAAATTGGCCTAAGTGAATTTCTAAAAATTGCTGCACCTGCTGGTGCCAGGGCAGGGTTTGAGCTATTGTCTGCCAGCGAACAGGCAGCGATTGAACTACCGTTGAACGAACGGCGGTGTTTACAAGGCTAACCGTCGGTTTATAGTACCAAACGAATGTAGCGGCCGACAGCAGCAACTGAGCCGTCAAGGTTAGTACGCTTATTTGGTAGCGAAGAGCACTCGACCGGTTTTGCAACAGGTGCAGAACCACTGCCGTTGGCAACACCAGCGCAAAACCCTGCCAAAGCGCGTGAAGCAGCGTCCAGCCCAGTGCATCGGCAGCGGAACCGGACAAAAAATCAGTTGGATTCATCGGCTGAATTGATTTGGTTTAACAGTTTTTTTATTTCGTCCAACTCCTGTCGCGAGGTTTTATGCTGGCCCAGTACCTGCATCACCAGCTTCGACGCCGAACCCCGGAAAGCCGTTTCAACGAAGCGGTCAACCAGGCCGCGCTGCGTGTCTTCTTCGGTTACGGCCGCTGCGTAGGTGTGTGATCGGTTGGTTTCCTCGCGGGTCAGCAACCCCTTTTCGTGCATAATCTGCATTAATTTGAGGGCTGTTGTGTAGCCAATATCCCGGCTTAAACTTAGTCGCTCGTGTACTTGCCGCACCGTGCTGGGACCACTTGTCCAGAGTACGTGCAGGATCTCCAGTTCAGAATCGGTTGGCTTCATCAAGTGTCTACGAATGATTTCGTAACAAACCTATACGAAACTATTCGTAGATGCAAATTGGTGAACAAAAAAGTTTTACAAAGGCTTTTTGATGTATCCTGGAAGGCCACATCCGGGTGTAATCTTTTTCAGCCGGACGTGGCCGCCGGAATGCCGTGCCACCAAGATACGCATATGGTTCACCAAGAAATCACCACTATTCTGACCCGTTCACTCCGCCAGTTTATTGGGGAAACTATTGAACTGAAAGATTGGGATACGGTCAAACCCTTTTATGACGATTTGCTCGATCGCCCCATCCATGATGCCGACGATTTGCGGCAGTGGTTCGCGAACCGGAGCGAACTGGAATCGTATCTGTCCGAAAATTTTGCGTGGCGCTATATCCGAATGACCTGCGACACGACTAACGAGGCTTTGATTCAGGAGCTTAACTTCTTTATTGAGCAGATTCAGCCCGCCATGACGGAGTACGGCAATGAGCTTGATCTGAAAGCCGTGAGCAGCCCTTACCTGAGCCAGTTGACCGACGAAGGTTATGAGGTGATGGTGCGGGGAATGAAGAAAGCCATCGAGATTTTCCGTAATGAAAACATTCCGCTTCAAACCGAAATTCAGACGGAGGAGCGCAAGTACGGGGCCATTGCCGGAGCCATGACCGTTTCCATCAACGGGCGGGAACTTACGCTGCCCGAAGCCAGCGATCTGCTGCAATCGACCGACCGGGCGGTGCGGGAAACGGCCTGGCGGAAAATCTGGGAACGGCGCTACAAGGACCATAACACGCTCGATCAACTCTTCGACCGGCTGCGCGACCTGCGCCATCAGGTAGCGGTCAATGCCGGGTTTGCCAATTTTCGGGATTATTCGTTTGCCGCCCTCGGCCGCTTCGATTACACCGCTGAAGACTGTTTTGATTTCCACGAGTCAGTTGCCGAAGCCGTAGTGCCGATGCTAAATCAATTGGCGAAGCAGCGAAAGCAGTCGTTGGGGGTCGATCCGCTCCGGCCTTGGGATAGCAGAGTCGATGTAGCGGGCCGCCCGCCCCTGAAACCGTTCGCTACCGGGGCTGAACTGCTCGAAAAAAGCATCGCTTGCTTCGACCGGCTCGATGTGGAGTTGGGGAACGACCTGCGCATTATGCGGGCAATGGGCCACCTCGATCTGGAGTCGCGAAAGGGCAAGGGACCGGGTGGCTACAATTACCCGCTCGAAGAAATTGGCGTACCGTTTATTTTTATGAACGCCACGTCGAGTCTGCGCGACTTAGTCACGATGGTTCACGAAGGTGGTCATGCCGTGCATTCGTTCCTGACGCGCGATTTACCGCTAAAAGCGTTCCGAAATCCACCGATGGAAGTGGCCGAGCTGGCGTCGATGAGTATGGAACTGCTGACGATGGACCACTGGGATGTGTTTTTCGATGATCCTGAAGAACTGCGCCGGGCGAAACTTCAGCACCTCGAATCCATTATTGAAACGCTGCCGTGGGTGGCCACTATCGACAAATTTCAGCACTGGATCTACGAAAATCCGGGTCATACCGTTGTCCAGCGCCGTCAGCACTGGCTCCGTATTTACGAACAGTTTGCCGATACCGTAACGGACTGGACTGGGGTTGCTCAGTACAAGGAATATGGGTGGCAGCGGCAGTTGCACCTCTACGAAGTGCCGTTCTATTACGTCGAGTATGGCATTGCGCAGTTAGGCGCGATTGGCGTCTGGCGAAACTACCGGCGCAATCCGCAGGCGGGTTTGCAGGGCTATAAAGCGGCACTGCAAATGGGCTATAAAGCGCCCATTCGTGACATCTACGCAGCCGCCAACGTTCCGTTTGATTTCTCACGCGAACACATTCGGGAGTTGATGGGTTTCGTCCGGGAAGAGATCGAAAAATTAGCCGTAAGTCGTTAGCAGGGTGCTGACGGGCCGATCTGCCAAAAAAACTGATGGCCAACGACTAACGACTAACGACTATTAACTAATTTTGTCCCATAATTTAGGCCCAAGTGATTATGAAACGTTTGTGGATTGGAGGAGTAGCCGTCGTGGCAATGCTGTCGCTGGCGTCCTGCGACTATCAGAAATATAATACGATTCGGCAGGCCGACGTCCGGGCGGGTGATTACGACCCCGACTATCAGGCGGGTGACGAAGAAGTGTACGGTAAAGGCAAAGACTCGGCGGCTGTGCAGTCGACGTATAAGTACACGCCAAACCCGGCCTTGGAGGAGCGGACGCAAAAAATTCGCGATAAACTGTTTGGCACCGGTACGATTGGTGAAGGGGCGTAACCAACGGGTAGACGCCTGATGAAAGCGGTAACGAAACCAGTATTGGCTTCGTTACCGCTTTTGCTATATAGGCCCTCAGGCTAAGACCTTGACCTGACGCATTGTTTTTTTTCTTTACTTTGCCCACCTGAATACAGCCGTTAATAGTATTATTCGGTTAACCAAACCGCTAAACGTACCAGAAACATCATGAATATTGCATTAGTCACGGGCTCGGCCGGTCTGATTGGCAGTGAAGCCGTCGCGTTTTTCGCCGACAAATTCGATCTCATCGTTGGCATCGACAACAACATGCGGCAGTACTTTTTCGGAGCCGACGGCTCCACAGAATGGAACCGCGACCGGTTAGCCGACACTTATGCTAACTACGCACACCGCCCGGCCGACATTCGGGAAGTAGCGCAGTTGGAAACGATTTTTCAGGAATTCGGCAAGGATATCAAATTGGTGCTGCACACGGCCGCGCAACCCTCCCACGACTGGGCCGCCCGTGAGCCGTTCACCGATTTTGGCGTTAACGCCGTTGGCACGCTGAATATGCTCGAAATGACGCGCCTGCACGCGCCCGAAGCTGTATTTATTTTCACCTCGACCAACAAAGTATACGGCGACAACCCGAACTTCCTGCCGCTGATCGAAACCGAAACGCGCTGGGAAATCGACCAGAACCACCCGTATTTTAAGGATGGAATCGACGAATTCATGAGTATCGACCACACGAAGCACTCCGTTTTTGGGGCTTCTAAAGTTGCCGCCGACGTGATGGTGCAGGAGTATGGCCGGTACTTTGGCATGAACACGGGCGTATTCCGGGGCGGTTGCCTGACGGGGCCAAATCACTCCGGGGCGCAGTTGCACGGGTTTTTGTCGTACCTGATGAAATGCGCCATCACGGGCAATCAGTACACAATTTTCGGCTACAAAGGCAAGCAGGTCCGCGACAATATTCATAGCTGGGATCTGGTGAATATGTTCTGGCATTTCTACCAGAAGCCTCGTTCGGGCGAAGTCTATAACGCCGGTGGTGGCCGCTACGCCAACTGTTCAATGCTCGAAGCCATTGCATTATGCGAAGAAATTTCGGGTAACAAAATGAATTACCAGTACTCGGAAACGAACCGCAGCGGTGACCATATCTGGTACATTTCTAACTTGAACAAGTTTAAGGAGCATTATCCCGGCTGGGACTGGACCTACGATTTAAAGGAAACGATGGTTCAGATTCACGACAGCATGGCGGCCCGCTTAGCCGTGGCGAAGTAAGGTAGTTTGCCCGACAACCGCCCGATGCCCCATTTCGATACGTACCCAATTCTGTACTCGCTACCCGTTTATGCGCTTTGCTGGGGGGTATTGTGGCTGGCTTTTCGCCCGACGGTGAATTGGCGGGTGTTCGTAATTCTGGCGGTTGGATTGCTGTTTCTGCTGCGTCTGCCCAGTATTGTGTTCAACGCCGAAGTCAATCCCGACGAAAGTCAGATGCTTACGCAGGCACTCACGCTGCGGCAAAATCCCGTTTATTTTCAGTCAGTGGATGGAACAACGGCCGGACCATTGGACAGTTATTTTCTGGTGCTGCCCGGTCTGCTCGGCCTGCCATTCGACTACATTACCGCTCACCTCACAGCCTTCGGATTAGTCGCCGTGTATCTATGGCTGTTGCTGTTGACGGCGCGGTTGTGGTTTGGAGAGACGGCTGCGCGGCTTGCGTTGCTGCCCGTCGTATTCATGCTTGGTCTGACCCAAAACGGTGACTTTCTGCATTATAACAGCGAGTTGATTGCGCTGGTGTTGCTGGGTGGGAGCTATTATCTGTATGCCACGCAGCTAACCCAAACCCAGCCCGCGCTGGGCCGCATTGCGCTGGCTGGTTTGCTGCTTGGTATGGTTCCGTTCAGCAAGTTACAGGCGGTTCCGTTAGCGGCAGTGATCGGCTTGTTCTTAGTCATTGACCTGCTGAGCCGCCGACGGGGGACGGTATCGGCTAAACTTGGGCAGATTGGGCTGCTGGGAATTTGCGCGGCCCTGTTCCCCCTGCTCGTCGTGTTGCTGACCTGGCTCAACGGTGTGTACGACGACTTTGTAACATTCTATATTCTCGGCAATTTCCAGTATGGCGGTAACACGAACCAACTGGAAAGCCTGCTGGACCTGCCCAATTTCTTTCGCAAGGGTGACGAATTTGACTGGCTTGTTAAACTAACAGCTGGGGTATGGCTCGTGGGTCTCGTGCTGGCGCTGCGTCGGAAAGCCGGGTTTAGTCGCAAAACGGGGCAAGTTGGCGGGTTCATCATCATGCTGCTCGTTGCAACGCTTTTTGCCATCACCCGAACCGGTTCCGGGTATGTGCATTACCTGTACTTTCTGACGGGGCCGCTGTTGTTCGGGTTGGGCTATGGCTGGCAGCAGTTGCTGGTTAACGACCGCCTGGGCTGGTGGGTGAGTGTGGTTGCATTGGCTGCTTTTCTTGGTCTGTTTGGTGTACAGACACTTCAGCGTTACCGGCACGGAATCGTTATCAACCCGTATCCATCCGACCGGCAGAACGGCTGGCGGCTGCAACCATCACCCGTGTCCAAGTTCGTAGCCAACTACGCCCGGCCCGGCGAGAAATTGGTGGTTTGGGGATGGCGCTGCGACTATTACGTGCAAACGCAGATGCCGCAGGGTGTCGCCGAGAATCACTCCATTCGCAGCGCATTTACGCATCCGCTGGTGGCCACGTATCAGCAGCGGTATGTGCGCGATTTTATGCGTTCGTTTCCACCCGTTTTTGTGGACGCCGTTGGTCGGAAGAATCTTTGGATGACGGACCGGAAAACGCAGGGGCACGAATTGATTAAACCGCTGGGCCAGTTTGTAGCGGCCCATTATAAATACGCTGGTCTTGTGAATGATGCCCGTATTTACGTTCGATATGACCGTGTTAAGGGCCACCCGGCTGCCAACCAACCACTTGCCGTTCGGTCCGGTTTTTGATGAGTTTTACTTGACGATACACCGCCCATTCTATGTGGACAAAAAAAGGACTTATTTACAAACCCGACGGCTCGCAGCCATTTAGCCGCACCCATGCGCAAGTCCCGTTCGGTTTTCCGATGGCCGATAAACTGCGTGTGTATTTTGCCACCCGCGACGAAAACAGCTCGTCGGCAACCTCGTTTGTCGAACTCGATTCCAGCGATTTATCAAAAGTCACCTACGTTCACGACCGGCCCTGCCTGACCAAAGGTGCGGTTGGAATGTTCGACGAAACGGGCGCTATGCCGTCGTGGTTTATGACCGTGCCCACTGATACAGGCGACGAAATCTGGTTGTATTACACGGGTTGGAATAAGAGCGAAACCGCCAGTTACCGGCTCGGTATTGGTCTGGCTATCAGCCGCGACAGGGGATTGACATTCGAGCGCAAATACACGGGTCCCTTGCTCGACCGGTCCATTTACGATCAGGTCTGGGTAGCGCAGCCCTGCGTCATGCGCGAAGAAAACGCCGATGGAACCGTCCGCTGGCGGATGTGGTATCTATCCTGCACTAAAATCGAAGTTATCAACGGCCATCCCGAACCATTCTACGACGTGAAATATGCCGAGTCTGTCGATGGCATTATCTGGGAACGTACCGGCCACGTCTGCGTAGGCTATGACAAATTCACCGACGCCATCGGCCGCCCGACGGTGTATAAGGAAGGTAGCTTGTACAAGATGTATTTCTCCTACCGAAACGCCACCAACTACCGCACCGACGTGCAACGCAGTTACCGCATTGGCTACGCCGAATCGACCGATGGTCTGGTTTGGGAGCGCAAAGACGACCAGGCAGGCATCGAACGGTCGGTCGACGGCTGGGACTCAATGATGATGGACTATTGCCATATCTTCCCGCACAACAACGAATGGGTTATGTTCTACAACGGCAATGGCTTCGGCGCGTCGGGCTTCGGCTACGCGGTGAAGGGAATGGATAATGTGGAATGAATAATGTAAAAGGGACAATGCCGCGTGGTCTTTCATTATTTATTCTACATTGTCCATTCTACATTATTCATTCTTTACCCTGCCCTGCCACACGCTAACAGAAGACCCTTTAATTTGGTACTTAAACGCCTATCGCCCTATTTTGCAGTGCGTTAATCCGTAAGCAATACACCATGAAAGAAGTAGCAAAATACCTCATAAAAGTTGATGCTGAGTTCAAAGATGGACGCATCGTTCCCGAAGTTCCGTATGAAGAGGTGATGCGGTTGGTCAACGAACCAAACATTGTCATTGTCAAAACCGGGATTTCGCAGGAACTGCTCAACGGAGCCATCGACGCTACCCGCGCTTGGTCGGCGGAGACGCCCTTGGCCGACGCCCCCGACACGTTCCGTAATAACCAGCACAAACACCGTCTGCACATTGCCAAAATCCAGCAGGCTCCGCAACTGTTCCACGATCATACGTTCGACGATCTGGACAGTATCGGTGGCAACTACAAAGAGAACCTGATGCCTGTTTTCGACCCGTTGCGGCAGTTTTGGAACGCCCTGACCGGCAACGACGAGCAGTTTGGCTTTCAAGAGGGGAAAGCTTATTTCCATCCCCAAATTACGCATTACCCAATGGGCGGCAGCTTTTTCGGACGGCACTGGCACCCGCTTCATCCGCAGCAGGTGGGGCAAATTCTGGCTCTAAACCAGTATGGGCAGGAATACCATTCGGGTGGTACGGGCTACATCATCAACGACACCATTGTTGAAACCGAAGGTCATCAGGATCGGGGCGACCTGATTTTGTTCCGGTACGATTTGCCGCACTGGGTTAGCCCGTCGAGCTTTGCCGACCGCTTCAGTTGGGACGACCCCGCCGGGCGTTGGGTGGCTATTTTGCCCTTTTACAACCCCTGGGGAACGCCCGCCGACAAGGATGAGCCGCAGGGCTGGAAAACGAAAATCAAAACGGCCAAAAACGAATCGACGGAAGCAGCCGCATAGACCGCAAATTGCGGTCAGCGCATGGCATGAAACCGTCCGCCCGGTGTTATCTTTGTTACCAACGAAGAACCCGGTTTGCACCCAGCTACCTGCGTGCGAACCGGGTTCATTTTAGCCTATGGTTAAAGTTAGTGTTCTGATTATCACTTATAATCAGTACAAGTTCATCCGCAAGGCCATTGACAGCGCACTTGCCCAGACAACCACATTTCCCATCGAAATTCTGGTTGGCGATGACTTTTCGACGGACGGTACGCGGGAGATTATCCAAGAATACGAACGCCAGCATCCCGGTTTGGTCATTGGCGTGCTGCACCCGCGCAACATGGGCAAGAACGGCGGTATCAACTTTTTGGAGACGCTGAAGTTAGCCAAGGGCGAGTATTATGCACTGATGGACGGCGACGACTACTGGACCGACCCGCTTAAACTCCAGAAGCAGGCCGACCTGCTTGACGCCCACCCTGACTATTCGACGGTATTCACCAATGCGCTGATTACCTACGAAGATGGAGCGCCGTCGCACCTGCTCAACGGCCCGGACATGAAGCCGTTTTACACGGTCGATGATCTAATTGGGGAAACCGAAATCTGGTTCATGGCTACGTCGAGTACGCTCTACCGCAATAGTATCAAAGAGTACCCAGCCTGGTTCAGCGATTCGTCGAGTGGCGATATTCCCCGCTTGATTTTAAAAGCGAAACTCGGCAAAATTGGCTACCTGCCCGACGTGACGACCGTATACCGCAAAAACCGGGCTGGTGCCAGTTACCACGACAATGAACGCGATGAGACGTTTCTGCGCAACCGGATCAGGATGTACAGCGATATAAACCGCGAGCTGGACCATAAATATGACCGCGTGCTGCGCCGGAACATCGCCCGTTACTACCGAATGATGCTCGATGCGAAGCAGTATGAGCAAAGTTATTTCCGCCGGGCGGGTCTGGTGTTCAAGTATTTATATTTGGGTCAACCCGGCTGGGACAAGGCGAAAGACGTGATCCGGGATTATGTTGTGCCCGAACCAATCCGAAAAATATATAGCACGATCCGGTTGTTACCGCATCGTTAATAGGTCGTTTTTTAGTGTTTGAGTGTATTATTTTTTAGCGCATCGAACACGTAAACACGCATGCACTTAAACGCTTATTCCATACCTGATAAGTTAAAACTACCGACACACTATGAAGCTGAGTGTTGTTATACCCGCCTACAATGAGGAAGAGTCATTGCCGCCGACGCTGCGGGTGCTGTATCAGACGCTGGCCAAACACGGGATTTCACACGAAATCTGCGTGACCAACGATAACTCGAAAGATGGAACGCTGCGAGTGTTGCAGGAATTAGCCGCTACCGAAATTCCAACGCTGGTGTATTACACCAACCCTGGTCCCAATGGGTTCGGTTACGCGGTTCGGTATGGGTTAGAGCGTTTCTCGGGCGATTGCGTGGCGGTGTTCATGGCCGACCTCTCCGACGACCCGGAGGATTTAGTTCGGTATTACAACAAGATGCAGGAAACTGACGTGGATGCTGTGTTCGGGTCGCGCTGGGGCAAAGGCGGCAAAGTGGTCGACTATCCGCCCCTGAAGAAAACCATCAACCGCGTCGCCAACTTCATCGTCAAAATGGTGATGGGTATCAAATACAACGACACGACCAACGCTTTTAAGCTTTACAAACGCGAAACCATTGAAGGCATAAAGCCGTTTCTGGCTCCTCACTTTAACCTAACCGTGGAACTGCCCCTGAAAGCTATTGTGCGGGGCTATAGCTACGAAGTTGTGCCCAATAGCTGGACGAACCGGAAATACGGTGAATCGAAGCTAAAGATCAAGGAGATGGGCAGCCGGTATTTTTTCATTCTGATGTATTGCCTGATCGAAAAGTATTTTTCGCAGGGTGATTTCCGCAAAAAATCAGTGGCATCGGTGCCGAAGTCGGTGAACCGGTGAGGTATGCTATCTCCGGATCTACCAGCCAAATAATTCCTTCAATCTCGGTAATTGATACACCAATAGCGTCTGGATAATTGCCCAGATTACTCCGCTAACGAGCATGTAACCGAATAGTTGACCCCGGTTGACGCGGAACGAAACGGCGAGGGCCGTGCCACCAATAGGCGTTAATAAGAGGGGAGTTAGAAAAGCGATGCCCGCCATGCCCGCCCGTTTCCAGATGCGAACGGCTAACCGGGTTCTGCTGGTAAATAATTTGGGTTTTCGCGACCGGTAGCGAGCCAGTAGCGCTTGAAGAGCCGCTCCGGCGTAGGTCACGACAATCACGCTCAGCATCATGCCAAGGGTCGTGCAAATGGCGGTTTCGAGCCAGGTTAGCCCCAATGCCAGACCCGACAACGGACCGCCGAAAAACTTGATGGCGCTGGCAAGGATGACGGAAGCGTACCGGGCAATCTCCATAGAACTTGGGTTGCGTCTGAAAACAACAGCTCAAAAGTAAGCGTTGTTTGCTGTATCTATGCCACTTATTCCCTCTGCTTACGCCGGACCGCCCGCTTATCAGTACAATGGTCATTTGTAAACGATCATTCCCAGCCTGACGCGCACCGTTATGGGCGTGACGTATAAGCGCGAACGGCTGACCCTTTCCGACAATGACTTTGTGGACTTAGACTGGATCATTCGCGGTAATCGGCGGCTGATTGTCTTGACCCACGGGCTTGAAGGTGACAGTAACCGACAATACATGCGGGGAACAGCTAAACTCTTCTCGGAGAACGAGTACGACGTGCTGGCCTGGAATTGCCGCTCGTGCAGTGGCGAAATGAACCGCGCCTTCCGGCTCTATAATCACGGCGAAATTGGCGACATCGGCGAAGTAATTCAACACGCCCTAAAAGCAAGACCATACGATGAAGTCGTGCTGATAGGCTACAGCATGGGCGGTAATATCACGCTGAAGTACCTCGGCGTTCAGGGAACGAACCTGCCAACTGCCATCAAATGCGCTGTTGCCATCTCCTCGCCAACGGACCTCGAAGCCAGTGCCCAACGGCTCGACCATCCCTCAAACCGGTTTTACCGCAATCGGTTTATGAAAAAACTATTGGTTAAAATAAGCCAGAAAGCGATTGGTTTTCCTGATCGCTTAGATATGACAAAACTGCGTCAGGTGAAACGCTGGCGTGATTTTGACGATTTTTTCTCGGCACCCATCAATAACTACCGCGACGCTGAGGACTTTTACGCGCAGGCATCGGCCGTCAATTTTATGAACGGCATTGCCATCCCAACCTTATTGCTCAACGCCCAGAACGACCCGCTCTTATCGCCGGAGTGCTCACCGGACTGGCTCGCCGAAACACACCCGCACATCTTCCTGGAAACGCCCCGCACGGGTGGCCACGTTGGGTTTGCGCTCATCCGCGATCCGCACACCTACGCCGAACGGCGGGCACTGTGGTTTGCGCAGAGGAAAGAAAATAGTTAAGTGTGTGGATGTTTGCTACAATTGCTGACGCATAGTCCTTCGTCCTTCGACAAGCTCAAGATGACCGCAATTGTAGCTTCATACGTTTGCCCTAAGTAACGCATCTAAAATCCGTTTATGAACATTGTTTATCTCGATTCGCACACGCTCAACCCCGGCGACCTCGATTGGGCACCCATTCGGTTACTCGGCGACGTAACCTTTTACGACCGCACCAGTCCCAGCGAATTGATTGAGCGGGCAAAAGACGCCGAGATTGTGCTGGTCAATAAGGTTAAACTGAACCGCGAAACGCTTGACCAACTGCCACAACTACAGTATATTGGCGTAACGGCCACCGGTTATGATATCATCGACACGGCAGCGGCCCGCGAACGCGGCATCGTCGTCACGAACGTAAAGGGTTACAGCACCGACTCGGTAGCGCAACTGACGTTCGCACTGTTGCTGGAATTGACGCACCGGGTTGGGCAACATACCGATAGCGTACGGGCGGGGGAATGGGTAGCATCGCCAGATTTCAGTTACACCAAAAGCCCACTGGTCGAACTGACAGGTAAGACGCTGGGACTCGTTGGTTACGGTGATATTGGTCGCAAAGTGGCCCAGATTGGCCGGGCGTTTGATATGAATATACTTGTGAACCGACGCAGTCCGCAGCCCACAGCGGAGGAGGGCGTGACGATTGTGAATCGTGAAACGCTGTTTGCCGAAAGTGACATTGTGTCGCTACACTGCCCGGCTACGCCCGACACTATTGGATTTGTGAATCGGAACTTGCTGGCGCAAATGAAGCCAACGGCCTGGCTCCTCAATACCAGCCGGGGGAGCCTGCTGAACGAAGCCGACGTGGCCGATGCACTGAACACCAGAACGATTGCCGGGGCGGGATTGGATGTTCTGTCGGTGGAGCCTCCAACGGCCAACAATCCGCTACTGACAGCTAAGAACTGCGTAATTACGCCCCATATTGCCTGGGCCAGTCTCGAAGCTCGCCAGCGGCTGATGTACATCGTGGCCGACAATGTTCGCGCCTTTCTGGATGGTGCGCCAGTAAATGTGGTTAATTGACCAACAAATGGCCTGCTACGAATCCGAAATGCGAACCAGATCCTCAATCTGATTAATTACCGTAGCATTGTCAGGCAGGCTAATGTCCTGACCAACAACCTGATAACCCGTTAGCAGCAGGTGGGCGTCGGGAAACGCTTTCACCAGCCGGTCAACATAAGGCTGTACTTCGTGGTTCGATGGCGTTGAGGTCAGCGCCGTAAAGATGAAGTCAGGTCGGTGAACGTTGTAGGCAAATACCAACTCATTGAACGGCAGGTTCTGGCCCAGATAGATTACTCTATTGTAGCGGGCGCGAACGATATAATTGGCAAAAAGCAGGCTAATCTCGTGTAATTCTCCCTCCGGTAGGTAAAGCATGTATTTCTTGCCGTTGGGGCGTTGTTTGTTCACTTGTCCATCAATGGCGACGATTATTTTCTGGCGAATCAAATTCGTGATGAAGTGTTCCTGCGCCGGACCTACCGATCCCGTCACCCATAGCGTACCGATTCGGTTCAGGAATGGGTAGATGATGTGAATCATCGTGTCTTCAAAGCCAAACTGGAGAATGTTCGTGCTGACAATTTTTTCGAAGCGTTCCTCGTCCAGGTCAATCATCGAAATCGTCAGGGCGTGAATCTGATCCGGGTAATTAAGCTGCCGGTCCGAAATCTTGATAACCTCCTGGTACATTTCCTCGATTGACAGCTTCGAGATCTCCGATATCTTATAGCCATGATCCTTCAGTAACGAGATATTCAGTACCAATTTCAGGTCCCGGTCGTCGTACGTGCGGATGTTTGTATCGGTTCGTTTGGGCGAAATGATGTTGTACCGCTGTTCCCAAATGCGCAGCGTATGGGCTTTTATGCCGGAGAGCTGCTCTAAATCTTTAATTGAATAATTGCTCATGCCCCAGAGTAGCTACACAGCCTGATTAGACAGTATTGGTATAGATTTCGTAAAATAAACCCTAAAATAAGGATTTTGTTTAACTTTCTACCTCAAATACATCAACAGATTGTGCAGCGCGAAAAAGAGGAACTGAAGAATGAGCAGCCACTTGGCTAATCGATTTTCCTTTTGAAAAGGAAGGGCATACCAAAGGCTGAACAACGTGGCCGACACGAGCCACCAGCCAGCGTAGTTACGCACGGGAACCGGTTGACCAAACCACGTCCAGAAATCCAGTTCTACGGCCACTGGTTCGATGAGAAAATCAAGCCCGACCATCAAGGTTGATGCGGCTATCACCTTCGCCCAAGTGGGCACGCGCAGTTGATCACAAACGGAGCCGCAACAGTACGAGAGCGTCAGCCAGTTTAGACCGATAACGGGCGGAACGGACCACAGCTGAGCGCCTAAGCCCCAACCGTAGGCATAGTGTCCAAAAATCAGACCCGTATGAACGCCCACTACCTCAACGAAGTAGCCAATCAGAAAGGTCAGTCCCGCATAAAGCCAGAAAGCTGGTCGCCAGTCGGCATGGTACAGCAACAGCACAATTAGGGAACTGATCAGGGTCAGTGGACTGAGTGGACGGAAGTAATGGGCTAAAATCGGCAAATGAAGGCCAATGGTGCCCGCTGCGTAGGCCAGCACCAGAACCGTTTTAATGGTTGGATGATACCGGGACGCTATGGGGATAGTGGCAGGCATGAGGGAGAAACCGCTTGTACCGAAGGAAAGTTGACGCGGTGGCCATAAAAAAAGCCCCGGCTGTCCGGGGCTATTATGAAGGGTGGGAGACGGGGCTCGAACCCGCGACCCCTGGTACCACAAACCAGTGCTCTAACCAACTGAGCTACAACCACCATTTTTGAGAATGCAAAGTTAATAGATAGTGAGTAATTGACAATGGATTTAATAGATAATGAATGATGTAAAATGGATAATGCAGGTTAATAACGCACACTATCGCACCGTTTTACATCATTCATCAGGCATTATTCATTAAGCTTACTTCCCCTGCTGATACCGCTGCTCGGCTGCGTTCCAGTCGACAACGTTGAAATAAGCAGCAATGTAATCGGGCCGACGGTTCTGATACTTCAGGTAATAAGCGTGTTCCCAAACGTCAAGACCAATAATGGGGAACCCTTTGGTATCAACTACATCCATCAACGGATTATCCTGATTGGGCGTCGATGTTACGGCCAGTTGGCCTTCGGGCGTCACAATCAGCCACGCCCAACCCGAACCGAACCGGGTAGTAGCCGCCTTCGCAAATTCTTCCTTAAAAGCATCATACGAACCAAACTTCGCCGTGATAGCCTCGGCTAATTCGCCCGTTGGCTGACCACCACCACTACCCGAAATCGTGTTCCAGAACATGGTGTGGTTGAAATGACCACCCCCGTTGTTACGCACCGCCACCGGCGACTGGCTTACGGTGGCCAACAGGTCTTCGATGGACTTAGCTTCCATTTCCGTGCCCGCAATAGCGTTATTGAGGTTCGTTACGTACGCGTTATGGTGTTTGCCATGGTGAATTTCCATGGTCTGCTTGTCAATATTGGGTTCGAGCGAATCGCTCGGGTAGGGTAGTGGATCTAAGACAAATGCCATTTTTGGGTACTGGTTTAGAATGAAAGACAGTTCGGTTGGAGTAACAAAGCCTGTTGACGTTATGTTCTTAAGCGCTGAAAAAACTTTGCCAGCAATGCCTGACTTTCATCGGCAAAAACGCCGGTTTCAAGCCGGGTTTTCGGATGAAGCAACGACGGCGTAATCCGGCTATAACCCCGTTTCGGATCGGGGGCGCCGATGACCAACCGGCTGACCTGCGCCCAAAATAAGGCACCCGCACACATCACACACGGTTCCAGTGTAACATAAAGGGTGCAATCAGTGAGGTATTTGCCGCCTAAGTGGTTGGCCGCAGCCGTAATGGCTACTAGTTCGGCATGGGCCGTCACGTCGTTTAGCCGTTCGGTCTGGTTGCGGGCTTTCGCGATGATTCGGTTTTGACAAACCACCACCGCCCCAACGGGAATTTCGCCATCGCCGGCGGCTTCTTCCGCCAGCCCAAGGGCAATTTCCATGAAATATTCGTCGGACATAGCATAGTCAGTCGGTTAGTCAATCAGTCGGTTAGTTGATCTGTTAATACCAGCTATCTGGCTAACTAACCGACTTATTGACTGACCAACTGATTCTACAACTTTATAACCTTTCTAACGGTATATCGGTCACCGACCTGAATGCGCAGGATATAAAGTCCGTTGGGCTGGGCACTTAAGTCAAGGTCGGTTCGGCGGCTACGTGTGCTGTGCTGCAACACGGATCGCCCCTGCATGGTAAGCAGGGAAATTTCAGCAGGGTCGCGGAGCAGCGGCAGATCAAGCTCCACCGTAAGTACGGTGCTGGTTGGAATGGGATAGACCGTCACCAACGGATCGAGCGAGTTATCCTCAACGCCCAGCAGGGGCAGTACCGAAACCGTTGCCGTGCCTGATCGAGGCCCGGTGCCACAACTGTTGGTCACGCTGGTGATGCGGTACGTGGTCGTGCGGGCGGGCCGAATTTCAGCCACGTAGGGGTTAACCGTCGTCACCGCCGAATAGCTGCGAATGCTGTCGGCGTAGGTTACTGTCCAGGGACCATCTCCCCCGAAGGCAATGGTCAGATTAGCAGGCGTTCCTTCGTAAATGGCCTGACTTCCCGTTAGCGCAGCCGATGGCAGCGACCGAATGGTTACTGGTGTCGGGCTGTTTGTTCCCGTAACGCCCACCTCAGGATTCAGCGCCTTAACCCGGACGAAATACTGCCCGCTTAGTATTGTGAGAGGCAATATCGCCGTCACGGGCGACGCGCTTGCCGTTGCCGGAATATCATACTTCTTGGTTGAATCGGCCAGACTGACCAACTCATATCGGAACGTATTGCCCGGATTAAACTGACCCGTTGTCGTGAACGGAACCGTCAGCGACATCCCGACGCAGAGTGTCGAGTTCGTTACGGCACCAGTTGCCACGGTCGGTATGCGCACGGTAACAACGGCAGTGGCCGGGTTGCCGGGCAGGCCGATGCCGCAGCCATTCCTAACGGCATTCACTTGGTAGGTGGTGTTACCGCGTGGCAAAACAGTGATGGTCGTGTCGTTGGTTAGTGAAGTGCCCGTGTAACCGCCCGTGATGGTATAGCTGTACGGAGCTGATCCGGTAAATGTCAGTTTCAGCGGTACTTTCAGGCCTAAATTTACATTGGAGATGGGGGCTGCCAAGGAAAGCGTTGGGGTCGTGTTGACGATAACCCGAATGGCGGACCGGGGGCTGTAGCACCCGTTACTACCGATTTGATAGACAAAGAACCGGTCGCCCGCCGGGTCAACGTTGGTGTTGAGCGTGGAGGGCGTCGGCGCATCATTCGTGATCCGGCCATAAGGGTCGAGCCACCGGGCACTGGCTCCCGGCTCAATGGTTGCCTGTAATGGGGTTGCCTGCGCATTGATGCAGTACATGACCAACGGCTTGGTCACGGCCGGAGCCGCCGTTGTTCTGACTGTCACCTGAAGCGTAGCCCGGTCTCCCTCGCACTCATTCACTGTTTGGCTAACCTGGTAGTTCTGAACGCCTGTCCGGTCGATGGCGGGCGTTGGGGCATTGGAGAGCGCGTCACCGTTCAGGTTGTACCAGCGCAGATTTTGTCCATTGGCCGACAATGCCGACACATTCTGGGCTGGCTGATCGGTTTGGGCTTGGCAAAAACTGAGGTTAGCCACACTGGGCAGACCCGGCAGGGGTTTAATGGTGACCACCAAATCAGCTTTGGGCCCTTCGCAGCCTTCGCTGCTTGTTTGCGATGCCCTAAATAATTGATCGCCAACGGTGTTTGTGACTGGTGTGGGAGTCCCTGCCAACTCATTTCCGGCCGCGTTAAACCATTTGATGTTCGAGCCGCTGGCCGAAAGCGGCTGCGCCTGGCGATTATTACAAAAACTGGTCCGGCTGACGCCCGGTGCGCCGGGCGTCAGCCGGACCAGTACGTTCAGGCTGGCGCGGGGACTCTCGCAGCCATCTAATTTTTGGCTCACGTAATAGGTGGTACTGCCGACGGTTGAACTGCTTAGGGCTGGTGCCGTGCCCGATGCGCTGCCACCCGCTGCATTGGTTCCGTACCAGTTGGGCGCTGCGTTGGCCACCAATGCAGCCGTTAGCGCTGGTGGTTGAGTACCCTGACAAAAACTTACCGCCGTCGTACCAGGCCTGTCAGGCGTGTCTTTCACTAATACCGGAATGGCCGTTCGCGGACCTTCGCAGCCGTTAACCATCTGGCTAACGTAGTATATGGTCGTGCCAACGACCGTTGTGCTGGGGACGGTTGCCAGAGTAGAACTCGTTCCGCCGGTAACACTGCCATACCAGCGCAGATTCTGGCCCGCAGCAGTGAGCGATGGGGCCGTTGTTCCTTCGCAATACGGACCCGGAGCGGTGGCTAATGGAGCGGCCGGTGAAGGGGTGAACGTAACCACAAGGCTGGCTCGTGTGCTTTCGCAGCCGTTTACCGTCTGGCTGACGTAGTACGTTGCATTGACCGTAGGAATTGGGCCTGTAGGCAATGCCGTTCCGCTGGTTGGGCTGGTGCCGTACCAGTTCAGCGTCCCGCCCGTCGATGGCGTAGCTGATAGTGCACTGGCCGTTTGCCCGGTGCAGTAGTTGACCGGACTGACGCCGGGTGCCGCCGGTTTTGCCCGTACCGAAACAGGAATGGGGGTGCGGGGTTTGCTCTCGCAGCCGTTCACCGTTTGGCTGACATAATACATTGACGATCCCGCAGCACTCGTGTTGGGTCTGGCTAAACTGGGATTGCCCGGTCCGTTCGGATTTGTGCCGTACCAGTTTAGCGTACCACCCGCCGATGGCGTAGCCATGAGCAAAGCCGGGTTGGGGTCGTCTTCGCAGTAGGGAAGGGGTGTGGTAATGGCGGGTGCGGCTGGCAGGGGATTAACAAGCAGAGCGTTTGTACTGGTCGTACCGACTACGGCCCGGCTGCTCGATACGACCCGAATTCGGTAGTTGGAGCCGACAGCAAGCGTCGAACTGATCGTGCCTGAAAGAGGAGATGTCGTTCTGATGGTACCAATAACCGTTGGATTGGCTGGGAACACGCCCGATGCGTCTGACAACTGAGCGGAGAAGGTGTTACTGCTGGCGAATGCGCCGGACGTTGTGAACAGTACGGTTACAGTTCCGCCGGTGCCAGCGCAAATGGAGTTAGGCGTCACAGCTCCGGTCGTGATCGTCTGGGCTTTACTGTGCGTGAATGCACTAACAAAGTACAAGTAGAAAAGAAGACAGAAGTAAACGTTGCGTCCTTTCATAGCGGGTATACTGAAACTGTTCAGGGTTTCAAAGTTAATAATTTTGCATGCGATATTCAGACGTTACAAGTCTCGGTGTATATGCATGACTGGTGCGAGAATTACTAAAATTTTATCAAAAATTACTGATAATCAGTCGTTTATTAGTCGGTGTACTTGCGTTCTTGTCTGGGTAAAGCAGAGGTGAGAACTACATAGCAATAAAAATGCCACTACCAATCGGCAATGGCATTAATTCATCAAATGATAGAAATAAGAAAAGAGATGTGTTTATGAGTCTCTGGCCGGTCTTTCATTGAGCCGCACTGTAAATGACCTCGTGAATCCGGCGACGGAGCTTGGTTGTGTTGATCGAGTTATTACCCGCAGTAGGGTAGATTCGGTTCGAGAGAAAGACGAAAATCAGCTCCTCGTCGGGATCGACCCAAACCACATTGCCCGTGAAGCCCGTGTGTCCGAACGAGCGGGGCGATACCTGCGAGGCCATATAAACGCTGCTGGCACTCTCAGGATTAGGTTTGTCCCAGCCCAGAGCGCGGTGACTTCGGCTACTGAGTGTTTGCGTGAAATAAGGCACCGTCATGGGGTTCAAAATACGCTGTTGGCCATAAATGCCCTTCTGCAAATTCATCTGGAGCAGTGTAGCGATGTCGCGGGCGTTTCCAAACAAGCCCGCGTGGCCCGATATTCCCCCCTGCACGGCCGCCATCTGATCGTGAACCGTGCCAACCAGCAATTGATTTCGGTAATAGGTGTCCTGCTCGGTAGGGGCGCAGTGCGGACTTTTAAGCCGTTGCAGGGGTGTGAATCCCAACTGATGCAGCCCCAGCGGCTTGTACACATTTTCTGTGACGAATTTATCCAGCGGTTGCTTACTGACCCGCTCCACAATCTTCTGAAGCGTTAGGAAATTAAGGTCGCTGTAGACGTATGCCGGTTTGCCCGACTCGTCGCTCTTGCGTGATACGGGCGACTGGATAACCCACTTCCAGACCGAATCGCGCAGGGCGGGAACGGCCCAGAGCGTTGGCGCAACCTGAAGCGTGTGCAGGCTATCCGGCGTGGGGTTGTAAAACTCAGCTTTCAGGCCCCCGCCCGGCTTGCGGGTCCGGTCCCAGGTGGTGGGGTAGTAGGAGGCCATGCCCGACTGATGCCAGAGCAGATCCTGAATCAGAATGTGCTGCTTGTTGGTACCCCGCAACTCGGGCAGGTAGGCGGATGCTTTTTGAGTCAGGTCGATTTGTTTCCGGTCGTGAAGCACCATGACCGCTTGTAACGTGGCCAGCACTTTAGTTAGCGAGGCCAGATCGTACAGCGTTTCGTCGGTCACTTTGTCGGCCCCGGCAGAGTAGGTCACTGCGCCGAAGTTCTTGCTGTAGACCACTTTACCCCGGCGGGCTACCAGGATCTCGCAACCCGGCACAACATGGTCGCGCACGGCTCCCTGAGCAATGGCGTCAATTTTGGCCAGCACGGTCGATTTCATGCCCACACTCTCCGGCGACCCCATCGACAGGCGGCCTTCGGGGTTGAGCCGTTCGCCCAGCCCGATGCCCAGATCGCCCGACGAAATGGGCAGCATTCCCCGTGTGCCCAGGCCGCCAAACAGCATCTGAGGCACCACGCGCTGCATTTCGTCCATGTCCTGATAGGCACACACCAGCGCATCGGCCCCAACAAAATGCGTCAGGCTGTAAGGCGACCCAAACGCTGTAACAATTACTTTGGTGCCACGTTGCTTCAGGCGCGTAATCAGGTCGAGCGACTGTTTGGTAATGCCAAACTTGCGGATGGCCGATTCGCTCATCCGGTGAAAGCTGACGACAACGACATTGGCATCGCCAATCTGCTCCAGCATTGTACTCAGGTCCGCATCCGAAACGGGCTTGTCGGGATAAGCAAGGGTCTGAAACGGCGCATACTGATTGAGCGTCTTTTGGAAAACGTTCCCTGCATTGGCCCCAATCGCCACCGACGCCAGCCGGAGCGTATCTAACCGGGAAAAGGGCAACAGGTTGTTCTGATTGCTGACTACTGTTACGGACTGTTCGCACAGCTCCCGTTTGAGCAACTCGGCTTCAGGCGAGTTGAGGTCGGCCGACAAGCCCGCCAGGTCAATGGGCTTGTAGTTGCTCAGACCCGCCCAATACTTGGCCCGCAGAATTTTCTTTACTTTTTCGTCGATGAATGCCTGCGAGATAACGCCCTGCTGAACGGCATTCAGAATGTGCTGAGCCGCTTCGCGAACGTTTTCGGGATACAGCAGAATGTCGTTGCCCGCAATCAACGCCCGCAGGTTGATGTCCATCGCTTTGGGCGACCGGCTCAGGCCACCCATGTTGAGAGCATCCGTGAAAACCAATCCCCGGAAACCCAGCTCATTCTTAAGCAGTTCGGTAACAATTTTCTCCGACAGCGTCGCGGCTAAGGCGGGCGTATCGTCCATGACGGGTACGTGCAGGTGACCCGTCACGACACCCATCAGGCTGTCGGCAATGAGTTTGCGGAAAGGATACAGGTCAATGTCGCGCATCTGCTCCGACGACCGGCTAACGGTGGGCAGCGAATGGTGCGAATCGACGTTGGTGTTGCCATGACCCGGAAAATGCTTGGCGGTGGCAATGACGTGCGTTCCCTGTAGGCCCCGCATGTAGGCCGATGCTTTCAGCGCGACATTTTCTTTAGACGAACCGAAGGATCGAACGCCAATGACGGGGTTGGTTGGGTTGCTGTTGATGTCTGATACGGGCGCGAAATTGATGTGAATACCCAGCCGCTGGCACTGCCGCCCAATTTCGGCGCCCATCCGGTAGATAAGCTCATTATCGCGAATGGCCCCGAGAGACATCTGCTTGGGAAAATCCATCGTGCTGTCCAGCCGCATACCCAATCCCCATTCGCCGTCGATACCAATCAGCAGCGGTACTTTGGCCTGAGCCTGATACCGATTTGTCAGAATAGCCTGACGATGCGGTCCACCCTGGAAGAAAATCAACCCGCCAATGTGGTTACTTTGGATAAGGTGCTCGATGTACTGGTAGTGATTCTCGTGGCGGTTAGAAAACGAGGCTACCATAAAAAACTGGCCAATTTTCTGTTCAGGCGTGAGTGTCTGGAATACACTGTCTACCCACTGCTGCCCGCTGTCGGACATGGTGAAAACTTCTACGGGCTTAGCGTACGCACGGGTAATGGTCGGGACAACCGCCCGTTTCAAGGTTGGTCTGTGGGGCGTTTTGGGAAGGGTAAACCGGATCCAGATGGTACGCCCCGGATTTGTCAGGCCAAACGCAGTCAATAAACTGACGGACAGCATGCCGACAAGCACAATCGGCCATATAATGTTGTTCCGCATAGGTACTCAGTAGGTAAAAAAAGCTATGGTCAGCTGTTGTTGGTTTAGTGTCAAACCATAAAAGTAGCCAAAGGCGGCTGTAAACCATAGCCTGTGCCCGAATAATTAACCTTTTTAACGAAATAGTCGTACCGTTTCGTTTGATTTACCAGAAGAAGCTTCCGGGTGGACGGATTGCAAAATACTAATGAATAAAGATTTTCAGATCACTGATATGAAGCGATTTTGGATAGTTATGGGTATGTTCTTACTAACCAATGGCGTTGTGCTGGCGCAAACAACCAGTCCGACGTATGGAGCCATGCTTGAAACGATGTACAAGAAAACGGTGCCGCTGGTAACGGTAGTGGAGTTGAAGAAGAAACCGAACGTGGTATTACTCGATACCCGGACGAAGGCGGAGTATGACGTCAGTCATTTGCCTAACGCCCGTTGGGTAGGCTACGATGATTTCGAACTGAAGCGAGTGGAGGATATTCCCAAACAGGCGGATGTGGTGCTATACTGTTCGGTCGGCTACCGCAGTGAGCGGGTTGGCGAGAAACTGCTGGCCGCTGATTACCAGCATATTCGCAACCTGCATGGTAGCCTGTTTGAGTGGGTTAACCAGGGAAATACGGTAGTCGATAAGCAGGGTAAGCCAACGCAGCGCGTTCATGCGTATTCGCGGTTGTGGGGCGTTTGGCTCAATCGGGGTGAAAAGGTGTATGAGTGAAGCACTTAAACATACCAACCTCAGTACGTCCGCGATGGCCGCATTTGTGACAGAGTCGTCAGCAGCCGCTTGCTGAATGCATCCTTGTCGATCTGAACAACCGACTGCCACGACGAACAAATAGGGACTTTCGACTTGCTTACCGAAGTCGATGCCTTGGCCCGCATTTGCTTACGTGCGGCAAACACGTTGTGTGGGTGGCCCATGCTGAACGCCTGTCCACTCAACCCGACCATTAAAATGCTAATTGTTAGCAGGGTTTTCATAACCATCCGTTTTAAAGTACAACGCAAAGTTATAGGTTTTGTTTGGTATCTTGCATAACATAGTACTAAATATTTTTTTCAGCGGGCGGAATACGTATCAGTATGCCGCCCGCTGACCATTAATCCACCAATACGCGCTTCACCGCACCATCTTCATTTTGGGTAACGGTGATGAAGTACGTCCCCTGCGCCTTTCTGCCTAGGCTGATCTGCCCGACAAATTCACCCGAAAAGTCCTTCAACTCACGACGGGTCACCTCTTTACCCTTTGCATTCGTGACCACAATGCTCACGTCGCCCTTCGACGGAGCCGTAAACCGGACGTTTAGCTGGTCACGGTCGGGGTTGTTGGGATACGCGTCCAGCCCACGAATGGTGGAGGGCTTGGTGTTAATCGTCCGCGCCCAATCCTCGAAGGGTCGGGCCAGTTGCCGGTCCCAGTCCCTTGGCATCTGAAACCTGAACCGGCTCATCTGATCGGCCAGCGAGTCGGCCCCCCGCCGGAACTCATACTGCCACGTTTGGCTATCCCACGGATCGCGGCCGGTGCGGGGTTGCCGGTCGCGCCGGGTGTAGGCGTCACCCGGTGCCCGACCGGTGCTGGGATTGGTTCGCTCTCTGGTGATGATCCGGTCTCCATCGGTATCCTGCACAATAATCGTCATCTGGCGTCTGGCACCCGTTTCTTTCCGGTTGACTCTGAGCGAGTCCACTAATTTCGTGACCAGCTTATCCCGGTCTGCATCGCTCATTCCGTCGATCCGGTAAGTGCGCTCGGTTTCACGCATATCGGTGCCGTCGCGCTCAATAACGCGAATGGTCACTTCCTTGCCCGCTGATTTTGATGGGGTTAATTCGGCTCTTTGGGCGGTGGCAAGTGTACTCAGGCCAATGGCGAGCACTAAAGCGGGAACGAACCGACGGCTGATAAAAACTGTTTTTTTCATGATACGAAGTAGTTGTAAATGGAGCGTAAAGGCATTGTGAATGAGTAATGGGGCGGGTGTTAAAGTTTGTTAACGGGTTGATGAGTGCCCGTAGTGATTCGTACTTTTACTGACAGCCCCCTTGGTTTTTCAATAGATGACAAAAACGACTGAAGGTTGCACGAGTGAGTAAAGAAAATGTCGAAACAACGCATACGCTGGATTGTCGCGCTGATGGCGGTCGGGTTACTGGGACTGGTTGGGCTGCAACTCTACTGGATTGGCAGTGCGTTGCAGTTGCAGAAGGAGCAGTTTGCCTATAAAGTCACCGACGCCCTTCAGGAAGTTGTTCGGACCCTCGAACGGCAGGAAATCGTGTACCTGACCAAGCAGCGGATTCAGGCCCGGGAGCAGCAGGACCGGCTTATGGCCATTGCCAAGAAAGAAGTCAAGCCGACGCCCCCCCGTGACCGCAACTCAGTCACTGCCTCCCAATCAGTAGCCAGGAGTCGCCCATCAAACCGCACATCAGTACCAACTGACCGCATGACCCTGCCGCCGGGTATGGTTCCGGCCGGGGCGGTGGTCGTTCAGTCCGATGTGCTCCACCCGACCGTTCACCCGCTGTCGGCCGATCAGATGGTGGTCGTTGAAGAGTTTTTCCGGCAGCAGGACGAGTTAATGGCGGTGGGCGACTGGCAAACGCAGTTAGCGCAACAGCAGCAGTTTGACCAGTGGATTGAACACAATCTGGCCAGCGAGTTGAACCGCATTAACAGTCAGGTGGCGCAGGCTGCCCGGCGGCAGGATTCTACGGATCGTGTGGCTCGCAACCGCGCCCGGCGGGCCGTGCAGCAACGTAAAGCCAAACAGACCCGTTCGGTCGCATCGGTAACGCCAGACGCAACGAGTAAGCCCGGCAGCGTAACCCAGTCGGCCGGTCGATCCGAGGAGCAGTCGCGCCGAATTAAGGATATATTGAAGGGACTGTTAATGTCCGACCGACCTATCGAAGACCGGGTTAACCGACTGGCGCTGGACACGCTCCTGCGGCAGTCACTGGCTGAACGGGGTATCGATATTCCCTTTGCCTATGGCGTGCAGACGCGCCGTCGACCGCAGTTCTTGTTTACGTCGCTCGGTACGGAACCTAAGCAATTCAATACCGATGCCTACAAAGCCGCCCTGTTTCCCAATAATATGATGGATACGGGCAATTATGTGCACGTCCATTTTCCTACTCAGCAACAGTTCATTCTGAGCCGGTTAGCCTTCACGTTTGGCGCGTCGGCGGTGTTGTTGCTGGTCATATTGGCCTGTTTTTACATTGCCATCAGCACAATTGTTAAGCAGAAGAAGCTGGCCGACATCAAAAATGATTTCATCAACAACATGACCCACGAGTTCAAAACCCCTATCTCGACCATTTCGTTAGCGGTCGAAATGGCGCAGGAACAACTGCGGTCGACTAATGCCCGGAAAATTGGCGCAGCAATGGTTGTTGAACCGGCCGGGTTCCCGGCAGTGCGGCCCGACGACGAAAGTCTATCTTCAGATCGTCTCAACCAGCCTGTTCCCGCAAATCGTCTGGATCGCTATATGGGTATCATTCGCGACGAAAACCGACGACTTGGCTCGCACGTTGAGAAAGTGCTGCAGATGGCCCTGCTCGACCGGGGCGAGATTGTTCTGAATCTGTCGTTGGTTAACATTCACGATATTATTGAAAAGGTACTCAACAACATTGGCCTGCAAATTGAGCAGCGCGAAGGTGAAGTGGAGTTGAACTTCGACGCGGAGAACGAACTTGTCGAGGCCGATGAAGTTCACCTGACTAACATACTGTACAATCTGCTGGACAATGCGATCAAGTATTCGCCCGGCAAGCCGCACATAACGCTGCAAACGCGTAGTCTGCCGGAAGGCATCAGCATCACCGTGGCCGACCAAGGGCTGGGCATGACGAAGGAGCAAGTGAACCGCGTATTCGAGAAATTTTACCGGGTTCCGACCGGCAACCGGCACGATGTGAAGGGATTTGGACTGGGTTTGAGTTACGTCCGGAAAATGGTTGATGAGCACCACGGCCAGATCCGGGTTGAGAGCCAGTTGGGAAGGGGAAGTTCGTTCGAGATTGAGTTGCCTTATAAACAAAGTGAAAGAGCGAAAGAGTAAAAGGGCGAATAACGCTCAATGGCTCTTTCATTCTTTCGCTCTTTCACTTTTTGACTATGCCTACCATTCTACTCGTTGAAGACGACCCGAATCTGGGTCTGTTAGTGCAGGAATACCTGACCATGAAAGGCTACACCACCGACCGTGCTACGGACGGTAATCAGGGAATGCAGCAGTTTATGGCTAACCCGTACGATCTGTGCATCTTCGATGTGATGATGCCCAAGAAAGACGGCTTCACCCTGGCGAAGGAGGTTCGCATGGCCGGTCGTGACGTGCCGATCATCTTTCTGACGGCAAAATCCATGCAGGAGGATACCATTCAGGGTTTCAGGGCCGGGGGCGACGACTACATCACCAAGCCATTCAGCATGGAAGAACTGCTCCTCCGCATTCAGGCTATTCTCCGGCGTTACCAACGCTCAACCGACGTGGCGGAGCCGACGTCCTACAAAATTGGCTCGCTAACGTTCGATTATCAGCATCAGTTGCTGCACGACGGTGACGACGGTCAGTCTCAGCCGCAGAAGTTAACCAGTAAGGAATCGGAGTTACTGCGGTTGCTCGCCCAGAACCTAAACCAACCCGTTAGCCGTAGTTTCGCCCTGAAAATGGTGTGGGGCGACGACTCCTATTTCAACGCCCGAAGTATGGACGTTTACGTGACCAAGCTGCGTAAATACCTTAAACCTGACCCGACCGTGCAGCTCGTAAATGTACATGGCGAAGGATTTAAGCTCGTTGTATAAAACGAGTTGGTCCGTTAGTCAGTTGATAAGTCGACAAGTTAGTAAGCGGGTTTCACTGCCTTACTTATCGACTCACCAACTGACTAACTCTATGAACTTAACACGTCGCCCCCGCCGGAACCGCCAATCGGCCGCTATCCGGGACATGGTGCAGGAAACCCGCCTGTCCGTCACTGATTTCATCCTGCCCCTTTTCGTCATGGACGGGCAAAATATCCGCAGCGAGGTGAAGTCGATGCCCGGCATTTACCGGTTTTCCACGGATTTACTGCTCCACGAAGTTCAGGAATGCGTTGATCTGGGAGTTAGCACGTTTGCCCTTTTTCCCAACCTGCCCGACGCTAAAAAAGACAAGTTTGCCACCGAGAGTCATAACCCGGATGGGTTGTACCTGCAAACGATTCGCGCCATCAAAGATCGCTTTCCAGACGTGGTTGTAATGACCGATGTGGCGATGGACCCTTACAGTTCCGATGGGCACGACGGCATTGTGGAAAACGGTAAAATTGTCAACGACCAAACCCTGGAGGTACTGGGCAAAATGGCCCTGGCGCAGGCACAGGCCGGAGCCGACATCGTTGGTCCATCGGACATGATGGATGGGCGCATTGGCTACATTCGCCAGGTGCTCGACGAAGCTGGTTTCCAGGACGTGGCCATTATGGCCTATACGGCTAAATACGCCAGTGCATTTTATGGGCCTTTCCGCGATGCGCTCGACTCAGCGCCTAAGTTTGGGGACAAAAAAACGTATCAGATGAACCCTGCCAACAGCCGTGAAGCGCTGATTGAGGCCCAACTCGATTTTGCCGAAGGAGCTGACTTTCTAATGGTTAAGCCCGCGCTACCGTATTTGGACATCATTAAACTGCTACGGGACAACTACAATCTGCCCATTGCGGCTTACAACGTTAGTGGGGAGTATGCCATGATAAAAGCCGCGAATCAACTCGGCTGGCTCGACGGTCAGCGGGCAATGGCTGAGTCGTTGATGGCCATTAAGCGGGCGGGGGCCAGTGTAATTCTAACCTACTTCGCGAAGGAAGCTGCTCAATTGCTGCACTAAGCGCAAATGCCGGTTGCGCGCGACTAAGACTGGCCTGCGCGCTGGGTTTTACGGAGGTAACGCATTTCAATAACTTCTTCAAGAAGCACACCCAACTCAGCCCGATGAAATTCAGGAACGGTTTAATGCGGAATAAGGCGCTCGTGTATTGGCCCGGTGGGTTGTGAAGTTGATGGTGTTTATGGGTTAGCGCATCGGCCCGGCGTTTCATCACCTTTCACTACCCTGAATGTAAAGTTGGTTAATTAAACGAATTTCGGAATGTCAACGGTGAAAGGCTGGTTTTACTCTTGAATAATTTGCTGAAGGACTGCGAATGTTCAAACCCTAACTCATAAGCAATCTCATTGACGGTCAAATCGGTAGTGGATAACCTTTCTTTCGCCTTTTCTATTAATTTATTATGTATGTGCTGCTGGGTACTTTGGCCCGTCAATACTTTCAACAAAACACTCAAATAATTGGGCGATACGTTCAATGCTTCGGCAACGTATTGAACGGTGGGTAGTCCATTTTTCGATAACCCATCACTATCAAAATAGTCCGTAAGAATAACCTCCAGCCGATCGAGAAGTTTATGGTTGGTAATTTTTCGGGTTATGAACTGGCGATGATAAAACCGTTCAGCATATGTCAGTAATAAGTCAAGCTGAGCGATAATTACGTTCTGGCTGAATTTATCAATGTTTGAGTGGTATTCCTGCCCTATATTTTGCATAATGCCCATAATCATTGCCTCCTCTTTTCCCGAAAGATGCAAGGCTTCGTGCACCGAATAACTGAAATACTCGTATTGCTTTATTGTTTTGGCTAATGACGTATTCCATAGAAAGTCAGGATGAACGAGTAATAACCATCCCGAGTGCTTCAACTCCGCATCTGCTTCAATTGAAAGAACTTGACCGGGTGAAATGAAAACCAGTATACCTTCATCAAAATCGTACTCTTGCTGACCATATTTCATCTTTCCATTGAAATTCCATTTAAGGGCAATGGAATAAAAATTAGTCACGAGACTTTTCGGCTTGCCATCTGGTACACGTTTGATGGTTTTAAAATCGATTACGCTGATTAACGGATGTTCCGGCTTGGAGAGGCCCATAAACTGATGGTACTCAGTTATTGTATTAATGGTAAAGGGTTGTGTGTTTTTCATGATTCAACGAATGTTTACTGGCCGAATTTTAACGTTACTATCAGTTCAAGCCTTATTTTTAATCGAACAGGAAGACCAACGTGGCTGCTGGTCTTTTTTCGGTTTACTCTTTCACAGTCTCTTATAAGTTGAACAGTCCTTTTAACCCTTCTTTGAGTGATGTAGGCTTTCGCCCGAGGAGCGTTGAGAGGTCTTCGCTCACGTCAGCTTCCTGCCCGTTTTTAATGTCGGTTATAAACCCAGTGACGCGCTGAGCCACCACCTCGGGCAGACCACGTTCTTTCAGGCCGGCCTCGAAGGCTAATGGATCAGCCGCTGTATAGTTGACCCGTTTACCCGATAAGTCGGATAATACGGCCGCCACGTCAGCAAAGGAATAAGCCTCAATGCCAGTTAGTTTGTAGATCCTGTTATCGCTGCCACCCACGGCCAGTGCGTTGGCAATTGCTTCGCCCATTTCGCTTCTGAGGGCAAAAGCGACTTTCCCCTCACCGGCTGGCACATAAATACCTCGCTCAAAAACGGCTGGTCCCACGAACTGTGGAAGGACATCCATGTACAGGATATTCTGAAACAGCGTGTACGTCAATCCACTGGCCTTAATATAATCTTCGGTCCGAAAATGACCTTCCATCAGCCGGTTGACCAGCGTACTTCGGTCTTTCAACGCCCGGCTGGTGTAGGCAATCCGTTGAACACCCGCCTTTTGGGCAGCATTCACCACATTTTGGTGTTGCTGAACGCGATTGTCCTCATCGGTCCCGGCTATCAGCAATACAGTGTCAATTCCTCGCATCGCCTTATCGAGCGAGACCGTATCATCATACGTACCAACACGTATGTCTACTCCGCTTTTTTTTAAGTCAGCGGCTTTGTTTTCATCACGGATAAGGGCGGCAATTTGGGAAGCGGGCAACTTTTTGAGCAGAAAATTGATGGTAGCTGAGCCGAGCTGGCCTGTCGCGCCGGTTATAAGAATCATAGATATTGTGTTTTTGAACGTGTGTAGGCAGAATTGCTATCCATCTGCTCCGCACAGATTAGTGTAGAATTACGGAAGGCGCAGATGCATAATGGCTACATCAGCCAGCTCGTTCAGAACGCCTTCTGCATGGTGAGAGCCGAGGATGAATCCAGTGGTTGGCTGATGTTTCCTAACGAACCTGTTACGACGACTTTCATATTTCTTTTTTTTTGCAAAGGTCCGCAGCCGCAAAAATCTATATGTAATCAAATCTATTGTCGTTGTAGTCAAAATAAGGATTCGTCTTCAACCAGTCGGCTACCCTTCTCGAAGCCCCGGCTGTTTCTAACTGCCGCATTAAAAGGCTTGGTTACTTCGCAGAAAAGCCTGCTCACGCTACTTGCGAAGCTTATTGAGTCGATAGACCGGTTCAACTGTAAAAGCCTGGGTGTAAACAAACGCCAGTCTTGATGACGTCGTTAGTAGCGAACCCTTTTCAGTTCTGGAAAGTGACTTGTCGAAAGCCCAAATTTGGGCTTTCGTTGTTTTTGCCCATATTCACTTCATGCAACCCCTATTAATCGAATACGTTTATCTGATTCTGATTATTCTGGCCCTGGTCATGCTCGCTAACCGGCTTCGACTGGCCTACCCGATTGTTCTGGTCGTTGGTGGACTGGCACTCAGTTTGTCGGGCCAATTTACCAACCTGGCCATCGACCCGGAATTGCTTTTCCTGCTTTTCCTGCCCCCGCTGCTCTACGAAGCCGCCTGGCAAGTTTCCTGGAAAGAATTTTGGCGCTGGCGACGGGTCATCACCAGTTTTGCCTTTCCCATTGTCATCATCACCTCGTGCGTGATTGCCCTTGTTTCCCACGCTCTGATTCCAGGTTTTACGTTAGCGCTGGGTTTTCTGTTGGGCGGCATCATCTCCCCGCCAGATGCCATTTCGGCCACGACGATCATGCGGCAGGTAGCCGTACCCAAATCATTAGTCAGCATTGCCGAGGGCGAGAGCCTGCTCAATGATGCGTCGTCGCTGATCGTGTTTCGGTTTGCTTTAGCCGCCGTGCTGACCGGACAATTCTATTTTCAGCAGGCGGCCACCAGTTTTGTCTTGGTTGTTTTCATGGGCACCGGAATCGGTCTACTGGTGGGCGTCATTTTCTACGGCATTCACCGCTGGTTGCCGACCACACCTCCTATCGAAATCGTGCTTACGCTGCTCACGCCTTACTGCATGTATTATGCGGCCGAGCACTTTCACTTTTCGGGAGTGTTGGCAGTCGTCAGCGGAGGGCTGTTGCTATCCAGCCAGCGACAAAACTTACTGACGTATCAAAGCCGAATTCAGGCCGTGAACGTGTGGACGAACTTAGTATTTGTGCTGAACGGACTCGTTTTTCTGCTCATTGGCCTGCAACTGCCTTCCATCGTTGGGCAGCTCGGCGCGGTTAGTCTGAGCAGCGCCATCGGCTACGGCTTAGCTATATCGCTGGTACTGATGCTCACCCGCCTGCTTTGTGCCTACGGCGCTTCCCTTTTCACCCGGTTTGCGAGCCGGTTCATCACCGTGGCCGATCCGAATCCTGGCTGGAAAGGCCCCCTGATTCTGGGGTGGGCCGGCATGCGCGGGGTGGTCTCGCTGGCTGCTGCTTTGTCGATTCCCTTACTTATCCGGGCAGGCCAGCCGTTTCCGCACCGCAACCTGATTCTTTTCATTACGTTTATTGTCATTCTGGTGACCCTCGTGTTTCAGGGTTTGACCCTGCCGTGGCTCATTCGGCTCTTAAACATGGAGGATCGGCATACCACTCTTCCCGAACCGCAGCAGGAGCGAATCATTCAGGAGACGATTACGCGGGCTTCGCTTCAGTTTTTGGAAGAAGCCCGTACCGATGGGGTGTCCAACGAACACCTCGCCAATCTGTACGAACGGCTGCAACTCGATCTCCGCCTGCTCAGTCAGGAATCACAAGCAACAGACGCCCCAACTGGAAGCGCCCAGCTTGCCTACCAACGGACCTATCTGGACCTGCTGGGCCAACAGCGAAGCGCGCTCAACGAGTTGAATCGCCGGGCTGATTATGACGAAGAATTAATCCGGAAATACTTTGCCCTAATCGACCTCGAAGAGTATAAGGTCCGGGAAAAGCTGGTCCGGGAAGACAGGGTCAATGAATAGAATATTAGGTGAGCACCACAATCTTACCACTCGCCTGGTTGCTTTCCATCAATTGGTGAGCTTTTGCAATGTCGTCGAGCATAAGCACCTGGCTTATACTGAGCTTGATCTGGCCTGCTTCAACGGTCTGAATAAACTGCTGGAATACGCCTGGTGAACACCTAATTTGACCGCTGTCGTAGATGGTCAGATGCACTGTGGCCGGAATAAATTCCATCGGCGCGAATTGGGGAATGGACCAGCTTTCGGACAGCATACCCGTCATGCAACACGTTCCGCCGGGTATGATGCAGGTTAATGAATCCCGTAACGTGGTAGCTCCAACCAGTTCTAACACCTTGTCCACCCCTTGCGGGAAAATAGCCCTCACCTGATCTTGTAGACTACCATTGTCGATAAGTACGCAATCAGCACCGTTGGCCAACAACAGCGGTTTCTTTACTACACTCCGGGTAGTAGTGATAACCGTAAGCCCTGCGTTTTTAGCCATCTGCGTCGAGAGCATTCCAACCGATGAAGTGCCGCCCCGAATCAATACCGTTTCACCCTTCTGGATACGGAGCGATAAATGCAGCGACCCGTACACCGTCTGGAACATCTCAGGAATGGCTCCCAACTGCTCCCAGGCAAGCGTACTGCGAAACGGATAAATAATTGATTTGGGTACTACGGTAAACTCAGCGTAACTCCCATCGAAATCCCGCCCCATACCGCCCATCAAAGCGGCCACGGGCTGGCCTTTCGGGTATTCACCTGAGGGGTCAACTTCTACTTCACCAATGCACTCGATACCCAATATGCGCGGAAATCGGATGTTGGGGGATGAGCCTTTGCGGGTCATCAATTCAGAACGGTTCAGGCCAAAGGCTCTGACCCTGACCAGCACCTGCCCTTCCCCTGGCGATGGAATGGGGCGCTCCTCGAGCATAAGGCGATCAGGCCCGCCCGGATGGTAAATAACGGCGGCTTTCATTGGTTTAGGGATTAAGAAACGGAACCATGCCGGTCCAAACTGCCGGAAAATTCTCCAGAAAAACGGTGTGGCCTACTTTGGGAACAATGCAAAGCTGGCTATTTTGAATCATCTGATACGTAGCGATTATCGTCGACTGAATTGTATGTTCGGTTCCTTTTGGGTCTACCCCGTACATACGAAAGCAGCCTTCTACGAAGAACGAATAGTGTTGGCACGGAAAACCTTCCTGCAAGATGGCCTGTCGGCGTTTTAGTTTACGTTCCGTGACTCGTCCTTCCAGCAACTGTTTTTTCCGCTCCTCAAAAGGGAGGTAACTCTCAAAATGGTTTATAAGCGGCCTCAGCATCAATCGTCAGAGTGGTAGCTTTACAAAATCTCTCCCCCAAAGATAGAAAAGGTGCAAGTCAGTCGTGTGCAGTAGTTTATCCCGTAGAGACAGCACGAAATCCTACCCTCACACGATTGACATGCACCCCAAGTTCGTCACTGCATCTTTAGTCAACACAACGCACCAATACTTCACTTTTTAGTCTCTAACCCGGCTTTGCTCAATGGCGGTGTAGCGATCTCTGGGAATCTTGATTTTCGAGATCGCGCTGCCCAGACTACGTACTTCTTCGGGCGTAAATTGCAGGTCTGCGCAACCAGATTTTCTCCTAAATGAGCCAGTTTGGTGGTGCCGGGAACAGGCACGATCCAGGGCTTTTGCGCCAGTAGTCAGGTTAAGGCCACCTGGGCCGGGGTCAGTCCGCGCGGGTTGCCATTAAGAGTACCTCGAACTGAATAGCCAGACCGGTCCAAGGCGTTACCGAACTATTTGAATTTTGTAATACCCTATTTGTTTTTCATTGTTTTACCATCCATTACCGACGTAGGTTTGTTCTGTATTTTAACTCATATACTCAACCAGCACAAGCATGCAAAAGCGCACATTGGGTGACAGCAACCTGGACGTCTCAGCCATCGGGCTGGGCTGTATGGGCATGAGCTTTGGCTACGGCCCGGCGGCTGATAAAGGAGACATGATCGCCCTGATTCGGGCCGCCGTCGCGCAGGGCGTTACGTTCTTCGACACGGCGGAAGTGTATGGCCCGTTCGTCAATGAAGAATTAGTAGGCGAAGCCCTCGAACCGTTCAAAGGCGAAGTAATAATTGCCACCAAGTTCGGCTTCAATATTCAGGATGGGAAACAGGTCGGGGTAAATAGCCGCCCGGACAACATCAGAGCGGTAGCCGAAGCCTCGCTGAAACGCCTGCGCGTCGACGTAATCGACCTGTTTTACCAGCACCGCGTTGACCCGAACGTACCCATCGAAGACGTAGCGGGCACGGTACGCGATCTGATTGAGGAAGGTAAAGTAAAACATTTCGGCCTGTCGGAAGCGGGTGCGCAGACCATCCGCCGGGCCCACGCGGTGCAGCCCGTCACGGCTTTGCAAAGTGAATACTCACTCTGGACCCGGCAGCACGAACAGGAAATCATTCCAACCATTGAGGAATTGGGCGTCGGTCTGGTGGCGTTTAGCCCGCTTGGGCGAGGTTTTCTGACCGGTAAAATTGATGAAACTACCCAATTTGCCGAAGGGGATATCAGAAATACACTACCCCGATACACCGAAGAGGCCCGCAAGGCGAATCAGGCCCTGCTGGATTTGATTCAGCAGTTTGCCAACCGCCGACAGGCTACGCCCGCCCAAATTGCGCTGGCCTGGATATTAGCGCAAAAACCGTGGATTGTGCCGATTCCGGGCACGACGAAACTGCACCGCTTGACGGAAAACAACGGCGCGGCTGCTATCGAACTGACAGCCGAGGAACTGAACGAGATCGAAGCTGCTTCGGCGCATATCGACGTGGTGGGTACGCGCTACAACGAGCAAATGGAAAAAGCAACGGGGCTTTAACTAATCAGACAGGAAGCAACAGTCAGTTACTGTAAAAAAATGACGCCAGTTAACTTCAGCTTCATTGTAATCAGGCTGATAGCGGGTTGCTGTAGCAACGCTTTTGCCCAAGAGAAACGCCAAATGGTCAAGCATGAAGATAAAGTAATGGCAAAGTCGCTGTCATTCATCAAGGCGTGGCGGTCTACCTACGTACGTTGCCTTATTAATTGACAACAAGGTTCTTCCCCGCACAGTTAACCTTACTCAACTAAGAAACCGCCATGATGACAGCAAAAGGATATGCCGCTCAAACCAAAGATACGGAGCTTGCCCCCTGGAATTTTGACCGACGCGACGTTGGCCCCCACGACGTTCAGTTCGATATCACCTACTGTGGCGTTTGTCATTCTGACCTCCACCAGATCAAAGACGAGTGGGGCGGTAGCATTTTTCCAATGGTACCCGGACACGAAATTGTCGGCCGGGTCGTCGCGGTTGGCAGCGAGGTCAGCAAGTTCAAGGTAGGCGAGTTGGCGGGCACCGGCTGCATGGTCGATTCGTGCCGTACGTGTTCGTATTGCCAGGATGGCCTGGAGCAATACTGCGCCAATGGGAACACGCTCACTTACAATAGCCGGGAACAGGACAAAAAAACGCCTACTTACGGCGGCTACTCCAACACCATTGTGGTGCACGAAGATTTTGTGCTGCACATGCCCGAAACGCTCGATCTTGCGGCTGCGGCTCCGCTGCTTTGTGCCGGTATCACAACTTACTCACCCCTCCGGCATTGGAAAGTGGGCGAGGGACACAAATTAGCCGTTCTGGGTCTGGGTGGCCTGGGACACATGGGCGTAAAATTCGGGGTAGCGCTGGGCGCGGAGGTAACCGTCCTGAGTACGTCGCCCAAAAAAGAAGAAGACGCCAAAAAATTAGGTGCGCATAAATTTATCGTTACCAGCGATCCCGCGCAGATGAAATCCGCGAGGAATTATTTTGACTTCATTCTGGATACGGTTTCGGCCGAGCACGACTACAATCAGTATCTGGCCCTGCTGAAAACCGACGGCGTCCACATCTGCGTCGGTGCCCCACCAACGCCTTCCGCCCTGGTAGCCTTCAGCCTGATTCCCGGTCGGAAAAGTATTGCCGGGTCAACGATTGGCGGCATTGCCGAAACGCAGGAAATGCTGGATTTCTGCGCGGAACACAATATCGTCTCCGACATTGAACTGATCGACATCAAGGATATTCATCCCGCCTACGACCGAATGCTGAAAGGCGACGTGCGGTACCGGTTCGTTATCGACATGGCCACGTTGTCATAACGTTGCCTAACGACGGATTTTAGGCGCAGATGGACCTGGATGAGAACAAGCAACTGAAACCACCGGACGGAGATTGTGTTGCTCAGTCCGACTATTTTGCGGGGATGAGACACGAAAAAACGATGTGAAGAACGGAAAAGAGGGCGGTTTTACATAGTAAAATCGCCCTCTTTTCAATAATGTACCCGCTAAAACTCAATTTGTGCTCCCGAAGGGATTCGAACCCCTATCGTCGGTACCGGAAACCGAAATTCTATCCATTGAACTACGGAAGCATTTCCCGTTTGGGCCTGCAAAAGTAATGTAAAATGTAGAATGTGCAATGGATAATGCAGAATGGATAAGACAAAACGGTCGGAATTCTCCGCTTTCATTCTGCATTATCCATTGCACATTCTACATTACTGCTACAGCAACTTCATGGTCTCGTAGTCGCCAACGTGTTTCAGATACAGAAAATGAATGAGCAGACCGTTGACGTTCGTGACCAATTTGTGCGCTTCGGGCAGCGAGGTTACCACCGTCGTGATCCGCTCAAATTCCGACGCGTTGCCCATGTCTTTGTGGTGAAACGTCATAATTTCATCGCGGGATAGCGTACGTTCAAGGTAGAAAAAGTGCATGGCTTCGTCGCTCGTGCCGGTACTGGGAAACCAAAGGCGGGAATTTAGCTTCGTCAGATCGGCGGCCGTGGCAACAAGGCCAATTTCTTCGCCCAACTCACGGGCGGCAACGTCGTCTGGCGTGTCGGCGGCATCGACCATGCCAGCGGGGTGCTCGTAGGTGTGCGAACCGTCGGAAATGCGCCGTTGCCGCACCAGCACCACGAATTTCTCGTGCGTGTCTTTGTCGATCAGGCACACGAGCACCGAAGCCGCGTGGCCTTTGAGAAACAGCGCAGGCGGAATCTTGTCGCCTTCGGGCGTATCGGCATCCACTTCCAGCATCGCAAACAGCACTTCGCCATTGTGCCGACGGCGGATGTATTTCTCGCTGATGGCGTTAATTTTCAGGCCATTACTTTCTATCTGACCCTTCCAGAACTTAAACTTAGGGGCGTCGTTGAGCTTTTCCATCGTATTATTTAATCAACTCATTTCTGCGTAATTCCCCGTGCTCCATCGCCAACGTACCGCTCAAAGAATTCGTAGATCCGCAGCAGTCGGTCAATGCGTTGCCGAACGTTGCCGGTGCGGCTCAGTTCGTGAGTAGCACCGGGCATTCGAACGTACTCGACCGGCCGGCCCAGTATTTTCAGGCTTTTGTACAGCATTTCGCTTTGAATAACGCCCGTACGGAGGTCGTTTTCGCCGTGTTTAATCAACAGGGGCGTTCGGATATTCTGCACGAATGTGTAGGGAGAATTCGTTTCGAGCACCTTTGCATCGGCCGTCCAGGGAAAAGCGAAATAGCCCGGAATCAACCGCCAGGCATTGCCTTCGCCCAGAAACGTAGTAAGATCATACACACCCCGTTGCGAGAAAGCCGCTTTAAACCGGTTATCGTGCCCCACAATCCAGGCTGTGAGATAACCCGCGTAGGAGCCGCCCGTAATCACCTGCCGACTGGTGTCGACCCACACTTCTTTGGCCGCGTCGGTGGCAGCCGCCAGCACATCCTCGGCCGGGCCGGTTCCCCAGTCTTTGATGTTAGCCCGCTGGAAAGCAAGCCCATACCCGCCCGACCCACGCGGATTGCCATACACCACGCCGTAACCCTGGGCGCACATATATTGAAATTCGTGCCACATCGACGCTTCGCCCGGTCCCCACATGGCTGTTGGACCACCGTGCATGTTCAGCAGCAACGGGTGTTTTTGGCCTGTAGTAACCGCATCGCCGGACCGCTCTATTACGGGCTTCATGATCCAGTAATCAACCGTTTGGCCGAGCGAATTCTTATACGTGCGTTTCTGCGGGAAACTTAATTGCTTTTGGCTGACCCAATCGTTATGCCCACTCAGTTTTGTCCGGTTTTTAGCCAGCACATCCGTTAAGTACAGCTCCGACGGATTTTTTACTTCTGTCATGGCGCAAACGATCTGGTTGCCCGCCACGTCGAAATACGTGATGCCACTCTCAAAGTCGGTCAGTTGGGTCACTTGCCGGGTCGCCGGGTCGAGCCGGTAGAGGGGCGTTCCGCCGTTGGACGAAGCGGTGAAATAAATGGCGTTACTGGTAGACGTTTTCTTGCTCTTACCCGATGCCGCTTCCGTTGCCCAGGTCAGGCTCCCGGCGGCCCGGTCGAAGGTGACCAACTGCGGACTTGATGCACTTGAACCGTTAAGCATAGCAATCCCAATTTGTGGAAAGCCGACCCCCTCCGACGTGCTGACTAAAAACGCCAGTTGTCGACCATCGGGCGAAATCTCCGGCGCACCGTAACTTTTGCCCGCATCGGCCAGTACGGTTGTGCGGGTGCCAGAGCCATCGGCTGGAACAAATACAATGGCGTTGTCCTGCTCCCGGTCGGGGTGTTTGAGTGAGTCGCGGTCGGTTACGGCCAGCAGACCCCGTCCGTTGGGGAGCCAGTTGCCCGCCTGAAACGAGGAAAAGCCGCGCGTGAGGGGTTTAGGCGCGGCTCCTTCACGCACGTCGACTACATACAGGTGCGTGAAACTGGGGTCCGGCTCGGTGGTTGACTCGCCCTGAAAATTGAGTCGATTAATGACCTTCGCTTTCTTATCGGCCACGTCTTTGGCCAGATACGCCCGAATTTCGGCCAGCGAACCATCCGGGTTCGGCTTTATTTTTTTGTCCTGGTTGACGAAGGCGTTATCCGTAAACCCCGGCTTTTCCAGTGACCAGACCGGACCACCTTTCCCCAAATTCAGCAGCGAATCGGTCAGCATGTCGGCCATTGATACCGTTGCCGAAAACGCAATCCGTTGCCCGTCCGGCGACCACTTCGGCCCCGATGCGCCGTACGCACTGTTCGTAAGCTGCCAGGCTTCGCCCCCGTTCAGTGGCATCACAAAAACCTGACTTTTTCCCTTTACCGACCGGGCGAACGCGATGGTTTTCCCATCCGGCGACCATACCGCCTGCCGGGCTGATTCCGGGCCACGCGTCAACGCTTTTGCATCTCCGGGCTTAAGTTCGGTCAGGTAGATGTGCGTTCGGTAGTCGTATTCCTCTTTTTGATCGGGATTCGTTTCGATGGTGGTGAGCGTGTAAAGTGCCCGCTTACCATCCGGCGAGAGTTTGATGCCGCCAACCTGTTTGATGCGGGTGAGGTCGGTGACGGTGATTTTTGATTTTGTCTGCGCATTCGCCATCTGCGCGGTCAGGGCGATAAATAGAAAAGCTCGTTTGAACATAGCGACTACGTTAATAAGGGCAAATACCGCTCCCGGATGATATTGACGTGATGAATAGAATGACCGACCAGCACAAAGCCGATTGCCAGTGCTGAAATGGTCTGATTGAAACAGATACCACTGCGTACCAGCATTTCGTCGTCGAAGCTACGGAATAGGGCGATGGTCGACTGCCGGTTCAGGGCGTATTCCTGGTACAATTCAGCAAGATTCCGTTGGGTAGCGTGGGCAGTTTGACCAAATAATTCCTCGTCAAAACCCGGCAGCGTGGTTTGGTCGTTTCGGGCGAAACGCAACGCCCGGTACGCCATGATGCGTTCGGTGTCGATAAGGTGCTGAATAATGTCCCGAATCGTCCATTTGCCGGGTGCGTAGTGCAGGTCACCAAGCGCTTCGGCTGTTTTGGCAGGCAATAGATAATCGAATGAAGCGGCCTGGCTCAGCGCGTCGATTAGCTCAATATCCTCAGTTAGGTTGATATACCGGTCAAAGTAACCGGGCATCACGAGAATGTCGGATTTGGTCATGGTTTGTTTTTGTCATCCCGACGAAGGAGGGATCTTAAGTTTAGCAACGCATGAGACCCCTCCTTCGTCGGGATAACAAAAAACATGAATTATTTCTTCGCTTTAGCAGCCGCTGCTCCCGTCAACTCCGTCACTAATCGGTCAGCTTTGTAGATATACCGCATGGCGGCAACCATCCCGCCTGCATGAACCGAAATGGTTCGGTTCAGGTCGGGCACGAAGATGAACTCACCGGGCAGACTTTCCATGTTGCCGTCGAAGGCCAAACCCACGGCTTCGCGGTTTTTATTAATCATCGGGCTGCCCGAATTACCACCAATAATATCGTTGGTGCTGATGAAGCACATGGGTTGCCGAAGTAACTCCGCTGGCGGATTTTTCCAGCGGGCAGGCAGATTCCACGGTGCCTTGTCACCAAACGAATAGTTGCGGTCGTACAGCCCGGCGAAAGTCGTGATTACCGGGGCCTGTGTGCCGTTGTAGGGGTACCCTTTTACGATGCCGTCGTTGATGCGGAGCGAGAACGTGGCGTCGGGTGGTACGGCCGTGCCGTAAACGGCGTAGAGCATCCGGCCAAGTTGGCTGCGTAATACCTCCTGCTTCTGCGAAATATCGCGGGCCTGCCGGGCGGCTTTGAGGTAGCGTGGGAAGCCGATGCGGGCCAGCGCCAGCAGCGGGTCCGTCGATGAACCAATGGCACCGGGTCGCGTAGCCAGCTCGCTCACGAAAGCGGGGTCAGCTAATTTTGTGTTTTTAATCAGGTGAGCCGCTGCTTCTTTGGGTGATCTTGTCGTGCCGCCCGGCCCCGTTAGAGCCGCTTTCACGTAAGGGTCGTCGTTGCCCAGACCGGCCTGCGCTTCGGTGAGGTGGGCGGTTAAATACGCTTCTTCCAACACCGGGTTTTTGACGGTTGGCGAAACAATCAGTGAACGCGCCCGTTCGGCATCCTGCGGTCGGGAAGTGAGCAAGTCGTTATACTGAATGAGTACGCCCGCAAATGCCAAGAGTTCGCCCACAGTTCGTTCGTTGGGAGCGAGGTAGGTAGCATCGTTGAACAGTCCCCGCAGTTGAGCCGTGTTCGTGGCAATATCGTCCCAGGTTTTGAGTTGGTCAGCCGGTAGGTTTTTGGCTCGGGCATCGGCTTTAAACTGCTTCTCAAACACCGCTTTACGGCCCAGCAGACCCGCATCGCGCAGTCCCGCCAGTTGACCGTTGTAGGCTTTCAAACTATTCTCATAGCTGAAAATCTCGTTCAGAATACTGTCGCTTTTGGCCGTAGCATTGTAGGCTTGCAGGGCATCGGAGCGGTTGCGCAGGAGCCGGATGGTGGCGGGGGTTTGAAAATCGCGGTCAAATTCCAGTTCGGCCACGGTCTTGAGCCGCTCGGTGCGGCCGGGGTTGCCAATCACAAAAATCGGTTCTCCATCGCGGACTCCATTGGTATTAAATTTAAAGAAATGCGTCGTTTGCAGCGGTTTCCCTCCGTCATACACCCGAAAAAATGAGCAGTCTAAGGCGTAACGCGGGTAGGTGAAATTGTCCGGGTCGCCCCCGAAAAAGCCGAGTTGAAGCTCAGGCATGAACACGAGCCGGACATCGGTATAGCGTTTGAAACCGTAGAGAGCATAGCGGCCACCATTGTAAAACGTGATGGTTTGTAGTTCCAGACCTTTCCAGCCGTCTTTTGTGCCATATTCCTGCTTTATTGTTTCAAATGCCTGTTCGCGGGCCTGTAACGGATCGGACTGAGCGCTGTTCATAGCGTCCTGCACTCGCTTGGTAATGTCTTCGATCTTCACCAACTGATCCACGAACAACCCGTCAACTTTACGTTCGTCGGTCAGGGTTTTAGCATAAAATCCCGTTGCGTTGAGGTCCTCCCCCTTGCGGGTCACGCCCGTCCCCGACTCGCGGGCGCAGTGGTGATTGGTCATTACCAGGCCATTCGCCGATACGAACGAGGCTGAGCAGTAGTCGGCGAATCGAAGCGCAGCCAGCCGGGACTCGTCGAACCATTTCTCGTCGGCGGTGAAGTTGTACGTTTTTTTGAAATAGTCTTTCGGTGGATTATCGAAAGTCCACATCTTACCCAAATCTAGCGGTCCACCTTTGGCAGAGTCAGTGGGGGTGGTCGTTGGCTGAGCCAGGCCAAGGCCGAACAAGCCCGTTAGCAAAAAGCCCGACAGCACGGCCGGGCGGAGATGTTGTTTCAGCATTGGCAGAAATTGCAGTTAATACGCAAATATATTGTTAACCCAACGCTAAAGCGGTGGGCTGATAGCCGTAAATAATTAATAGGCGTCGGCTAATGCGTTTGTACTATCAGAAACCCTGAAGCAGTGGGCTCATAACGGCGGGCCGATGGGGGCAACCGGACCAAGATAGCTATCAGCCCAGCGCTTCAGCGTTGGGTTAACAATTACGCCACCTCGTTTTTCAACATGATCTCGTTTGCTACTTTATCGTCCTTGCGGATGAAGGGCCGGATGATGAGCCGGGTGCCACGCTGGTAGGTGAATAGCCGGTATACCCAGTTGCTGAATACCACTAATTTGCTGCGAAAGCCGACCAGATAGAAAATGTGCACAAACAGCCACGCCATCCAGGCAATGAACCCGCCGAGGTGAATGTTGCCCGGCAAATCGGCTACGGCTTTGCTACGCCCAACAATGGCCAACGATCCTTTGTCGAAATACTCAAACGGTGTCGTTGGTTCGTTTTTAAGCAGCCGGTGCAGGTTTTTTGCTAAGTGTTCGCCCTGCTGAATGGCGGGCTGCGCCACGCCGGGGTGTCCTTTGGGGTACTTCTCCAGCTTCATAAACGCGATGTCGCCAATGGCAAACACGTCGGTCAGACCCTGCACCCGGTTAATGGGGTCCACCAAAATCCGGCCTTTCTCGGTCGATTCAGCCGGAATGCCCTCGATTAGCGCACCCGTCACGCCCGCGCCCCACACCAGTGTTTGCGTTTTGATTTGCTCACCACCTTTAAACGTCACCGTTTCGCCGTCGTAGTTCTCAACGAAGGTGTTCAGTTTAATGATAACGCCCAGTTCTTCCAGGTACTTATGCACTTTTTTCCCGGCCTCGTCCGACATGGGCGGCAGCACCTTTCCCATTCCTTCGACCACGTAAATATTCATCTGTTTAAAATCCAGTCCCGGATAATCGGCGGGGAGAACGTATTTACGCATTTCGGCGAGCGACCCGGCCATTTCCACGCCCGTTGGTCCGGCCCCGGCAATCACGAAATTAAGCAAACTCTGGCGTTCGGCGGGGTCGCGGGTGATACTTGCCTGCTCAAAACACTGCAAAAACTGGCTGCGAATGTTAAGCGCTTCGGGTATGGTTTTGAGCGGAAACGAGTACTTGGCGATCTGTTCGTTGCCGAAAAAGTTTGATTTAGAACCGCTGGCAATGATTAAATAATCGTAGTGCAAATCGCCGATGAGCGTCGTTACGGTTTTGGCCGCTGTATCTATTTTGTTGACCCGTACCATCCGGTAATTCAGGTTTTCCTGCCCGTCGAACATCTTCCGGAATGGCTCCGCGATAGCATCTGGCTCCAACCCGGCCGTAGCCACCTGGTACAGCAGCGGCCAGAACCCGTTGTAGTTTTGCTTATCAAACAGCACGACCTGCACGTCGGTATCGCGCAGGCTCTTGGCTAAGTTCATGCCGCCAAATCCACCGCCGATAATGACGACGCGGGGCTTGGTGGTATCGGGTACATTGAGCGAAAGTTTATCGTATTGCAGCATGTTGAGTTCAGCGTTTCATTCAGGGTATATTTCCGGTTGTAGTACCTCTGAATCAACGCTTTTGTTTGGCAGAAGGTGCCTAAAATCAGCGACTGGCACCGAGTGACTTTACTGATGTTATACGAGGCCTTCGTTAAAAACTGTTAATAGCTGGATCGGTTTATACGGCTATTCCAACCGTTGCGCCAACTTTTTGCTCTTTTAGGTCAGCTACCTATTTGTCCTCATGCGCTTAACGGTCTACGTCCTCGTTCTTAATCTATTTATTAACCAGCTACAGGCGCAAAACGCCCCAACCCGGTCCCGTACCGGAACGGCTACCATCAGTGGCTACGTTCGCGAAACGGGCAGCCGGGAAGCGCTCATCGGTGTTAATGTCTATCTGCCAGGAACCACGATCGGAACAACGACTAATACGTACGGCTTCTATTCGCTCACCTTACCCGCTCAGGATAGTCTCCGATTGGCGTATTCGTTCGTTGGATTCGAGACCGTGGCCCGTTCTGTCGACCTGCGTACGAACGTTACCGTAGACATCGCATTAACGCCCGGTCGCGTATTGGCAGCCGTGGATGTGAGAGCCGGGCGGACGGATGAAAAGGTGAGCGAAAGTTCGCAAATGAGCCGGATTGATATTCCGGTGTACCAGATCAAGAAGATACCCGCCTTTCTGGGCGAAAAGGACGTGCTGAAGGTGCTGCAACTGATGCCAGGCGTTCAGAAAGGCTCCGAAGGGCAAAGTGGCATCTACGTCCGGGGCGGTGGGCCAGACCAGAACCTGATTATCCTCGACGACGCCATCGTTTACAACGCCAATCACCTGTTCGGCTTCTTTTCGACGTTCAACGGAGATGCTCTGAAAAGTGTGGAGTTGATTAAGGGGGGCTTTCCGGCGTGGTACGGCGGGCGGTTGTCTTCGGTGATCGAGCTGAATATGAAGGACGGCAACCGGGAGAAATTGCACGGCGAGGGCGGCATTGGCCTGATTGCGTCGCGGTTAGTGCTGGAGGGTCCGCTGGGCAAGAGCCGGAAGGGGTCGTTTTTAGTCTCAGCCCGGCGAACGTATATTGATGTGCTGACCCAGCCGATCATTCGCGCCAGCACCGATGGTGATGTCTCTACAGGCTATTATTTCTACGATCTAAATGCTAAAATGAACTACGATCTTGGTCAAAAGGACAAGGTTTACCTAAGCGGTTATTTCGGTCAGGACCGCTTTTACAGCCGTGACAAATTCAATTTGTCAACGTTCAAAGCCGGTCTCAACTGGGTCAATGCCACGGGTACGTTTCGCTGGAATCATTTGTTCTCCGAAAAACTCTTCGCCAATACGTCGCTGACATTCAGTAATTACCGCTTTGGCATCAGCAGTGATGAAGAAGTTCGTAATCAGGCGGGTGACGTTCAACAGACCTCGTTGCGTTACACCTCAGGTATTCGCGATTTTTCGTTGAAATACGACGCTGATTATTATCCCAATCCAAATCACTCATTTCGATTCGGTTTGCAAAGCACGTATCACCGGTTCACGCCCAGCGCCGTTGTGTTGCGCGACACGGAGACACAACGTTTCCGGAACGAAGTCGATAATATTGATGTGATCGAATCGGGTATTTACGCTGAAGACACCTGGCGGCCAACGAACCAATGGCGAATTAATGGCGGCTTCCGGCTAAGTCAGTTTCTGCACCGAAATGTAACGTACATCCGGCCCGAACCCCGGCTGTCGGCGGCTTACGTGCTGCGACCTGGTTTATCGATTAAAGCGTCGTATGCGCTCATGAATCAGTATGTTCATCTGCTGTCGAACACGGGAATCGGCCTGCCTACCGACCTATGGGTGCCGACGACTGACCGCTTCAAACCCCAGCAGTCGCATCAGGTGGCGGGTGGTCTGGCGTATGACTTTGCGGGAAGAACAGCCTTCACAAAGGACCTGACCCTGACGGTCGAAGGATACTACAAACGGTTGAGCAATATTATCAGCTACCGTGAGGGGGCCAGTTTTCTGTTAATTAACGACCCTGAATCAGCCGAAACCGTCCGCTGGGAAGATAACGTAACAGCTGGCCGGGGCTGGTCCTACGGTGGAGAAGTCCTTTTGCAGAAGAAATCAGGCCGTTTTTCGGGCTGGGTCGGGTACACGCTCTCGTGGACGCGCTGGCAGTTTCCCGAACTGAACGGCGGGCGTCCATTTTTTCCACGCTATGACCGTCGACATGACATCTCATTAGTGGGCATTTATGAACTGAGTAAACGCATTACGCTGTCCGGTACGTGGGTTTATGGCACTGGTCAGGCGCTCACCATTCCTGTTGCCAACTACACGGCTTACCCCCACCTGGCCACTCGCCCGAACAACGGCTTTAGCCCAACCCAGCCGGGTCTCATTAACCAGCTATTTAATTATGGGCGCACAATTGGGGAGTACGGTGAGCGAAACGGTTTCCGGGCGGAGCCGTACCATCGACTGGATTTCGGTATTCAGGTTCACAAAAAGATGAAGCGCCACGAGCGAACCTGGGAGTTTAGTTTATACAATGCCTACAGCCGACGTAACCCGTTTTTTTATCTGCTGGACGACGCGCAACTTCAGCAAAACGCGCCGTCCGTTACAGTCCTGAAACGCTACTCGATCTTTCCAATCATTCCTTCGTTTAGCTACAACTTCAAATTCTAACCCACGGCCATGAAATTAACCGCATTGTTCAGTTTGCTGGTTGTGACGACGCTGACGTTTTCGTGCGAGTCAGCATTTGTGAAAGTGGTCAACCCCGACAATGTGCCGAAAGGCGAACAAAAGCTGACGGTTCACTGCTATATATCCCCGCAGGACACCGTGCTGGCGGCCGTTGTCAACCGCTCACGGGCCGTTGTGGGCGAACCCAACTCATTTCGTAACGGTAGCCTGCCCGACGCCGTGGTGACGCTTTCGGACGGAAATCAGTCCGTCGAACTCCGGTATGAAAGCGTTCAGGGCGGATCGCTGTACCGGACCGACGCTCGCCTATTTCCCATTCAGGTGGGCAAAACGTACACGTTGAAGGCCAGCTTGCCATCTGGGGAAAGCGTTTCGGCGACCTGCACTGTTCCGGGTCCGGTGTCGATCAGCAGCTTCCGGATTGACTCGCTCCCTGATCCTAATATCTCCGATGGGTTAGCGTATTACGTTAAAACAACTTGGCAGGATCCGGTGGGCGTTGTGAATTACTACCGGGTTGCGGGCGATAACGAATACAATGGCATCCGATTGGATGTTATACAGGGACAATTCGTAGAGGTGCCGATACGGGCGGTTGGCAGTCTATTTTTTGGCGACAAAGGGCCGTATCTGAACGATCATAACCTCGATGGTCGGACGATGACATCGCTGCCGGGCCGGTTAAGCTTTTCATACAGCAACGGTAAACGCAACGCAGGTCGGCCCATACTGATCAATTTTTATTTGCTCAACGTAGACGTAAATTACTACCGCTATCATGAAAGTCTTGATCGGGCTATTATCGCTCAGGACAATCCATTCGCCGAGCCGACGTCCGTTGTAAGTAACGTGCAGGAAGGTTTGGGCTGTTTCGGCGCTTACAACCGCACACTATGGTCAACAACCTTGAGGTAGAATAAGGAAGGGGAGAGCAACCACATAGACGATTGTTCTCCCCCTCCTTATTCTACCTCAAGGTTGTTCTCACTTAAACCGCCTGATTATTCATCACTTCCGTCTGCTTCCGAATCGATTCCATGTGGATGATTTTATAGATCTCTTCCACTAACTCGGGGTAAAGGTTCAGTTTCTGACCCAGTTCGGTGCGGGTTTTCAGGATCTCTTTCCAGCGGTCGGGTTGAAAAAGCGTTACGTTGTTGTCGCGCTTGTACTCAGCCAGCCGCTCCACGAGCGCCATCCGGGCACCGAGCATCTCCACAATCTGCCGGTCCACATTGTCGATGTTGCGCCGTGACTGCTCCATATAACTCTGAAACTCCCGGTTGGGCGACTCGACCTGCCGGATTTGCAGGTGATCGAGCATGTCGCCGAAGGCCTCAGGCGTCAGTTGCTGAGCCGCGTCACTCCAGGCGTTGTCGGGGTCGATGTGCGACTCCACGATCAGGCCATCATAGTTGAGGTCCAGCGCCATCTGAGCCAATTCGTTCAGGTACGCCCGCTTGCCCGCCATGTGACTGGGGTCGCCGATGATCGGCAACTGCGGAAAAATCGACTTCAGCTCAATCGCCATTTGCCACATCGGTACGTTGCGGTACTTGCTGACTTCACCCGTGGCGAATCCACGGTGAATGGCTCCCAATTTGGTAATACCGGCTCCGGCAATGCGCTCAAACGCGCCTACCCACAACGCCAGATCAGGATTCACCGGGTTCTTAATTAACACTGGCACGTCGACACCCCGCAACGCGTCGGCAATCTCCTGCACATTGAATGGATTAACCGTCGTGCGGGCACCGATCCACAGAATATCAACTCCGTATTTCAGCGCCAGTTCGATGTGTTGGGGCGTGGCTACTTCCACCGCGAACGGCAGACCCGTTTCGGCTTTGGCCCGTTGAATCCAGGGTAGGGCGGCCTCGCCCATTCCTTCAAAACTGCCCGGCCGGGTGCGCGGCTTCCAAACGCCCGCCCGGATAGCATGAACCACGCCCAGCGCTTTCAGTTGGCGGGCGGTTTGAACTAACTGCTCTTCGGTCTCGGCACTGCACGGACCAGCAATAATCAGGGGTTTTCCGTTGGTCTGAATCCACGATCCAAGCGGTTCTACGGCTAATTCTACCTTCATAACAAACGCGTAATTGACGAGTAATGCGACTACTCTATGGGGAACTTTTAGATGCGATTTTATGCTATATTTGCGAAGGGAATCGGCTGTTTTCAGGTCGGTTCCCCTCTTTGTCTACAACTGTTTTTTAGTTTGTCGAACAAGTCGTGTTGGCGATTTTTAACCTATTGACCGAAATTTCGTTTTATATTTCGGTCGTGTTAACCGACACGCATCTAACGCTATGGAAGTAGCACCGCCCAAACGGAGCACTTATATGTCGAACCGAAGTAATCTGATGCCGGAAACCGCAGAGCGGCCAACGGAAGTAAGGCCTGTCTCCTTTGAAGACACTTCGATTGCTTTCTCTACCCAGTCGGATTTCAAACTCCGAAAGTCCTACTGGTTATTTGCGTTGATGAATCAGGGATGGCTGGTAAATTTAGGCACTTTTTTCATAAAGATTGCCCTACGACTACGTCTTCCCATTAAATTCCTCATCAAGAATACCATTTTCGGGCAGTTTTGTGGGGGCGAAAGCATCCCGGACGCCGAGAAAACCATCCAGACGCTCCACGACGCTCATGTGGGTACCATCCTCGATTACTCGGTTGAAGGAGAGGAAACCGAGAAGAGCTTCGATGAGACAACGCTCGAAATCCTGCGGACCATTGAGCGGGCCAGCGAGTCATCTGACATTCCTTTTTCCGTATTTAAAGTCACCGGCTTAGCCTCAACGGAACTACTCGAAGCCGTTCAGATTGGCGATTCACTCGATAGTGGCCAGAAGGCCGAGTTCGACCGGGTGCTCAAGCGGGTAGATTCGCTCTGTCGTCGTGCTCATGAACGAAATGTGCGTATTTTCATCGATGCTGAAGAAAGCTGGATTCAGGACACGATTGATACGCTGGCCTACGAGATGATGGACCGTTATAATCACGAGCGGCCCGTGGTTTACAATACGTATCAGATGTACCGCTGGGAAAGTTTGGAACACCTCCGGCGGGACACCGAAGAAGCACGGGCAAAAGGTTATTATCTCGGCGTTAAGTTGGTGCGCGGGGCCTACCTCGAAAAGGAACGGTTGCGGGCGCATGAAGAGGAGTACCAAGACCCCATTCAGCCTACTAAGGAAGATACCGATCACGACTTTAATGCGGCCATCGACTTTTGTCTGGAAAACCGTGACACCGTATCAATTTGCTTAGGAACGCACAACGAGTACAGTTGTCAGTATTGTCTGCAACAGATGAAGCGGATGGGCGTTGCACCGGGCGACGAGCACATCTATTTTGCGCAGTTGCTCGGCATGAGCGACAACATATCGTATAATTTAGCCAGTGCGGGTTATAACGTCGCTAAATACGTGCCCTACGGCCCGGTCGAAGCGGTGATGCCTTACCTGTTCCGACGCGCCGACGAAAATAAATCCATTGCTGGGCAAAGCAGCCGTGAGTTCACGTTAGTCAGTGACGAATTGAAGCGCCGAAAGGGATGTAAGTAGTATCTATGGCCCGGTTGAAAGCCTTAATTGCTTTTCGCCGGGCTTTCCTGTAAACGGCCCAACCCTCGGTTGGGCCAGACTTTTTGTACATGATTCGTAAAAATCCTTTCCGGTTTTTTGTGCTGGCACTGCTACTCATTGCCTTAGACCAAGGCGTGAAATTGGCGGTGCATCACTATATGACTCCTGGCTTTGCGGGGCAAGTCAATGTGGCTGGTAGCTGGCTTAAACTTCACTATGTGCTGAACCCTGGCATGGCCTTCGGTATGCAGTTGAGCTATGAATACGGCAAACTGCTGCTGAGCGTGTTCCGTCTTTTTGCGATGGTTGGTATCGGTTATTATTTAGTGTACTTAGCCCACAGGGGGGCTCCCAATGGCCTTTTATGGGCAATGGCTATGATACTGGCAGGAGCAGTAGGTAACGTTATTGACAGTACGTTTTACGGCGTATTTCTGAATAATGCGCCTTATGGTTCACCAACACCCTGGTTCCATGGGCAGGTAATCGATATGATTTTTGTGGATGTTTGGGAAGGCTTTATTCCCGAGTGGGTTCCGGTCTGGGGCGGGCAATACTATTCGACGCCCATTTTCAACATTGCCGACTCCTGTATCTTCATTGGCGTTTGCCTGATCTTATTCTTTCAGCGCCGTTTTTTCAGCGAGCCACCAATTGACGATAATCTTCTGCCGGTTTCCAGCCCCGACGCTACGGAAGCTCAGGTGATGCCGGTCGCTGAACTAAACGAAAACGACGAGGAGCAACCTACTCGCCAAACGGATGAGCACGACGCTGACCAATCGGCCGGGTATGAGCAGCGTCCCGCGCCGGAGTCAGTTGTATCGGATGAATCGAAACGGAGCGAGTAGGTAGATACCCTTCCTTGTTAGGGAGGGGCTAAGAGTCAGCTATTTTTTAGCCTCGCCCTAACGGGGAGGGGTTGGGGTGGGGTGGGGTACTTACTGCGTTTCTTCCAGCGGCTGGAAATCTTTGAATGTGCGCTTGATAGCTTTGTCGCTGGCTTCCTTCTTACTCTGCCAGTTCGCGTCCAGTTCGAGTGCCACCAGTCCACTCAAGTTCATAGCACCCCGAAAGTCATCTAACTTACGGACGAATTCTCCCGTTCGCCGGGTCGACTTTAACGCATATTCACGAGCGAATACATCACCTTTATTTTGCAATTCGCTACGTTTACCAAGGACGTAGTTGTAGCGATCCATCAGATCTTTCATAGACTTGCCAACAACTTCCGTTGCTTCAAGCGTACCCATCGTCAGCACAGATGTACCACCAATAGTTGAAATTAAACGCGCATTAGGCGAATTCACCGCCGGCGCTATGCCCGTGACAGCGCCCAGCGACGCATTTACTACGGAACGATTGCGCTTGCCCCCTTTAGCCCGTTTGTAGTCGCGCTTCAGTTCTTCTTCTTTGTCATTCAGTTGCTCAACCAGACCCCAGGCCTGCACCAGTAACTGTCGGTATTGCGTGTAATAATACCGGTCTTTCTCGCTCTCGTTCACCGTATTAAACACGGTAAATGCAATTCGGCGCTCTTCCCGGTTCTGCGATTTGTCGAGCACATAGAACGTAACCTGCACATCCAGCGAATCATACGGGTCCTTTACAAAATCGTAGCCCGGCTGCCAGATGAATTCATATTGGTTTTCCGTGTTTTTCACCAGAGCCGTCTTCGGAATCTGCACATTGTCCGATAGGAAGCCAAAGGCCGATACGTCATCTTCGCCGTTATGATCTGACAGGTAAAATTTTAGGTTGACCGTCGCATTTTCTTTGAGCCGGTAGTGCGTCTCCTTAGGAATAACAGCAATATCGGGCGGCAGATCCATCTGCGTAATCTCAACCTTCAACCGGCCTTTCGTGCGGGTTTTGGCGGGTTGATCTTCTACCCAAAACTCAATATACTGCGGAGCCTGCTTGAGCCGGTTGAACTGGTTCTGTGACAAAGTCCACGTCAGTTCACCCTGCGAAGTCAGCTTGCTGCCTTCGGGCATCTGGTCAGCAATGGGAATAAACACAATTGGATCGCTATCGTCATCGCGGACTAAATCACTGCCCAGTTTATACATGTTTTGCGTACGATAGCGTACGTAAAACGGCCGCAACTCGCCTACCGTTGGGGGGCGGTTAACGTGCAATACTTTAAACTCGACCGTTTGGGTGGCTGTTTGACCGTGTCGATTTTGAACAACAAACTCAACTGGTATAGTCCGGGCCGTCTGAATCCGGTCGGCAAGGGCGAAATCGGGTTTCCAGCTAAAATGACCTAACGAATCAAGGGCCATACCGTCCGGGTGGTTTTCTCCCAGCGAAAAGTACAGGGTGTCAGTGGCTGGACCAGTGGCCTTCAGGTCAAATCGGATGATGTTTCCTTCCGGCACCACGTTCCAGTTGGGCTGAGTAGGTAAACTGAGTTGGATTGACTTAGCATCCTGTGCGTGGCTGCCACCAACGAATAGGGTCACCAGCAACCAGGCCATACTACCGGCAATACGAATCATAGGCAATGATCAGAGAATGGTCTGTCTTGAAAAACGTAAAAGTAGGATGAAGATTTCGTGGATTAACATTAACTGACTCGCTTTTATACTTTTCTTAGCCGATGTAAGTTTTTAGCTACTAATAATTATATTTTTCTAATAAATAGCTCAACAAAAAGCCCCTCCGGTTGGAGGGGCTTTTCGGTTAAACAGCATCGAATGATTCGTGCGTTAGTTCTTTTTAGGAGCCGTTGTCGAACTGCTTCCCGTTGCGGCAGGCCGGTTAGCGGGTGTTGTGGCTGGCTTGTTTGCCGCTGCGGCAGCGGCCGCTTTAGCCGGGTCAATACCCATTTTGCGCAGTACTAATTCCGTAATGTTATCCTGCTCGGGAGCTACCAGCAAAATGGGGATGGTGTTGGCACCGGCATCGAGGTTGAACACGTACGTGTACGCATTCTCTTTCGCTACCGCATCAATCGCTTTTTGAATTTTCTGCACAACCGGGTTTACCAACTGCTGATACTTGGTTTGCAAGGAGGTTTCCGCCGTCCGACCGAATTCCTGAATCCGGCCCTGTAATCCCTGCAACTCAGTTTCGCGATCCTTACGAATGACATCCGACATTTGAGCCGCCCCTTTCTCATAGGCGGCATATTTGTCTTCCAACTCTTTTGTCATCCGCTTCAGTTCATTCTCCGACTGAGTCCGCTGAATGGTCAGTTGGTTCTGAATATCTTTCGCTTCGGGCGTTTGAGCCAGTACGTAATCAATATTGGTGTAGCCTAACTTCAGGGGGCCAGCAGCAGACGATCCTGCGGTAAGTGACCCTGCTGCTACGGTAGTTGTTGGGGCTGTCGTTGCGGCTGGAGCTTGTGCCTGTGCGTTGACGCTACCTATTAGGAGGGAGGCTGCAAACGCCATGACGAGGTTTTTCTTCATCTCAGTTAACTTGTTTGTATTACTCAGGTTTTGTGGTTGCATTGGTTGCCGGACTGGTGCCGACGGTTGTCTTGGTTGCTGTGGTGTTGCCAGCGGTTGCTTTAGTAGTAGCAACATCCAATCCCAGTTCCTCCATCACGTAGTCCGTGTAATCGTGACGGGGGTTCGTGTAAAGCATAACGAAATCAGACGCTTTGTCGAATATGAAGTCTAACTTCTTCTGAGCACTAACTTTTTCAAGCGCCCGATTAACTAACCCCATTGGTGCTTTTATAAGTTCTTTTTTCTTCTCAAAAAGCAAACCCTGGTAGCCAAACACCTTATTGTTGTACTCACGGGCTTCGCGCTCTTTTTCATTAAGTGCCCGTTGTCGGTCACGCTTCATATCCTCGGTTAGCAGGATTTCTTCGGCCTGATACGTTTTCTGCAACTTCTCAATCTCGACGTACTTATCCTGAATATCCTTCGACCACTTGTCGGTGAATTTGTCGATTTCACCCAGTGCCTTCTGGTACTCCGGCATTTTGCTCAGGATGAACTCCGTATCTACGTAGCCAAACTTTTGAGCATGTGCAGGAGCCGATAGCCAAACGGCGCACAAAAGTACGAAAAAAAGGACTTTTTTCATGAAAACAGTTGACTTTTTTGGCGGAACTGGTTGACTGTCAATTCTGGATTGTGGCTATTGTAAATTAGATGGCTGATTCTCAAAAACGTTTAATTGCGTTTGATAAACCCAACTTCACCTAACAACTTACCCTACTAATTAACGTTTTGCCAGCGCAAATCTTATCTGAACTGCTGCCCGATGGTAAAGTGAAACTGACCTGATGCTTTGTCCTTAACACCCGGAATCTTGTCGAATCCGTATCCATAATCGATACCGATCAGGCCAAAGGCAGGCATGAAAATCCGTGCCCCAAAACCAGCCGACCGTTTCAGATCGAACGGGTTGTATTGCTTGTAGCTACCCCAGTTGTTGCCCGCTTCGAGGAAGCCCAGCACGAAAATGGTGGCCGATGGATTCAGCGAAACCGGATAACGCAGTTCAGCCACGAACTTGTTGTAGGCCACCCCGCCCCGGCTGCGTTCCTGTGGCGTACTGACACGGTCGTAATCGGCGGTGTACACGCTCCGGTCGTCGTAGCCGCGCAAACCAACAATGTCCTGCGCCAGCGCAAACTGCCCCTGACCGGCTAAGCCCGACCCGCCCAACACGAACCGCTCAAACGGACCGATGTCGGTGCGTTGGTTATAACTGCCCAGGAAGCCTAAGTGCGCCCTTGTGCTCAGTACCAATTTGCCAAACACGGTCTGGAACCAACTGGCGTCGAACATCCACTTGTGGTATTCCACAAACTTGTATTTGTTCTCTGGCTTTTCCGACTCGGTAGACACCTTACGAAACGCCGAGTAGGGGGGCGTGAACGAACCACTCAGCGTGAACGACGAGCCACTGCGTGGGAATTGCGGGTTGTCGATGCTGTTGCGCGATAGGGTCGTGTTGAACGTGAAGTTGTTCGAAACGCCGTTGTTATAGCCGATCTGAAAAATGTCAAGGTTGTTCAGGTCATACCGCTGAAACGACAGCGAGTGAGTCAGCGAGAAGAAATCATCGGGCACTTTCAACTGCCGCCCCAATCCGACCGTGAAAGCCGTGTTCGTGTAGGACCCCGTTGGCTTACGACCTTTCAGGCCCTGATAAAGACTACCGTAGGGGTTTGCCGGGTCGTAGAACGTTTGGTAGACCGTATGGCTCGCACTGACCGACAATGCGTTGGGCTTGCGACCACCGAGCCACGGCTCCGTGAACGACAGCGAGTATACCTGATACTGAGCGCCGTTGGCCTGGAAACGCAACTGCACGCGTTGCCCGTCGCCAGCCGGTAGCGGACGCCACGCGCTCGGATTACCAATGTTGCGGGCCGAGAAATTGTTGAACGTCAGGCCGAGCGTACCCACAAAACCAACGTAGCCGCCCCAGCCGCCCGATAGTTCGATCTGGTCGGATGGTTTCTCTTCAACCGTGTATTCAATATCAACCGTGCCGTCGTTCTGAGGAACAGGGTTAATGCCAATTTTCTCGGGGTCAAAGTAGCCAAGCGTCGCCAGTTCGCGCTGGGTACGGATCAAGTTCGTTTTCGAGAATTTCTGACCGGGCAGTGTCCTGACGGTACGCATCACGACGTGGTCGCTGGTTTTGGTATTACCGTTCAGAATGACGCGGTTGATGGTCGCCTGTTTGCCCTCGAAAATGCGAATTTCGAGGTCGATAGAGTCGCCGTCAATAGCTTTCTCGATGGGTTGGGCGTTATAATACAAGTACCCGTCGTCCATGTAGAGCGAACTCAGATCCTGACCAGGGTTTCCGTTCAGCTTCTTCTCCAAGTCTTCGGGGTCATACACATCGCCCTTCACCACGCCCAGCACTTCGCGCAGCCGCTCGGCTTTGTAGAGGTAGTTACCCGAAAACTCGACATTGCGGTAGTAATACTTCCGCCCTTCGTCGATGGCGATGTTCAGATTGATGGTATTGCCGCCATTGTTGATGATGCTGTCGCGCTCAATCATGGCGTCGCGGTAGCCGAGTTTATTATAGTAAGCAATGAGCTTTTGCTTGTCTTCTTCGTACTTTTTGGGCACAAACTTCGACGGGCTGAACACCCGCCCAAAGCGCATTTCCTTGGTACCCTTCATCTTCAGCCGCACCGCCGATTCATCGACTTCGTTACGTCCGTCGAAGGTGATTTTAGCGATTTTAACTTTTTGGCCTTTATCGACCAGTACGCGCATCGTGGCATTGTTGCGGGCACTGTCGGGCACGGTCGTAATTTTGACTTTCGTGTTGAGGTAGCCTTTGTCAATAAAGAACTTTCGGACGGCTAACTGGGTATTCTTCGTAATCGTGTTCGACACGATCTTGCCTAAGTTCAGCTTTACTTTGTCTTTCAACTGATCCTGTTCGCCCTTTTTAACACCCAGGAAGCTGACTTTGTATAGACGGGGCCGTTCCAGAACCCGGAACATCAGCGACACTTTGGTATCGACAACGCTGGTTGCAAACATCTCAACATTGTCTAACAGTCCGGATTCCATTAGTTTACGCACCGCTGAACCGACGGCTTCACCCGGAATACGGATCTTGTCGCCAACCTTCAGGCCCGCCAGCGAAACGAGTGAGTTGGGATCGAGGTATTTGGTGCCGGTTACGGTCAGCCCGGCAATTTCGTAGTCTTTGGGACTGGCGTAGTTGAGCAGATCATCCGTGGTGGCGGCTGGTTCGGTACTCTGTCCTACGCCGACACGCACCTGCGCCAGCACTAAAGTAGTCGGCAGGTTCAGGAGTAGAATGGCAACTCCCAGAATGACTTTTATACAGTGTTTCAAGTCTGTAGTATGATAAGTTTGTTGATTTACAGGATTCAATTCAGGTCGTAAGGGTTGGAATGCCAAAGAATTAGCGCATAGCGCGACTGATACTCTTGAGCCGAATTCGTTTTATTTTACTACCTGCTCGCTGATTTTACCGAACCGGCGTTCACGTTGCTGGTAACTCAAAATGGCTTCGTACAAATGATTTTTGCGGAAATCGGGCCACAACACGTCGGGCATGTAAAGTTCGGAGTAAGCTAACTGCCAAAGCATAAAATTACTGATGCGCATTTCACCACTCGTCCGAATCATCAGTTCGGGGTCGGGAATACCACCCGTGGTGAGGTATTGACCAAACAACGCATCGTCAATCTCGTCGGGCGTTAGCCGACCGTCGCGCACTTCGGTCGCTAATTGCCGCACAGCCTCGATAATTTCCCAGCGACCGCTGTAGCTGAGGGCCAGAATGAGCGTGAGACCCGTATTGTTCTGCGTTTCGCGCATGGCTTCGGCAAGTTCATTCTGACAGTCGAGCGGCAGGCTTTCGGTGTGGCCAATAGTGGTAAGCCGTACGTTATTGTCCATCAGTGTTTTAATCTCACCACGAATTGTGTGCACCAGCAGCGTCATGAGCGCATCGACTTCATACTTCGGCCGGTTCCAGTTTTCGGTCGAAAAAGCGTAGAGCGTTAGGTATTTCACCCCTAATTCAGCGCAACCTTCCGTGGTTTCCCGCACCGCCTTAATGGCGTTGTGGTGACCAAATATCCGGGCGGCTCCCTGCCGTTTGGCCCAGCGTCCGTTTCCGTCCATGATAACGGCTATGTGCTGGGGCAGATTGTCAGGATCAATGTGTTCCTTCATCCCAATAGGGGAAATTTAACCTTATTTAACAAGACCGCGAAGGTACGAAAATTTAGTCAGACCGTAAGGGAAAGAGGTGTTTAGGTATGTTCGTGATTTCAACGACTATCTTTGTTGCCAACGCTAAAGGGGGGGCTGATACAGAAGCCAGCTATCAGCCCACCCCTTTAGCGTTGGGAAACAATAAACAAATTATGCTTCCAAAAATTCTACTTGTTCTGGGATTGCTGATCCTGCTCGTAATTATCGCTGGGGTAGTTATTGGCTACGTTATTTCGGCACCGCGCTACGTAGGGCCGGTGAGCGATCATTTTGACGGAAAAGAGTTTTTTACGCCCGGTGCGCCACCGCCGAAGGGTTTTCGGGAGGTGATCGGCTGGCAGCTTAATCATGAACGGACGCAGCTGTGGGAAGCGTTTCACGGCGATCCGCCCGGTCCACCCCCGCCCGCCCACGTGCCGAATGGATCGGCAGAATCAACGGACCTGCGGGTAACGTTTGTCAATCATTCCACCGTGTTGCTTCAGTTCGACGGGTTGAACGTGCTGACGGACCCCATTTACGAGAAACGGGTTAGCCCGTTTCAGTTTGCCGGACCTGCCCGCAACAGCCCGCCGGGTATCCGCTTCGAGGACCTGCCCAGCATCGACGTGCTGCTGTTGAGCCACAACCACTGGGATCACTTAGAGATTGGAACGGTGCAGAAACTATGTGCCCGTGACCAGCCGCGTATCTACTGTCCGCTCGGCGTGAAGGCGTTTCTGGAACAGCACGGGTGCCAAAACGTGACGGAAATGGACTGGCGGCAATCGGCAATCCACAATGCCCAAACGACCATCCACTGCGTCCCGGCGCAGCACTTTTCGGGCCGGGGCCTGTTCGACCGTAACGGAACCCTGTGGGCGGGCTACGTAATCGAAAACAAAACGGCAGGTAAACTCTATTTTGCGGGTGATTCGGGCTACGGGCCGCACTTCAAGACTATTGGTGAGCAATTCGGTCCACTGCAACTGGCGCTGATTCCGATTGGTGCTTACAAGCCGAACTGGTTTATGTCGCCGGTGCACTGCAACCCCGCCGAAGCTGTTCGCATTCATGAGGATGTCCGGTCGGAGCAGAGCGTGGCCATTCACTTCGGCACGTTTCCGTTGGCCGACGACGGCGAGACCGAGCCGGTCGATGATCTGCGGGCGGCACTTGCCGAAAAAAGCATACGGGCTGACCGCTTTCGGGCGTTAAAAAATGGAGGTAGTTTAACGCTCGACCAGAAAAAATAAGTCAGTTGCCAACGCTTTGCCACAAGATCGGGTCAATAAGCGTATTCGTTATAGTTGTTCGTCTATATTAAGTCCATGCGTAAACTTCAGTTAGCTATTCTTGGTGCAGTATTGGTCAGCGGATTGTCAGCCTGCACAGAAGAATCCGCCGATCCATCGGCTAAAAGATTCGATGAAAATGACGCCGAAATTAAAACGTACGCGTCACAGAACAATCTGACTGGTAATTTGACAACGTCGGGTTTATACTATTTCATTACTCAACCAAATCCAACGGGTAAGCAGGCGGCCGTTGGCGAGGAACTTGATTTTAGTTACAAAGCGACCAATCTACAACGCCAACACGTCGATAGCTCGACAACGGCGGCTCCCGTTTATTACCCGTTGGGTATTGGTTCGGTGTTGCCCGGCTTGGAGCAGGGTCTTAGCCTGATGCGCGAGGGTGAAAAGGCCATATTCCTGATTCCATCATATCTGGGGTATAACGATGAAGCAAAGCCGAATTTGGTGGCTTACTCGGTTGTTCGCTTCGACGTGACGCTTAACCGGTCGCGGAGCGAAGAGCAGCAAATCAACGAATACATCACAAGAAATAAGCTCACTGTGACGGAGATAACATCGGGTGGAACGCGGTTTATTAGAACCAGTCTCCCGACGAGTACTACGGTAGCAGCCGGACAAACGCTGACGATACGCTACTCGGGTAGACAACTGCGGGCCGCCACTGCCTTCGATAGCACGAAGACAAATGAAACGTTCGATGCCGTGCTGGGTCAGGGTAAATACGTAAAAGGATTCGAGGAAGGGTTGTCGAAAATGCGGGTGGGCGAAAAGGCCACGGTAATCTTTCCTTCATCGCTGGGATACGGCACACAGGGCGTTGTGCAGAGCAATCGATACGTGATTACGCCCTATGCCCCGCTACGTTTCGACCTGGAGCTTGTCTCGGCGAAGTAGTACCGGTCAATCTGATAACTTTATGGCCTGCGACGCATCGCAGGCCTTTTTTGTTGGTATCATGGGCCGGGGCGCGTAGCCTTTAGTCCATGATACCAACACGCATTTATGAAAATTCGTCAAACGCTGCAACACGGTCCGGTTCAGGGCTACCGGTTTGGGTATTCGCCGGTGCAGTTCGTGCAGCCAGTGCCGGTTTGGTGCTATCGGGTGGATGGGTTACTGATCGACACGGCCCAGCGGCATCTACAGCGCGAGGTGCTCGATACATTTGCTCAGCGGCACATCGATCAGATTATCCTGACGCATTTCCACGAAGACCATTCCGGCAATGCGGCTGCGTTACGCCAGCAGCACCAGTGCCCCGTACTGGCAGGCGACCTGACCGCCAAACGAATCGCTGCTGGTTTTTCTCTGTTGCCGTATGAGCGGTTCTGGTTTGGTTCAATAGATCCGTGTCCCGGTGCGTTGCCGCTGCCTGCCCTTATCGACACGGAGCGTTACCACTTTCAGCCAATCCACACGCCCGGTCACTCCGACGACCATTACGTGCTGCTCGAAGCAACTGAAGGCTGGCTGTTTTCCGGTGATTTTTACATTGGCAATCTGCGCCTGTTTCGCCGGGGCGAAAACATCTACCAGATGATCGAATCTACCCGGCACGTGCTCACTTATAACTTCGATACGGTCTTTTGCGGCCATAACCCGGTACTGAGCCACGGGCGACGGGCGGTAGAACGTAAGCTGCATTACCTCGAAACACTCGTAGAGCGCGTGCAGGCCGCTCACAAACGCGGCTTGCGGGGACAGGCTCTGGTGCGGGCAGGTGGGTTGCAGGAGCAGTGGTGGTTGCGAGCATTCACGGGAAATGACGTGAGTGCTATGTACTTGATTCGTTCAATACTGGACGATGCGACGACCTCTGCTTGATTGTTGCGAGTTTCGGCGTTCAGTCAAAATATAATACTGTAGCTGCCAGTCGGAATGACTTAATTTTTTAAGCTATTTTTGTAATTAAACTAATATGTCAATTCATGTGTAACTATTACAATATCAACCGTTTTGCACTCAGCGCGGTCGTTTGGCTATTGACGTGTCTGACGGTGCTGGCTCAGGGTGTTCGGGGCCGGGTAACGGATAGCAAGACAAATTCGGCTGTTCCGGGGGCAACAATCGTGGTTGTTAACACAAATATTGGTGCCACCGCCGATGCAAATGGCGACTATGCCGTCAACCTGAACCCGGGCAGCTACACTCTTCGCGTTAGCTTCGTGGGCTACGAAACCCTGAGCTTGCCCGTAACGGTAACGACGGGCAGCGCCGTGGTGGCCAATGCAACACTGATCGAAGGCGCAGCAAACCTGAATGAGGTTGTCGTGACGGGTTCCAGAAGTGGCGGTCGGGTTAAAACAGAAAGCCCGGTGCCGGTCGACATTATTAATGTACAGCAATTGACCACTCAGGCTCCACAGAACAACCTGACTCAGATTCTTAACTTCGTAGCACCCTCGTTTACTTCCAATACCACAACAGTGGCCGACGGCACGGACCATATCGACCCGGCCCAGTTGCGTGGTCTAGGACCCGACCAGGTGTTGGTACTGGTGAACGGTAAACGCAGACATCCATCGTCACTGGTCAACGTAAATGGTTCACCAGGCCGGGGTTCGGTTGGCACTGACCTAAATGCAATTCCTTCGTTTGCCGTTGACCGGATTGAAGTGCTGCGCGATGGTGCTTCGGCTCAGTACGGTTCCGACGCCATTGCTGGAGTTATCAACGTAAAAATGAAAGAAGCCACCGGGAAACTGGCCTTGTCCGTGTACGGCGGTGGTAATTTCTCGAAGGGATCAAACAACTTTGAGGGAGGCATGGACGGCGGAAATGTTCAGGTAGATGCCAACTACGGCGTTCGAATTGCTAAATCGGGTTTCATTAACATTACGGGTTCGGCTCAGATGCGCGATGCAACCAGCCGCGCCCTGCCCACAACCGGTGCCATATTCAACCGATTCAATGCTATTGAATACAGCACCCAACAGGCAAGCGGCAACGTAAATGCCTTACCTACCAGCATAGATGCCATCAAACAGGGTGCGCTGGGTGTCCCTTATTTTGATGCGGCTACCCAGGCCAGCATTGCCGGAGCAACCACCCTTGCGGGCTTGCGAACCGTTCTTGGCGCTGACGTAACGGAAAACGAATTGACCCGGCGTGGTCTGGTCAGGAGCAATTTCAACATGCGCGTCGGTCAGTCAAGATTGCAAAGTCTACAGTTGTTTGTCAACTCGGCGGTTCCTATCAGTCAAAATCACGAGTTCTACGCGTTTGGAGGTTATGGCCAACGCAATGGGGACGCGGCTGGCTTCTATCGAAGACCTAATCAGAATCGCACGTACACGGGTATATTTATCAATGGTTTCCTGCCCGAAATTCACTCCGAAATTTTGGATGCTTCGGTAGCCGGTGGTTTTCGAGGAAAAGTAGGTTCGTTTAATTATGACCTGAGCAACACGTTTGGCTCCAACACATTTAACTATGGAGTAGAAAATACGGTGAATGCTACGTTATTGAGTAATTCGCCAACCGTGTTTAACGCGGGTGGACTGAATTTCAAGCAAAACACCGTTAACCTCGACTTGAGCCGCAAGTATGACGTATTCGCCGGTCTGAACCTGGCTTTTGGGGCCGAAGCTCGTTTTGAGAGCTACCGCATTAAGGCGGGCGACCAGAACTCATGGGCGGGGTATGACGTAAACGGCAACGTAATTACCACCTCGACCCAGGCCGCTCCGACTGATTTCTTCGGTGCTGCCCGTCCGGGTGGCTCGCAGGTGTTTCCCGGTTTCAGACCCGCCAATGAGACAGAAACGCAAGATGCCAACCGTAGTAGTGTAGCCCTGTACCTTGACACCGAAGTGGACGTTACCACAAAATGGTTGCTGGAGGGAGCCGTTCGTTTCGAGAACTACTCCGATTTCGGCAGCACCACCAACTTTAAGTTGGCAACCCGCTACAAACTAACGGACAACATCAATATTCGGGGAGCGGCATCGACCGGTTTCAGGGCACCGTCATTAGCGCAGATTTACTTTAATTCTACCTCAACTCAATTCGTCGGGGGGGTACCGTTTGAGGTGGGTACGTTCAGTAATGCGTCGCAACCCGCTCAATTACTGGGTATTCCGCAGTTAAAGCAGGAGAATTCGAGAAGCGTGAGCGCTGGTTTCACCGCCACCATACCGGGTACGGGACTGACCATTACGGCCGATGGCTACTTCATTGGCATTGATAACCGGGTGGTATTGACGGACCAGTTTTCGAGGCCTTCCAACTCAACAGACCCTTCACCAGCCAGACTTTTTCCGGTAGGAACTGCGCAACGGAATTTGCAGGACTTGTTCGATCAGGCCAATGCTACGGCCGCTACGTTCTTTGCCAATGCCATCGATACACAGACGAAAGGAATTGATCTGGTTGTTTCGCACCGGGCAAGATTGGGACGCATGTCGTTGCGGACTGATCTGGCCGGTACGATCTCCCAAACAAAGCAGGTTGGCGCTATTAAGGCGTCTCCAATTTTGGCGGAGAACGGGCAGGTAAACCGCTATTTCTCGGAAGCGTCGAGAATCTATTTGCAGGAAGCCGTACCACGGGCTAAGTTCACTCTGGGCCATAGTCTGACCGCCAATAAATTCGATTTATTTCTGAGAAACGTGTATTTCGGCAAAGTGACCGATCCCAATACGGTCGATGTAAACGGCGATGGTTTTGTAGGGGCTACTGTAGTAAATGGCCAGGCCGTAGAAAACGAACACCCTATTTGGGGAGCCAGAGTGATTACCGATCTTTCGGTAGGCTATGCCATCACACCAATCGTAAAACTGGTGATTGGCGCTAACAACATCTTCGACGTTTATCCTGGTAAAAACTTTGGTCCAGTGTCGGCGAGGAGGCCAAATGGGGTAGATGCCAATGGAAACGTTACCTATGCCACCGCACCCGCGACCATTGACCTGTCCAATGCAAATCAGTTTGTGTATTCCAGAAATACATCGCAGTTTGGGCAGAACGGCCGGTTCCTGTTCGCCCGATTGAATTTCACGTTCTGAATAAACCAACCTGTAAGATTTTTGAGACCGGGTTGCGTAGACCTTGCAGGTTTTGTCTAACGAGAAGAGCCACCTGGTTAGGTGGCTCTTCTCGTTAGACAAAATGCCTTGAAAAAGAGTGCCTACGTGTGTTGGTGATTGAGTACGGAGGCAAACAAGCACCCAAAACTAACACACTCAAACACGTCATCTTATAGGCACAAACAGCACCGCATCGGCTACCACCATACCCGTTGCACCGTTGTTGCTCAGCTCTAAATAAGGCGTTGTGCCGGAGGTTAGCTGGTGTTCGCCGAGGCTAATCCAGTCGTTGGACTGGAGCTGCTGATCGAGCGTTAACTTTTTCACTGTTTTGCCCGTGTTCAACTGTACCGACACGCGGCTGGCTTTGCTAATCTGACGTTCGTATTGATCCGGGTTACCACCTCCGCCCAACGGAATAGGGTTATAGACGTAAACCTGGTATCGGCCGGGTCGGTTTTTGGGGAGTATAAATCGTACTGACTTTGGGCCACTTTTGCCGTCGTCCAAGAACATCGAGGTGCCATATTTACCGCCTTTCGTTTCGCGAAGCCACGCTCCCGTGAGCCGAACGCGGGTCGTGTCGTCGTTGTCGATCAGGATTTCGGGCAGCGTACCGTTCATGAGCGGGTTCTGAGCGAGCCGGGTTTGGAGCGTTTTGATGTCGATGGCCTGCACCGATTTCTGCTCATCAATGGCCTGACAAGCCGCTACCGCTGCCGACTGCGCCAGTACCATAAACACCGGCTCCATCCTGATTGACCCGTAAGCGATGTGACTGGCCGATAAACAAACCGGTACCAGCAAATTTTCGACGCTGCCCCGTTTCGGTATCAAGGCCCGGTAACTAACGGGGTAGGGCGGAAACCCGCCAACCTGCACGTCGCCTTCGTTGCGAACCTGAGCCACTGCTCCCGGCCCTTCAACGACTAACCGCTGGCAGTTGTGCGAATCCATGGTGTAGGCTGCCATACCCACGCCGTCCGTGACCGTGGCCTTGCCCTCACAGTTGGCCTGGGTCATTACGTATTCCCCGACCATCCGCCGGGCTTCGCGAATGTACAACTGGTGCGAAAAGTTGGCGTTATCGACATATTCGTCTTTAGGATAACCCCACTGCAACATCTCGTCGCGCAGGTGTTTAGGCATTCGCGGGTCGCGGCCAATGAAATAAAATAAGCCCTTCGTGTATCGTTCGTGATCGCGGATGATTTCGGCGCGACGGGCGTAGGTGGCATTCGGGTAATCGACGTTAGCCCCGATCATGTCGGTCGAAAAGCCTCCGCAGTTGTTGATGTCGGTTTTGCGGTTGGGCATCATCACAAAGTGCATCAGGTTCCAGGTCAGTTCGCCCGGCACTTTTTTCTGAATCTGCCGCAGCAACAGTTCGTATCGGGTAGAATCGTAGTCGGCGGGGCGGGTGATGGGGATGCGGTTTGCCGGGTTGTCAGTAAGGCACATCCGGTAGTTGTACGCCTGAACGGTCTGATCGCCGGAGCCGTTGGGCGCGAGTTTAGCGTTGCTGATACCATACAGCAGGCCACTTTCAGGCTTGCCGGGAATCTTGTATGGGTCGACACCAACGGGAAACTGATGCTTATCCCGGAGTTGAACCCCGTTCCATGTTTCACCGTACTGACTATTGGCTTCTCGCCCAACCGTGTAGGCTACACCCGCTTTAGCCATCAAATCCCCTTCGTAGGTGCAGTCGATAAACTGTTTAGCGTAAACGACGCGGTTCGTTTGTGCCGAAGGAGCGACCGTATTTTCAATCGTAATGTGGGTAATAACCTTACCGTTTAGGGTTGCATCAACGAGCCGATGGCTCATTAAAAGGGGTACATTGGCTTCCTTCACGTACCGATTAAACAGACTTTCAGCGACGTGCGGCTCAAATGTCCATTGTTCAAGTTTGCCGTAATGACTGCCGATGTGCCGGTAGAAATCCCGCGCCAGTCCCGTAATGGCGAATTTATTACCGATATCCGTTGCTCCCAATCCGCCCGCTGAAAGTCCGCCGAGGTGTTGGCTTGGCTCAACGAGTAGTACCGACTTCCCTGCTTTTTTCGCCGTGTAGGCAGCTATGACACCCGCTGACGTGCCACCGTAGACGCACACGTCTACGGTGGTGGGATGCTGCGCACGAAGCGAAAAACAGAGGAGTAATAAGAAAGGTAGGAGTCGTTGCATAATACGTAATGCCGCACCTCTGGTTCGGCCGCAAAGGTTTTTTACAGCCGAACCAGAGGTGCGGCATTACATTCACAAAATAGTTATCAGTTCATTCCAGTGCCGAATATCATACGTTGGTGGATCGCTGACAACGTCACCCGCCGTGTTGTAGAAAACAGTGTCCATACCTACGCCTTTTGCGCCCAGAATATCAGCTTCGTAATTGTCGCCGATCATCAGGCTTTCGGCTACGTCGGCCCCGCTGATTTCCAGGGCATACTGAAAGATAACGGGGTCTGGTTTTTTGGCATCAATCACGCCATTGGTCACAACGTGGGTGAAGAAGTGGCTGATCTCAGCGCTGTCCATCTTAACCGCCTGAATATCGGCAAACCCATTGGTGATAATATGCATCGTGTAACGTCCTTTCAAATAATCCAGCACCGCCCGCGCCGACTCTAATAAATGCGGCTTCCGGGGCAGCAGGTGCAAATATTCGGCGTTGAGGTCGACCTGAACGGCCGACTCGTCCACGCCCAGCGACCGGAATACCATTGGAAATCGGTTCTGCCGAATGTAGCCATGCGTAATGAGATTGCGGTCGTAATCGGCCCACAGTTGGCGGTTCACGGCAATGAAATGTCGGCTGAACTCGGCCGCCGACGCAATGCCCACGTCGGCCAGCCGAAACGTATCGAAGAGTTCGGCAATTGACTCGGCCGAGTTCCGGTCAAAATCCCAGAGCGTATGATCAAGGTCAAAGAAAAGGTGTTTGTATTTCATAACGGTTAGTCAGTTGATGAGTCAGTTAGTTAACCAGCTACTGACCAACTGACTCATCAACTGACTGATAGACTTCAGAACTCAAGTTTGAGTCGTTCAACCGGCTGGTCGTTGACTAAGTGGCTTTCCACAATTTCGGCTACGTCAGCTAATTGAACGTTGCCGTAGTAAGTGCCTTCGGGATAAACGACTAATGCGGGGCCAAAGGCGCAGGCATCGAGACAACTTGTTCGCTGCGCCCGCATTTCTTTCAGCAGGCCGCGTTCGGCGAGGGCCGCTTTGAAGGCATCGACTAAAGCAAGGCCGTGTTCGGTGCCGCAGCTTTTCTTGGGCGCGTCTTTCTGGTTGGCACAGATAAAAACGTGTTTCTTGAATTTCATCCGGTTGCTATATGATTGGTAAACGTTGGCAAAGTTAAACTGGACTACCCAGGTTTTACCAATCGGCGTTGGCGACTTACTTTTTCGCGACAACCATAGCGCGGCCGGGCAGTATTCGATACCAAACGACTTTGTACGCTTTGAGTCCCGCCAGTCGTTGCCACTTTTGGATCTCAGGAATAGAATAATTGCCTGCCGTGCTGGTCATGCCATAAAACAAGTCGGTGCTGCTTCCTACTAACTCAGGCTTCTCACCGACCTCTGGTCGTATGAACTCATTGACAATAAAAACGCCCCCCGGTCGCAACGCCCGCGTTACCTTGTCAACTACCAACTGGTTTTGCTCCGACGTGAAATGGTGCGCCAGACTCGACAGGAGAACAATGTCGTATTGCCCCTCACCGAAATCGTCGGTAAGGGCATTGCCGGGCTGGTGCCGGACTCGGTCGCCCATTCCCTGCCGGGCCAGCAGGGGAGCTGCCTGCTCAATGGCGGGCGGCAGATCCAAAATGACGGACGTTAGCGCTGGCAGTTTTTTACAGAGTGCCACCGAGTGCTGCCCGTGCGAACCGCCAATGTCGAGCATGTGACGGGCGGATTTGGGCACGGGTGCCCGCCGTCCAAACTCCCGCGCTTCGGTGCTGGTAGCGGCTACCATTCCTTCCTGATAATAACGCCATTGTTCGGCCGAGAGCGTGTCGTGATACTGAACGCCCTGGCCCGTTTCGAGGTATTCGCCGAGGTGACTCAGCCAGTCCCACATAACGCGGTTGTTGAACACCATCATGCCATGTACCGATTGCGGGTCATCTTTAACCGCAAACCGCCGGGCCATGCGCGTTAGTTTGAACCGGTCATTTTGGTACGTGAAATACCCCATTGCCGTTAGCAATCCCAGTAGCTCACCCAATGCTTTACGGTTTAACCGGAGCGTATGGACGAGGTCGTCGAGGGTTTTTGGCCCATTTTTAGCCGCGTCAAAAACACCTTTGTCGGCGGCTTCCAGCACGGCTTTTGCCAGCACTGGCATGATTTGTGCGTGGAGGAGGGGGATTGGTGCGAGGTTGGCGCGAAGGGCTATCCATTCGAGCGCATTTTCGGGAGAAATGGTGAGTTGCATGAAAAACAGATACGTCTACCCATACAACTCGTAGAAACGAACTCTGTCCGACGAAAAGTTGACTTATTTTGGACCTGATTCTTGAGTAAGCGGTGTTTTTCTGACTTTGGTCGGCTGAGGCTTCGTTACCCTAAAACTAATTCAGACACTTTCTGTTATTATGTAGCTACACGTATCGTTAAGGCGTATATAGTGCTGACTATCTGATAGATAACAAACAAAGCCTCACTCACCATGACAAGACATTCTACCGACTTCCAGCCATGACCAACTCCGACTTTCCGCATTCGGAGTCGTTTCCTCCTACTGATTCAGTGGCTATTGATCAGATCACTTTTTTTCAACTTTATGATCAATATGCTCCCGTGCTGCTGGGCGTTATCACGGCCATCGTGAACGATAAAGACGAAGCTGTGCGTGTGCTTGAGGTTACCTTCACCAAGATCCGCTCACAGTTTGGTCAGTTTAAATCCCACCAGCCCCTGTTTGTTTGGCTCTTGTCAATAGCACGCGCTACAGCTTCAGACGCCAATAAGAACCTGGTGAAACCGGATCTGCCTGTTCTTCACCGCTCCAGTACCGGGAAGGTTGACGCATTCGTTAACAGCAGTACCACCACGGTCATTCCCGGTGCTCAAATCCCGGTTCTGTCCCCGACGTACGATCTGCTCAACACCATAATCTATAAAAACTGCACGCTTGAAGAAGCCGTGTCGAACATGGGTACGCCGGTTGAGACAGCGCGGCAACAACTCCGGCTGGCTATGCAACAATTGCGCTCGTCAAAGTCAGTTTGAAGGTTTCGTGGATTGCTGAACAACCTCGTGCAGATTTCCCCAAGCCTGATTCAGTACCTGTTCGATTTGTTGCCAATCGGCTTCGCTGGCCCCACCCGTGTGTTTTCCTGCGTCGTCGCACAGTTGCATTGCATTCGTTCGCAACTGGGCGTACGTTGTGAATTCGGGAGCGGACCGGCTATACAAAACCGCTGATGTCCGGGCCAGCGCTACAGCTAAATCGGAGTAGGAATAACGGTTGCGCTGCCGGTGCACAATCCACCAGTCAAGCTCCAGAGCCGCTACTCGTTGTACCTCGAATTGTTCGCGGCTGAGTTCCTGAATAGCTTGGTAATAGTCGGTCAGAATGGGTAGTGCCCGCCCGTAATCGGCCCGCGACTGGCCCTGTTTGAAAACGAACGCGGCTCGGGTAGCCTGAAACGCCAAACCAAACGATTTCCAGAAGGGTGCCCGAAACTGCTGGCGCAGGCCTCCGGCTAACTGCCAGAACAACAGAACGGGTTTCTTTTCGTAGTAAGACCGCCACATGGCCGTTTCCAGACGGGCCACTTCGGCCGGATCGAACTGACGGAGACTGTGTTTTCGGGGTATAACCACATCAGTCACAATCCAGATTAGCAAGGCCAGCAGCGCGCCACGCCCGAGCCAGCGAATTAACTTTTTCTGGCTCGGGCGCGTCAGGTTCAGCACGTCTCTCACTGGTCAGGTTCAGGATTTCAACGTGGGCTTGCTCTTCGCGGCAACCGGTTTTTTGGCAGTTTTGGCTCCGGTGGTGGCTGGGTTGCGTTCCGTCATCGTAACGGGGTCCCAATGCACGACTTTCTGCTCAAAGTAGCTTTTGTTGCAGGCCAGCACCGGGGCCGCAGCCCGGAAGCCAAACACCGGGTCCTCGATGGTGCCTTGGCTACCTTCCCGCACGTTCTTAAAGAAATCGGCGAAGTGTTTGCCGTGAGCGTCGTCATCCTTCGGCGCGTCGAACCGGACTTCTTTAGCGGGTTCGGCCGTGCGGGTTTCGGGGGGATATTTGGCGTCGTACTGCTTCACGAATTCCTGCTGCACGGGTTCGGTAAAGGTGAAAAAACTGTCGTAATTGCCGTAGCCGGGAGCCTGGGGTAGTTTTTTCTTGGTCAGGATCAGGTTGTCCTCCGAGAACTCGATCTGTCCTTCGTTGCCAATAATGCGCGTGACATTGCTGATTTTACCTGCATTGGCGAAGTTTACCCGCAACACCATCTGAAATGCCTCGTGCTGCTCGGTTTTGGGGTAGTCCATCACGCTCGTCATCACATCGGGAACATCGCGGCCCTCTTTCCAATACGCCAGATTGCCCGACGAATAAATGCGCGTTGGTCCGAGGGTGTTGGTCACGAAATGGACGCCCGTGATGAGGTGAACGAACAGGTCGCCCGCCACGCCCGTGCCGTAGTCTTTGTAATTACGCCACCGGAAAAACCGGTTGGCGTCGAACGGCCGTTTGGGCGCGTCGCCGAGGAAGCGGTCCCAGTCGAGCGTCGTTAGCGAGGCATCGGGCGGCACCGAGTAATTCCAGGCACCAATGGCGTTAAACCGGTCATTATTGGATTCGATGTAGTTGATGGCCCCAATATCACCCGCCTGCACCATCCGTTTAGCTTCCTGAAACGATGCGCTGCTGATGCGCTGACTCCCCACCTGCATGGTCTTGCCCGATTTTTTCCACGCGTCGATCACCGCTTTGCCTTCGTTAATGTGCTGTACCATTGGCTTCTCACAGTAAACGTGCTTTCCGGCTTTGAGAGCCGCAATGGTGATGTGGTCGTGCCAATGGTCGGGGGTTACGACCAGGACCGCGTCGACATCGGTCCGGGCCAGCACCTCCCGGTAGTCGCGGGTGGCGAAAAGTGCTTTGTCTTTACCGAACGCAGTTTTGGCGTGTTCGAGCCGACCGTCGTACAGATCGGCCACGGCGACCAATTCTACGTCGGGGCTGCGCAGGGCTGCCATCGTATCGAAATTGCCCTGTATGCCCATGCCGATGGTGGCAATGCGAATCTTGTCGTTGGGGCTAATGCGTTTCAGATTCGGAATATAATTGAAACCGAGCGGGCTGGCGAGGCTCTGCGTAGCCGCCAGTGCCGAAGCTGCCGACAGGGTTTGAAGAAAGGTACGTCGATTGGCTTTCATACGGGAACGAGTTTGTCGTATGAAAGTCAAAGCAGTCTTGGGCCAAAAAATACCTGATCGCCTATTAAGCATCAACGTACATAAGCTTCTTATTTTTTGTCGAACTGCACGGCCACCCATTGCCGGTCGGTGGGTACTTTGTGGGTAGCCTGCCAGACGTACATAGCCTGCTCTAAGGCTACGTTCAGGTTCCGTTTTGTTTGCCGACGGGCAATGTTTAGCGGGCGATCTACGGTTTCTTCGTAGATCAACTGTTTCTGGCTTGTGTAAAATCGAACGGTGCATTGGTGACTCTTAGGCATCCATTCAACAACCCAGAATCCCTCAGGAGTTAGAACGGGTGCGTTTTTTAGTTGAGCCAGTCCCGGAATCGAGGCAACTGTGAGCATGAATGCTATCATGGCTAAGCGGAGGTAAGATGAAATGTTCATTGTATACATATTTATTGGTGTTGCCCTTAGTCGCTGCTCAGGTCAACTTTACAAACACATACACGTTACCGTTCGCTCAATGGCAAATTGCCCCGACGCCCCTCGCCATTTCGTGCGCATCCCCAGCTACTTTTCCTACCTTTACACCGCCGTTTCACCGAACCCTTTTTGGCAGAGGGCCGTTAGTTCAATACATCCTAAAAATCAACGCGCTTCGGCGCCACCCTCATGAGCGACGCCATCAAACATGAGTGCGGCATTGCCTTTATTCGGCTCCGCAAACCGTATCAATATTATATCGACAAGTATGGCACGGCCCTTTACGGCGCTAACAAGCTTTATCTGCTTATGGAAAAGCAGGTAAACCGAGGGCAGGATGGGGCTGGTATTGCGAACATCAAACTCGACGTACCACCCGGCCACCGCTACATCAGCCGTTACCGCTCCGTCGATCAGCGACCCGTAACGGACATCTTCGAGAAGGTTAACAAGAAATTCCGAAAAGCCCTAAAAGGCAATAAAGACAAGGCAAAAGACGCGCAGTGGCTCCAGAAGAATATCGCGTTCACAGGTGAAGTCTGGATGGGGCACCTGCGCTATGGCACTCACGGAGCCAACGAGATTGAGAACTGCCACCCCATGCTCCGGCAAAGCAACTGGCGCAGCCGAAACCTCGTGATGGCTGGTAATTTCAACATGACCAATGTCGATAGCCTATTCGATAAGCTCGTGTCGCTCGGTCAGCATCCCAAGGAAAAAGTTGATACCGTTACCGTAATGGAGAAGATCGGCCATTTTCTGGACGAAGAAAATCAGCGCGTATTCGACCGGTTTAAGGGCATTTATGAAAACCCGGACCTGTCGGACATTATTGAAGAGAACTTAGACATTCAGCGCGTGTTGCACCGGTCCTGCCGTGATTTCGACGGTGGTTACGCCATGGTGGGCATGACGGGCTATGGTGGTGCTTTTGTGGCTCGCGACCCGGCCGGTATCCGCCCCGCTTATTATTATGCCGATGATGAAGTAGTGGTAGTGGCTTCGGAAAAGCCCGCTATTAAAACGGCATTCGACGTCGAATACAGCGAAATACGGGAAGTGCAGCCCGGCCACGCGCTTATCATCGACAAACACGGTGAATACGCCGAGCACCAGTTTGTGAAGCCCATTGAAAAGCGGTCGTGCAGTTTCGAGCGGATCTATTTCTCGCGTGCCACCGACCCCGACATTTATAATGAGCGCAAAACGCTGGGTAAACTGCTCGTGCCGCAGATTTTGAAGGAGATCGACTACGACCTCGAAAACACGGTTTTCTCCTATATTCCAAACACCGCTGAAACAGCCTTTTTCGGGATGGTTGAAGGGTTGGAGGAGTATTTGTATAAGCAACGTAAGAAAGCCATTATGGAGGGAATCCTGTTCGAGCAGGAGCTTGACCGGGTGCTTTCGTTTCGGCCGCGCATCGAAAAGTTAGTGTCCAAAGACGTAAAACTGCGAACGTTCATTGCCGATGACGCTCAGCGCGACGACATGGTAGCGCACGTATACGACACAACGTTTGAGGTAATTAAGAAGGGAAAAGATAACGTTGTGGTAGTCGACGATTCCATTGTGCGGGGTACGACCCTTGAAAAAAGTATTCTGCGTATGCTGGACCGGCTTGGTCCCAAAAAGATCATCATTGTTTCGTCGGCTCCGCAGATACGCTTTCCCGATTGTTACGGCATCGACATGTCCAAATTCAGGGAATTCGTTGGTTTCCGGGCGGCCATGGAACTCCTCCGCGAACGTGGGCAGGAACACATTGTGGACGAGGTCTATGCACAGTGCGTGGCGGCAATCGAGTCGGGCAATGCAACCGAGCATAATTACGTGAAAGCCCTGTTCGACCCATTTACGCACGATGAACTCTCCCGCAAAGTGGCTCAGATTGTGACGCCCTCCGATTTAAAAGCTGAAGTAGCAGTCGTGTATCAAACGGTCGAAAACCTGCACCGGGCCTGTCCTAATCACTCCGGCGACTGGTATTTTACGGGTAACTACCCCACGCCCGGCGGTAACAATGTCGTCAACAAGGCCTTCGTTAATTTCATGGAAGGTAAGCTGGTCAGGGCTTACTGAGGAGTAATGTAAAGTGAACGGCGCTGGCGGTCCCGAATGGTCAACGTACGATAGGATAGACATTCCCACTGTACATTGACCATTCGGGGCCACCAGCGCCGTTCATTTTACATTACCCTCATTTCCTCCACCCCAACGCCAGTATGTTCTGACCAACCCGGCGGCCGTTGGCCAGCCCCTGCTCATTGCTATAACGGTAATGTATACCCCCGTAGAAGCGGGAAATGGCCGCTTCTTCACTGTACTCACGGAATGAATTGAACGAACGCGCCGTGAACCCCCGCGTGTCGTGCGAATGATCGGTGAAGGCGTAGTTGGAGCCAAACTGATCCTCTAAAATAAGGGCGGCTGCTCCGGATCCGCTGGAGTGACCCGACGTATATTCGGGAAACGGGGGCGTTGCCAGCAGAGACTTCCACAGGGGATCAATGGCCTGATTAATGTAAGAAACGGGTCGAATTAAATTGAATTTATACTTGCAGCGCCAGCAGGCGATAAACGCATCGGTCGTTGCTATACCGATTTTGGCGTATGTTTCGGCGGCTTTGGCCAGCGTTGCTTTTTCTTTCCGAATTACCTGTGTGGCAATGGAAACGCCGTGGCCGGGAGGGGTAAACGTCTTCCCGGGATCGTCGGACCAGAACAGCGCAATCGCCTTCTGGTCGGCTGTCAGGTTCTTACCGGCAGAATAAACATCCATCGCCTGCGCGAAGAATGGAGAATTGGTTTGAGTCGAGTACGCTGTTGGTTCAGCCGGATCGGTTGTGGCGTTGACTGCTACGAACGAGCGATTTTGCCCCCAAGTTGGCTGCATTGGAATGAGTTGAGCACTCGTTGGCCGCCAGAAACCGGCGCCCGTTGGCACCACATAACTGGCTGGAAAGTTGCGCGAGTAACCCTCATCCCCTCCGTCGGTTTTGGCATAAGCAGATACGGCGTCGCCGATGCTTTTCCCGAACGTGACCGATCGGTTAATGACTGCTTCAGGCACATCTTTTCCTAAACTGGCGGATAAAGCCGTTTCTAATGAGTCGACCAGTTTTTTGTTTACATCGGACGTATTAGCCCAGAGACTGCGCACTATAGTAGCCTCGGCTGCGTTGGCGCTCAACGGCCAGTTATATTCCTCGTTCGTTTCGGGTTTAGGCAGCGTGGTCAAACCAGCGAGTTGTCCGGCCAGCGAACGATGCGTCGGTAAGCCAGGCACGATGGCTTCGTATAACGTCAACCCGGCGTATCCGAGTGCTCTTGATACAACAGGGGGCGTATTTCCGGCCGTGTTCTGGGCAAGTTTCAGTTGCAAATCATTCCAGTTGGTTGCCACATCAGCGCTGTACTGATCTGCGGCCTTACCGTTTGAAGTAACGGGCTGAACAATATCGCCCGCATTGGGGCGACAACTTTGCAACAACGAAACCAACATTAACAAAACGAACTGTCCATATCTGGCCATTGCCGTTAAGTTCAACTGTTTCTGGCGCGAACGTACTGTAGAATAATTCATGATGGCTTAGCAATAAGGTGCGTTGTTATATCTATTGATAAGGATAGCTCTCCATATGTGAGCAAAAATTTTGCCACATGAAAATTCGGTTAGTTCATCTGCTAATCGGCAGGATCGACCGACAACTAAATTTTCACTGTAAATTTGACTGACAGTACCAGAATACCCCTGAAGTTCTATGCGTATACCCGAAGAAACCGTTGATCGAATCCGTCAGGCCGCTGATATTCTGGAAGTGGTTGGTGATTTTGTTTCGCTTAAAAAGCGCGGTAGCAATTATACTGCCTGCTGCCCCTTTCATAATGAAAAGTCGCCCTCGTTTAATGTCAACCCCACGCGGCAAATCTATAAGTGCTTCGGGTGCGGTAAGGCGGGCGATGCCGTTAAGTTCGTTATGGACATTGAGAACATCGGCTACGGCGAAGCATTGCGGTATCTGGCCAAGAAATACGGTATTGAGATTGCCGAACAGGAACAAACGCCCGAAGACCTGCTGCGCCAGAATGAGCGCGAAAGCCTCCTGATTATTCTGAACTTTGCCAAAACGTTCTTTCAGGAAACGCTTCAAACAACTGACGAAGGCAAAAGCATCGGTCTGAGTTATTTCCGGGAACGGGGCTTCACCAACCCTACCATCGACGCGTTTGAACTGGGTTATACGCTCGATAAATGGGATGCGCTCTTACAGGAGGGTACGCGCCGGGGCTATAATCGCGATTTGCTTGAGAAAGCTGGGTTGATTTTACGCAAAGAGACTACGGCCGGTGGTGAAGACAAAGTATTCGACCGGTTTCGGGGCCGGGTTATGTTTCCAATTCATAACGTCTCGGGTCGGGTCATTGCCTTCGGAGCACGCATACTGAAAGCCGACAAAACGCAACCCAAATACCTAAATTCGCCCGAAACATCCGTCTACCATAAGAGCCAGGTACTGTATGGCATTTTTCAGGCCAAACAAGCCATCCGGCACGAGGATGTCTGTTACCTGACGGAGGGGTATACCGACGTCATTTCGCTGCATCAGGCGGGCATCAAAAACGTGGTAGCTTCGTCGGGAACATCCCTGACAACCGAGCAGATTCGGCTCATTGCCCGCTTCACCCCCAACGTTACTATCCTCTACGACGGTGACGCGGCTGGCATAAAAGCGGCTCTTCGTGGGCTGGATATGGTACTGGAAGAGGGGCTTAACCTCCGGCTGTTGCTCCTGCCCGATGGCGAAGACCCCGATAGTTACGTCCATAAAGTAGGGGCGGAAGCTTTTAAAGAGTACGTCCGAAGTGACGCCAAAGACTTCATCGACTTTAAAGCGGGTCAGTGGTTGACTGAAGCGGGCGATGACCCGCTTAAACGGGCTGAGGGAATTTCGGACGTGTGCGCCAGCATTACCAAAATACCCGATGCGCTCAAACGCCAGACGTTGTCGCAGCGAGTAGCACAGGTTTTCCACGTCAGCGAACAAACTGTAATCACCGAAATCAATCGACTGCTCAGGAAACGACAGGAGCAGAACAAGAAAGACGTTGATCGCCAGAAGGATCGTCAACAGATGGCTGGTCCTGCCGATGAATCGCCAATGGACGTGTCCCGCTCTGGTTCAGAAACGGATATGGCGGACATCAACGCGCTGTTAGCTGAAGCAGGCATTGGCCAAATGGATTCCGGCGGTCTCAGTAGCGCGTCTGACGTGCCAGCGACGTTGCGCAACGCTCATTCATCGGTTACGCGCCCACCAATATCCTATCAGGAAGAAGAATGCATTCGGCTGCTTATAAATTACGGAGTGCGTGAACTGGAGCCGGGTATTACCCTCTGCCATTATATGCTGAGCGAACTCACTGATATTGATTTTCAAACAGCCCCGTTCAACCTAATCCTAACCTTGTTTCGCGAAGCCTACGGGCAGGGTGACATTCTCACGGCTGGTGACTTTCTGAACCGCAGAAGTCGAAGTTCATTCATAAGCCAACCTGAGGATGCAGAAATGCAGCACCAGGCTATCCATTTAACTACCCCCCGTTACGAGATAAGTGAGGGCTGGCTGAAGCACGAGATTCACGTACCGTCCGAAGAGGAAATTGGTATACTGGCTGATGCCGCATTTCGTAATATTCTCCGTATTAAAAAGATATTGGCTGAGCAACGCATGGCGGTGTTACAGCAAAAACTTCGCGAAGTAAGTAGTGAGACGCCTGACGAAGCCGATCAGCTAATGACCGAGTTTATGCACTTTAAGCGAGTTGACATGGACATATCGCTTCTGCTGGGTACGGTTATTTCGGGATAATTTAGGTCAAATATTACTGCATCAATCAAAATCTATTGTCTCTATTTTTGCTAATTTACTCAATAAGTAAACAAAATGTATAAATATAATTCTAATACGACTACATGTCAGTTGGAACAACTGTAGTAAAAAGTTACTACAAAAAAGTCCCCCAATCACTTGGGGGACTTAACCTTTATCAATTGGGAGGGGTGAACACTATGCTTGCGCTACCGTCGTAACCTGGATCAGTTCGGCATCGATTTTCCGGTTCAACTCGTCCAGCAGGTAAGCATGTGAGCGGAGTTGACTGGGCTTGGAGGGTTGCGCCGAACGACTTGGGCTTTGGCCGGTCATGTCGAGCAGCAACGTCATCAACACATCACTCATGTGCTGGCGCAACATTATTAATTTACGCAAACGTGCTTTGCTCTGGACGGGCTGCCGCCGGGCATTTGTTTGCATCTTATTAATTACTTCAGTCAGGGTGGCGTAGCGATGGTGAAACGCTTCGGTCGCTTTTACCCACTCCATAATCATTGACTGCACCTCCGCTGGAGATGCTTCATAAGCCGACGGCATTACTTCCTCTTGATGCTTCATTGCCACAATACATTAATGATTATTCCCTAAGCGATAATCAAATGTACAGCGGTGATGTGGGCGTAAACAATCTGAATTGTGTGAAATCACCATTTCCCCGGACGAAATCACTCAAATCTCGACATGATAATTGTTCATTTCATCCGGTGAAACGGTGATTTCACACAATTCATGCGATTGTCAAACATTCAGGTCACTACCTTCACTTACCCAATTTTTAAGATACATGATGGACAAATCTGCGAATGACCAGGAGGTCGCCAAAAAATTTGCGCTTCGTCGCCGTGACTTTTCAATTCTTGTAGCCCAGTCTGAAGTGTTCAACTGCGAAGTTCTAAGCCAGCTATTGAAAGAGAAAGGCTACAACGTTGTAGGCCGCGCTGTGGAGATGGATGATACACTTCAACAAATTCGGGTGAAACGCCCAAGTTGTGTCATTCTGGAGTCAGAGATGTCAGGTCGGCTCGGTTTCGATGCTGTTCAGGAGATGCAGCAATCCAACTTACAGACTAAGTTTATCTTGTATACCAGCAAACCTGACTTTCGTATGGTGGGGGAAGCTATGCGGATGGGTTTTTTTGGCTTTCTGTACGCCAGCGACGGTTTAGAGGAATTATACCGTTGTTTCCAGACCGTCAGTGATGGGGGCTGTTACTACAGTCCCGGGTTTGTGAACCTGCTTAAAGGCTACGGTGTAGAAGTAATGACTGAGGCTACTCGTGATGAACTGAAACGACTCACTGACCGCGAACGTGAAGTTTTGAAAATGGTAGCATTTGGGCATACGGCCGACGAAATTGCTAATCAGTTAGGCATTAGCTACCGGACAGCAGTCAACCACAAGGCGCATATAGCGAAGAAGTTAGAACTTGGTAGCTGCCGACAATTGCCTCGTTATAGTATTGCTGTAAAGAACTACCTATAAAGAGTTGATAATAAACAACTTAAGCATAAGAGCCTGTGGGCTTTCTCTCGGGAAGGGACTGTTGATTTTCCTGCAGCCATTCACGAAAAATCTGCATGCGGGCGCGGGGAACAACAATCTCGTGGCGGTCGGGTGTATTGAGCCGGACTATGTATTTTCCATTTTCCCAGTAGGCGTAGTTCAGTACGGCGTGCCGATTAACGATGTAGTCACGCTTAACGCGGAAAAACTGGCCTGGGTCAAGCTCGGCTTCCAGTTCGTTGAGGGTTTTAACCACTGCATACCGGCCTTTGGCTAACTCAGCATAGTAAGAACGATCTTCGATGGTGAAGAAATAAACGTCGCTCGTTGGAAAGTCAAGTTCACCAAAAGGATTCTTTCCTTTAAGATGATTTAAGTAGGGAGACGGAGTCGCTGGTTTGGGAATGAAAGTAGCCGACAGCGCCAGCGTTTCCTGAGCTGCTCTGGTGGCTTCGGCTTCGGCCGCTTCCTGCGCTTCCCGGCGTTGTTTGAGGAAATCAGACAGCAACGAAATGTTCAATGCAACGTAGCCCATCAGAATGACAGGAAAGAGGTACTTGAAATACAAAGCCCAAGAGTATGTGTCAATAATAAAATCGCTCCAATATAACTGTAAAGAATATTCAGGAAAATGTTTTATCAAAAACCTTACAGTTTGCGTGAATGGATTGAAGAACCAGAATGAAAGCGCCAAAATGGGTAAGAACTTCAGTTCATACTGACCAATGGAAGCCCAGTCGTTCCGAACGGCGTTAATCTTCAGCCACAGGTGCGAACGGTTAACGAAGGCAATGGTGAAAATGAGTGTAATTAACTCCGGTAGAAACAAACCGTAAAATATTAAACCAGTGTATGGTAGAAAACCACCGGCGTCATGCACCTGCTTTAACTTTATATTATGAGCGATGGACCACGAAACCAGTTCAATAAGCAAGAGAATGCCCAGCAGAATGAATACGCTGTTCATCGGGTTGCTCAAGAAACGGCGGGTGAGACGAATCTCCTTCATGATCGTGCTGTAATCAATATTTCGACTAAGATACTGGTAAAATTTAACTTATTCCAACAAGCCATTGTGACTTTTTTGTGATTGTTGCCCCTATAGGCAGGTAGTAGCTTTGTAACATCAAAAGGCGGATAAATCGCCGGTTAACAAAAGCAACTAACTTAAATCAAACAAATCATTATGAAAGCTCAATTCTCTATCAAGCAAGTAAACGTGTTGAAGAATTCGGTAAAGGTAGCTGCTAAAGCAGAATCAACCAACCTGATGAAGTTCCTGTCTGCCGGCGAATGCTGCAAAGAATATATGCTGCCCGACGAATTCAAGGGTCTGTCCAAGCCAGTTTTCTCGCTCTAACCTACACGAACTATGCCAACGGCACGTACGCTGTACAAAAGAGAACTGGCCCATTGCCGTGAGCAGTTCAAGCGCGTCGATTTGCAGAAGGAACGGGGTTACCTAATGAAATTCACTACGTTCTCGGCGAATGTGGAGAATATCATGCCCTCCATCCCTCGCAGTAAGCACGAAACCCTGTTTCGGGAACTGTTGTTGCAACAGGTGTTCGCTACGTTCGATCAACAATGCCTGTCGGCAGGTGATCTGGTAAAACTTAGTGGTGCCCAGGATGTAATTACGCAAAACGAGGGCGCAAAGATTTACTGTACGTATCATCTTGGTTCCTATCGTCAGCTAACAAGCGTGCTTTTCAGGAAGGGTGTGGATTGTGTATTGCTTGTTGGCAGCAATATGAACCGCGAACAGGGCGGGGGCATGACGGAGCACATAGAAGCACTACGCGAGAAACACGGACTAACAAACGTCTTTCGCGTTGTTGAAACAGGTAGCCCGTCGGCTGGTCTGACGATTCTGCGGGAGTTGAAAGCGGGACGGTCGCTAATTGTTTACGTAGATGGCAGCCCTGAGACAGCCCCGGAACCGGGCGAGGAAACTCAGTTTCTGTCTATCCGGTTGGGTCACCGGCGTATTATGACGCGGAAAGGAGTTGGCTATCTTTCGCACGCGGCTGGGGTGCCCATCGTTCCGGTCATTGGCTACCGGGAACCCGATTCGACGAATGTGCTTCATTTTCTAAATCAAATCCGGCCCATTCGTCAGAGTAATCGGGATATGTATTGTCAGGAAGCCATGCAACAGCTTTACGACGCCTTCTGGCCCTACTTAAATCGCTATCCAGGTCAGTGGGAGGGCTGGAACTACATCCACTCATTCCTTGAGCCGGAATTGCCTAAGCACGCTTTGTATAGACGCCAATCGGCCCGGCCGACATTCAATCGGGACCGCTACACGTTGTGCGATCTGGAACAGGCGCCCGTTCTCTTCGACCGGCGGCTGTATCAGACCTACGAGATTACCGAGGATCTGCGTGATCTGCTCCTGAATCTCAATGCAGTGGACTCCGTTGAGGGGGTCGTTGGTCAGGAAATGTTCGGTGAGTTAGTCGAGATGGAAGTTCTCTGCTGAGACACAGTCCGTAAACATGCTGAAGCAGCGAAGGCTCAACCTGGTATAGGTTGAGCCTTCGCTGCTTCAGCATGTGCGTTGCCGTCAGGACACGTTACCTACTTCGATCACTTCACCAGTTTTATTGAGAAACTTAAAATTGACAATACCCAGCGAACTGTCTTTTACCAACTTGACCCACGTTTTATACTTGGCATACCATTGCATCTGCTTTGAATACCAGCCTTTAGTGTAATATGCGTACAGAAAAGGGTGCATGGCAATCGAGATACCGCGCTCGTTTTGTTTGGTCAGGATGTAGTCAAGATTGTTTTCAATGACGTCCGTAACCAACACACTGGCCTGGATGGTCCCCGTGCCGTCGCAGGTTGGGCATACCTCGCGCGTCACAATATTCATTTCGGGCCGGACGCGTTGCCGCGTAATCTGCATGAGTCCGAACTTAGTCAACGGCAAAATCGTGAACTTCGAGCGGTCCGGCTTCATTTCGTCCCGCATTATGTCCTGAAGCAGTTTTTTGTTCTCGGCCTTCTTCATGTCGATGAAGTCGATTACAATGATACCGCCCATGTCGCGCAACCGAAGCTGCCGGGCAATTTCTTTGGCGGCTTCCCGATTGACGCTGATGGCGGTAGCTTCTTGGTCTTCTTCCGAGTTCGACTTGTTACCGCTGTTGACGTCAATGACATGCAAAGCCTCGGTATGCTCAATAATCAGATAACCACCGCCGGGCAAACTAACTGACCGGCCAAATAATGATTTGAGCTGTTTCTCAAGACCTAATGCTTCAAACACTTTGGTCTTGCCGGTGTGTAATTTGACGATCTTCTCTTTCTCAGGAGCAATTGTGTGAATAAACGTCCTGATTTCGTCAAATGATTCTTTCGTATCGACTGTAATGCTCTCGAACGATTCGTTGAGCATGTCTCGTAGAATGGACGAAGCCCGGTTCATCTCCCCCAGAATCCGGTCCCGTGGTTTGGCATCGGCGAGAACTTTCACGGCCTGCTCCCACTTCTCGAGCGAGTGCTGCAGGTCGCGGTCCAGCTCTTCAACATCTTTCTCCTGAGCAACGGTCCGCACAATGACACCGAAGTTGGGCGGCTTCAGCGACGACATCAATCGGAGCAACCGGGACCGCTCGGCACGGTCAGTAATCTTTTTGGATAGATTTACGCCGTCTGAGAACGGGACAAGTACCAGATAACGGCCCGCGATGGAAATGTCGCAGGAAAGGCGTGGACCTTTGGTCGAAATGGGTTCTTTAACCACCTGAACCAGAATGGGCGCATTTTTGGTCAGTACTTTATCGATTTTTCCAATCTTTTCGATAACCGGCTCCAGATTCGTGCCGTTAAGCCGACCGGTGGTGACGCGCTTGGCGATTATATCTTTGACAAACTTGTTGAGCGAATTGATGTTCGGCCCCAAGTCCTGATAGTGCAAAAAACCGTCTTTCTCGTGGCCAACGTCCACAAAAGCCGCATTGAGGCCCGACGAAAGTTTTTTGACAGTTCCTAAGTAAAGATCGCCAACGGTGAAATTGCTGTCTAACTCTTCTTCGTGATACTCCAGCAGTCTCTTGTTTTGCAAGAGCGCAATCCGATCACCTTTCTGAGTCGAACTGATAACTAATTCATTACTCACAAGATGAAAGTACGGTTAGAATGGCTGTATAAAAATAAAGAAGCCACGTTCGGGCTTTGCAGACCGGCACGAGGCTTCCACATAACAAGCTTTTGAGTTTGTAAGACTCCGTGGGGAGACAACACAAACCCAAAAACTATTTCTTTTTATGCCGGTTTTTTCTGAGCCGTTTCTTCCGCTTGTGAGTGGCAATCTTATGCCGCTTTCGTTTCTTACCGCAAGGCATGATGTAAATAGTGTTTAAAGTTAAAATATACGTCGGCTAACTACTCAGTCAGCCCTTAAACTAATGCGTAATGATTAATGAAGAATGCCGATTCTCATTTACCGCCAATTGCTCATTGGTCACTTTAACCGATCCTCATATTCATGAACTGCTGCCAAAATCTGCGGATCTTTCTCCTGCTTCTTCACTTCCGCCAGCACACGTCTTGCTTCTTCCTTCTGACCGGCCTCCGCCAAACTAACGCCTAAGTAAAACTGCGCTTTCCGACTGGTTGGATTGTTAACCAGTATCTGCCGAAACCGCTCAATAGCTCGCCCATACTGATTTGACCGCATCGACAGCAAACCCAGATTAAACAAAGCCAGCTCGTTTGTTGGTTCCTGCTGTAACACTTCACGTAACAGCATTATTCCCTGCATCGGCGTTTCTGTATTGACGTAGGTCATCGCCATATTGGCTTTTGCCGAGAGCAGATTTGGATTCCTGGCGAGAACTTTCTGGTAGTAATCACGGGTCTTTTGACCCAGCGTCGCTATCTTCTTCTCGTCAACGGCAAAAGTGTACGCTTCAAAATAAGCATCACCTGCCCGAAGCATGTTTCGTTCGTTCGGCTGCGCTATAGCTAATAAGTCGGCGTAACGAGCGGCACTGTCGTAGCGGGTAAGCTCCCGAAAAGCAACAATCAGTTTCTCACCAACGGCTTCTTTCTGAGCGGAGTTAGCTTCGGCAAACGCAATTCGCAACGTTTCCAGACGCTTTTGCTCCGCTACCGACACTGGCTTTTCGTGAATTTCCGAGCGGTCAGGCTGGCTGTCATCGACTGGCCCGGATGAAGCGGCTGCATTCAACGAATCAGAAGCAGCACGACCCGCTCCCTGCGATTGGCGTCCACCCCCAATAGATTGGGTTAACTGCCGATTTTCGTTGCGTACAACAACCTTTGGCAGGGTGTACAAACCAACCGTTAGGGCCGAAGCCAGCACGACAACAAGCAGCACGAATTTATTCATACTTAGCTTTCTTCTCTACTCAGCGGCTACTTTGGCTTTATCGCTGGTTTTCACTTGCTCAACGAAAATCTTAGCGGGTTTAAAACTCGGAATGAAGTGCTCGTCGATCACCATAGCGGTGTTCTTAGAGATGTTCCGGGCTACTTTCTTGGCTCTTTTCTTGTTGATGAAACTGCCGAACCCTCTCACGTAAATATTCTCTCCCTCGGCCAATGAGTCTTTTACTACCGAAAAGAAGGTTTCGAGGGTGTTCGTTACCTCGGCCTTATCGATTCCGGTCTTATCGGCGATCTCTGCAATTACATCTGCTTTCGTCACGACTTCTTAAACTTTAACGTTTACTGTGTTGTTGAAAATTCGGGTGTCAAAAATGGGAGCACAAAGGTAGAGGTTTCCGGTAAACTATAAAAACCCTGCTTGTTTCATTTTCCCACTAACGACGTTTTTTTTCTTTTATTTTGAATTGGCAATCAGACGCTAACGCCACCGAAATAACTTTTGCGCCAACGCTCGAGCGGTGGTATGAACACCATAAACGTAACCTTCCGTGGCGTCACACCCGCGATCCGTATCGTATCTGGCTATCGGAGGTAATCCTACAGCAAACCCGCGTGGCGCAGGGAAAACCGTATTATGAACGCTTCGTTGATGCGTATCCAACCGTAGCGGATATGGCCCGTGCCGACGAGCGGGAACTGCTCCGACTTTGGCAGGGATTAGGCTATTACTCCCGAGCCCGAAATCTTCATCAGACTGCCCGTCACGTAACGGATGAGTTGGCCGGAAAGTTTCCCGATACATTTCGTGACTTGCTGAAAATGAAGGGTATAGGTGTTTACACGGCAGCGGCTATTGCTTCGTTCGCCTTCGGTGAGCGTGTTCCAGTAGTAGATGGCAACGTGTATCGGGTATTGGCACGCGTGTTTGGCATCTATGCCGATATTACGACTACGGGAGCGAAAAAAACCTTCGCTGAACTGGCCATGCGTCTGATTCAAAAAGCCGATGATCCGGCTACCTACAACCAGGCAATCATGGAGTTCGGGGCTATTCAGTGTACCCCTCTATCACCCGACTGCCTGTTGTGCCCAGTTCAGCAACAGTGCGTTGCCTACCTGAGTGGCAGTCAGCACCGCTTGCCCGTGAAAGCAAAGAAGGCGCCCGTTCGTCAGCGGTTTTTCAACTACCTGGTTTTCACTAACGGAAACAAAGTAGCCCTTCGCGAACGCACGAACCGCGACGTATGGCAAAATCTGTACGATTTCTACTTGCTTGAAACGGACGAAGACCAACCGACGTTACCTGATTTGTCACTACCAGAACATGTGCGTGATTTGGTGAAGCATGGGCGTTCCATAAGTCTGCCAACAACGGCCGTGCAGCTATTGTCGCACCAGCGTATTCGTGCCCATTTCTTCGCAATCGAGTTGCCTGACAGCGCGTCCGCACGTTTACCAGATGGTTTAAACTGGTACACGGCTAAGGAGGCTGAGCAACTACCCAAGCCTGTATTAGTCACCAATTATTTAGAAAAAGCGTTTGGATAAGTCGGTTTGAATCAGTATCTTTAATTGTTCTTAAGCCGCACAATTTTTTCAGACGTAATCAAAAAACGCAGTATGGCAAGCCTTAATAAAATGACAATAATCGGCAATTTGGGAGCTGATCCTGAAGTGCGGTATTTAGACGGCGGTGCTGTCGTTGCGCAGTTTAACGTAGCAACGACGGAGAAATACACCAACCGAAACGGGGAGAAAGTAGAGCAAACCGAATGGTTTCGGGTTGAACTGTGGAACGAACAGGCGAAAGTAGCCGAGAAGTATCTCAAGAAAGGAAATCCTGTTTACGTAGAAGGCCGTTTGCGGACGGAAGTCTGGACCGATAAGGAAGGCAAGGAACGTACGTCGTTGCGGGTTCGTGCTAATACAATGCAATTGTTGGGTAGTCCGAACGACCGTCAGGATGATGGGTATTCTGAAGCGCCCCGTCAGCAACAAGCCGCACCAACGCCCGCTGCGGCTCCGGCCCCCCAACAAGCTGCGTCCCGTCAGCAAGCCGCACCTGCACCCCGTCAGCAGCCGCAGCGTAGAGAGCCGGAACCGGTTCCGTTTGAGAACAACAGTGGTGACGACGATTTGCCGTTCTAATCCATATGCTGCTCAATTGTCGAACGAGATTTAATATACATGGACCCTGGTGATCCGCTTCCTCGACAGGTGCTTCCGGCCATCACTGGTTGGGGCACCTATTTTGATTTATACGGCCCGTACCTGGCCCTAATTTTATTACTGCTGGCAATCGCTGGTTTAGTGTCAGCTTCCGAAGCTGCTTTCTTCTCACTTTCACCCGATGACCGCGCCCGCTGCCGGGATAGTAGTCAGGCCGATGACCAGCGTATTTCGCAGCTCCTCGACCGACCCAAACGCTTACTGGCGTCATTGGTCATCTTCAATAATCTGCTCAACATTGCCGTTGTCGTCATTGTCATGTACCTGACGTGGGAATTCTCACAGGCCTCGCGTGAATCAGGCTGGGTGTTGTCGGGTGTGACGCTGATTGTAACGCTGACGATTGTGCTGTTCGGTGAAATTGTGCCTAAAGTGTATGCCAGTCAGAATAACCTGATGGTAGCTCGTCGAACGGCACCCTTGGCTCAGATTGGGTTAATGGTGTTTCGACCACTATCGGCACTACTGGTTAGTATGAGCAATCAGGTCGACCGGCGAATTCAACGGCGGGGCTATAAACTCTCGGCTGAAGAACTAAGTCAGGCCGTTGAGTTGACCGGGACAGACGCTACCACCGAAGAAAAAGAAATACTGAAGGGCATTGTCAACTTCAGCAACCTGCTGGCCCGGCAGGTGATGCGCACCCGGCTCGATATTTCAGCAGTAGCCGACGATTTGACATTCAGCGAGTTAATGGCGCAGATCAACGCGTCGGGCTATTCGCGGGTGCCGGTCTATCACGAGTCGCTCGACCAGATCGAAGGTATTCTGTACATCAAAGATTTGCTGCCACACATTCACGAAACGGATGAATTTCAGTGGACGACGCTGTTGCGCCCCACGTATTTTATTCCGGAGAACAAAAAAGTGGACGACCTGTTGCAGGACTTTCAGAAACGGCGCGTTCACATCGCTATCGTCGTTGATGAGTACGGTGGGACCCGAGGCTTAGTGACGCTGGAAGACATAATTGAGGAAATTTTTGGTGACATCAACGATGAATTCGACGATGAAACGCCCGTAGGCTACCGGCGGGAGGATGATCGTACGGTGGTTTTTGAAGGTAAAATTCCCCTGACGGACGTATGCCGGGTGCTGAATGTAGACGCCACAACGTTCGAGACCATGCAGGGCGACAGTGAGTCGCTTGGTGGATTGTTGCTTGAATTGTTCAGTCGCCTGCCCAAAGCTGGTGACGAAACCACGTACGCCGGATTTACATTCCAGGTGGTGTCGGCCGACGACAAGCGGATAAACGAAGTAAGGGTCGTTAACACGTCGGATACGGACCGCATAAAAAATACCGATTAGCCAGTTCAGACTCGGGGGCATTGACAAATTGTGGGAATCCCGTAATTTTACCCGCAGTTGCTACCAACCTATCGCATGACAGATATTCTATCAAGACTCAAAGCCGTCGCCAAGCGCACGTTTATGCCCGACGGAGCATCCAAAGTCGTTACCGAATTTGAGCACACTACGTTGCCCTGGGTCGACAAAAAAGACGCTGACATTGACGGTTTTGTGAAGCACTACGAGCGGGCTAAATCGCTGCCTTACGACCTGGCTGAGAAGTTAAAATTCTGGCAGCAAAATGGTTATGTAATTTTTGAACAGGCCATTGCAACGGCCTGGCTCGATCAGCTCTGGAGTGAAGTAGAAGAACTGATTGAAGGTCACGAGAAGCAGCAGGTCAACGTGCGGATCGACCTGCCGGAATATGCAGCAAATCCGGTAATGGCTATCAAAGACGTACCAAAAAACGTGCTCAACGGCCCATTTATCAAGTTTTTGGACTTCCATGACAACTCGGTGATCGCTAAAAAGATTATGCTCCACGAGAATATCATCGCGTTTCTGGAAGCGGCCTTTGGCGACAAAGTGATCGGAATGCAGAGTCTGATTTTCAAGTATGGCAGTCAGCAGGCCACGCACCAAGATTTTGCTTACGTAGTGTCCGAAATACCCAGTCATTTAGCGGCTTCTTGGATCGCGCTCGAAGACGTTCATATCGACTCCGGTCCGTTGTTTTATTACCCTGGTTCGCACACGGTCAATAAATTTAACTTTGGCAACGGCATTTTCTACAACGGTCAGTCGAAGCTGCACCCCGGTGATTTTGCCAATTACTTGGACAAAGCCTGCGAAGACGCGGGTCTGGAAAAGAAAACGCTGCTCGTCAAGAAAGGCGATGTGCTGCTGTGGCACGCGGCTTTGGCCCACGGGGGCGACGCGATTCATAACCCGGCCCTGACGCGAAAATCCTACGTTTGCCACTACTCGTCTGACAAAGCCTATCGTCACCATCGGCAAAGTCCAACGGCTGAGCCGGTGCGCCGGACCATTAACGGAGCCGATGTGTTCGTGAATCCAACCATGCCCGATCAGGAGGATATTTTCACAGCAGGCAAGACCATGTAGTCTTGCAATCAATAGTTTAGCTCCTCTAATGGCAGAGCGGCCGGATACGTGTATCCGGCCGCTCTGTTGCTAATGAGTTGCGCTTTGTCAGTTACTTTCCTTTCGATTCGACTGCTTTATCTTTATCCAACACTTTTTTTACGGCCGTCCGCTGATCGTCGCGTAGCGTCGGATAGGTGATGCCCAACTGCTCCAGATATGTTTTATACTTGCCGGGATTGTAGTAAAAGCCCTGTAGTTTCGGCTTGAACTCCGCCATTATCTTCTTATTCAAGTAGATCGCCGGTTGCTCCTTCGTCGAAATCAGGGGTTCATATTTGATCTCTTTAGTCTGTTCATCTTTGTAATAAGCCCAGGCGTCTTTGATGATCTCGGGTTTTAGCAGCATGTCGAGCAGCGTCATGGCTTCGACTTTTGCTCCGGCTACGATGCCCTTGTGCGCAATCGGCGTGGCCATCGAAATGGCGTTGCTCCAGTGGTGACCGGGCAGGCCCGGAATGTTGCTGGGATAGCGCAGCACGACCGTTGGCAGCGACCACGAAATGTCGGCGATGTCGTCGGAGCCGCCCCCCAGCGGGGTCATGGCCTGCCCACCCATCATCACCACCGGGGCCGACGACACGGGCATCCCAACCGAATCTAATTTAACGGCTAATCCCTCCACTTTTGGGGCCTGCAACTCAATCTGCGATGCCCGCGCCAACAACTGATCGTCGGCCGACCAGGTGGGTAATCCCACTCGTTTAATGTTTTCGTACATCGTGGCGGCAATGGGCTTGTTGGTATGCACCGGCCAGGCCGACCCCAAAATCTCGTAGGTAAATTTGGTGTCAGTCATCATGGCGGCTCCTTCGGCAATCTTCATCCCCGTTTCAAACAGCTTCTTAATCTTTGGGTACGTCCGTTCGCGGAAATAGTACCAGACGGCCGCTTTCGACGGTACGACGTTGGGTTGGTCGCCCCCGTCAGAGATGACGTAGTGCGAACGTTGGGTAAGTTCGAGGTGTTCACGCCGGTAGTTCCAGCCAATATTCATCAATTCCACAGCGTCTAAGGCCGAGCGACCGCGCCAGGGCGCAGCAGCCGCGTGAGCCGCCTGTCCCTCGAAGTTGAATTTTACCGAAATCAACCCATTGTAGCCGTTGTCGCCCCACGACACGCTGAGGTTGTTGGCCACGTGGGTGAAAATACAGGCGTCCACATTCTTGAAATACCCATCCCGCACGTAAAACGCTTTGGTGCCAACGAGTTCTTCTGCCACGCCGGGCCAGAGCATGAGGGTACCGGGAATTTTCTCACGTTCCATCAACTGCTTCACTGCCAGCACCGCCACAATGTTGAGCGCCTGCCCGGAATTGTGCCCTTCGCCGTGACCGGGAGCTCCTTCAACAATGGGGTCTTTGTAAGCCACACCGGGCTTCTGACTGGCCTTGGGAATGCAGTCGATGTCGGAGCCAACGGCAATGAGCGGCTTGCCCGACCCCCAGGTGGCAATCCAGGCCGTGGGAATGCCCGCCACGCCTTTTTCCACCTTAAAACCTTCCTTTTCCAACAGATTAGTCAAGTAAGTGAACGACTCTTCTTCCTGAAAGCCAAGTTCCGAGAAGCTGAAGAGCATGTCATTAATCTGCTGTGCCTGAACGGTGCGAGCTTCGACGGCGGTCATCGCTTCGGCCTTGAGTCGGTCGAGTTGACTACGGTTCGGCCGGTCCCGCTCCGGCGTACCGGCCGGTGCGGTTCCGACACTCCGATTGTCGTTGGATTTAGTCGTTCGCTTAGTTTGCCCGAAGAGTAGAGCAGGCAGAAAAAGAAGCACGATAAGTAGATTTATACAGTGTCTCATGGTACTATCAAAATGTTATTCTGATGATTGAGTTATTGACAGTTAAATATACTGGAAAGAACCAGATTCATTTACAAGTCGCTGTAGAAAGACGAATTAAGAACGAGTTGCTGCTCAGCGGAGAAAGTGTTTGATTATTATACCCTTGCCGAAAGAAATAAACCCGGCTTTGTCAGAAACATAGCAACCCAAAATAACGTCAGCGTAACTGTTGGCACCGTTATCGACTGGTCATGCGATAGGTGGGCAAGGATGGCTCCGCCCAGGTAGCTGCATGTTAGGAAAAAGCCAATGTTACGCGTAATTGGCAGCAGATACAGGAGAACGATAACTAATTGGAGTATGCCAATTAAGGTAACGTACGGACCGACGCCCAATGCGGTTAAACCTTTAACGACCCCTTCGACCTCAGCAATTTTGGTAATCCCGGGACCGAGCATCGTTAAAGCGGGGAGGGCAATTATGATCCACTGCCCCCATTTGCTTTTGATCATGTTGGTTCTGCGTAACGAAGAGAGTAAGACTTGAACAAATGTGGCCTGAATTCGCATTTGCACTCATCTGGTTAGTGCTCAGGTCAAGGGTTTGAAGTTGAGTTAACCTTTCCAGAAAAGCGTAATCTTCAATCTGGTTATTGCGTAGGGCGAAGTTTTGTAGTTCGGTTAACTTTTCCAGAAAAGTGTATTTTTTAATGAATCGATTATTTCTCAGGACGAGACTTTGAAGCTGTGGCAGATTCTTCAGAAAACGGTAATCCTCAATCCGGTTAGCGCTCAAAGCAAGGCTCCTGAGTTGCAACAGTTGACCTAAACGTTGTAATGAATCAGCGGTAAGGCGGTTTTCTGAGCCTATATTTTGTGTTTCTACCCATTCGCTGTTTGTTTTATTCCGATAATAGTCGCTTAGATTTAATTCTACTAACCAAGTCAATGTGAAAAGCTCGTTAGGCAGGGTTGTCAGGTCGCAGTTGCCAAGGTCTAAAAATGGGGCTTGAGTGCGTTGATTGTCAGCTATCAATTGGCGCGCTAAATCGCTCATGTAGGTAGGAAGGCTTAACACTTTCTAACTACGTATTTTTTGGGTTAACAAGCAAATCGAAGTAATATCTATGTTTAAGTAAGATGCACTACTTTTGCGGCCACATTTTGTGTCGTATTTCTTAATCGTTTATACCCAAGTCCAATGGAAAAAATCAAGGTGGCGAATCCGGTTGTCGAACTGGATGGCGACGAAATGACCCGCATCATCTGGAAGTTCATTAAAGACAAGCTGATTCTGCCCTATGTTGACGTTGACATTAAATACTATGACCTCGGCATCGAATACCGCGACGAAACCAACGATCAGGTAACCATCGACGCGGCCAATGCCATTAAAGAGTACGGTGTTGGTATTAAGTGTGCCACCATCACGCCCGACGAAGACCGCGTTAAAGAGTTTAACCTCAAGCAGATGTGGAAGTCGCCCAACGGCACGATCCGCAATATTTTAGACGGTACGGTATTCCGCGAGCCGATTGTGATGAACAACGTACCGCGTTTGGTCACCAACTGGACGGCCCCCATCATCATCGGTCGTCATGCTTTCGGTGATCAGTATCGGGCTACTGATTTTGTGGTGCCCGGCCCCGGTAAGCTGACCATGAAGTTTGAAGGTGAAGACGGTACGGTGATGGATTTCGACGTGTATAATTTCAAATCGCCCGGTGTAGCGATGGGCATGTACAACGTCGATGAGTCGATTCGGGGATTTGCCCGCGCCTGTATGAACGTAGCCATGCAAAAAGGCTGGCCGCTGTACCTGTCGACCAAAAATACGATCCTGAAAAAATACGACGGTCGGTTCAAAGACATTTTCCAGGAGATTTACGACACCGAATACGCTGGCAAAGTGCAGTACGAACACCGCCTGATCGACGACATGGTTGCGTCGGCGCTGAAGTGGGAAGGTAACTTTGTATGGGCCTGCAAAAACTACGACGGCGACGTTCAGTCCGATACGGTGGCGCAGGGGTTTGGATCGCTGGGCCTGATGACCTCGGTACTCGTGACGCCCGACGGCAAGATTATGGAAGCCGAAGCCGCCCACGGCACGGTTACGCGCCATTACCGCGAATACCAGAAAGGTAACAAAACGAGCACTAACCCGATTGCATCAATTTACGCCTGGACGCGCGGCCTGGCGTTCCGGGGCAAGCTGGACGATAACCAGCAGTTGATTGACTTCGCCGAAGCGCTCGAAGCGGTGTGCGTCGAAACCGTTGAAAGTGGTAAAATGACAAAAGATTTGGCCCTGTCGGCCTATCCCGTTGGTACGAAGCTGACGGCGGGTGAGCACTACATGAACACCGAAGATTTCTTAGACGCGCTGGACGCCAATATGAAAACGAAACTGGCGTAGATTAACGTGAATACGGGATCAACGTAATCCCGTATTCACGTTAGATTATTTAATTCACCTGTTTATTCAGACCTGTAAGGTTTGCGAGTCGTTGCACCGCTCAAACCTTGCAGGTCTTTTTTATAACCCCACCAATCCTTATGTTGGATAACTTCGACATTGTGTACGGCGACAATTTCACGCTGGATGAGTTGAACCGGCTTGGTATCGTTGACGGAGAGATTGATCGGCTGTTTTATGGCGAGTACCGAGTCATTTATCCGGATAACGAAACGGGTTCAGTGGTTGGTTATACAGGCCTGAAAATGCTGGTTGTAAACTTTCGTTTTGACTACGACAGGAATCTTGTTATTATTGACGAAATCAGAATTGCCAATGGCTATGAAATTGAAGAACGATTCTGTCGCCCTCGTTGCTGGTAGAACCGCAACCGGCAGCAATGCCGACGAGCTGTCGCGTGAATTCATGGAGCGTACCAAAAACGTTAAACCCTTAGTCTCCCGCGATGAAATCGACGCCTGGATTGAAGAAAAGCGTCGTGTCTGGCAACAAAAACAACAACAGTAACTCTCTAAAGCCAATGAAAACTCTTTTCTCAAGTCTACTAATGCTGCTGGCTCTGACCACGGCTGCTAATGCCACCACGCCACCCCGCAAACCCATGAAAACTATGCTCCAACACGTCGTTCTATTCAAGTTCAAACCCGAAGCGACGCCCGAAAAAGTAGCCGAGATCGTGGCGGCTTTTGAAGCGCTGCCGTCGAAAATTAAGGAGATCAAAGATTTCAAATGGGGCACCAACAACAGCCCCGAAAAACTCGACAAGGGCCTGACCCACGCGTTTATCCTGACGTTCGACAGCGAAAAAGACCGAGACACGTATCTGCCACATCCCGCCCACAAAGCGTTCGGCACTATCGTCGGTCCGTGGTTAGCCGACGTAACAGTGGTCGATTTCACGAATCAGGGCAAGTGACTTGAGAAAGAGCGAAGTTCATGCTACGCTGATCTGCTTGCTGCTACTGCTATCTGGTTGACGCCGATTCTATCAATACGCAACCCTGGGTTAGCATCGCGCAATGACTGGATGCTTTCTTCGGTGTTGACATCAATGTTTGGCGGTATGGTCAGTGTGATCGACTGCATACGAATTGATTGTTTCTGACGAAGATAACAAAATGCGGCAATGGGGTTCGGTCTGTATCAGCCCACCGTTTGAACGGTGGGACCGCAAAAGATCACAAATTCTTCTCTACAAAATCCGTCATCATCTGGTACAGGTGCAGCCGCGTGTTGCCGCCATAAATGCCGTGGTTGCGGTTGGGGTAATAGAATGACTGGAACTGCTTGCCAGCTGTAATCAGCGCATCTTCGAAGGCAATAGAGTTCTGAAAATGCACATTGTCGTCGCCCGTGCCGTGAACGAGCAAATACGGTCCGCGCAGTTTAGCCGCGTGAGTCACGGGCGAATTATCGTCGTAGCCACCGGCGTTTTCCTGCGGACGCTTCAGGTAGCGCTCGGTGTAAATGCTGTCGTAGAAGCGCCAGTTGGTGACGGGCGCCACTGAGATGCCCGCCTTGAATACGTCGGCTCCGAGCGTCATGCAAAGAGCGGTCATGTAGCCGCCGTAGCTCCAACCCCAGATGCCCACGCGGGCCGGGTCGACGTAGGGCAGGGTTTTGAGTTGGCGGGCGGCCGAGATCTGGTCGTCGGTTTCGAGTTTGCCAAGTTGAGCGTAGGTGGCCGTACGGAAGGCATTACCCCGTCCCCCAGTGCCACGCCCATCTACCGACACGATGATGTAACCTTTCTGCGCCAGTGTCTGATACCAGAAATAATCCCGCGTGTCCCAATCATCTTTCACCGTCTGCGACCCCGGCCCACCATACACAAACATCAGCACCGGGTATTTCTTCGCACCAGATGCGTCAAAATCAGCCGGTTTTATCATCCAGCCGTTTAGGGGTGTGCCGTCGGCGGCTTTCGACTGAAAAAACTGCTTGGGCGCCAGCGCATAACCAGTTAGCCGCCCTTTCAAGGCATCATTTGATTCCAGAATACGCCGGTCGTCGGTGGTTTGGGTGCCGCGCAACGTGACCCGCGTGGGCGAATCCATCGACGCGTGGTAGAGCAGGTAGTAAGAAAAATCGGGATTAAAATTGGCGGTGTAGGTACCCGGCAGTTTCGTGAGCCGCTGTTTGTTCTGACCATCCAGCCCAATGCGGTACAGGTGCCGTTCGAGGGGCGACACCTCGGTGGAGGTGTAATAAATCGTGCTGTTTTTCTCGTCTACGCCCGCTATACTGGCAACTTCAAAAGACCCTGAGGTGACAGGCTGGGTCAGTTTACCACTCAGGTCGTACAAATACAGGTGCTTGTAACCGCTGCGCTCGCTACTCCACAGGAACGACTTGCCATCGTTCAGATACGTCAGGTCGTCGGTAAATTCCAGATCAACGTACGTGGGACTGCTTTCGGTTACCACGGTTGTAGCCTGCCCGGTCGTGGCGTTCACGTGCAGTAGATCGAGCTTATTTTGCAGCCGGTTCAACCGCCGGATGGAGAGCAGGTTGGCGTTTTTTGTCCACTGAATTCGGGGCAGGTAGATGTCTGTCTCAGTGGCGGTCTGCGCCTGTACTTTTTTGCCCGATAGTACCTCGGCGATCCAGACCGTCACCAGAGAGTTTGCTTCGCCCGCTTTGGGATATTTGAACCGGTACTCAACGGGATACAGTCCGCCCCAAAGCTGCATGTCATATTCGGCAACGCGGCTCTCATCGAACCGAATCCAGGCCACACGCCTACTATCCGGCGACCACTCGAAGGCCCGCGCCATGCTGAATTCCTCTTCGTATACCCAGTCGGCTCCCCCGTTAATGATCGCGTTGCGTTTTCCGTCGGTGGTTAGCTGCGTTTCTTTGCTTACAGAGAGATCTGTTACAAACAAGTTATTGTCGCGCATGAAGGCCACGCGTTTGCCATCGGGCGAGAACGTTGCGTACTGTTGCTTGCCCCCCTTGCTCAGTGGCTGAAGTTGTTTGGTTGTCAGGTCGTAAACGTAAAATTCGGCCTTACTCGACCGGCGATAGATGCGTTCCTCCTGAGTTGTCAGGAGTAGTTTCTGCTCGTCGGCCGAGAGTTGATAATCGTCGATGCGACGTGCGGGTCCGTTCCAGGTTGTCCGTTGTTCGTCGAACAGCGTTTCGACCGGCTTGCCCGTCGTGATATCGAATTTAACGATTTTGCCCGCGTCGAGGGTGGTGTAGAACCCGCCCGTTTTCATCCAGTTAACCCCCGAAACGGTACGCTGGCTGAAAACGCCCTGATTGCGCCCCCAAATATCGTCGAGAGTAACGGGCTTTTTGACCTGAGCGAAGACCGGCGAGAAAGCGGGTAACAGCAGCAGAAAAAAGAGCCGAAGCGATTGGTTCACGGTGATTCGTTTCATAGTGTGTAAAAACAGTACACGGCATGATCAACCGCCACCGATCATGCATGCCGCGTGTGTTCTGGTAGCTTATTTCACCGGTTGGGCCACGGCGGTGTCGGGCAGGAGTCCTTTGCGCCGGAGAATGGTATCGGTAAATTTAAGATCGTGATCGCTGGTGAAGATGCTGTAGGGCAGGTAAAGAAACTGCGCTTTAGCCAGTCCTTTTGTAACAATTCGGGCAATCCAGTTGGCTTTCGTGTTTTTGAGCGCTTCGGCATTGTTTAGAAACAGAATGTACGCATCCTTGTCTTTCACCACGCTGCTAATCTGTTCCCACTTCAGCAAACCCCCTTCTTTTACGTTGATGCGCATTAAAATCTGGCGGCTGTCAATTTCGTACACGTACTTCTGAAATAAGGCTTTGCTTTGCTCCATCTGGGCAATACCCGTAATCTGCACCGCCCAAAAGAGAACGTACAGAATAGTCAGCAACACGATGACGATGTAAATCCAGATGTTGGGATAAAGCCCCGTTACGTTCAGAATTGCATTCAGGATAATTAGCCCCAATGGCACAAAAGCCCACTTCCAATTGTCTTTCAACCACTGCCGCAGGGCAATGTTAATGTACGTTTTTTGGTCTAACGCGTATTTTTTAGTCTTAACGATCATAGCACTTTTAGGAGAAAGTGCAAAGATAAGGCACCCAATGCACAATCGGTCTGCCGAAGCGGGATAATGAATACGGGTTAATGGCCGGCGCGTTTCGTTGGCTAACTGACTTTTCCCATCTTTACAAAATCAATTTGTTCTCCTGCCGCATGAGCACCGCTCCACCCACACTTATCCTGAATGCTGAGCAGGTTCGCCAGAAGATCCGGCGAATTGCGTTTCAGATGTACGAGACCAATTTTGAGGAGTCATCGCTGCTGCTGGCTGGCATTGCGGGCGAGGGCTACATACTGGCGCAGGCACTGGCTCAGGAATTGCGGCAGATTGCTCCGTTTGACGTTGAGTTGATCCAGCTCGAATTAGACAAGACGCAGGTGGCTCAGCCGCCCGTTCGGACTGGTCGCCCTGATGCCGATTTTACCGATAAAGTCGTTATTGTAGTCGATGACGTACTCTACACCGGCCGGACGCTGGCGTTCAGTCTACAACCGTTTTTGAGTGTGCCGGTCCGGAGGTTGCAGGTAGCCGTATTGGTCGACCGAAATTATCCCCGCTATCCTGTAGCGGCCGATTATAAAGGCTACGAACTTAGCACGACCCTAACCGAACACGTCGACGTGGTGCTCAGCGACGAAAGCCGGGTAGGCGTGTATCTGCGGTGAGGTTGCGAATGGATTTGGTATTAGCAGGTGGTCCCGTAGGGATACAACAGCGCAGCGTCGGTAGAAAAAGACGTTGCCTGCGATTCTACCAATGTGCCGTTAGGTACATCGTATGTATTATCAACCGGTGCGGTCTTGTACCTACGGCACAATAATTTACCTATTCAAGATTTTCTTCTACCGACGCTGCGCTGTTGTGTCCCTACGGGACTGTTACTCCAACAGCACCATAATGTCCTCTTTAGTAAGCGACTTCATAAACGTTTCTTCGGTCGTGATCAGGCTGCCGGCGAGCTGCTGCTTGGCCCGTTGCAGCGACAGAATTTTCTCCTCGACGGTGTTTTTGGCGATAAACTTGTACGTGAACACCGTTTTCTGCTGACCAATGCGGTGCGCCCGGTCAACGGCCTGGGCCTCAATGGCGGGATTCCACCAAGGGTCCAGAATAAACACGTAGTCGGCGGCCGTGAGGTTGTGGCCTAAGCCCCCCGCTTTCAGTGAGATCAAGAACAGCTTTACTGAATCGTCGGTCTGGAACAGCTCAACCTGACTCTGACGGTCTATGGTCGACCCGTCTAAGTACGCATACTTAATGGCTTTCTCCTTCAGATACTGCCTTACTACGTTCAGATGCTTGATAAACTGACTAAACACCAGCACTTTGTGGTGCTCTGTCATAGCCGTTTCGAGCCGCATCAGCACGTCACTTAACTTACCCGAATCACCTTCGTAATCAGCATCGACTAATCGTGGATGATTCGCAATCTGCCGGAGCTTCGTCAGGCCCTGGAGTACCACCATCTGCGATCTGGCCATGCCTTCTTCCTCAATCCGTTCAAGAATCAGGTTGCGGTAATACGATTTAGCTTCCTCGTACTGTTTTTCCTGATCGGACGACATATCACAGTACAGCACACTTTCCACTTTTTCGGGTAAATCCGTTGCCACCTGCGACTTGTTGCGCCGGAGCATAAACGGCTTGATCAGCCCGTAGAGCCGCCCGGTTTTTCCCTCATCGTGGCGCTTCTCGATGGGCACCTGAAACTCATTCCGGAAAAACGACTGACTGCCCAGCAGCCCTGGATTGATGAACGACATCTGCGTCCAGAGGTCCAGCGTGCTGTTCTCCAACGGAGTACCCGTCAGAATAAGTCGGTTGGCGGTATTGAGCTGCATAACGGCTTTCGTGATGTGCGACGATGGATTTTTGATGGCCTGCGACTCGTCTAAAATCACGTAGTCGAACCGGTAGTCGCTCAACAGGTCGATGTCAATTCGGACGATGCCGTACGAGGTCAGGATTAAATCGTAGTTGTCGAACTGAGCCGTGTTTTTGTCGCGATAGGTGCCGGTGTAGATCATAACCCGCAAGTCGGGTGTAAACCGGCGGGCTTCGAGTTCCCAATTGTAGAGTAGCGAGGTGGGCATCACCAGCAGACTGGAACGGCGTTCGCCAGTCTCGTTGGTCTGTGCGGTCGTTCGGCTTTCCGACTGCACCGCTTCCTTGCGACCCTGCAGCATGGCCAGCGTCATTACCGTTTTGCCCAAGCCCATATCGTCGGCGAGACAGCCGCCAAACCGGTACTGCCGCAGGAAGTTCATCCAGTCGTAGCCCGCCCGCTGGTAGGGACGCAACGTGCCGTTGAAGTTGGTTGGCAGAGGAAACGATTCGATTTCGGCAAAGTCGCGCAGCCGTTCGAGTTTGCGGCTCATGATCGTAGCTGCCAGACCGTCGCGTTCCAGTTCCTGCACCAGCGCCAGATGGTGTTTATGAAGCACCAGCCGATCAATTCCTTCCGCTAATTCCAGAAAACCAAACAGTTCGGAGTACTTGGTGAACCACGCTTCGGGGATCACGGCTACCTCGCCGTTGGGCAGCGTGAACTCGCGCTTTTTAGCAAGAATCAACGTTCTGAGCTTCAGAAACGGTATCTCAAACTCGCCAAAGCGGACGTTGGCATAAATATCGAACCAGTCGCGACTCTCCTGAATGGAAACGTCGATGGTCGAATAGCCCAGAAAATAGCGTTTGGCATCCTGAGCGTGTTGTTGAAGCAGGAAACCCGCGTTCTGAATGGCAGCGCTGTGGTCGGCAAGCCAGTTAAACGCTTCCGCTTTCGGGATGGCTAACCGTCCATGACGCAGGTCCAGTCCCGCTTCACGCAGAAAAGCGAGTTTATGCCGCTCCAGCCGCTGATCCCGGCGAATTTTGTGGAAAACGTACTCGTCGCCTTTTTTTTCTAAGCTGACATTGGCCGATGGCCCAAAGTTGTCGAAGCGGAAGGTAAAATCACCGTATCGAAACGACAGGTCGAAGGCAATCCGCTGCCCTGCCTCATCGTCGGTATCGACCACCTCCGGCTCGGCAGCAAACATAGACGCCGGAACCGCCCGCCCCGACAGTACCAGTTCCGACACGGTCAGCACCGGCACCGGCTCAATCGACTCGGCCCTGATCTCAAACCCTTTGGCATACACGTCGTAGGCTGCAATGAGCTGCGTCACAAACCGCTCATAGTACTGCTGCTCAATATTGCGAGGAATGACAATGTGGTTTTTAGTGAAAAACGGCCGTAGCTTCTTTCCGTCCACATTCTTGCTAAAATGGTAGAGCCGGTTGTCGACCATCATCCAGGCGGGTTCGTCGCAGATCATCAGCGCGTCCTTAAACTGAAAATCGACACGTACCGTTTCGGTCGCTCCGCCCGGCGATTCGGGTCTGACTGGATCGCTCTTGCCTGAATCGGACCTGACGAGATCTTGAGCGACTATTTCCCGGCCGACCGGATACCGGATGATGGGAAAGTAATGGGTAGCGTCGGTGTTGCGGACGAAGTGAAAATGCACCCGTGCTGGTTCGGGCATCCACTGAATGCGCAGCCAGGCCGGATTACCATCGTTGCCCATGACGTAGAACGGCTTGCTGGGCAGCAGTGCCATTATCTGCGCTTTCATGGTATCTAAGTAGCCGCAGATGGCTTCCTGCACCAACTTGTCGCCTTTATGGGGGTCGTAAATTTTCAGGAAGAAGTCGACGGCGGGTAATTTGCGGGTGTTGAACTTCTTAACGATGGTGTCCTGCTGAATGCTGTCGATGAGCCGGACCAGTTCAAAATCTCGCTCGTCCAATTCCTCCGCGAACTCATTCACATTCTGAGTCGAGAGCGTCTGGTTGAGCAGCGTGAGTTCACCCCGGCCGTTGCGTTGCACCACGAAAGCCTCAATGAGGTAACCCAGAAATTCGTGATTGAGCAACGAATAAACGATCTGGAACGGCTGCGTAGGCGCGACTTTCATAGGACTGCACAGGGGCCAGCCAGTCGACGCGGGGCCAACAGTACCAACCAGCAAGGTGAACGTTTCGTGTGAGGACAGCCCACTGACGCGGGCCTTGCGGGGTAGTCAGAAAGTGATTAAAAGACGCTCATTACGAACGATTTATCACCAAAACCGACTATCCAACGGTGCCAAATATACGAATCATCCCCAAACGCGCAAACGCAGGACGGTTAAGTTTGAGAAAAGTCGAGGTAGTGGTAATTTCTTTAATAAATCGGGGCTAACTGAGCAGTTCCGGTCGTTTGGCTGTAAGCATCCTACGAACACGAGATGACTGTATCTTAATCTGAATACTGAGATAAAATTTACGGCAAAACGTAGTCTTGTAATAGTAAAAAACCCCAAAACGCGATGTTTTGGGGTTTTTCTGCTCCCCTAACAGTTGAAAACTCGAACAAGATAGTGGTCTGTAACCTTAATCAGTAGAATCGTTAATTGTACTATTCTCTGAGTTGATCTTGACGTAATGCCGTTTGAGCTTTGTGCGAGCTTGCGATGTGTTAAACAACCAGAGTTGCTGAATTTGTTCAGCGGGCAGCGAAAACGAACGAGTGGGACGAGCCATGATAGAAAATAAGATATAGTATTATTCCGCTAAGATAAGTATGTCAACTAAGGTTACATACCACTAGTAAGAGTTCGTAACCAGGCTTGTGAGAATTATGCATCATCCTAGATAACCTAAAGTGTATTTCCGTTATCTGTAAAAAGTGCAAAAATGCTTTTCCGTTAATTCAGCCATGAAAATGCTGACTTGAGTTTAATTCATAAGCAAGGCTTCAGCGTGGTGCTATCATTCGTAGCCCTAACACATTGAAGGCATCTTTCTGCACTCTGTCTTCATTAACCGGGAGCGAAATTCGAGTCATTCATGATCTGTGTGCAACGAATCATTAGGTAGATGGAAAATTTGCCATTGCAAGTTTGTATATTTGCACTGTAGTAGCTATCTCCCTATCTATGCAATCTGCCTTACCAACACAGCCCACGCGCCTGGAGGCATCTCGTCCGGTTACCGATCTCATCCGCCAGGCCCGACAGGGGGTGTTGCGTCGCCGGGCCGACGAAGTGGCCCAGTTGGTTGACCTGACCGACAAGGAAATGGCTCGTATACTGAATATGTCAGTGCGCGGCTTACACGGCAAATCAGCCACCGAGCCGCTTACGCTGGCGGCCGGCGAGCGACTTTTACTGCTTGAACGACTCATCCAGCATGGCCTCTCAGTCTTCGACGGACGGTCCGATCTGCTGGGCCGTTGGCTGCGTACCCCCCTGACTGAACTGGCCTATCGCGAGGGAGCCAACCCGGTAGCGCAACCTCTATCGGTACGCGACCTGGGCCAGTTTGGCGACTTCACCGAACCGGCACCTAAGCCGGTTCAACCGGTTAAGACACCGGCTCCCCTTGCACCTTCCTTAGTCCCGCAATCCCCTTTGGCTGTGCTGGATACGGTGTCGGGGTTCTCTTTGGCCGAAGATGTGTTGGGACGGATTGAATGGGGTATCACCGGATAGACTCGAATGGACGTTTACCGCATCAGTAAAGAGCCGTATCAGACTGAACCCTTGTCGGTAATCGGCAGTCAACGACATGGTGGGCGCTGGAATCCAAAAGGCCTCGGTGTTCTTTATACCAGCCGCACTCCCGAATTGGCCCTGCTCGAAACGTTGGTTCACCTGCCCCCGCTTACCCTGTCTGAACTGCCTCCGCTTTGGCTGACCACCCTGCGGCTGCCTACCGGGGTTGATCTTGTTTTCTGGATCGATCCCGCCCGCTTACCTGCTTACTGGAACTCGGGAACGTTGGCCGAAACGCAGACCATTCTATCGGACTGGTTGAACGAACCCTTTTCATTAGCCATCGCCGTGCCGTCGGTCATCATAGAGATAGCGTATAATGTGCTGTTGCACCCCCAGCACCCGGCCTATGAACAAATTGAAATCGTTGGCCAGACGCTTCTACCGCTCGACGGTCGGTTGAGAAACTAAGCCCGCTACCAAACCCTCCCACAAATCGCGAGGGGTAAGGCTGACTTATAGAGGAGCGTATCCAAGAGTAGGAGCGCTCTGGTGCTACTCCTACGAACTCATGACTTTTCAGGCGAAAGACTGGCCCGTTTGCCGAGGAACAAACCAACAATCGAACTGATCTAGACTGGCCGTCGGTCGTGTTCGGGTCACAACTCCTGAACGACGACTCAGTAAAGGCATACATATAAATGATTAGTATGTCATTCTTGTCACAACTCACAAACGTCCTTCTATGAGAGGTGACAAGAATGATAATAAATCGCTGATGAAGATGGGTGTCGATAGCTGTTCCATTGCTGACCCCATACCGGCAACTATAGTTTCGGAAAAAGGGCTTAGGTAGGAATGGCCTTTTTTCTTCCCTTTACCTATCATTGACGCCCTTGGTTCAATACCTTGCAAACCTTGTCAGTGGCCATATAGGCAAGCACGATCCCAAGTATGACACCAGCAAACGATGATTCGGTGAGAAAGTCCACCCCGGCTGATGCGCCCTCAACTGATGCCCTACGCGCCCACTACCTGAGGTGTCTGGGTGGGCCTTTTCCCCAACCAGCCCCTTTGCTGCCCGAGATTGGGCAAATTCTATCGAAAGAGGGGTATCGAATTGAAGGGGTCACCTATCAGGTCGAGCCTAATGAACGGGTACCGGCCTTCCTGCTGGTGCCCAATTCGGTGACGGGCGACCGACCGGCTCCCGGCATTGCTCTCTGGCATCAACACAATGGGCAGTATCAGTGGGGCAAATCAGAACCCGTCGGCTTATTGGGTGACCCCATGCACCACACGGCCGTTGCCCTGGTTCGCGAAGGCTACGTCGTATTATGTCCCGATACGCTTGGTTTCGAGGAGAGACAGGACCCGACTGGAACACTAAAAGCAGGGGACTATGAGCGCTTCGAGTTTCTCCGCCAGGTGGTGCGAGGTCGCAGTCTGGCTTGGAAAAACGTCCTCGACATGCGTCGGGCGGTGGATTACTTAGTGAGCCGTCCCGAGGTACTACCCCACCGGATCGGTTGTTATGGCCATTCGATGGGTTCCACCCAAGCCTGGTTAGCGGGACCACTGGATGCCCGTTTGACCTGCATTGTAGGGAATTGCTGCCTGCCGACCTATGAGGCCATTGAGCAGGGGCACCTGCTGCATTGCTTGGCTAATTTTGTGCCAGGCTGGGCTCAATTTGGCGATACCCCTGAGATTGCCGCCTTGATCGCTCCCCGGGTGTTGCACCTTAATTTTGGCGAGCAGGACCCAGGCTCACCTATTGACTCGGTACGAGCGGGATTAGCGCGAATCGCTCAGGCTTACCAGCTAGCAGGGGCATCCGATAAGTTTAGTTTCTTCATCGAACCCCATAGAGGGCATGAGCTATCCGAAGCGATGTGGCAGCAGACCAAAGTCGTTTTTTTGCGGCATCTTCAAGGGCCATAAGTGACAATTGATTCGTTAAAGAAGGGACCGGTCAACACTTTTCAGGATGGGTCAAACCTAAAAGCGTCCAAGAAATGGTTTCTTTTACTGAACGCTTACTATGAAAAGTACAAAATAATGAAGCCGCACAAAAACACAAAATAGAAGTTACTATAATGGTAAAATACAATTCATTATGACCTCCTGAATAAGTCTGTAACGTCTTTTCGGTGGCCTGTGCTTTTTACTGTCGACTGGGTTCACTACTGACAGACCGCTGTCACTCCCCTGGCTTTTCTTTGTCTTGTCAACCGATCGACAACTTTAACCAATAGCAACTCATGGAAAACACAGCGCAGCTTAGCCAAACGATGGAGCAGATCGTCCTCTCACCCCAGCAACTGCTTGCCCATTGGCAGGGACACCGGGGACTCACCCGCCGGTTGATCGAAGCCTACCCCAACGAGCACTTCTTTTCGTATACCCTGGGCGGTATGCGACCTTGCTCGGCGCTGATGGATGAAGTGTTGCAGATGGCTGACCAGAGCATGCAGGGCGTTATTTCGGGCGAGTGGCCTTCCTTTGGCGCGGGGGCGGAGGCAGCCCCCAAAGCAACGACCAAGGAGCAGCTACTGGCGCAGTGGGATGGGGTGACCGAGATGATTAATGCCCATTGGCCGCAGATTCCACCCGCTCGCTTTCAAGAAGTCGACAAGGCTTTTGGTCTGTATGAAGGCCCTATCTACTGGTTTCTTTTCTACCTGATCGACAATGAAATTCATCACCGGGGTCAAGCTTATGTCTACCTACGCAGCCTGGGCGTAGAACCGCCTGCTTTTTGGGATCGCCCCCAGGTATAGTTCGCCAGTGAGCCCCCAAGGGGTAAGCCGTTATAGAAAAGCCTTTGCCGCTCTAAAGATTGGCAAAGGTTTTTACGTATCGTGCTGGCGGCTATCCATTCCGTGGTACCTATTCTTCTCACGCGGAGAGCATTATCTGAGAATCTGATGTGTTGCTTAGCTTGCTTGAAGTTGCCAATAGATGATTAACCTATCTCTGACTTATTCATACCTGTGATTTGCTTATAACAACCGTAGATTCGGCTACGTCGACTGCTCATGAATGGCGGACCTTTGTTGAAACAAAATAAGCAACCTCATGAACATCGTCATCACTGGTTCGCTGGGCCACGTCAGCCAGCCCCTAACGGAACAACTCATCCAGAAGGGCCATTCTCTTACCGTTATCAGTAGCACCACCGATCGGCAGGTTGCCATCGAAGCCCTCGGCGCCAAAGCCGCAATCGGTTCGGTCGACGACGCGGATTTTTTGGTAAACGCCTTTGCCGGGGCCGACCTCGTATACTGTATGATTCCGCCCGCCTACTATACCAACCTATCCATTGAGCCGATGGCCTTTTACCGCAGCACGGCATCGGCCTATGCGCAGGCAATCCGGCAGGCGGGGGTGAAACGGGCTATTCACCTGAGCAGTTTCGGGGCCGACCTCGACCTCGGCACCGGCTTTATCCTGGGCTCGCACAACGCCGAAACCATTCTAAATGAGCTGTCCGAGGTGGCTATCACCCACATACGGCCGACCTCGTTCTACTACAACTTGTTTGGCTTTATCGGTCAGATTAAACACACGGGGCGGATAGCCGCCAACTACGGAGCCGACGACATTATCCCGATGGTGTCGCCCCGCGATATTGCCCGTGCCATCGCCGACGAGATCGCCTTGCCTGCTCAACACCGAAAGGTGCGTTACGTGAGTAGCGACGAACCCACGGGTAACGAGGTGGCTGCCAGTCTGGGAGCCGCCATCGGGCGGGCGGACTTGCAATGGGTGCTCATCAGCGATGAAGAAACGCTGGCTGGTCTGACGGCCGCCGGTATACCCTTGCATCTGGCTACGGGTATGGTCGAATTGTACGGAGCCATCCACAGCGGCCGCTTACAAGCAGATTACATTCGCAACAAACCCGCGTTGGGTAGGGTTAAACTGAATGATTTTGCAACCGATTTTGCCATAGCATACAACCGGTCATAAGCCAAACTTTACCACGATGCAACCTCAACGGATTCATACTATCGGCGAATTTCACCAGTTTCGTAACCTACCCAAGCCGGAACATCCGCTGGTGAGCGTCGTTCGATTTGAGGATATGCGCTTGTCGGCAGCCGAACCGACCACGCAGGTACTGGACTTTTATTCAATTGCCCTCAAACGAAACCCCCACAGCAAGATAAAGTACGGCCAGCAGGGGTATGATTTCGATGAGGGCGTGTTGTTCTTCATCGCGCCGGGGCAGGTGTACAGCATCGAAACCGCCGTGGATGAGCCACCATCGCATTCGGGCTGGATGCTACTGGTTCATCCCGATTTTTTGTGGAACACGTCGCTGGCCAAAACCATCCGGCAGTACGAGTACTTCGATTACTCGGTGCATGAAGCTCTGTTTTTGTCTGATAAGGAAGAAACGACGATGGTGGGCATTCTGGAGAACATTCAGCAGGAGTACCACACCCGCATCGACACGCTGAGCCGTGACATTATTGTGGCTCAGCTTGAAGTGTTGCTCAAGTACGCCGAGCGGTTTTACAAACGGCAGTTTATCACCCGCAGCCTCACCAACCACCAGCTACTGGAACGGCTTGAAACGCTTTTGACTGACTATTTCCTGACAGAGTCATTAATTGAAACCGGCCTGCCAACCGTGCAGTATGTAGCCGACATGCTCCATGTGTCGCCCAACTACTTAAGTGGCTTACTCAAAACCCTAACCGGCCAGAGCACCCAGCAACATATTCATAGTAGGCTTATCGACCGGGCCAAAGAGCAACTATCGACGACGAATCTAACGGTCAACGAGATTGCTTACGCATTAGGCTTCGAACATCCGCAGTCGTTCAGCAAGCTCTTCAAAACCAAAACGGCCCTCTCGCCGGTAGCCTTCCGAAGCTCGTTTAATTGATTGACAACCCTCAGCGCATGAAACTCGAAGAAAAAGGCCCCCTCAAACCCGCGCCCGTGCTGGCCGGTTGGGGCCAGAAAACCGCCGAAGCCATTGGGTCGTGGCCCGCCATTGTCTCAGCTACCCACTGGGATTTGTTTAACCGGTCTCGCGTGGACGGAGCCGATTTTTACGTGGACGAGTCCGAACTGGGTCATATTCACCTGAATGGAGAGGTGCATTTAGCCGCGACAAACGCACTGGGCGTACCGCTGTTGGAGCGGGGCCTGGTCAGCCCGCTGCCCTACGGGAAGGCGTATGGCGATTGGGTCTCGTTTATGATCCGCAGCGATTCGGATGCCGACCAGGCTACCTGGCTGTTCCAACTCAATTACGACCGGCTCCGGGGGTTGTCGATAGCCGCGCTAACCGAGCGCATAGCAGCCCATCAGCAGTAGGCTCCGCTAGGGGCAAGGTAAACCAGTACTGAGCGTAACGGCACAGTAGATCACAACACACTCAATACACGAATCATGAAAAAAGCATTGATCACCGGGGCCAACAGAAGCATTGGCTTCGAGACCGCCCGCCAACTGCTGCAACAGGGCTATTACGTTTATCTCGGTAGCCGCACGTTAGCCAACGGCCTACAAGCCGTCAAAACCCTGAAAGTCGAGGGGTTAGCCGAGGTGGAAGCCGTACAACTCGACGTAAGCGACGAGGCATCGGTGAAAGCGGCCCGCGCTGAGATAGGCCAAAAAACCGACGTGCTGGACGTGCTGATCAACAACGCCGGGATTAGCGGTGAGCTGCCGCAAACGGCAACCGGGACAGATGTAAGCGTTTTCAGGCAGTTGTTTGACACCAATTTATTTGGTGTGGTGCTGGTGACCCAAGCGTTTGTAGATTTGTTGCACCAGTCGCCCCAACCCCGCATCGTGAATGTAACCTCAGGCTTAGGTTCGCTCACCCTGCATACCGATCCTGAGTGGAAGTATTATCATGTTCCATCTACCGTGTACAACACCTCAAAAGCGGCCCTCAATATGTACACCATTGGGTTGGCCTATGAACTGCGTGATACCCCATTTAAGGTAAACGTAGTTGACCCCGGCTATACCGCCACTGATTTTAACAATCACAGCGGCCCCGGTACGGTGGCTAATGCGGCGGCTCGCTTGGTGAAAGCCGCTACGTTGGGGGCAGATGGCCCGACAAGCCAATTTTTCAGCGATGACAATGTGCCGGAAACGGGCATAAGCCCTTGGTAAACGTAGCAACACTTAACCAATGGTTCGGGGCTACCAAGGTAGCCGACCGTACAGCCGATAGCTGTACGGTCGGCTGCTTTTTGTACTGGTCTGGCGGCATTCAGACTGTCAACCCTTTTCCGGACGGGTCAGTGTCAAGGGGAACCAACGATTTTACTGCTCTAACTCAAACCCTTTCTTTTTCTTGGCTTGTCGGAAGCGATAACTGGCGGTAAGATTGATTTGCCGAATCCGAAATTGCCCATTCGTGGCCGTGTAAAAGTTAGCGCCCTCCGTGATGGACCGGAACCGGCGCGAATTAAACACGTCGATGACATTAAGAGTCAGCGTGCCGGTTTTGTTGAAAATTTCCCGGCTCATAGCAATGTCTAAAGCGGCAATCGCCTGCTGGCGGCCCTGTGGTTGCTGTTGGGGCGCGTCGTAATTACCCCGAAGTTGAACGTCGGTGCCCTTCAGGACGGAGAACCTTGAGGTCAGACGGGTGAACCAAGTATACGTATCGCTCTGGAATGAAGCATCCAGGTTGGCGCCATCGGTCGTAGCCCGGAAAAAATTGAAACTACCATCGAGTTTCCACCACTTAGCCAGGGCGTACGATCCGGCAAATTCCAGCCCGTAGGAATTTTCTGTGGCCAGGTTTTCAGGGCGGGTAGTGGCGAAGCCTGCGTCGTCGACGCGTCGGATGCGAATAATTTTGCCCGTCGTGTAGCGATAGTAGACCGACGAACTAATCGAACCTTTCTCAAAGTATTTGATGTGGCCCAGTTCGTAAGCATCTGTAAATTCGGGATTCAGATCGGGGTTGCCGCTAAAAAAGTTGCGCGCATCGCTGAAGGTCATGAACGGACTCAAGTCGTTGTAGGTTGGACGGCGTACCCGGCGGCTATAGCTTATCTGTAAGGCGTTTTGTCGGCGTAAATCGTAGGTCACATGGACGCTGGGAAACAAATTGGCGTATGACCGCGGATTCACCTGGTTGGTTTGCCTGAGCGTTGTTTTCACCTCAGTCCATTCGGCCCGCAGACCTGCCTGGTAGGAGACTTTGCCAGTCTTATTGCCGACGAGGCTGTAGAGCGCGTGGATCCGCTCGTCGTATACGAAGTTATTCGTCAGTCCGGGGAGTGGCACGGACACGCCGGATGCATTCTGCTCGGTTACGGAGTAGTCGTTCGTCATGGAACGGCTACTGCTTCGCAATCCAGCCTCGTATTTTCCTTGTTTGGCAAACGGCTGCACGTAATCGATTTGGAGCAGAAACTGCCGTTCGCCTTCGTCGTTGAGCGAGCGTTGTCGATTTAAGGGCAGAGCGGGTGTCCGGCCGTCCGTTTTGAAAACCTGTTGGGTAAACAGCTGATCGGAGCTTTCATAATTATCTAAAAACCGGAAATCTGCACTGAGTTCATGCCCCTTGCGCAGAAACGAACGCTTGTAGGTAAGCGAGTACTCCGCATTGGGTTCCGTCTCGGTTTCGTCCTGGGTGCGATAGGTGATGGCCGTTGGAACTTCGAGCGCATTGCCACCGGTAAACCGGACGTAGTCACGGTAGTAGATATCCGCTAAACGTCGGCTCAGGCTACCCCGGTAGGTATAGGCTCCGGTCAGGATGTTACGCTCATTGAAGAAATAGTCGATACCGGCCTGAATGTTGTTATTTAGAACCCGTTGCCTGAAATCACCATTTTGTCGGCTAATGATTGTTGTATCGTTGCGATAAACTTCCTGGTAGAGCGAATTTCGACCGGGCCGGGTGCGGTGAGCAATGGTGTAATTAATAAAGAAATTGAGACTTTTTCGGCGATAGTTCAAATTTGCCGCCAAGCCGAAATTGCCAGGATAACCCGTAATCAAATCGATGGAACTGTTAAAGCCTTCCTGCCGCTCTTTTTTTAAGATAATATTGATCACTCCGCCCATGCCCTCAGCCTCATAGCGCGCCGATGGGTTGGTAATCACTTCGACTCGTTCAATCATACTTCCCTGCAACTGCTGCAAACCCGCACCACCTTTGAAACTGACCAGTCCCGATGGCTTCCCGTCGATTAGAATGCGAACGCTGGGGCTACCCCGCAAACTGACGTTGCCTTCAACGTCCACGCCCACCGAGGGAATGTTTCGCAAGATGTCGGAAGCCGTACCACCCGCGTTGGCCAGGTCCTTGCCAACGTTGAAAATCTTCTTATCCAGGGCCAGTTCCATCTGACTCTTTTCTGCCTGCACCATCACCTCGGCCAGCCGTTGGGCCGACGATTTGAGTACCACTGTTCCGATCTGTACGCCGTTACTGCCAACGCGTACGGGTGAAATTAGCTTGCTCAGATAGGCTACTGAACTGATTTTGAGATAATATAGGCCGGCTGGGGTTTTAATGGTGAAAGTACCGGCTTGGTCGGCGGTGGCTCCACTCACTAAGGATGAGTCTGCGCTTCGATGCAGCGTAACCGTGGTAAAAGGCACGGGGGCGTTTTGCTCATCCACCAGATTACCCCGTATCGAAGCCGTAGAGAAAGAGGTTGTCTGGGCGAGGGAACCGCTAACATTAACCATCAAAAGAAGGAAAGTAAACCAATTTTTCATACGCATAGAAGGCTCAAATTGAGCGGCTTAATTTGACCAATCCAAAGCAGGACCGTCCGCAGCTGCGGTTCGTTGATATAAAATTGTGTTCCCCTGGTTATTCCAAAAATTAAATTAGACTGAATGCCGGAATTAGCCGGTTAAAAAAGGCATTTAAGGGGGCGAACGGCGATTCATTAAATCGGATAGGTATGCAGATAGGTATACAAAAGTAATCATGTGGAACCATTTGTACCCCTGCTGCGAACCGGTTTTAATTAGGCTTTAGGCAAGTATAAGGTGGTGATTCCCTGCCTGATCTAAATGGGAAAGGTATCGAGTTCGCGGTCGATGAGCTTGTGATCAAGAGGCACAGGCAGACTAATATAGTGAGGATCGACAAAGATGATGTTGAGCCGCTCATGGACCTGCCCGTAACTCGTTCGGTATGCTTGAGCAGGTGCTCGCTACTGGTAGTGGCTTTGTTACAGAGTAGGTCATATAGCCAGCAAAGACTTACATAGCCAGGAACGACCAATGTCGTCCAAGAAATGGTTTCTTTTACTGAACGCTTACTATGAAAAGTACAAAATAGTGAAGCCGCACATAATCACAAATCTGAAGTCACTATAATGGTAAAATACAATTCATTATGACCTCCCGAATAAGTCTGTAACGTCTTTTCGGTGGCCTGTGCTTTTTGCTGTCGACTGGGTTCACTACTGACAGACCGCTGTCACTCCCCTGGCTTTTCTTTGTCTTGTCAACCGATCGACAACTTTAACCAATAGTAACTCATGGAAAACACAGCGCAGCTTAGCCAAACGATGGAGCAGATCGTCCTCTCACCCCAGCAACTGCTTGCCCATTGGCAGGGACACCGGGGACTCACCCGCCGGTTGATCGAAGCCTACCCCAACGAGCACTTCTTTTCGTATACCCTGGGCGGCATGCGACCTTGCTCGGCGCTGATGGATGAAGTGTTGCAGATGGCTGACCAGAGCATGCAGGGCGTTATTTCGGGCGAGTGGCCTTCCTTTGGCGCGGGGGCGGAGGCAGCCCCCAAAGCAACGACCAAGGAGCAGCTACTGGCGCAGTGGGATGGGGTGACCGAGATGATTAATGCCCATTGGCCGCAGATTCCACCCGCTCGCTTTCAAGAAGTCGACAAGGCTTTTGGTCTGTATGAAGGCCCTATCTACTGGTTTCTTTTCTACCTGATCGACAATGAAATTCATCACCGGGGTCAAGCTTATGTCTACCTACGCAGCCTGGGCGTAGAACCGCCTGCTTTTTGGGATCGCCCCCAGGTATAGTTCGCCGGTGAGCCCCCAAGGGGTAAGCCGTTATAGAAAAGCCTTTGCCGCTCTAAAGATTGGCAAAGGTTTTTACGTATCGTGCTGGCGGCTATCCATTCCGTGGTACCTATTCTTCTCACGCGGAGAGCATTTTGAGACATCGTATATAAACCATTACGACCACTCCAGAAGCTCGGTCGAAAATTCGCGTCCAACCAAATAAATGGCTTACAAAGAACCAATTTGTCCGTATCGTTTTCGTGCTTGGGTGTTATAATTGGCTAGACGTATGAAAATTCGTTTATCTACTTAGTAAGCCTATTACTTTAAACCACTAATCACTACATAAAACAGAGTTCGATGAAATCAATTGCCCCCAATATCTTTGTTGCCGACATCCAGCAGACGATTGCCTTTTATCAACAGTTAGGCTTTAACCTGACTATGACCGTACCTCCCCAGGGAGATGAGTTGATTTGGGCCATGATGAACTGTGGTAGTGTAAGCTTTATGTTCCAGACTTTTGCCAATCTAGGGGATGAGCTACCGACCGTATCCCGACAACCGGGTGGTTCGTTGCTGCTCTATATCCAGACGAGTCAAATAAGCGACTATTTCAACCAGATTAAGGATAAAGTGACCGTTGTCAAAGGGTTAGAAAAGACCTTCTACGGAGCCACTGAATTTTCAATCGAAGATAATAATGGGTATCTGTTAACCTTTGCCGAAGATGAACACTAAAAACAACCTACGCCTATCGCTTACCGAAGGAGAACGGACCAACTTGCGAAAGAACAAGGTAAAAATGAGTGACTTTCTCCTCCACGCCCCCGACGAATTAGCTATCTACCTAAAGGCCACACCAGATCGGACACGGGAACTGTACGCCTTAGCCCAATTTCAAACTATTCCATCCGTTGGGCCAAGGTTTGCGAGTGATCTGATCTTCATGGGCTACTATTCACTCGCTGAATTGGTTGACAAAAACGGCGCTACTTTGACGGATCAGTATGAACAAAAAAAAGGCTATTGGATTGATCCCTGCGTGGAAGATCAGTTCCGATTAGCCGTTTATTATGCCCAAACGAGCGATGCTACGAAGACGTGGTGGGATTTCACTCATGAACGAAAGGCGTATCGTTCAGCCAATGGGTATCTAAGTGATAGGCCAACCTTAGCCTGGCACGAAACTCCCGCGTATGAACGAACCCCTGATGAGATAATTACCGATTAGTTTCCGCCTGAGGGTCATATAAAGAATTTTAGGTTGGTTCACTCGGAAAAATAGACGAGTAAATTGCAAACCAGGGTCGAGTGGCCGAGTCATGCCCGAACTAATTAAGCGAACGGTCAGCAACTGATCAAGTACGGGTTTTAACACCGTCGGCGCTCAGCCGAGCAGGCCGGAGAAAGCCTGTGGGCGCAAGTATGATGGGAGAAAAAGCGTTTCTATAAACGCCCGTTTTTCGGAGACGGCCTGTTTAAGCTGAAAATAATAGTTGCAGAAACTTGCGGCTGTCTTAAATTGCCATCTCGCGAATCAAGGTCTCACTTTGAGAGTAATAGATGAGTTTTTAAAACAAAGTGATGATTATTCATTTATTGGCCACTACAACATCACCAACGAGAAACTATTTGATAGTGACTTACTTGAAATGTACAATTTCGACCAGGTAAATATATGTAACAATGATAGTGCCTTAATCACTTAATTGTACAAATAGACATAGTCTTAAATTCGTCCAGCTAAACGCTTCTTTTATTAAACCACAAGGTGAGTGTGTACCACCCTTCAAGTAAGTTGATCATTGTCGAACAACCACTAATGATTTACAACTAACATTAAGAAGTATTCTGTTCTTCATTATTTTACTCCCTAATTGCCCTAAACACATTGCACACTACACTGCACAAGGCATAAAAAAAGTAGCTACGAATTAACGTAACTACTTGATTTTCAGTGCTCCCGAAGCTGGGCTCGAACCAGCGACCCTCTGATTAACAGTCAGATGCTCTAACCGACTGAGCTATTCGGGAGTGTATCGGTTATTGTGGGTGCAAAAATACAGAGCAGACCCGTATCACGCAAGTATCAGCCCTAAAAAAATAGGGTCCGGGAAACTGGAGTCAACTTTGTCAAAGGCTACGCCGCCCGGTTTCAAACCGCTCGGGCGGCCCGTTTGGCAAAGTTGACTCCAGATCCGATTACCGGAAGGCGTCGGGCCGATTGTTAGGTACGTTTTGCAGAATCAGTTCCTTCACGCGCCGGGCGTCGCTCTTTGTGAAGTTGTTGAGGACGATCTCAGGACGGGCACGCGGAATAACGTGTATCGTGGCGAAGAACAGGCCATTATCGATCTCAACGCCCGAAATATCAGAGTAGAACACAAAATTATCCGTACCGCCAATAAGTCTTTTCTCGCGGAAGGTTACGCCTTTGTCGTTGAACTCAATCTCATCACGCTTGATTGGATCTTTAAAGCTGCTGGAAGAAAAACGTTCGTTTGCCATGGGTTACAAGTTTATAGTTTGTGGTTTGTCGTTCGTGGTTGGCTGACGCGTAAGCTACTCTCGCGTCAGCCAACCACAAACTACGAACGACAAACTACTTTTTCGGTATGTAGATTACTTTTTTCGTTTCAAAAAACGGCTCCTCGAAGTAGTCGGAAAGGTCGTAGATGCGGTAACGGTCCTGGATTTCGGCCAGTTCTTCGGCGAGGTCGCCCCCTTTGAGGTACAAAACGCCATTGGGCCGGTCGTTGTTGCCGCTTTTGTGAATCTTGTAGCGCATCCAGCCCAGAAACGGCTTCAGGCGCGTGACCGCCCGGCTCACTACAAAATCATACGTTGTGTTCAACTGCTCCACGCGTACCTGTTCGGCTTTCACGTTGGTCAGGCCCAGCGCATCGGCTACTTCCTGCACGACCTTAATCTTCTTGCCAATACTGTCGACTAAGTGAAAGTCCGCCATGGGGAACAGAATGGCCAGTGGAATCCCCGGAAAGCCCCCCCCCGTGCCAACGTCCAGAATCTCGGTGCCGGGTTTAAACTGCACAATTTTGGCAATGCTTAGTGAATGCAAGACATGTTTCTCGTAAAGCGCGTCGATGTCCTGCCGCGAAATAACGTTGATCTTGGCGTTCCAGTCACGGTATAGCCCGTCAAGAGCCGCAAATCGTTCTTTCTGCTCTGTGGTTAGGTTAGGGAAGTATTTGAGAATGAGGTTCATCAACAATCTATAGTGATCAATGCACAATGAAAATGGAGAAGGCCGCATTGTACAGTATGCATTGCCCAGTGATACAATAGTATCTACCGCCAGAAATACCGTTTTTTCTTACTTGTGATAAGCGTTTTTACGCCTGCCACGCCATAATACAAGGTCAGCATGGCGTCCATAAATGGCACCGCTGCCCAATGAACAGTGTGCGCCAGCCGGTAGCTGATGCGACCAATGATCCCCCAGAAGGCCAATAACCGAAACACGAAAGCACCAGTTGCGGTGAGCAAAAGTAGCCATTCGGTTTGAGTAAATGGACGGTCAGATAGGGCCGTTCCCAGAGCTGTTAATCCAGTCAGTACCGCCAGCGCCCAGGTCAGCACGTGCGAGCCGGTGAGTAGACCGAGCCGAATTTTATGGCCGGTCTTGTAGTATTTACCCACGTTCAGGTGCCGCCGTTTCTGAATGCGCCAATCATTCCAGGTTTCTTTGGGCTTCGACCAGGTGAACGTAGCCGGGTCTATGCAAATGGTGGTGTTACGGCCCGTTGCCACTTCGTTCATGAACAGGTCATCGTCGCCACCCAACACGTTCTTATGCGTGTAAAATCCTTTGTTAGCAAAGAATGTGCTGGTGCGATAGGCCAGATTGCGGCCCACGCCCATGTAGGGCCAGCCCGACAGCGCCAGCGAGAAGTATTGTACGGCGGTGAAGAGCGTTTCGGACCGGATCAGCAGGTTTAGCAGGCCGGGCTGGTACTCATACGGGGAAAAGCCCAGAACGATGTCTTTCCCAGCGGTGGTTAGCTCAGCCGTCATGCCCGCCAGCCAGTTAACTGACGCGGGACGGCAGTCGGCGTCGGTAAGCAAGATGGTAGGGTAAGCGGCTTTTTTAAGGGCGATGGTCAGCGCATATTTTTTTGGCGTAATGTGTTCGTGCTCTTTGTCGATTCGGATAAATCGGACGTGGCTCAGATCGGAGATGTCGTTTTCTAAATACGCGCTGGTGCCGTCGATGGAACGGTCGTCCATAACTAACACCTCGAAGGTCGTATATTGTTGGGCATTCAGCAGGGGTAGCAATTCAACCAGATTTATCCGTTCGTTGCGGGCGCAGACGACAATGGTGACAGGTGGGGCAGAATCGGTTGCGGATGGGCCGGACTGCCGAAAGAGGGCCGTTCGGGAGAAAACAAAAAGAATGTAAATAAGCTGAATACTGACCATGAGCAGCCAGGTTATCAGCAGTGCTGTAATCACGAAGAGATGGGCAGTGTCGTTAGGTGAATGGTTTCCAGCCGCAAAGGTAAGGAGGAAAAGAGATTTAATCCGTTCGCGTTCCCAACCCTGAAGGGGTGAGATGATACAACTGCCCAAACGTCCTGCTCCAAAGTTGTAGCTCGGTTGAATTTGTATTAGCCCACCCCTTCAGAGTTGGGAACGCGAACCCCTTACCTTTGTGCAATGACATTTTCAATTGCTGCCCACGATCCGCAGTCCAACGCCCGGACGGGTACGCTGACCACCGATCACGGCCCTATTCAAACGCCTATTTTTATGCCCGTCGGCACGGCTGGAACCGTAAAGGCTGTTCACCAGCGCGAACTCGAAACCGACATCAATGCCGAAATTATTCTGGGTAATACCTATCACCTTTATCTGCGGCCGGGTCTCGACGTGATGAAAGCGGCCGGAGGACTGCACGGTTTCAACGGCTGGAAACGGCCCATCCTGACCGATTCGGGCGGATATCAGGTCTACTCACTTTCCAACACCCGCAAGATTAAAGAGGATGGCGTCACCTTTAAGTCGCACATCGACGGCTCCGGTCATTACTTCTCGCCGGAAGGCGTCATGGATATTCAGCGCACCATTGGGGCCGATATCATCATGGCTTTCGACGAGTGTACGCCCTACCCGTGCGACTACGGTTACGCCCGCACCTCAATGGAAATGACCCACCGCTGGCTCGACCGATGCATCGACCGATTTGATAGTACGGAGAGTCATTACGGCTATGAGCAAACGCTTTTTCCTATCGTGCAGGGCAGCACTTACCCCGATTTACGCCGACAGTCGGCTGAGGTGATTGCAGGCAAAGAGCGACCCGGCAACGCCATTGGGGGCTTAGCCGTGGGCGAACCAGCCGAGGAGATGTACGCCATGATCGAGTTGGTAAACGAGATTCTGCCCGCCGACAAACCACGCTATTTGATGGGCGTTGGTACACCGGCCAACATTTTGGAAGCCATTGCGCGGGGCGTCGATATGTTCGACTGCGTGATGCCAACGCGCAACGCCCGGCATGGGCTGCTGTTTACGACGCAGGGTACTATCAATATAAAGAACGAAAAGTGGAGCCGTGATTTCAACCCCATCGACGCCGACTTGGGAGGCTACGCCAGTACGTTTTACTCTAAAGCTTACCTGCGGCACCTGTTCAAAGCCGATGAACTGTTGAGCGGGCAGATTGCCAGCCTGCAAAATCTGACGTTTTATTTGTGGTTAGTGCGACAGGCGCGGGCACATATCGCGGCCGGTGATTTTGTGTCGTGGAAGAACGAAATGGTCGTTCGTCTGATGCAACGGCTGTAAGTTCGGTCAATTTTTGTCTCCTGACCTATAGTATATTATCGGTGAAATAATATATTTGTAAACTATTTTGTTATAAATGGTACTTCCGTAACTTGACTTTTAAGAATGTGGCTGTCCAGCAGATGCTGAATAATTCCACTTTGTCTCCCCGACTCGACCTTTCGGCGGGGTTACTTGCCCGCACGATGTGGCGGGGACGCTCGTTGCTGCTGCGCATTACTGCTTTATTTGCCGCGCTGGGTGTTGGGGTGGCCCTGCTACTGCAACCCGAGTTTGTGTCGGAGGCCCGGATCATGCCCGAAATGGGCGGGAGATCGGGCGACATGCTCCGGCGGCTGGCGTCGGTTTCGGGATTCAGCGGAGTTGACATGGCCCATAATGAGGAGATAGACGCTATCCGGCCTGATCTGTACCCTAATGTACTCCAAAGTACACCCTTCATTCTGTATCTTATCGACCAGTCTGTGACAGTCACCAGCGGTCAGCAATCGACGGTTAGCGCGGTGCTGATGCCGGACGGAGGGCTTGGCTCGTGGTTGCGAGCGTTGATTGAGACCGATGAACTAACCACCAGACGAACTGCGAATCGGATTGGTGACAAGCTGATAAAACGCTCAAAGCGACAGCAGGAATTAGTTGAGGAGGTTGGTCGGCGGGTTAGTGCCCGGTTAGATACCCGGTCGGGTATAATTAGTATTTCGGCTAAAATGCCAGACGCTACCGCAGCCGCTGGAGCGGCTCAACTGGCAATGGACTACCTTACGGAGTACGTAACGAACTACCGCACCGAGAAGGCCCGGCTGGATCTACGTTTTTACGAATTACGGTTGAACGAAGCCCGTTTGCGCTATCAAAAGGCACAGTTGACGGTTTTTCGGTATAACGATCAGCACAAATACGCCGTCGTTGTCATGCAGGCGGCCACGATGGAAAAACAGCGGATGGACGCTGAACTGAGCATTGCCCAGACGGGGTACACGGAATTGTCGCGGCAGTTTGAGCAGGCCAAACTCAGAGTGCAGGAGCGGACGCCCGTATTCAAAGTGCTCGAACCGGCGCAGGTGCCGCTCAAACGCGTCTCGCCGAAACGCACAATCATGGTATTGCTTTTTATGCTGGCTGGGCTGGTAACCGGTGTTGTTTACCTGATGGCACAGGTGAACGACGTTGTTGGTCGGATGCGGGCGATAATTCAGGATTCCCACGGCTAAACCCGTGGGCTGATATAAAGCCGCCGGTTGTTAGCTCACGCGTTTATAATAGGTGACAAGGATGCTTTGTATTACCCCACGGCCAAACCCGTGAGACGAAAAAAATTTAATCGAATCAACGCTTGGTCAAGGCTTTACAACAAAAAGAGAAGACAATTGCCGTCCTCGGGCTGGGGTACGTTGGTCTGCCGATTGCGCTCGAATTTGCCAAACAGTACCGGGTCATTGGCTACGACGTCAGCGTTGGTCGGGTGGCCCAGATGCAGCAAGGCGAGGACCCCTCGCGCCAAATGCCGTCCGACGCGTTTACCAACGTGGATATCACGTTTACGGCTGACCCGGCTGATTTGAAGCAGGCTCACTTTTTCGTGGTCGCCGTGCCAACGCCCGTTGACGAGTATAAAGTGCCTGATCTGAAACCCCTGCAACGGGCGTCGGAAGTCATTGGGCGAGCGTTGAAGCCGGGCGATTACGTCGTCTATGAATCTACCGTGTATCCGGGCTGCACCGAAGAAGACTGTCTGCCGCTGCTGGAGCAATACTCTGGCCTGACGCTCGGAACTGACTTCAAACTTGGCTATTCGCCCGAACGCATCAACCCCGGCGACAAAGTCCGAACGCTGACGAACATCCTTAAAGTTGTGTCGGGCAGCGATGCCGAAGCAGCCCAAACCATTGCCGACGTCTACGGCAACATCATTACGGCGGGAATTTACACCGCCCCGACAATTAAAGTCGCCGAAGCCGCTAAGGTCATCGAAAACACGCAGCGCGACCTGAATATCTCGCTGATGAATGAACTGTCTATCATCTTCGACCGGATGGGCGTCGATACGCAGGAGGTCATTAAGGCAGCCGCGACGAAGTGGAATTTTCTGCCCTTCACACCCGGTCTGGTGGGGGGGCACTGCATCAGCATCGACCCGTATTACCTCCTCTACAAAGCCCGGCAACTGGGTTATGACCCGCAGGTGATCAACTCCGGTCGGCGCATCAACGACGGAATGCCCGCCCACATCGCCACGAAATTAGCGCAGATGCTACTGCGAAAAGGCAAAAATCCGGGTCAGACAAAAGTGCTCATCATGGGCCTGACCTTCAAAGAAAACATATCGGATACCCGCAACTCGAAGGTCGCTGACTTAGTGCGCGAACTGATGAAATACGCCATCAACGTGCACGTAGTCGATCCCTGTGCCTCGCCCAATGAAGTAGCTCATGAGTATGGAATGACGTTGCTGGAAATGCCCGCCAGCCAGTATGACGCCGTTATTGTGACCGTAGGGCACGACGAATACCGAACGCTGGACGTGTCCTATTTTAAATCCTTAATGAACGGCGCACCAATCCTGCTGGATTTGAAAGGATTATACCACGTAAGTGAGGACGATGAGATAGACTATTGGCGGCTATGACGAAGCCGCCGATTCTCCGCATTATCATACTCAACAGCCACCCAATCCAGTATTTCGCTCCCTTGTACCGGAAACTGGCGACCGATACAAACGTCGACCTGACGGTGTATTACGCATCCCGGCACGGTCTCGACGGCGGTATTGACCGGCAGTTTGGTACGCGTGTTCAGTGGGATGTGCCCTTGTTGGCTGGATACCAGACCGAGTTTCTGCGAAATTACGCGCTCCGTCCGTCGATTTACTCCTTCTTCGGGCTGCTCAATTTAGGCATTGTTGGTCGATTATGGCAAGCACCCTCAAGCGTGCTTATCATTCACGGCTGGGCCTACGCGGTTAACTGGATGGCGCTCCTCTTCGGAGCGTTATTCGGGCATACGGTTTGCGTCCGATGCGACACGGCTTACTTCCGGGAACTGACCGACGCCCACCTAGCAGCACCCGTCCGCGACTATATGCTGCGCCATATCTTTTTTAAACTAGTTGATTACTGCTTCTACGCTGGACAGGGTAACCGGGCTTTCTACACCTACTTCGGGGTTGCCGAGGAGAAGCTAATTTTCCTGCCGTTTGCAGTCGATACTGAGCGATTTCACGCGGAAAAGGCTGCGCTGAACGGATCTCGGCAGGATATCTTGAAGCGAATGAGAATTGACGGTGCAAAACGAATTATCCTGTTCTGTGGGAAGTTCACGCCTGTCAAACGTCCGCTCGATCTGCTTATGGCGTACCGAAAGCTGAACCGTCGGGACGTTGCCTTAGTGATGATAGGGGAGGGCGAATTGCGGACGGCGATGGAACAGTACATCGACGACTACCAACTGCCGGACGTGTACCTGACCGGGTTCGTCAACCAGTCCGAAATTGGCGCGTACTATTCGGTGGCGAACCTGTACGTGATGTGTTCCGACGGCGACGCGTGGGGCTTGTCGGTCAACGAAGCCATGCTCTTCGGCTTGCCCATCGTGCTGTCGGACCGGGTTGGTTGCGCCCCTGACTTGCTGATTAATAACGGATTGCAGTACCCGTGCGGGAACGTGGACGAGTTGACACGGGTGATTCAGCGCCTGTTGACCTTGTCAGCAGCGCAATTCAGCAAGCTGGGAACCCGCTCGGCCGACATCATCAGCCGGTACACTTACGACCGCACAATCTCAACGCTCAAACAAACCTTTCTCCACCGAGAAGCAGGCAATTCTTCTTTCAACAGCCGTAAACCATGACAAACAGCGAACGGAATCGCCTGATCGCCGGGGCTATGGTGGTGTTGCTGTTGGGCTACTCTACGGAACGTAGTCTGCTCGAATGCGTTGCTGTAGGTCTGTCTTTTTATGCCGTTAGCGTTCTTGTTAGTCAGTTGGGACATCGCCTGCTCATCATCGAAATCATCAATGCAGTGGCCTGCGTCGAAGTGCTTTTGGTGCCCGTTCTGTTCTATACCATCTCGCCGGAGTCGATGCCGCTGGAATCGGATGCATACTTTAGCTATGCATTACCTGCTACGGCGGCTATGCTGATTGGCTTGTCTTATTTCAACCGCCGGACCCAGAAAGAACACCTTGTTTACTTCGATAACGTACGGATTTATTTGACGGGTCGCTCCAGCGTTGGACTCTGGATGATTCTAATTGGAACGGTGTCCGTTGGCGTGCTGAACGTTGTCCCGCTGGCCATAAAAAATATGGCTAATCTGTTCGTGTCCCTGCTGTACACGGGCGTTCTCTACACTCTTTTCTCTGATTCTAAGCGCAAGCTACTGGCCGTAGCTATCGCGCTCTTCGCCTTGGGCTATCAGGCTGTTCAAACGGGTACGTTCGGTGAATTGGTAAGCTGGCTGGCGTTGTTTTTTGTCTTTTGGCTGGCCGGTCGAACGTCCAAAATTCCGTCCTTCTGGAAGTTCATTGCCATTGGCGGTGGTCTGACGACGATGATTCTGGTGCAGTCCGTTAAGCTGGAATACCGCGCCAACACGTGGGGTGCCCGAACGAATGAGCGCAAAGGCGACGCCCAACTGATGCTGACATTATTTACCGACCGGATACAGCGGCCCGAAATTCTGCTTGATCCCGTCTTTCTTTTCGCGTCCACTGCCCGGTTCAACCAAGGCTATTTTATCGGACACACGATGGCCTTTGTGCCGGGAAGCGAACCCTACGCCAACGGAGACGTTCTCAAATACCTGCTGGCACCCCTGATTCCCCGGATTATCTGGCCGGACAAACCCGTAACCGGAGGGCGCGACAACATCCGGCGATTCACGCCGATCCAACTCACCGAAAACACGAGTGTCAACCTATCACCAATGGGCGAAGCCTACGCCAATTTCGGCAGGCTGGGCGGGGTGTTCTACATGCTGTTGTATGGCCTGTTGTTCGGCGGGATATTCCACCAGATTTTGTCGGTTGCGCTCACCAAACCCACGCTGATTCTGTGGATTCCCAAACTGTTCATGGGTTGCCTGACCAAAGAAACCGATTTGTACGCCGAATGGGGCAGCCTGCTTCACGGACTGATATTTGTCTTTGTTTTTTACAAAATAACCGGGTGGCTAACCGTGAAAGCATGACGAACATCACCCTTCTTTTTCGATGCGATGGTGTTGGCTACAGCATCGAAAATCTGTTTCGGGGCATCGCTGACCAATTCGGCCGTTCGGGCGCAAATGCAGTGCAGATTGCCACGGCTCCTTACATCAGCCACAACCTGTTTAACGTCTGGAAAAACGTTGTGTATTTTTGGGCGCATCGCAACAAAGCGGTGCACATAACGGGTGATATCCATTATGCAGCCATCGCCCTCCGGGCAAAGCGTACTCTGTTAACTATCCACGACTGTGTGTTGCTGGAGCGCAACCGATCCCGTCCGGTGCGGTTTGTGCTCTTCTGGTTGCTCTGGTACTACTGGCCGATTCGCAAAGCAGGCATCGTAACGACTGTTTCGGAAAAGACGCGCCGGAATTTACAACGGTATGTCGGCAAACTGGCCGACAAGATTGTCGTCATTCCTAATGGCTACGACCCCACTTTCGTCCACAATCCGCAACCATTCAATGCCGAAACACCGACGCTGTTGCACATTGGTACCGCACCGCATAAGAACCTGAACCGGCTGATTGAGGCTGTTGAGGGGTTACCCTGCCGGTTGCTGATTGTTGGTGAGTTATCGAAAGCAGAAACCGATAAACTGATCCGCTGCCAGATTGACTACGAGAACCACGTAGCCATCAGCCGCCCGGAACTGATAATCCTCTACAACCGGTGCGACCTGGTCACGTTTGTGTCGCTGTACGAAGGGTTTGGAATGCCCATCCTCGAAGCTCAGGCCGTGGGAAGGCCCGTCATAACGAGTCAGCTATCGCCCATGATGGAGGTTGGCGGAGCCGGTGCGTGTTACGTAAACCCCACCGACGTGGCCGCAATTCGCCAGGGTATTTTACGCGTCTGGCAGGACGTTCAATACCGCAACCAACTGATGCAGTTGGGCCTGTTAAACGCCGAGCGCTATACGGTGAAGCGCATTGCCGGGCAGTATGCGGTCCTGTACGAACAGCTAAATCGGCAACCCACCTGACTCTACACGACGATGCTGTTAATTGACGCGGCCAATGTGTCGGGCGGGGGCGCTGTTTTATTGCAGTGTTTGACCAGCCAGTTGCTCAGGCGGCAGGTGCCGTTTCATGTGCTCAAAAAATCGTCGGTTGTCCTTTCTGTTCCGGTGCAGAATTACACCAATGTCAACATTAATCTGCTCAATCGGTGGGCTACACTGGGGGCGTTTATCCGGCGGGTAAACCCAACGACTTTGCTGTGCTTCGGCAACTTCCCGCCACCCTTCAAAACCCATGTGCGAACCATCACCTACGTTCATAACCTGCATTACCTCAACGGCCACGATGATCGACCTTTCGGCCTGCGTGACAAGGTGAAGCGAAACCTGCGTCGGACGTATTTACGGTCGAATTTGGGCTATTCGGACGTGTTTGTGGTGCAGACGCCGTACGTACAACAACTATTTGTGGAAACGTTTGGTGTTGCTCCCTCAAACGTGCACGTGCTGCCTTTTTACGACGAAGATCGGATCAGAGCCGTCGCCGATGCGCAACCGACAGACGGCGCTGGGAAGCCATGGGTTTTTTTATACGCCAGCGGTTCGGAGCCGCACAAAAATCACATCAACTTACTGCGGGCCTGGCAACTCCTGCATCAGCAGGGCATCTCGCCCATATTATACCTTACGATTTCTCCCGAATCGCCCTACACTACGCCCACTTTGCTCAGGCAAATTGAGACCCTGAAACAGTCGGGAGTGCGTGTCGAAAACCTGGGTTACGTACCGTATGACGATCTGTTGCGCCTGACGGCTTCGTGTACGGCCTGCATGTTTCCCTCGGTCAATGAAACGGTTGGCTTGGGCCTGTTGGAAGCCTACTGGCTGGGAAACGCTGTTTTAGCGGGCCGTCGCCTTTTCCTGACTCACGTCGTTAAGCCGTCCATTCAGTTCGACCCTTACAACCCGGCCGACATTGCCGACGCGGTAAAACAGTACCTTGAGGGAATGCTGCCGAAGCCCGAGTTGATACTCCGCAACCAGATCGACGAATTCATCCAACTGCTCCATCAACCCGTGCCCAATGTGGCAAACGTTCCATCGACCGGCGAAAATGCAGTTGATTTTTATAACGCCATTGCCACGCAGTTCGACAGTAAATATGAATCATCCGCAGCATTCGTGGAGCGATTTCGGATCTGGACGGACTTATTTAACCAATACGTGAAAGCGACCGACAACGTCATGGATATTGGTTGTGGATCGGGCGTTTTCAGTAATTACCTCGCCCAAATGGGCTGCTCCGTAATTGGGGTGGATGGTTCGGCGGAGATGATTAAGCTGTGCAATCAGAAAAAAAAGTTGGATAAGGCTCATTACGTCCTCCAGTCACTACCCATACCGAACCCTGAAGATTATGAAGCCCAGGACGTGATCATTGCATCGAGTTTGCTCGAGTACATTGGCGATATAGGACGGATGCTGCAACAAATCCACGCAATGCTCAAACCGAACGGCTTGCTGATCGTGTCGATGCCTAATCAACTCAGCCTGTATCGGCGCATCGAACGGCGACTGTTTGCGCTGACGGGCCACCCGCGTTATTTCGCCTACATCCGCCATGTCTCGACCGAAATAAACTTTAATCAGCAATTGACCGATTTGGGCTTCGAGGTGCTGGAAACAAAGCATTTTTCTGGTTACGACCCATTATCGAGAATCCTGAAACGGGTATTACCACTGCGGTACGTCAATAACCTATTCGTCGGTGTCTACCGAAAGCGGAAATGAAAATTTTAAACGTCGTTGGTGCCCGGCCCAACTTCATGAAAGTGGCTCCATTGCACCGCGCTTTTCTGAATCAGTCCGGTATTGACTCAAAAATCGTGCATACGGGTCAGCACTACGACGCCTGCATGAGCGAGATTTTCTTTACGCAACTCGACCTGCCCTCGCCCGATCATTACCTCGGCGCAGGCGGTCCGTCATCGGGAACGCAGACGCAGCAAACCGCCGACATTATGCTCAAATTCGAGACTGTAATGACTGTCGAACAGCCCGATTGGGTGCTGGTCGTTGGCGACGTCACGAGCACCCTCGCTTGTGCATTGGCAGCCGTGCAGATGGGTGTTCGGGTGGCGCACGTTGAAGCGGGGCTGCGCTCGAACGACCGCCGAATGCCCGAAGAAACTAATCGTATTTTGACCGATAATCTGTCCGGTTTGCTGTTCGTGACGGAGCAGTCGGGCTTGGACAACCTCAAACGCGAAGGTATTGCGGACGAAAAAATTCACTTTGTGGGCAACGTCCTGATCGACTCACTCGTGCACTATCGCCGAAAGGCGGCTGACCTGAACACAGTTGGCACGTTGGGGCTGACGCCGGGTCAGTACGTGCTGACGACCATGCACCGACCATCGAATGTGGACAACGAAGTCAGCTTACGGAGCATCGTGCAGATTGTGGAAAACACGGCAATATACCGAACCGTGGTGTTTCCAATGCATCCACGCACTCATGCTCACCTTTCTCGATTTGACCTTATGAATCGGCTTATGGCCGTTCCGAATGTGCGCCTGCTGGAACCACAGGGATATTTGGAGTTCCTGAACCTGATGGAGCACGCGGCCATTGTCATCACTGATTCGGGCGGTATTCAGGAAGAGACTACGTATCTGCAAGCCCCGTGTCTCACCTTCCGCGACAGCACCGAGCGGCCCGTAACGGTCAATCTTGGCACGAACCAACTGCTCGCTGACCTAAACCCGGAAACCGTCCGGCAAAAGGTCACGGAGATACTGAGCGGCCAAGCGAAACAAGGCGTGATACCGCCGTTGTGGGACGGGCAGACCGCCGGACGCATCGCAGACGTATTGCTGGCTGATTATTCTAAGAATAAATGGGTATAGTTCAGACGGGTAGTCAATAGTATCAACGCCTTGGAAGCGTGCCAAATGGCGGTTATATTCGTGACAAATAACAAACAGAATGGAATCACTACTTGAAGCGGAACCGGGTGAGAGTGCTTTCGGACTGGTTGAACAGGCGCGGGCGGGTGTCAACCGGAGTAAAGTTGATGAAGTAGCCCGGATTGTAGCATTAACCGACAAGGAAATGGCCCGCATTCTTAATCTTTCCGAGCGCACGCTGCATCGGCTTCGGCCCGACGTTCGCTTAGATAGCAACGCATCCGAGCGGCTGCTGCTGCTGGAAGGGCTGATTCGCCACGGCCTGGCTGTGTTCGATGATCGGTCCGACGTATTGGGCCGATGGCTTCACGTTCCTTTAGCCGAACTCCGTCGCCAGGCACCAGTAGCGTTATTGGACACAACCACTGGTTTTGGGATGGTACATACGGTGTTGGGCCGGATTGAACACGGCATCTATGCCTGACCATCCAACCACTGTCTATCGTTTGGTGAAAGAGCGCTTTGTCGGGACGCCCCTGTCGGCCGAGGGAGCGCGTCGGTGGGGTGGGCGGTGGAACCCTAAAGGCATTGGCATTCTCTATACATCGGCGACTCCCGAACTGGCCCTGCTCGAACAGTTGGTTCACTTGCCAACACTTTCTTACGACGATCTGCCCCGATTGTTTCTGCTGACGCTGCTCCTGCCTAACAAGCCGCGCCTTATTCCTCCCGATACGCTGCCCCTTAATTGGCGCGATGAGGCCAGTTTTGTTCAAAATCACCGGCTGTTGGCCGACTGGCTATCGACTCCCGACGTAATAGCGGTGGGCGTACCCTCAGCCGTGGTAGCCGAATCGCTCAACTACCTGCTCCATCCATTTCATTCGTTTTTCGGTCAGATAGAGGTCATAAACAGCAAGCCCTTTTCAATCGACCCGCGTTTGTGGCGGTCAGATAGATGAATCCAGCGCATTGTAAACTGTGAATTTTCGTAACTCACCGCCCATGAAACAACTTGTACAAAACTTAAAAACCGGCGAAACGCTGCTCGAAGACGTTCCGGCTCCGCAGGTGCGCCCCGGACAGGTGCTGATTCATACGCGCCGGTCATTGGTGTCGCTCGGTACGGAGCGGATGCTGGTTGAGTTTGGGCGGGCAAGCCTGCTTTTCAAAGCCCGTCAGCAACCCGACAAGGTGAAGCAGGTGCTGGACAAAATTCAGACTGACGGCCTGATGCCGACGCTCGAAGCGGTGTTTCGCAAACTTGGTCAGCCGCTGCCGCTGGGGTACTGTAACGTCGGGACGGTGCTGGCCGTGGGAGAGGGCGTGACGGACCTGCGCATTGGCGACCGGGTTGCCTCCAACGGGTCCCATGCCGAAGTGGTTTGCGTACTCCGCAACTTAGTCGCGCCCATTCCTGACGCGGTCAGTGACGACGAAGCCACGTTTACGGTCGTTGGGGCCATTGGTTTGCAGGGCATCCGGCTCCTGAACCCAACGCTGGGCGAGACCGTCGTGGTGATTGGACTGGGATTGATTGGTCTGCTCACGGCCGAATTGCTCCGGCTGAATGGGTGCCGCGTTATCGGGTTGGACATTGACGAAACCAAACTCGATTTGGCCCGGCAGCGGGGTATTACTACGCTCAACTCGGCTAAGGTCGATTCTGTAGAAGCTGTATTGTTAATTACGAACGGGGTTGGAGCCGATGGCGTCATAATTGCCGCATCAACTCAGGGTGACGAGGTCGTGTCGCAAGCCGCCCGGATGAGCCGCAAACGGGGACGCATTGTACTAATTGGCGTGGTCGATCTAAACCTGAACCGGGCCGAGTTTTACGAAAAAGAACTTCAATTTCAGGTGTCGTGCTCCTACGGTCCCGGTCGCCAAGATGACGCCTACGAACAGCAGGGCCACGACTATCCACTACCCTTTGTGCGCTGGACCGAAAACCGCAATTTCCAGACGATTCTGCAACTGTTAGCCAGCGGACAATTAACTATCACGTCGCTCATTACAGCGAATGTGCCCTTCGCCGGGTTCGACGCCATTTACGGAACTATTGGCCAATCGCAGGCAATTGCGTCGCTGCTTCACTACCCCGAAACGGTCAACCTGAACCCGGTTGTCATTTTGCGGGAGAGCCAATATGACAGCGGCACCGGCACCGTTGGCCTGATTGGCGCGGGTAATTTCGCCAGCGCTATCCTGCTCCCGGCCCTGAAAGCGGCTGGGGCTAATCTGAAAACCATTGCCAGTGCGGGTGGGCTAAATGCGACGCAACTGGCCCAAAAATTCGGCATCGCCCAGAGCACGACAGATTACCGGCAGATTCTCGACGACCCGGCTATCGACCTGTGCGTCATTGCCACACGCCACGACAGCCACGCCCACCTGACGGTCGAAGCCCTGCGGGCGGGCAAGCACGTGTTCGTGGAAAAACCACTGGCAATTTATGCTCATGAACTGGCCGATATCATCGACGCGCAGCAGGCATCGGACCGGATGGTGATGGTAGGTTTCAACCGACGCTTTTCGCCCTTGGCGCAGAAAATGAAGGCGTTGCTGGGCGGGCCAAACGCCAATAAAGTGCCCATGAATGTAGTCGTTACAGTGAACGCTGGGTCCATTCCCGCTAATTCATGGATTCACGACCGGGCGGTTGGGGGCGGCCGAATCATTGGCGAAGCGTGTCATTTCGTAGATCTTATTACGTTCCTGACTGGCAGCCGCTTGGTCAGTGTGTGCATGAATGCGATGGGCCACCAGCCAACGGAAACGACCGATTCGGCTTCACTGCTGTTGCGCTACGAAAACGGGGCAATGGGCGTCGTCAACTACTTCGCCAATGGGAGTAAGGCCTACGCTAAAGAGCGAATAGAAGTGTATTCGCAGGGGAGAACGCTGGTACTGGATAATTTCAGAAAACTGACGGGTTACGGATTTCGGGGCTTTTCGAGCGTATCGGGTCGGCAGGACAAGGGCCATATTGAGCAGATGAAACAGTTGATTGCACAGGTGCGCACTGGTTACAGCGCCAGATCAGGCGAACCATTAATTCCGTTTGCCGACATTCTCAACACGACCCAAACCATGCTGGCGGCCCTGCTTAGCCTGCACGAAAGCCGTTGGGTTGCCGTCGCCGGAATTGGTATAAGCAAGCCAGAAACGGCCGTAGCAGAAGCGGTATGAAACGAATCGGCTTAATTTGGCGAACAGTACGGTACCTGACAGTGCAGCAACTAATGTATCAGGTGCTGAACCGGCTACGCAGTCAGGTGCAATTTCGATTGGCAGAGCAAGGTATCACGGGCCATTTTCTGTCCGTACCAAATGCCAATAAACTGGTGTCAAGGGTAGGAGAGACGTTCACGTTTCTGAATCAGTCGGTTCAAATGACTGTTGTTGACTGGAATTATGGCAATCACGGCAAACTTTGGACGTATAACCTTAACTATTTTGATTTTTTGAACCAGTCCGGCCCTAATGCTCGAAACGGACTGCTGCTGATCCGCGACTTTATTTCTCAAACCAACAGCCTGAAAGACGGGCTGGAAGCATATCCAACCTCGTTACGGATTATTAACTGGGTCCAGTTTTTATCACGAAATCAGATTCAGGACGACGTTATCAACCAGCATCTGTACGCCCAGACCCGTTTGCTGCGTCGGCGGATAGAATACCACATCGCCGGGAACCACCTACTCGAAAATGGCTTCGCCCTCTTAACAGCCGCGCTCTATTTCCGACACAATGCCTGGTTTCGAAGAGCCACTAAACTCGTGCGGACTGAACTGTCAACGCAAATGCTGGCCGATGGCGGGCACGACGAACGCAGCCCCATGTACCATCAACTTCTGCTCGACCGGCTGCTAGACGTGCTGCTGGCCGTAAAGCACAACACATGGCACAACGACCCAGCACTTAGCTCTTTTCTGGAAGGAAAAGCAACCCAAATGCTCGGCTGGCTCGATGCCATTACCTTCCGAAACGGCGATGTGCAAATGGTAAATGATGCGGCTTCAGGCATTGCCCCAACAACTGAACAGCTTTGGGCCAAGGCTGTGCGGGTTGGCTTGGTGGGTAGCCCTTGGTCTGTGAAGACACAACCCACGGGCTACCGCAAATTTAGCTTTCCCCGCTACGAACTCGTTGCGGACGTTGGCCCGATTGGCCCCGATCACCAGCCCGGCCACGGGCATGCCGACACGTTCTCGTTCGTGCTATATGTGGATAACCAGCCGCTGATTGTGGACAGTGGCACCTCAACGTATGACATTGGAACGCGCCGGGCGTGGGAACGAAGTACGGCCGCGCACAACACCGTTGACGTAATGGGCATTAACTCGTCGGAAGTTTGGGGCGGTTTTCGCGTGGGTCGTCGGGCGCGGGTAACGGTAGTGGCTGATACGCAAACAACGCTGATGGCCCGGCATGATGGTTACTGTCACATGGGTATCATCCATGAGCGAACCTGGTCCATTGGTCCGATGCACATTTGCATAACCGACCGCCTGATAGACAAAAAAACGAAGAAGACTCGGAGTCAGTCCGGCGTGGCCCGTCTGTATTTTCACCCTGACGTAGCCGTGTCGCTAGTCGAAACAGGCCTTGAGGCCGGGGCAGTACGTATCTCCTTCGCATCGGAGTCTGCTCCCGAACTGCGCTTGACCACGTATGACATGGCCGATGGCTTCAACCAACTTAGGCCCGCGCCGTGCGTAGAAATTACATTTGCGAATCAGTTAGAAACCAGCCTTATACTTACTCAATGAGAATTTTGTACCTAACCTTTTACTTTGAGCCGGACCTGTGCCCAGGTTCGTTTCGCAACACAGCGTTAGTTACTGAACTGGACCGTCAACTGGGAACCGATGGCTCTGTCCATGTCGTAACGACGCAGCCTAACCGCTACCAGTCCTATAAACAAATGGCTCCCAACCGCGAAAAGCGCGGCAACGTTCTGATCGACCGTGTGGCTGTACCAACTCATGCCAGCGGGTTAGTCGACCAGATTCGGTCGTTCACTACATACTACCGGGCAGCTCACCGACTGACCAAAGATGGGCATTATGATTTGGTCGTGGCATCGTCGTCGCGACTGTTTACGGCATTCCTTGGCGCACGACTGGCTCGGAAATGCCGTGCTAAGCTATTTCTGGATATCCGTGATCTGTTTCGCGAAATGATTCTGGAAATGCTTCAGAACCGCCCCGGTATTGGCCAGCTCGTGTGGCTTGGGCTAAAGCCGGTGCTGTGGGCCGTGGAGCGGTACACGTTTGGGTATGCGACACACATCAATATGGTGTCGGCAGGATTCCAGTCTTATTTCAGCCGGTTTAGTCAGGCAACGTACAGCTACTTTACCAACGGAATTGATAAGGAATTTCTGGCAATCAGTCCATCGGATAAATTTACGGAGACGGAGAAAATCAAGACCATACTCTACGCGGGCAATATTGGCGAAGGGCAGGGGCTGCACAAAATTATTCCGCAGGCGGCCCGGCTGCTGGGCGCGAGCTACCGGTTTGTCGTTATCGGCGACGGGGGAGCGAGGCATAAACTGGAAAAAGCCATTCGGGACGAAGGCGTTACGACGGTTGAACTGCACCCACTTGTTAACCGAAGCGCGTTGGTTGATGCATACCAAAAAGCTGACTACCTGTTTGTTCATCTAAACCGGTTTGATGCGCTCAAGCGGGTGCTACCCTCCAAATTATTTGAGTACGGCGCTACCGACAAACCTATCCTGGCGGGCGTATCGGGCTATGCGGCTCACTTTGTTCGGAAGCACTTGCCTAACAGCATCCTGTTTGCGCCCGGCGACGTCTCAGATTTGGTTGCGCAACTGCGCACAATGCCGTATCGGACACAGCCGCGCACGGAGTTCATAGCCCGATTTCAGCGCCGTACCATCGTGCAGGCAATGGTCCATCAAATTCGGCAAACGCTCATACCAGCGTTGGAGCATTCGGCACCAAATCAACCACATGAACTCGAACCAACCGCTCAATGAATGTTCTTCTGACGGGAGCGTCCGGTTTTTTGGGAAGCCGGATTTGTGCTGAACTGACCCCAAAGCACACTGTTACAACCTTGGGCCGCACATCCATTGCCACGCGGCACCTTACCGGCGACCTGACCAGAGACTTGCCTTCGCTGGGCCACACCTCTTTCGATTATGTTGTGAATGCCGCCGGGAAAGCCCACTCCGTTCCGCGCACTGCTGCCGAAGGCGCCGACTATGAACGCGTAAATGTGCAGGGTACGGCCCGACTGCTGACGGCGCTGGAGCAGGTGCCGGTGCCGCCCAAAGCGGTCGTTCACATCAGTACGGTGTTGGTCTACGGCCGTTTAAGCGGTGAGCTTTTGGGTGAAACGACCCCGCTTGATGCCACGGATGCGTACGGATTGAGTAAAGTCCAAGCCGAGACTACCGTGCGGGAATGGGGCGAGCGAACGGGTGTTCGTGTCTCGATTCTGCGGTTGCCGCTGGTGGTGGCCGAGCGGCCCAATGGCAACGTGGCCACGCTGATGAACGCCATCCGGCGCGGCTACTACGTCCGAATTGGCGATGGTCGCGCCCGACGGAGCATGATCCGTGTCGACGACGTAGCCGCCGTAATTGACCGGGCGGCTGAGGTTGGCGGTACGTTTAATTTAACCGACGGTTGTCATCCGACCATTGGCGAACTGGAAGACGCCCTCTCCCGGTACGTGGGTCGCTCGCAGCCGATTCGGGCAGTTCCGCTGGTATTGGCGCGGGCCGTGGCCACCGTTGGCGATGGCATTAATGCGGTTGTGGGTCGCCGATTTCCGCTCGATACCATCGCCCTTCAGAAAATCGTCAACTCATTAACCTTTTCCGACCAATTGGCTCAACGGCAATTGGATTGGCACCCCCGCCCCGTACTCGACCTGTTCCGATGAATCCGACCGTTTACGTAATCATCGCGATTCTGCTAATAAGTGTGCAAATTGGCTATTTACGGTTGGCGCGGCACTTCGGCATTGTTGACCAACCCAACGAGCGCAGTTCGCATACGAATTTGACAACCGTCCGGGGCGGGGGCGTTCTTTTTTTTGTAGCAGCATTGGCCGCATTCGTATTCAGTGGTTTCGCGTACCCTTATTTCTTTGCGGGCCTGACGCTGGTCGCGACTGTCAGTTTTCTGGATGACCTGCGCCCGTTACCCGGTCGGTATCGTCTACTTGCGCAGTTCGTTGGTGTCGCCTTGCTACTGCATGAAACAGGCCTGCTTACCAACGAGATGTGGGTGGTTGCTGGGTCGCTTATTGTAGGTATTGGCATTCTGAATGCCAATAATTTTATGGACGGCATCAACGCTATGACGGCCTGGTACAGCTTAGTGTGCGTGGGTACACTGTGGTCCTGGCAACGAGAACTACAGGTGTCTACTGCCGACTCGTTTTTGCCGTTCACATTCATTGGGCTGTTAATTTTCAGTTACGCAAACGCGCGTCGGCGGGCTGTCTGCTTCGCGGGTGACGTGGGCAGCGTGTCAATTGGGTTTGTCATTCTGCTGCCCTTGATTCAAATTATTCTCAGCACCCGAACGTATCTACCTATCCTGTTACTGGCTGTTTATGGGGTAGACAGTGGTCTAACGCTTTTGCACCGGCTTTATCATCGGCAAAACATCTTCCAGGCGCATCGGCAGCATTTGTTTCAGTTACTGGTCCACAAACGAAACTGGCCACACCTGCGCGTGTCGGCACTATATGCGCTGATTCAGCTAATAATTAATGGACTGGTTATAAATGCGGTAGACTGGCCTGTTCAGTCGCAATGGATGTTCGCCGGTGGGGTGCTGGCTGCGCTATCAATGCTGTACATTGTTGTAAGACGGCGGCTTGTGTAAGCGGTTGTATCTTGGAGATGTGGTATGCAAAAAGCCGGTCATTACAACCGGCTTTCCGTATAATTTATTTAGTATCTACTGCTTAAGTAATCAAGCAGAATTAAGTTTGATATTAGTTTGAGTATTTTTCATGATGAGTTTTGTGAAATTGATGGTGTACGTTGAACCATACTCTTTAAAAATACAAAGAATAGCTTTCTTTAGCTTTGACCAGCTTTTATAATGTGGCTTGTTTAGCCATTTGTATTTACAGAAGCGCCATAAAATTTCGATTAGGTTCAAATGTGGGCTGTAAGTAGGTAAATAAAAAATAGACA